>JBJEGU010000040.1:0-46729 GCA_051875415.1 Marinilabiliaceae bacterium
GCCTCGCAGATGCGCCTTGTTGCGCTGGCTTTTTGCGAAGTGGGAAACTTTAGTTTTCATCTCGATGGGAGCAGATATGACGACACCGATGATAATGGCCATGACAAGACGCGGAGAGCCAAACAGCAACCGCTTGTTCAAACTCAGAGAACCGGGTATCGAATTGACAATGAAACGGTCGAGGCTGAATATCATAACCGCCCAAAGGAAGCCGAAGAAAGTAGCCAGAATGCGACTGTCGAAAACATAGTAGAGTGCATAACCACATGACGCCCAAGCCATAACGGCAGTGAAGACAATAGTACTTCCAACGCCCGTATAGCGCGACTGACTGCCAGGGCATTTACGCAAGATGTCTACATCCGCTCCTGCGCACCGCCACAAGAACTCGCAGACCGGATTACATTCCTGTTCTCTCCTTTCATTTTCAGACTGAGGCTGTTTGATGTCTTCAGCACCAACTGTGGGCTGTTGCCAGCCCTGCTTTTCCGTTATCATCGTTTTATCAGTTTCTTTACTGTTTCAAATAATTTCTTGATTGCCGCAAAGCGGGGCTTCTTTATCCTACGGACGGTTCTCAGCCTTCCTCCGCCATCGGCTGCCTCGCCCGGAAAAGTCTTGGACATCAACTCCTTATCGAGTTCAACATGCTCAACACTACGCCTATAGTCGTCCAAGATGCTCGTGTCAATCAAAATTTGTGGCGCGTCAGGCCACAAAACGTTGATACGCTCAATAAGATGCACGGGCGCAACAGTCTGCGCAAGCGGCATGACGTGAACTGGCAGATGGACTCTTGACTTGCCCGCCAAACCTGTCACGATGAGGGTAAAAATGGTGTCAGCATCCACACGTGCCTTAAAAGAACCTGAAAGTCCGCCCATAACGCCATATCCATCAAGTTCAACTGACTGAGCATTCTTAACATCCCACTGAAGCGTGACATAGCTCCCGGCCACGACATACTCGAAGTCCGAAGTAAAGTCGGTGACTGGCATTGGCACTACGCTTACAGTCACGCTCTTCCGCACAACCTCGCCGCATATGTCGAGCGACAGTGTGTATGATGTTGTCGCAGCAGGGCAAACGAGCAGACTATTAGAGGATTGCAGCTCGCCATTGAGCGTCACGGACTTCACAAACTGCCTGTAATCGGACGGTATCTCACTCCAGCTCAGCTTGACATGTTCACGACCGCCTTCGCATATCACAGTCCTGCTTGCGCAGAACGCAAGGCTGTCATCAGCCCATTCTATGGCGGAGCCAATCAGCTTACGCCTATCTCTCGTCGCCCCGACCTCTTCCTCGCTGCGCCGCCTTTCGTCGTGACGCTTTCGCTCCTCCTGCCGCTCAATCTCCTCTTGTCGACTTCGCTCCTCTCTGACCTTTTGAGCCGGGCTAACAAGTTTCTCGTGCGACTCATATATACCACACTCCTCACGGTTCATAATGTAGCACAGCGGGACGATGCCCGGGACAAGAACCTCCGCTTGATAGTACGGCTTCTCGCTTTCGTCAAGAGAGAAATAATTGCGGCGGAACAGGTCGAAACGTATTTTGTTCCGGAAGAAATCTATGTCACCACCCGTAGAGAATCCTTTCTTCTTGCTGGCGGCGTTGCAATCGGAGAAAAGCACACGCTCATCAAGCAGCACGTCGGTGCTTATCTCCAGGACAACGGGGTCATCGATGCGGTGATCATTTTTGACTGCGACGTACATCATCGGATGGCCCTGCACAAACGAGAGGCGGACGTAGTCGTCAAGGCCAAGGCTCATGTCAAGACTATGCGACGTGTCGCTGCCGCCCGGGCGTGGCACGTTCACACCCTGCTGGCAGATGCGCCTCCACGACAGCAGCCCGCCGCTTCTCGCTATGCCCGCAATGTTACTACGGTCGGTGAAGTGATAGAGCCGCGTTATGCCATAATGATCAAGCACATCCCTGAACTCTCTCCAGTCTTTGCGCAGGTTCTCTACATCGGGTTCGCCATACCCGCCGAAGGTGTAATATGTCATTGTGTGATTTGCAAGGCGAAAGCCCTACTCTGTTAATTGCATCGCAAAGGTGTTTTTTTTTATACAAAATACAAGTTTACAACCCAAAATCACTCGCAGAATCGTCACATAGTCGTAATTTAGTACTCTGCGCAGCAGCGCATTACTCACCCCCCAAAAACAGCAGCATCAATGAAGCAATCAGAGCGAGCGGGCATCGCCAGGGTCTTCACAGACCTCATCTATGCCGACGGCATAATTGACACGAGGGAGGTCGAGAGGCTCGACGCCCTCCGCTCCAAATACTCCATCCGAAAGGAGGACGAGGAGGCGGCGGCGTCCGTCACCCTCGCCCAGGCCATAGGCTCGCTCGCCAGCCTCGACGCCAAGGAGAGGCGGGGACTGCTGGCCGACTTCATGACCCTCGCCATGTCCGACGACTTCTGCGCACGAGAGGAGGCGATGCTCATCATGGCCCTGCGCGACAGCCTCAACCCCGAGGCCGACAGACGGGAGACCATAATATCGGTAAGAGCGGAGAGCCTGGACATTGAGGACACGCAGATCCTCTACGTCGAGAGTGAGACCGACGAGAAGATTGGCAAGCAGATTAACGACAATTACAGGGAGATCTGCGCCGAAATACGCCTCGCGGGCTTCGACTTCGTCTACCTGCCCAAGGTGGCGGAACATTACAGAAGCCTTCCCGCCGAGAGGCTGCTCCACATAACCAGTTTTCTCTACCCCAAGGTGAGCGACGAGAGGCTGAGAGCGATAGCGGCGCAGCTTCAGAGCCTCTCGACGCTGATGTTCTGCCGCGAGCTGATCGCGACAAAGCTCAACGTCAGGGAGATGCTGACCGTTGAGCCGTCGCTCATGGTGCGCGTGGGCGACTCGATAGTCGACAATGAGAAGGTGGCCAACTTCCTGCTCATCGAAGTGGGCGATGACATGATGCGGCGCATAAGGGAATTTACTGACGCCCTCGCCGGCCTCTACCACAACAGCCGCCTCTGCTACCTCCGCGAGACCGAGGGGCGCTTCGTGTTCAAGGGTTTCCACAAGCAGGTGCTCGACATCCTGACCCTCCGCAAGGGCATCCGCAGCCGCGTTGTCATCGACACCCTCCGCGAGAGGATTTACCTGCCCGAGGCCGACGCGTCCATTGAGAAGATTCACAGGCGCGAGAAGGTCCTCTACGCCCTCATGCTCATTGAGTCAGCCTCGGGCGGTGTCAACTTCAACCGCCCCAAGACAGGCGACGACAGCGCATTCCGCAGGCGGATGGAGTCGTTGCAAGCAAAGTACAGGGCGCTATACGTCATTTTCGGCGGCGAGGAGGAGGGCGCACCCAACATCACGGTACAGGAAATACGGCTTCCCATGGTAAGCCTTCTGCGCAAGCAGATCATGAAACTTTCGGGCATCGTGACCAACGTGGAGGACTACACCATCATACGCAACGAGTTCGGCAACTACTGCGTGGGACTCCCGCCCGAGATGTGCTATTGCTACTGCGCCGGCAGCGACGGACTCGTGCCGCTGGCGGAGTCGCCCCTCGCCAAGCGCATAGCGGCCTTATAAGTGTCGCATTGGCAAAGCGATGACTGCCCACCCTCTCTTACAAAAATAATCCCGGAGATTGAGCTCGGCGGGCAGGGTGTTGGCGGATTAGAGCCTTCCCCACGCAATTGACGCAAAGGCGTTGAAAATCCACTCATTTTATTTAACTTCGCCGTAATGCGACTTTGTCGGCTAAGCCAAGAGCCGCATCCTCAAAGACTTACACGCCCCCCCAAAAAGGGTCGCGCCCTGCACAAGCACACAAATGGAATACAATACCTCAAGAGACAAGCTCATATTGCCAGAGTACGGACGCAACATACAGGAGATGGTGCGCCACGCCCTGACAATCGAAGACCGCGACGAACGCTCACGCTGCGCGGCGACCATAGCCAAGACCATGCTCACGCTCTTCCCGAAACTCAAGGAGGACGACAACTACAAGCAGAAGGTCTGGGACCACATTGCCATGATGGCCGACTACAAGCTCGATGTCGACTCCCCGTTCCCCATGCCACAAAAGCAGGAGGCGTCGACACGCCCGTCCGTCCATATGGCCTACCCGATGAATGACATCAGGCTCCGCGCCTACGGCTCCATTGTGCAAGACATGCTCAATGCGGCCGTCAGGGCCGACACCGAGGAGGAGAGGCTCCAGATAGCCGCGATGACGGCCGTCTACATGAAAAACCTCATCATCCAGGGCGGCAAGGAGACCAACGCCGAGGACCGCGTGTGCGCCGACATGGCGGATATGACCAACGGCGCCCTCCAGTACGATTTCGCCGAGATGACGGAGTACCTGCCCGAGGCGCAAGGAAGTCAACAGCCACGACGCCAATGGCAGCAACGTGGCAACCAGAGGTTCCACGGCAGCAACAGGGCGCAGAGGCAAGGCAACAGGAAGAATAACAGGAAAAGGTGGTAGGAGACGGGCTACGATGAGCGGAACATTCAGAATTGAGGGCGGACACCCGCTGAACGGGACTATAACCCCGCAGGGAGCAAAGAACGAGGCTCTTCAGGTGCTGTGCGCCACCCTACTCACCAAGGAAGAGGTGGTCATTGACAACATTCCGGACATCCTTGACGTAAACAACCTCATCGATCTCCTGGGCTGCATGGGCGTGAAGGTCTGGCGCGAAGGCAGGCACAAGTGCCATTTCCAGGCCGAGAGCGTCAACCTCGACTACTTGCAGACCGACGACTTCAAGCGGCGGGCGTCGTCGCTCCGCGGCTCAATCATGATTATGGGCCCGCTCCTCGCGAGGTTTGGCAAGGCGCATTTCCCCAAGCCCGGAGGCGACAAGATAGGCCGTCGCCGTCTCGACACGCACTTCTTCGGCTTCACCAAGCTCGGCGCCAAGTTCGACTATGACAATGGGCAGGTCTTCTACTCCGTCACGGCCGACAACCTCACGGGCGCCTACATCCTGCTCGACGAGGCGTCGGTCACCGGCACTGCGAACACCCTTA
Source organism: Marinilabiliaceae bacterium (assembly GCA_051875415.1). GTDB lineage: Bacteria > Bacteroidota > Bacteroidia > Bacteroidales > Marinilabiliaceae > W3P20-009. The sequence goes on from JBJEGU010000040.1 coordinate 5,037, forward strand.
TGGCGGCCGTGATGGCCAAGGGCGAGACGACCATCTACAATGCGGCCTGCGAGCCATACCTCCAGCAACTCTGCAAGATGCTCGTCAGCATGGGAGCAATGATCGACGGCATAGGCTCGAATCTGCTCACCATCCACGGCGTCGACACGCTGGGCGGATGCTCACACTCCATATGGCCGGACATGATTGAGGTCGGCTCATTCATAGGAATGGCAGCGATGACGGCGGGCGACATGACCATAAAGGATGCCGGGGTCAGGCATCTGGGCATCATCCCGCTCGCCTTCCAGCGTATGGGCATCGAGATGGAAATCAATGGCGACGACATCCACATCCCCGCCCAGCGCCACTACGCCATCGAGTCATTCATCGACGGCTCCATAATGACCGTGGCCGACGCTCCGTGGCCAGGGCTCACGCCCGACCTGCTCAGCGTCTTCCTCGTGCTCGCCACGCAGGCCAAGGGCAGCGTGCTCATCCACCAGAAGATGTTCGAGAGCCGCCTCTTCTTCGTCGACAAGCTCATCGACATGGGCGCGCAGATTATCCTCTGCGACCCGCACCGGGCCACGGTCATCGGCCTCAACAACGAGACCCGCCTCCGCGCCACGACGATGACCTCGCCCGACATTCGAGCCGGCGTCGCGCTGCTCATAGCGGCCCTGTCGGCGCAAGGGGTCTCAACCATCCACAACATAGAGCAGATAGACCGAGGCTACCAGTACATCGACAAGAGGCTCAATGAGCTGGGAGCCGTCATAACACGCATATAAGCAATAAAGGAAATAAATGGGTTCAAGATTATCGGCCATCGCCCGCGCCATGTGCATTGCGGCGGCAGCCTTCGTGTGCATAGTCCAAGGCGCTAAGGCTCAGTACGATGCCAAGGCCGACGAGTACTTCGCGTCTCACTGCTTCGAGAAGGCGACAGAACGCTATCTTACCGTTTTCCATTCCAACAAGTCGAACAAGGCCAACCCGGGACTCATCAGGAGGGTGGCCGAGTCCATCCTCCGCTCCGAGATGGTGCGCGACACGGCACGCTATTTCACCGACCTATACCTCGAGTTCGACCCGGACGACACGGAGGCCTACTTCATGTCCGCCGAGGCGCATTTCCACGCCCACGACTTCGACATAGCCCTCGCGCGCCTCGACTCCTTCATGGTGCGGGCAGTCACAGAGGAGCAGGTTGAGCGGGGCGAGGAACTCAACTCGTGGATCCGCAACGCCAAGCGGTTCATGAGGGACACGATGCCCAACCCGCTCATCAACCTCGGTGAACAGATAAACACCAAAAGCAACGAGCTGAACCCCTACATCATAAACGACGGGCATACGCTCATATTCTCGTGCGACGACAAGTACGACCGCGAGGCATGCATCAACGTCTTCAACATCAAGGCGAGCGACCAGACGGAGCTTTCGTGGTCGCCCGCTAAGAAAATATCTGGGCGCGTCAACTCTAAGTTCGATGAACACCCGTCCGGCGTCACGCCCGACGGCTTCTTCTTCTGCTCCAACAACGACGGCGACTTCACACTCTACGAGGCCACATACACCTCCGGCGGAAGAAGCTCAAACGTAATGAAAATGGGCAAGCCCATCGACGGCAAAGGTTCGGAGGTCGCAGCATGCCTATCGGAGAGCGGCGACACCATCTTTTTCTCCGCCACCAACGCCAACGGCAAGCTCGACATCTATTACTCCATCTGCTCCTACAATGGCGGATGGATGAAGCCGAGGCCAATCCCAGGCCTCGTGAATCGCGAGGAGAGCGACGAGAACTACCCGATGCTCGCCCACAACGGCACACGGCTCTACTTCTCATCGAACCGCGAGGGAACGATGGGCGGCTACGACTTGTTCTACAGCGACTTCGACCTCAACAAGAACGAGTGGGGGAAGCCCGTCCATTTGCCCTACCCCATCAACGACACCTACGACAATATGACCATCTCGTTCACCGAGGACTACCGTTACGCCTACCTCTCGCTCTTCCGCGACGACAGCTACGGCGGACGCGATATCTACGCCATACTCCTCGACCGTGAGGTGCCCACTTCGGCCATTTTCCGCTACACGGTCAAGGTCAAGAACAATAAGAACAAGATTCTCGACATCAGGTCGCAACCGACAATCGAAGTTCGTAATAAGGACGGCGAACTCGTAGCCATAGAGCGCGTCAACATGCGCACTCACTCTTTCCTCATAGTTCTCAGCCCTGGCACCTACACTCTCTCGCTCGACCTCGACGGCACGAAGCACTACGAGGAGAGCATAGAGGTCCCAGAGCGAACCTATGACGCCGTCCCCATCGAGCGCGACATCATGCTCGACACCTTGTAACAAGATAAAAGCACAAATATGAACATAAAACTGACCCGCCCCATAGTCTTCTTCGACCTTGAGGCCACAGGACTTAACATAGGCAAGGATCACATTGTGGAGATTTCGCTCATCAAGATATTCCCCGATGAGCACCGCGAGACCTACACACAGAGAATCAACCCGGGCATCCACATTCCCGAAGAGGCGTCGGCCATCCATGGCATCACCGATGCCGACGTGGCGGACAAGCCGCTCTTTAAAGACGTGGCGCGCAAGATAGCGGACATCATCCAAGGGTGCGACCTTGGCGGGTTCAACAGCAACAGGTTCGACATCCCCATGCTGGCCGATGAGTTCATGGCCAACGGCTTCGACGACGTGGACCTCAGACGCTCCAACTTTGTCGACGTGCAGAACATCTTCCACAAGAAGGAGCAACGCACGCTCACCGCCGCCTACAAGTTCTATTGCGACAAGGATCTCGTGAACGCCCATGGCGCTTTCGCCGACACAGCCGCCACAGTAGACGTCTTTCTTGCCCAGCTTGATAAGTATGACGACCTGCCCAAAGACGTGAAGGGGTTGGCCGACTTCTCCTCCATGACACGCAACGTCGACTACGCCGGCCGTTTCATATATGACGAGCGCGGCGTAGAGGTCTTCAACTTCGGCAAGCACAAGGGCAAACCCGTCGAGGCCGTGCTTCGCAGCGAGCCTGGCTACTACGACTGGATGATGCAGTCCGACTTCTCGCGAGACACTAAGCGGGTCCTGACCTCTATCAGGATTCGGATGAGCAACTTCAACACCCTGGCAAGCCAGCCAAAGAACTGAACCGCCGGGCTATGAAGATTATCTGCGTCGGGCTGAACTACCCGAGCCATACGGGCGAGATTGGCATGACCAAGGGCGAGAACCCGGTGGTGTTCATGAAGCCGGACACGGCACTGCTGCGCGACAACATGCCGTTCTACGTGCCGGACTGGGCTAAACGCTTCGACTACGAGGCCGAGCTCGTGTTCCGCATCTCAAGGCTCGGACGGCACATTGAGGAAAGGTTCGCAAGCAGATACTACGACTCCGTGGGCCTTGGCATCGACTTCACTGCCCGTGACCTCCAATCCGAGCTGACGGCCGAGGGCAGACCGTGGGAGATATGCAAGGCGTTCGACTACTCCGCCGCAATATCGAAGTTCACCCCGCTGAGCCAGCTACCGCCCGTCAATGAACTGTCCTTCTCGCTCAAAGTGAACGGAGAGGAGAGGCAAAAGGCCTCTGCGGCCGAGATGATAAACTCCGTGGACAAGATTATAGCCTACGTCTCACAATTCTTCTCGCTGCGCATAGGCGACCTCATTTTTACCGGCACGCCGACGGGCGTAGGCCCAGTCAAAGAGGGCGACAGGCTGGAGGGCGACATCTGTGGGCAGAAGATGCTCGACTTCAGAATAAGATAGGAACATCATGCCGGGGCTGAGCGAAAATGGCTTGGGCAGACGCCTCAACGAGCTTTCACGCTGGCCTCTGGACTGCGTGACGGGTCTTCTGGCGGCAGTGATAAGCATTGCCGCCTATTTGCTTGTTAGCCATATAGGGAGGCCAAATGAAGATGTCGGGAAAGAGAGCGAAAGGCTGTCGGCGGTAATCGCCGCGCACGACAAGCGGATGATCCTCGGACTTGACAAAATAGCCAATATGCTATGCGACAGCTGCGCAGCGGACACTCTGCTTGCCCTCGAAAGGGTTGCGCACAGCATCTCGGCGGATGAAAACGAGTACTGCTACTACATCTTCCGCAACAGAGAACTGCGCTTTTGGCACAACGCCATGCTGCCAGCGGCCAATCTCTCGCCCAGCCAGATAAAGACACCTATGACGGTGGCGGACAATGGATTCTACTACGTCCACCAACGCACAGAGGGCGAATGCGTCATAAGCATCCTGCTGCGCGTCAGAAGCACATTCCCTTACAGCAACGACTACCTGACCGACGAATTCGGAACATCGTTCGGTCTTCCACCCACAAGCAGTATCTCCATGTCGCCGACGGACGGCGGGGTGGACGTTCTGGGCCCAAACGGGAGATACCTTTTCTCTGTCATATCGCCATGGGCGACGGCTCTGCCTTGTTGGGCCATGTGGCTATCCTTAGCGTCGCTCATCTCATTCACCATTGCAATGCTGTGGGCGGCAGGTCGTTACGTCAGGGAGGTTCTGCGTCGCGGGACGAATGCCATTGCGGCCGTCGCCCGTGCGCTACCCTTCTACCTTACAGTCTATTGCGCCATGCTCGTTCTCACCCCGCCATGGGGAGAAGACGGGCTTCTGATGTTTTCAGCCTACGATTTCTCCTACGACTGGTGGCTTCCGTCGTACTGGATTCTGGCCTCCATCGCCGCTTGCAACCTCCACTGCGGCTATACTCTCTTCCGCATTTCGGACATCGACAGATTCGGAATACGACGCCACGGGCGAATAGGCGCATACACAATCGCAGGGGCGCTTACCGCCATATGTACAGCCTCATACATCATCGCAAATGGAATGATAGAGACCTTGGTAAGCCATTCGCGCGGGCTCTCGTTCTACGCTGGCGAGATTGACCTGTCCGAGACTTCGATTGTAAAGATTAGCATCATAGGCGCAGCCATCATAGCCTTCATCTTCACGGCGGAAAGGGCGGTGGCTGTAATTACGAGAGTAGCGGGAACCGCAGTGCGAATAGTGTCGCTTTGCGCAGGCACCGTCGTAGCCACCGTGGCGGGGGAGCTGAGCCTCGATGCGGGCGGAGCGTCGGTTGGCATAGGCTTCGCCGTGCTGTGCGTAGCGATATATTTTATGCAAAAAGTGTCGGTCCGCACCATAAAATTCTCTCATTTCGTATGGCTAATGCTGCTCACGTCGGGCTTCACGCTTATGCGAATGACGCAGCTTAACGAGAGCAAAGAGCACTCCTACAGGCAGTTGCTGGCTTCAAACCTCTCATTTCAGATGGTGAGGGAGGACGACCCGATAGCCGAACAGCTCTTGCCACAAGTATACGCCTCCATAAAGTCGGACACGGCCCTTGCCGAGCTAATGGCGGCCGACGATCTCTCGCACGACAGGCTCTACACCCACATCCGCAACAGGTATTTCAACGGGTACTTCTCGCGCTATGACCTTCAGGTGATCCCTTGTCGGGGTTCCGCCAGCACGATCCAGCTCACGACCAATGGCGACGTTGCGGACTGCGTGTCATACTTCGACATGTTGACATCCTCCCTCGGCCGACGCTTGCCCGACGCCCCCGACTTCTACTGCCTCTACGATGGCGACAGCCGCCCGTGCTACATGGCCAAGCTCAATTTCGACCACAGCGCACACTCCGCGTCTGCTACGCCCAACAGGCTCTACATTCAGATTCTGCTCAAAAGCACACCCAGGGCCGCAGGCTACCCTGAGCTGCTCACCAACAAGCGCGACATGATGAGCTACGGTAAGATGAAGGGCTACTCCTATGCCAAGTACGACAAGTCGCGCCTGACATTCCACCACGGCGACTTCGACTACCCCGCCAACGTGAGGCTCACGGCCGACGGCGTAGCCATAATGCCAAGTTCGAGCGAAGCGTCGCACTACATCCTGCCCACCCACAGTCAGCAGACCGTCGTTGTCACATACCCCAGACAGAGCGCAAGCAACATATTGACGTGCTTCTCCTACCTGTTTCTGGGGCTGCTCGTAGTCTCCACGTTCATTATGATTGCGGCCTCTCGCTCAAAGCTGACTTTCATTGGCCATATGGACATCAGGGAGCGCATCCATGCGAGCCTCGTCTTCTTCATCGTGGCCTTTTTCGGCGTCATGTGCGCCATATCTGGCAGTCAGGCCATAACAGGCTACGAGGCCATAAACAAACGCCATCTCTCGCAGGCCATGTCATCGTTCTATGCCGCCCTGGCAGACGAGCTGAGCAGCAGCACGGCGGAAGATGTCGCCGCCAGCCCGTCGACCACAGCAGAGATAGACTACCTGCTCCAACGCACGTCAAACGCCACGGGTGCCGACGCGCACCTCTTCGATGTCAAAGGACACCTAATTGGCACATCGCGCCGTGAGCTTTTCCTGAGCGGCATAGCGGCCCCGCTGATGAACACGGAGGCCCTCATTGCCATGCGCGACGGGGAGCAGAGCGAGGCATATATCAAGGAACATATCGGCTCAATGCTGCAATATGCGGCCTACACGCCACTCTACAATGGCAGCGGCGAAGTCCTGGGCTACATCAACGTCCCGCTCTTCGACGACGTGAACGCCATACGGTCGCAGGTCATCTCATCCATCGAGCCAATGACCAACTCGCTCGTTTTCATTGTCATCCTGTCCATCATAGCCTCGTCGGCACTGGCAAGAGTCATAACCAAGCCCCTCATCGGCCTCCGCGACATGCTCAAGAGCGTCGACCTACAGTCCACCGACGTGAAACTGGTGTATCCCTACGATGACGAGGTGGGGCAAGTAGTGTCGGCCTACAACAAGATGAACTGCACTCTGCGCTCACAAGCAGAAAGGCTGGCCGCCACGGAGCGCGAAAGCACATGGCGCGAGATGGCTCGGCAGATCGCCCATGAGATAAAGAACCCGCTCACGCCGATGAAGCTCTCAATTCAGTATCTGCTAAAATGCTGGGACTCCAAGCGTGACAATTTCGAGCCTATGATGCGAAAAACGGCGCGGACGCTCGTGGACCAGATAGACCAGCTGTCGGCCGTGGCGTCGCAATTCTCGGGAATAGCGAAAATGAAGCAAGCAGAGCCGGTCGTCTTCGACCTTGCGGCAAGGCTATCAGCCACCGCCACAATGTTCGGCAGGACGGACGAGGCCACAATAAGCTACTCAGGTCCACAGGAGGGCCTCTTCGTAAAGGCTGACCCCGACCAGATGACAAGCGTCTTTAACAACCTGATAAAGAACGCGCAGCAGAGCGCGGCGGACGGGCGCAAGGTGGACATCGTGATAGACCTCACGGCCGCAAATGGCAAGGCCACGGCATCCGTCACAGACAACGGCGACGGAATACCAGAAGAGATCCGCTCCAAGATTTTCAAGCCCAATTTCACTACCAAGGGTACAGGGATGGGACTCGGACTCGCCATAACGAAAAACATTGTCGACAACTCGGGCGGTGAAATATCCTTCGAGACCAGAATAGGCAAAGGCACAACGTTCACAGTAACACTGCCCCTCTGCAGTGAAACGGGGCAAGCATAAACATTAAAACTACTGATATGCAAAAAATTATAACTACGATAGCCGCTTTGGCACTTAGCGTGGCAAGCTCATTGGCACAAGTCCGCCTCGTCATAGACACAGAGGGCGTGCAGAGTTCCACAGCGCAGATTAGCGCAGCCACTACCGACCTTGCCGACAAGCTTGCGGCTAAATGGCGCAAGGCGCACAAGGGACTCACACCCTCCGAGCAGGACAACATCCTCCGCGGGGCCGAGACTCTCGTCGCTAACCGCTATCTCACCCTTCCCGCCACAGATGACAACACGACCGTACACCTGTGCCTCGCGGCGCAGCCCATAGGCCTGATCGTCATAGCCAAAGGCGATGAGACACTCGGCGCCGCCTATGTCAACGAGTCGGGGGGCGTGGAGTTCGACATCCCGAGCGGCGACGAAGAAGCCGCCCAAACGGTGACAAGCCAGCTAAGGGAGGGTGGCCGGTACGTCATATGCGGCATCGACCAGCCCTATAAGCTTTTCCACAACGAGGGCGACAGCATCTATGCCACAGACATAACGACGGGCAAGACAGCGGCTTACGACACCGCCACCTTGCCCGACTATGTCTTCTCCGGCTCCCATCCTCACCATACGGCAGCCGTCGTCGGCTCCGTCGTTGGCGGAATAGTCACTCTGGGCGTCATTGCCCTCGTGGCAATCCTTTAGGTGCGCCTACTCGGCTACAGGCCTTCCGCAGAAGCCATAGGACTTGTCTCCGAGGTTGTAGACGTTAACCTTGTCCACAGAGAATGCGAGGCTATAGGCGCTCCTTGCCGTAACCGATTTTGTGCCAGACCAATAGAAGCCCTGAGGCTGAGACATGTCATAGCCCACAATGTTGCGGCCGCTGCCGTCTTTGTTGGGTACTGAATATCCACAGGCGGGCAGGAATATGCAAGTCGAGCCATCGCGGTTCATAACTGCGTAGCCTTGCGCACCTTTGTAGGTCGTCCATAGCCAGTCACACCCGTCCGCAAGCTCCTTAAACTGATCGAAGGTGGGCAGTTGCCACCCTACGCCAAGATTGGCAGTCGCCATATCCTTGTCCGTTGTCGCGATGTCCGTATTCGGATATTGGGTGTAGTCCGGCGTATTCACCTCACCTGTCGGGTCGCCGTATGCGAAATAGGTACCCGCAAGCTCTGCGCTCTTCGCCCCGACATTGCGCGACGCCCATCGCACCGAGAGGCCAAGGTCGACAGGCATGTCAGAGTCGGAAAACGCGAGCTGATGAGTATTGAGACTCATGACAGAGCCGTAGTAATATGCCGTGTCAATCTTCAGATACGCCTGATACAAATACTTCGCACCTGGCTCCAAGTTTGTTAAGTCGACCTCAAAGACAACGGAGTCGCCGGCCGCCACACGCCCATTGACAAAAGTGTCGACACTTGCGTTCGGCTTGTCCGTCTGCCGCGCGGTGAAAAGCACGCCATATGATCCTTTGAACGAGGCCTGGTTCAGCTTAATGCCCGACTTGCCCCTCACGGTGGCGGAGCAGAAGCCAGTCTTTGACGGAGCGAGAGTCACGACATCGCAACGCTCTGTGCCAAAGGCGAAAACGCGTCCGAGATAGACGTGTCTCGTGCGCCCGTCGCGGAAATATGATCGATAGTAGTAGACGGTTCCCATATTAAGCCCACCGGCCTCGCACGAGTATACGAGCGACCGGCGTTGGCTTCGCAGATTGACCACCCCGTCGGCCCCATACTGAGGGTCGTTGGTGGAGGACGAGAGCAGGATGCCGAACGTCGACCCCGCTGGCAGTTTTTGGATTCCTCCCATATTGTTTATCTTGCCCGTAAGGGTGGCTGATGAGAATGTGACGTTCTCGCATACTCCGGTCACTGAAGTGTCGGCACTCGTGCGGAAATACTCATCGTCGTACTTGTTCTCGGGAGCTATTCCGTCGGACTTTTTCTCAACCTCGTTAGTGCATGACACGAACACGGCGAGCATAGCGACCAGCGTCAGCCGTGTGATAGAGCAACAGGGCATTACCTTCATAATAATCTTCAATAGGGTAGTATACTATTCCTTTTCGGCAGCCTCAGTGAAGGCCTCCATAATCTCAGTCGGCCGCCCGTTTTTGAACGCTCCGAGCATATATTCACCGTCCTCAAGCTCCGGCGCCCAATAGAACACCCCATGGCAATGGCCGTCGGTGCGGTTCTTAGCCGCGTCTATTATGTCGGCAAGCAGCTTTTTCTGAGCCTTAGGACGGTCGACGAGAACCCCCGTCTCCACTATCATTGCGTCGGTGCCATATTTGTCCGCCATGCGCCTTATATTGGCAACGGCCTTGTCGATGGACTCCCTGTCACTGCTCGTCAGGCCGGCCTTCTGATCCCAATAGGGGTAGAGCGACACGCCTATCAAGTCCCACTTCACACCCCTATCGCGCAGCCCGTCGAAAATGAAGTCGTAGCGGGCAACGTCGCACGCGGCATCGAGATGCACGATCACCTGGGCCTCGGGATATATCCGTTTCACGGCCTCATAGCCGGTCTTGGTCAGACGCGCATAGGCATCCATGTCGTCCTCAGCTTTGGCGAGAGGCCATAGGAACCCGTGGGTCGTCTCATTGCCCACCTGCACCCATCGGACGTCAATATCATTGTCCTTCAAAAGTTTAAGAGTCCGCTCCGTATGCTGGGAGAGGACTTTCTCCACCTCTCCAAGTTTATAATATTGCCATGCGGCGGGAATGGGCGAATGCCCTGGGTCCGCCCACCAGTCGCTATAATGAAAGTCTATCATCACCTCCATCCCGTAATATTTTGCGCGCTTGGCCATCACGAGGACGTCCTCGGGCGAGCAGAACCCGTCAGCCGGGTTCACCCACACGCGCAGACGCACGGCATCCAACCCTATCTCCTTCATCAGCGCCGTGCATTCGCGAATCTCATCCTTGGAGTTGTACAGACGCCCGCCACGTGCCTCGATGGCCGTCGTGCCACTGATGTCGGCTCCCAGATAAAAATGCCCACCCTGCGCCGAGACAGGGCATGCGCCGAGCAAAGATGAGGACAGGACAAGCAACAGGGCGAACGACTCCCTTATGAGACGCAAAACTTCCATTGTATAGACTTGAATAAGAGAAAAAAGAGAGCACGCCCCCTACGCAGCGATACGCTATAGAGCTAACGCCCTGTACCGCCCAACAGCATGGCGGGGAAAACGAGGATAGGGAAGAAATGACCTCAACAAAGCCAACAAATTTAGCATTAAAAGGCTGACAAAGCACCCAAAGCCCACCGCTAAATACTAAATTTACACTCAAATGCCGCAGCAGCCCAAGAATGGCGGCAAAAATTAGAGACGCATGGACATACGATGCTTAGCCATAGACGACGAGCCGCTGGCTCTGACACAGTTGGCCAGCTACATTGAGAAGACCCCGGGACTCGAGCTCGCCGGCAAATGCGGCAACGGCCTCGAGGCCCTCGAAATGATTCGCCGCGGCGGGATAGACCTTATTTTCTGCGACATAAACATGCCCGATCTGAGCGGGATGGAGCTCGTCAGGCAGGTCGGCGACCAGTGCCTCGTGGTGTTCACCACAGCCTACCCCGACTACGCCATCGAGGGCTACAAAGTCAACGCCGTAGACTACCTCCTGAAGCCGTTCGGCCTGTCGGACGTGATGTCGGCCGCCCAAAAAGCCCGGGAGAGGCTTGACGCGCTGAACGCTCTGAAAGTCAGGGAGCAAACGGGTGAGACCGATGCCGACGCCGGCGGAAAGCTCAAACTGTCGGACTACATCTACGTGAAGAACGACTTCAAGATGTCGCGCGTCAAAGTGTCCGACATCACGCTCGTCGAGGGCATGAGCGAATACGTCCGCATCTACGTCCTCGGAGAAAAAAAGCCGCTCACGACGCTCCTCTCAATGAAAAAGGTCGAGGCCGCACTCCCATCCGACACCTTTATGCGAGTCCACCGCTCGTGGATCGTAAACCTCGAGCGCATCGAGAGCGTCAGCCACCTCCGCATAACCATCGGCGGACAGCTCGTGCCAGTCTCCGACAACTACAAGGACCGCTTTGTCGCATATATGGACAGCCACGCCATGAAGTGAGCCGACGGCGCGGCATCACGCGGCGAGATGAGCGGAGTATTGATTTTTTCAATACCTTTGCCAAATATTAGGCAACGTTGATTGAAAATATAACGACGTTAAGCGGCGTTGGGCTTAATTCGCACTGTGGGGCAGTACGCCGGGCAGGAAGACCCGTCCATAACGGCTCACAGCATCAAACGCACATACTTCTCACGACACAATAGTCAGCGACAAAAAATGACTTCCACTAACATAGTGACGCGCAAAGGGCTGCAAGCGGCAAAGACCGCGCTGGGCGGCCTGCGGGGCGCCCTCCGCAAGCACTTGCGCCCGGCCTTCGCGCTCTTAGCCGCGGCGACGGCTCTCACGGCGTGCGGCGACGAGGGCATCCTGATGAACGACAGCTACATAAAGAACCACACCTACGCCGAGATGAGCAGCGACGCCACGCCACTGACGCTCTCAACATTCAAGCTCGACTCCGTGCAGACCTCATCGCAGAACACCGCATGGGTGGGGAAAACGACAAAACCCGTCATCGGCACAATCCACAGCGACGCCTATATGATGCTCGCCGAGCCGGTCCGCATAATCGGCCTGCCCGACGGCAAGGAGGGAGGCTACAACTGGTACCAGAACGGCAAGGAGGTATACGACTCCTGCACCATGGTGCTCTACCACTCCGGCCTCTACGAGGGCGACACTACCAAGAACTTCGAGATTGTCGTGAAAAGGCTCGACCAGAGGCTCGAGTTCGCCTCGGAAGACGAGAGCGAGTTCTACAACGTCAGGAGCTTCAAGACCGGCGAGACCATCGGCAAATACACATTCAAGCCCCGCCCCCACACCTACCCGCGCGTACGCTTCCGCCTCAGCGACGACTATGGCGAGGAGGTCAAGCAGTTCATAATCAACGCGTCGCACTGGAGTTCGGGACTCACGTCGCAATATTTCAGAAGCCTGATGAAAGGCATCCAGATCACAAGCTCCGACGAGAATTTCGACACCAAGGCGCTCATCGCCTTCGTCGCCGACTCGAGCAAGATATGCCTCCACAGCCACTACAGGGGATACTCATCCGTGAAAATCCAGCGCGAGTTCAGGATGACGGGCAGCAACCTGCAGTTCAATAACGTATGGAACGAGGGGATGGACGAGCCCTACGACCAGCTCGACCAGAGGTACAAGCAGGTCACGGAGACGGAGGGCGGGCTCCACTCCGTCGAGTTCGAAGGACTCGGCTACTACACGCGCATCAACTTCCCGCAGCTTGAGACACTCAAGAACCTGAACGAGTATCAGCACGTCATCAAGGCGACGCTGAAAATATACCCCGAGGTAGGCAGCTACGACAAACGGAGAATCCCCACGACATTCTACCTCTTCGAGGTCAACAAAGGCAACGTCATCCAAGGCCAGCTGCGAACGGCCAGCGGCTCATACGTGAAGTCCACCCTCGTGTACGACTCCTACGACAGGACGCAGATGTACTACTACGCCGACATAACGTACTACATAAACACACTCCTCGCCCAGGACTATATGGACGAGAACTCCGGCATAGTGATGACATGGGGCAACGGCATGCAGCCGACAAACTATGATTTCATGCTGTTCAACGGACACGGCGTGGACCGCCACCGCTCATGCCTGGAAGTGACATACTACAACTATGACCGAGAAGAGAGATAGAATGAAGACATTTGGCAACACGGCCCTCTCGGCGGCAATGCTCACTTCCGCCCTCCTCTGCGCAGGAGGCGACGCCATGGCGCAAAACAGCACCTCCTCGCCCTACTCGATGTACGGAATCGGCGTCCTCAACCCCAAAGAAGACGTGGCGGCAGCCGGTCTCGGCCACTCCGGCATAGCCCTCGCCCCGAGCGAGTGGCTCAACATCTCTAACCCGGCAGGCATAGGCAAACTGGACTCGCTCTCGTTCTACTTCAACATAAACCTCAAGGGCTTCTACGCCCGCGAAGAGTCGGGCTACGAGAGGGCGAGCATATACTCGGCCAACATCGACGGCATCAACTTCGGATTCAGGAGCCGCAAGTGGCTGGCATTCGCCATAGGCTACGCGCCGTTCTCGTCCGTCGGCTACAAGCTCGACGAGTACAAGAAAATCACCGGCTCGGGCGAGGAGTACAAAATCCAGTACACCGGCTCGGGCGGTCTTAGCCAAGCCTACTTCAATGCGGCGGTCACACTCTTCAACCACTGGAGCATCGGCGGCAACTTCTCCGTCCTCTGGGGCACCATAGAGAAGCTCGAAAGCTCGTATTTCAGCGAGGCCATAGGCGGCGAGGACATCTTCAACCAGCGCAAGTATAAGGCCAACAACATATATTGGGAGGTCGGCACGCAGTTCGACTTCAACATAGGCGAGAACAACTTCCGCTTCGGCGCAGTCTACGCCCCCAAGACGTGGCTCCACACTTCATACGAGCAAACGGTCTACAACAGCGTATCGCGCCAGCTGTTCCACGACGACTCCACCCCGGACCGCATGTACGTCCCGCGGATGTACGGGGCCGGCTTCGCCTTCCAGCGCAAGAAGTTCCTCGGGACCGTTGAGTGCAAGATAAGCGAGTGGGGCGACATCGCCGACGTCAAGTTCAAAGACAGGGTCGACTTCCGCAACACTTACACGGTGTCGGGCGGCGTGCAATACGCGCCTGGCAAGCCTGACGACCCCTTCTATAAGAGGATGCGCTACCGCGCCGGCTTCTCATACGGCCGCGACTACATCGACCTCAGCACGGCGAACATCATGCAGTCGGGCCTCAGCCTTGGCATAACAGTGCCAATCGGCCGCTCGCTCAACGCCGTGTCAATATCCTACGAACGCCAGCACCGCGGCACGCAGAGCAACGGAATGATAGAGGAGACCGTCAACACGTTCAAGGTCGGCTTCAACATCCGCGAAATCTGGTTCGTAAGGCATAAGTTCGACTAACAAATTGACATGCGAAAACGGCGCAAGGCGGATGCACGTATGACAAAAAGCCCCCTTTCGTTGATTAAATAATAGCAGAACGTATAAAACAATTATCTTTGCAAGCAAATAACGAAGCGTATATGACAAGACGATTGACGTACCCGTTGAAAGCCATGTTCTTGGCCGCCCTGGCAGTGTCCGTAGCAAGTTGCGAGGAAGAGGACAATGAGAATCTTCAGGGAAACTGGTATAACACCTATAACTACTTCCCAGGCACTCCGCGCGGCGGCGCAGTCTGTTTCCAGCTCGAGTACAAAGGCGTGAAGCGCGCCTTCGTCGGCACTGGGGCCAACACCAACAAGACGGAGGATATGGAGCGTTACCGCGACTTCTATATGTGCACCATAGGTCAGGACGGACTGCCTGAGTGGACAGCCAGATACGCTAAGCTTGTCAATAAGAACGAGTCGTCAACTAACACCATAACCGGCAAGAATGAGGAGGGACTCCTCCCCGAGCAGGCCGTCTGCTCAATGCCGAACACGTTCACCTACCTCAACGGCGACACCACGACCAAGGTCTTCGACTGCCCCGCTCGTAATGGCGGCGTAGGCTTCTCCCTCAAGATTGGGGACAAGCCCTATGGCTTCGTCGGCCTTGGCTTCGACGGCACGAACTACCTCCGCGACTTCTGGCGCTACGACCCCGAGGCCAACACCTGGACGAGGGTGGCCGACTACCCCGGCGACGCAGTGCGCTACGCCGCTGCTTTCGTCCTCGACAACAAGGCCTACGTGGGCTGCGGCGAGGACTATGACAACAACATCCTCGGCGACTTCTACTGCTACGACGCGGAGAAGGACGAGTGGGTCAACGGCAGCGACGGCAACCCTGTCGCCACTTGCGGCGTCCCTCGCGCCCAGGCTTCCGTCTTCGTGTGCAACGGCTTCGGCTATCTCTGCGGCGGTATCAACGGCGACGCTATCGACGTGCTCGAGAGGTATGACCCCACAACGAACTCATGGACAAGGATGAGGCGACTCTCCGACGCCACCCGCGACTCGTATGACGACCAGTATGTCGGTCTCGCAGCCTATGGTTGCACATCCTTCGTCATCAACGATGGCACTGCCGACTGCCGCGCATACATAACCACTGGCGGCTCAAGCGGACTGGGTTCTATGACCTGGGAGTACAACCCGTTCTATGACTACTGGGTGCAGAAGACCTCATTCGAGGGTGCAGCCCGTAAGTTCGCCGTCTCTTTCGTCCTTACAGGGACAGACGGCCAGGAAGTCGGCTTCGTCACCACAGGCTCGACCTCGAGCCTTATCACCTCAGGATCGCAAGGCTCCTTCTACGCAGATTGCTGGCTGTGGCAGCCGCAAGCCCCGTACGAGCACAGAGACTAACACGACAATCAACAGACAAGAAATACTAAGAACCCCCAGACCTCGACTTTTAGCTGGTCTCGGGGTTCTTTCAATTCTGGGGCGACTCAGGACACAAGGGGAGAGATGGACTCCTTAACGAGCGAGAAGAGCAATGGAGAAAGGTAAGCATCTGGACAAGAACCAGCTTGCGTGGGAGGCTTCGATAGTGCTGGGCTTCGGCATAATAATGGCCTCTCCGTCAATCTTGAAAGGCTACGTGGATATCGTGCCATACGCGGTCAAGATGAGCATCGTCTGCGCATCGGCGTTCGCTTTCAACGTCCACCTGCTCATGCCGCGCTACGTCTTCGCCGGCAACTACGCCCGCTACGCCGTCGGGGTGGTAGTGATGATGCTGTGCACACTCGGGCTGATGGCCGCCATGTCAGGCTGGGACGAGACGGCGCACCACATGCTCCCCACCGTGCCCGAGCCCACACTCGGGCAGAAGCTGCAATTCCGATGGCTGCTCCCACTCGTGGGCATGCTCTTCGTCAGCTCGCTCTACTCATTCTTCCGCAAGGAACGCGACAACAAGAAAAGGGAGATCGACCTTACACATCAGAACATCGAGTTCGAGATGAAGTTCCTCAAGACGCAAATCAACCCCCACTTCCTTTTCAACGCATTGAACAACATCTACGCCCTCTCCATCATTAAGAGCGAGCGTACGCCCGACATGATTCTGAAGCTCTCCGACATGCTGCGCTATACGCTCTACGACAGCGAGAACAAGAAGGTGAAGCTGAAGCGAGAGATTGAGTATATGGACGGATATATAGAGTTCCAGAAGCTCAAGACGGACTCCGACCTCAACATAAAGGTCGACTCATCTAACTGCAACGAGGAGTTCATGATAGAGCCTATGCTGCTCATCCCGTTCATCGAGAACAGCTTCAAGCATGGCAACATAGACAACCCCAAGAAAGGCTGGCTCCAAGTGGAGGTCAAGACCCTCGGCCCCATTCTCATTTTCAAAGTGCGCAACTCAATGCCCTCAATAGCCATAAACAAGGACATCGTGGGCGGCATCGGCGTGGAGAACGTCCGCAAGCGGCTCGACATCCTCTACCCTGGCAGGTATGAGATGAAGATAGACAAGACGGAGACCGAGTTCGGCGTTTTCCTGCAAATAGACACCACGAGCAACTAAGCTTTCATGGCGAGTTCCCCGCTCCGCCGTCCTGGGCTAAAAAGATAAAAATAAGCTATCTTTGTCTTTATGGAGATACAAAAGAAGATTCGCTGCCTCATCGTCGACGACGAGTTCCCCGCGCGCATCCTGCTGAAAGAGTTCATTGAGAAAGTGCCAAACCTGGAGCTCGTCGAGAGCTGCAAATCGGGGCTTGAGGCTCTGCCCATAATCCAGGAGGGACGGGTCGACCTCATGTTCCTCGATATCCAGATGCCTGACATCACCGGGGTCAACTTCCTGAAAATGCTGCCAGTGAGGCCTCTCGTCGTCTTCACGACGGCCTACTCCGACTACGCCATAGAGAGCTACCAGCTCGACGTCCTCGACTATCTGCTCAAGCCCTTCTCCTTCGACCGCTTCATGCAGTGCATCGGCAAGGCCATGCAGCGGATGAACGACCGCAAGCCACAGACGGCCGAGGCCGCCTCCCAGCCTCAACCGGCGATGCCAACCACCGACGAGCCGCAGAAGGAGGACGACCCGAATGACGGAGTCCTGATAGTAAAAGCCGACCACAAGATTCACCGGATAAAATACTCCAGCATAACATACATCGAGGGTCTTCGCGAATACGTCACCATCCATTGCCCAGGCGAGAAGATTATTACACTTGAGAGCCTGCGCAACCTTGAGGAGACGCTGCCGCAGACAATGTTCATGCGGGTCCACAAGTCTTACATCGTCCGGATTGACAAGATTAAGGCCCTCTACGGCGCCCAGCTCAAACTCGACGGCGTGGAACCCTACATTCCCATAGGCAAGTCGTACAAGGACATGGTCCAGGAAAAGCTTTTCAGCGTATAGACACAAGGCGAAATCAAAGAGACACAGACACTTAGCAAGTGAAGCATACAAGACATATCATACTGCTTGCGGCAATGGCGCTCTGCGCCACGCAAGTAGCCGCGCAAGACGACGCGGCAGCCGAGGAGATTGAGATTGAGCGCGAAGAGGCCACGGCCGACTCCGCCGCCATGGCGGGGCTGCCACGCTACGAGGTCGACAGCCTCATTGCCGCATGGTATGCCCAAAAGACGCAGGCCGTCAACGACTTCGTGCCCGACACCTTAGCGATGGCCGACCCGGTAATCGCTGGCGTGCCGGACGAGGTGTTCATCGACCGCCTCCAGTCAATGATGTCGCCCATCCCTATGGTCTATAACGACCAGGTGAGAAGGTTCATCGAGCTTTACGTCGTGCGCCGCCGCGACCTCGTGCAGAGGATGCTCGGGCTGAAAGACTACTACTTCCCCATCTTCGAGAGCGTTCTCGAAAGCCACGGGATGCCGCTCGAGCTGAAGTACATGTCGGTCATAGAGAGCGCGCTCAACCCCAACGCCCTGTCGCGCGTCGGGGCCTCTGGACTGTGGCAGTTCATGCTCTACACGGGCAAACGCTACGGGCTTGAGGTGACGAGCTACGTCGATGAGCGCCGCGACCCGGCCAAAGCTACGGAGGCCGCCGCCGTCTTCTTGCAGGACCTGTATAACATGTATGGCGACTGGCATCTGGCCATCGCCGCCTACAACTGCGGCCCGGGCAATGTGAACCGGGCCATAGCCCGCTCCGGCGGCGTGAAAGACTTCTGGAAGATTTACTATAACCTGCCACGCGAGACCCGCGGCTACGTGCCGGCGTTCATAGCCGCCGCCTACGCCATGACCTACGCCAATGAGCACCACATCTACGCGTCGGAGACCGAGGCGTTGCCCGCTACCGACACCGTGATGGTCTATCAGCCATTGCATTTCAACCAGGTGACATCGGTCATAGGAGTCCCGACGGAGACAATCCGCCAACTCAACCCGCAGTATAAGCATGACGTCATTCCCGCCATGGAGGGGAAGAACTACTCGCTCGTACTGCCTGTCGACGCCACATTCTCCTTTGCGGCTTACGAGGACTCCATCTACGCCCGCGACAGGAAGACGTACTTCCCTGACAATAAAGTTGTCAAGATAGCCGAGGCCAAGGGCTACGTCTACGCCGGCCGCACGCCCGACGGCAAGGCAAAGCTCATCTACACCGTCAAGAAGGGCGACGTGCCGGGCGGCATCGCAAAACGCTTCGGCGTAAGGGTCTCCGACCTCAACTACTGGAACAACATACGCCGGAACATGATACGCGCCGGCCAGAAACTCGTCATCTACGTGCCTAAGAACAAGGCAAGCAAGTATGCCGGGATGGCTAAAGTCGCAAAATAAAGAATCGGCTCATGAGCAAGCTCACCTCACGTTTGCTGCCATTTATTGAGGTCCTCCTCATCGCCGCCGCCCTCCCCGCCGTCAGCTCTTCAGCGCAAACGAGGTACGGGACGAAAGGCGAAGTGGTATATGAGCCGCGCTACGGCAACGACCTCGGCAAAAAAAAAGAGTGGTTAAACGGCTTTCGCGGGCTGTTTAAGCTCCGCGACGATATGCTGTGGCACGCCGAGGCCGCCAACGTCGTCTACCATAAGGCGGGCAACGTAAGCCTCCTCTCAGCCTCGCGCTACGGCGTCACCGAAAGGCTTGAGCTCTCCACTTATCTCGTGGAGGACATTGCCCGGCCTACCATCTACGCAAAGAGGCTGTGGGCCACCTTCGACAAGAAGAGATGGGTCATCTCGTCGCGCTTCGACATCGCCAACGCCTACCCCGGCATGAGCATAGCCAAGCGAAAGGAGATAGAGCGGATAATCCGGCCCGACGCCAAAGTGCCGCTCGTTTTCGAGGCCGGACACGAGCTGCTCGTCTCCCGCGCATGGTACACCGACCCCAACTGCTCCGACGGCTCAGCCTACCTCATCCTCACGGGTGGGCTTGGCCTCTATGCGGGCATCAAATGCGCCGATGGCGACACAATAGACCAGCCGCGTTTCCACTTCATAGCGAACAGGAGCGAGACTCTGATCGACAACGGTTTCCGCGCGAGGTTCAAATTCTGGGCCGACGGCCGCCTCCCGGGGCGAGTATACCTCCACGGCGGCATTGCCTACCACACGGGTTTCTTCAGCAAGCACCACGCCGTGGAGCTGCAAGGCGAGGCCGAATATTTCCTTACGAGCCAGTGGAGCGTCAAAGCCGGTTTCCTGACGAGCTTCGCCCACTATGAAGGCATCAGCAGCCATGCGGCCATATGGCCCATCGTGGACGTGACTTTCTACTTCGGGCAGAGGAACAAGGCGGCGCAAGGCAACCTCTTCAACAGGAAGGAGCGCCGCGAGACGAAAGACCACAAGTCCAAGCACCGCGCGGCATTCCTGCATGAGGAAGTAGACTAAAGAAACAACTTCGAGGATGGGCATTGAGCTTGATAATAAGGAGTTCCAGAATGTATGGCGACTGATAACCGGGACCAACACCTCCGTCTTCATGACGGGCAGGGCTGGCACGGGCAAGTCGACATTCTTGCGCTACATTGTGGACCATGTGGCCAAGAAGACCGTCGTGCTGGCTCCTACAGGCATAGCCGCCGTAAACGCCGGCGGCGTCACGCTCCACTCGTTCTTCAAAATCCCCCTCCAGCCCTTCGCCCTCGACGATGTCAACTACTCCGACCCGAGGCGGGTGAGGGAGATGCAGAAGTTCAACTCCGACAAGATTAAGCTCATCCAGGAGGTAGAACTGATTGTCATCGACGAGATCTCGATGGTCAGGGCGGACGTGCTCGACTTTGTGGACAGGGTGCTGCGCACCTACGTCAGGCACGGCCGCCACCTGCCCTTCGGCGGCAAGCAGATGCTCCTGGTGGGCGACGCATACCAGCTCGAACCCGTAGTGAAGGGGCAGGACTGGGACATCCTCCGCCGATTCTATACGACGCCCTATTTTTTCGGGGCGCAGGTCTTCGCCCAAATGTCGCTCGTGCAGGTGGAGCTCCGCAAGGTCTACCGGCAAAAGGAGGCCGACTTCCTCGCCCTGCTCGACAAGGTCAGGGTCGGGATGGCCACAGCGTCCGACATCGCCACCATCAACAGCCGCGTCATGCCGCAGTTCGAACCGTCGGACGGACAGATGTACCTCACGCTGACGACGACCAAGTCGGCATGCGACGCCATCAACGACAAGCACCTGAGCGAACTCACGACCCCCGAACAGACTTTCGAGGGCGTGATATGCGACGACTTCCCCGAGACCTCGCTGCCGACCAATAAGCTGCTGACGCTCAAAGAGGGAGCGCAGGTGATATTCGTAAGGAACGATATTGAGAAGCGGTGGTACAACGGCACCATCGGACGCATAGCCCGATTTGAGGAGGACGGGGTGTGGGTGGAGGTCGACACTCATGACAAGGACGACAAGGCGGAGAAGGAGGAGGGCGAGGACCAGACGCCGAGCTTCGAGACCTACTTCGTAGAGCCGGAGACGTGGGAGAACGTGAAATACCGCTACGACGAGGAGAAGCACAAAGTCGTGTCGGAGACCCTGGGCACGTACACTCAAGTGCCACTGAAACTGGCGTGGGCCATAACGATACATAAGAGCCAGGGGCTGACATTCGACAACGTGATAATAGACCTCGGGCGCGGGGCTTTCGCCTGCGGGCAGGTATACGTAGCCCTTAGCCGTTGCCGTTCGCTGGGCGGAATCGTCCTGCGTCAGGCTGTCGGAGCGAAAGACATAATGACAAACGTGATGGTCCGCGA
The DNA here is from genome assembly GCA_051875415.1 of Marinilabiliaceae bacterium. GTDB lineage: Bacteria > Bacteroidota > Bacteroidia > Bacteroidales > Marinilabiliaceae > W3P20-009. Next base: position 26,900 of record JBJEGU010000040.1, read on the forward strand.
CTTCTCATACGGGGCGAACAACGAGACCCTCATAAACAGCCAACTCGACAAGGCCAAGGCGCGAGACCTCTCCTCCGAGGCCCGCGACGCCTTCCAAGCCCACGACTACGGACGCGCAGTGGGACTACTGCTCGACTCTCTGGCCTTAGAGCCTGAGAAACTGAAAGACGCGGCCATCCGCCGATACCTTGCCGCAAAGATAGGCAACTCGATAGGCAAGCTCGAGAGCGACGTGGAGCATCTCATCGAGAGCGAGCGCAAGATGCGCGAAAAGACGTTCGAGTTCGCCTACGAATACTACCTCCTGGCCGTGGAGTGCATCAAAAGCTACGGCGACCCCCGAGCGGCCAAGGCCAACGTCAACAAAGCCCTGGCTCTCGCCCCCGACTTCGCCGACGGCCTGCTGCTCCGCGCCGAGATAGAGATTGAGGGGGGCGACTTCAAGCAAGGCGTGGCCGACGCCAGCAAGGCTCTGCGCCCCGGCGCCCTTAAGAGCAAAAGCAAACAGCGCGACGCCCAGGCTCTCAGGGCTAAAGGGCACATGGGGCTGCGGCTCTGGGAGAAGGCGCAAGCCGACCTGTGCGAGCTGCTGTCGCACGGCAAACCCGACGCGTCGCTGCTCAGGATGATGGTGGACGTGTGCCGCCATCTGGACCGCACGGAGGAGGCCGAGATGTATCAACGTCTGGCCGAGCGAATCGAAAATGGCGAAGATGACGACGAAGATGATGATTAAGCTACGCAACATCGCGGCATTATGCCTCACAATATTGGCATGCCTCGCCGGCGGCGGTGGCGCACAGGCGCAAGTGAACACCAACAGGATGATGCAGATAGGCCGCAACGCCCTCTACTTCGAGGACTATGTGCTGTCCATCCAATACTTCAACCGCGTCATAATAGTCAAGCCCTACCTCGCCGACCCGTATTACTACCGCGCCATCGCGAAGTACTACCTCGACGACATGACGGGCTGCGAGACGGACTGCAGCGTGGCACTGGACATCAACCCTTTCCTCGTCGAGGCGTACAACCTGCGCGGGATAGCCCGTCTGCGACTCGACAAGCCCACCGCGGCGCGCGAGGACTTCGACAAGGGGCTGAGCTACGAGCCGGAGAATGTCAACATGCTGATGAACTCGGGCATTGCCAGCATCAACCTCAAGGAGTACGACACGGCCATCGGCCAATATGACAAGCTGCTGAAGCTCAACAAGCGGAATGTCAGCGCGATACTTTACAGAGGCATAGCCCTCGTTGAGAAAGGCGACACCGCAGCTGCCCTCGAAGAGTTCTGCCGCGCGACAAAGATAAACGCCTACTCGCCCGACGCTTTCACCTACCTCGGGATGCTCCGCTACCAGACGCGCGACTACACGGGCGCCCTCGAAAGCTACAACCATCTGGCCGAGCTGCGCCCCAAAGACGCCTACGTCTACGTCAACCGGGCCATCACCAAATACAACCTCGACGACCTCCGCGGCAGCGAGGCCGACCTCGACGAGGCCATACGCCTCGACCCGAAGAACAAGATGGCCTACCAGAACCGCGGCCTGCTCCGCGCCCAGGCGGGCGACCTCAACAGGGCGGCCGACGACTTCTCCCACGCCCTGGCGATAGACCCGTCGGACGACATCACACTCTTCAACCGCGCCCTGACGTACATCCAGACAGGCCAGGCGACGAACGCCCTGCAGGACCTGAACATCATCATTGCCAAGCACCCCGACTTCGGCGCGGCGTATGCCCAACGAGCCATAGTCAAACGCCAGATTGGCGACATAAAGGGCTCTGAGATGGACTACATGACGGCAATGACCTTCGAAGAGGAGCGGGCGAAAAACGCAACCGCCCAAAACGCAAAGGACGACAAGGCGGCTAAGCAGGAAACGGACGAAGGAAAGAAAAAAGGCTCGCGCAGCAAGAACGACAACGACATGCGCCACTACGACCAGATGGTGGTCGTGGCAGACTTCGGCGACAACGACGAGAAGCTCAGGCAGGACAACAAAGAGAGCATCCGCGGAAGGGTGCAAGACCGCGACATAGCCATAGACCTCGAACCCGCGTTCAGCCTCTCATTCTTCAACGCCGACACTCTGCTGCCAAACGCGCCATACTACAACCCCGCCGTCGTGGAGTTCAACGCCCTTGGCATAGCCGACCGCAAGATGGTGGTGACCAACCGCGAGGTGACAAGCGACAAAGTATCCGCCGAAGTGTTCGGAATGATTGGCGACGTGAACAAAAAGCTTGACGAGGACCCGGGCAACCCGAGCCTCTACCTGCTGCGCGGGACGCTATACTCGACCGTCATGAACTACAACAGCGCTCTGACCGACCTCTCCGTCTGCCTTCTGAAAGAACCAGACAACAAAGTGGCTCTCTTCAACCGCGCCGCCGCACGCTATAAGATGGTGGAGACCATCCGCGACATGGACAGCGACGCGCCGACAGCGGCCGAAATGCCCGGCTCGCTGACAGGGTCGAGCGCCGCCAGCATACGCCGCGAGGTGGCCATACTTGACTACGACCTCATCCTCAAAGACTTGGAGCGAGTGGTAGAGATTGAGCCGGACAACGAGTTCGCATATTATAATATGAGCCTCGTGTATTGCCAGCGAAAGCAGATGGACAAGGCCGAGGAGCTGCTTGGCAAAGCCATAGGCATCTACGACCAGTTCGCCGAGGCGTATTTCAACCGTGGCATAATACGCATATACCTTGGGCAGGAGGACGAGGGCATCGCCGACCTCAGCCATGCGGGCGAGCTCGGGATGTTCAAGGCCTACAACGTCATAAAGCGTTATAGGGAAAGGAAGTAAAGAGATTAACAGAAGCGGAGCGAGGGTAAAAAAGGGGAAAGAAGACGGCGCAAAAGTTGCGCATAAACGGCAAAAGGCGTAACTTCGCCGCCGATTTGAATTCAATCTTTTAAAGTAATCGTACGATGAAAAGGACATTTCAACCTTCGAACCGCAAGCGCATCAACAAGCACGGCTTCCGTCAGAGGATGTCGACTGCTAATGGTCGCCGCGTTCTGGCTGCCCGTCGTGCTAAGGGTCGCAAGCAGCTCACTGTTTCCGACGAGGCAAAGGGCAAGGCTTATTAGTCTTTGAGACTGATTGAGCAACTGAGTTTCAAGCTCCGAAGCGATTCGGGGCTTTTTTCGTACCCCAAAGCCGCCTGCGGCCCGTCGTGCGCAACTATCGAGAATAAATGCTACCTTTGGCAAAAGAATGAAAAACAACGAAAGAGGCATGAACTTCTTGAAATTCCTCAAAACCAAGCTTTTCTGGGCTCAGGTAGGTCTGGCCGTGGCCGCCACTATCGTCCTGCTCGTCATAGCCAACTGGGCGCTGGGCGTCTACACTACCAGCGGACGCACAGTCGTGGTGCCGCAACTTGTAGGCCACACGCAGAGCGAAGTGGAGAGCGAAGTAAGGAACGGCGACCTCTCGCTCGTACTCATAGACTCCATTTACAAGCCGGGCGAGAAGCCCGGGGTGATAGTCGACCAGATTCCAGAGGCGGGCAAGAAGGTCAAGAAAGGCCGCACGATATACGTGACCATCAACGCTTTCACTAAAGAGATGACCACAATGCCCGCCCTCGTCAACTACTCATACCGCAACGCCCTCGTCAACATTCAGAACGCAGGCCTTGTCATAGGCCGTGTGGACTCCGTCCCGAGCCCTTACGACGGGCTCGTCCTGAAGCAGACCGTCGGTGGCAAGGACATTAAGGCGGGCGACAGGCTGCCCAAGGGCACGGCCGTCAGCCTCGTAGTAGGCCGCGGACAGGCCGGAGGCGTGACAAGGGTGCCGGACGTGAGGGGACTTCCGTACGACGAGGCCCTCGTGGCGATAGCCGGAGCGTCGATGTCGCTGGGCAACGTGGAGTGCGACGCGACCATCCGCACAGCGTCGGACTCCGCTATGGCCATTGTGTACAGGCAATCGCCAATGGCCTCGGGCGAGTCGACTGTTGAGACATGGTCATCGGTTAACATATGGCTGACGACCGACGCCACGAAAGCCGCAGAAGGAGCTCTTTCAGAATAGCCACGACACGTATGGAGACGACACGCGACACCGCGCTCAACGAGTCGCAACTTGCTGACGCTGAGCAGGACGAACTGGAGCAGGACGAACTGGACTCCGACGAGGCTGAGGGCGGTCAGACCTATGAGCATCACCACCTGACGGTGGACAGTGGGCAGAACCTCATAAGGATAGACAAATACGTGGTGGACCACGTTGCCCACGCCTCGCGCACCAAGGTGCAAGCCGCGGCCGACGCGGGCAACATACTCGTGAACGGCAAACCCGTAAAATCGAACTACCGAGTGAAGCCAGGGGACGAGATAAGCATCGTGATGAGCTACCCCCCGCGCGACATTGAGATAGTGCCTCAGGACATTCCTCTCGACATCGTATATGAAGACGACTCCGTCATAGTGGTCAACAAGCCGGCCGGGATGTGCGTACACCCGGGCTTCGGCAACTACGACGGGACGCTCGTCAACGCCCTCGCATGGCATCTGCGCAACCTGCCCATGTTCCAGGACATGAAAGACCCGCGTCCCGGCCTTGTCCACCGAATTGACAAAGACACGTCGGGACTGCTCGTCGTAGCCAAGACCGAAAAGGCAAAGATGGATCTCGCCCACCAGTTCTTCGTCAAGAGCACCGAAAGGAGCTACATAGCCCTGGTGTGGGGACTGATGGAGCAAGACAGCGGGACGATACGCGGCAACATAGGCCGCAGCGTGAGGGACAGGAAAGTGATGGACGTGTTCCCCGAGGAGAGCGGCATCGGCAAAAGCGCCGTGACGCACTACGAGGTGCTTGAGCGGCTGGGCTACGTGAGCGTAGTCCGATGCCGACTGGAGACGGGCAGAACCCACCAGATAAGGGCGCACTTCCGCCACATCGGCCACCCGCTCTTCGGCGACATGCACTACGGCGGCGACCAGATTCTCCGCGGCACGACATTCCCCAAATACCGGCAATTCGTAACCAACTGCCTGTCCGCCCTCCCGCGGCAAGCACTCCACGCCAAGACCCTCGGGTTCACCCACCCCGAGACGGGCGAGTTTATGCGATTCGACAGCGAGATAGCCTCCGACATGGCGGACGTGATAGACAGGTGGCGCAAATACGTAGAGAACAGATAAGGTCGGGACGAGACGCCAACACCATCCTGACACACAAAGATATAAGACAACAACGGCGAAGTGGACGGCACAAGCCCGCCACCCCACCACACAATACAAACATGAAGAAAAAGCGCATAGCCATCGTGTATGGCGGATATCAAAGCGAGGCGGAAGTCAGCGCACGCAGCAAGGACGGCCTCATGGCAATGATGGACAGCGAGAAGTACGACCTCGTCCCCGTCAAGATAACCCGCGACGAGTGGACAGCCGAGCCCGACGGCAAGAGCATCCCCATAAACCGTGAGGACTTCTCATACACCGAAGACGGCGAGAAGCGCACCTTCGCATTGGCCTACATAACGATACACGGAGTCCCAGGCGAGAACGGACTCATGCCAGCCTACTTCGAGATGATTGGCATGAAGCACTCCACATGCCCCGCCCTTACGGGAGCCATGACGTTCGACAAGTTCGTGTGCAACAGCTATTTGCGCTCTTTCGGCATAAAAGTGGCCGACTCCATAAGGGTGCGCAAAGGGCAGAAAGTGGACCCGCACGCCATCGCGGAGCGGCTCGGGCTGCCAATGTTCGTAAAGCCCTCGGCGGCAGGGTCGAGCTTCGGCGTGTCGAAAGTGAAGAGCGAAGATGACATCGAAAGGGCAATAGCCGAGGCGCATAAAGAGAGCGACGACGTCATAATAGAGGCATTTATGGATGGCACGGAGCTCACCTGCGGCCTGTACAAGACGGCTGAGCGCACCGTGGTGTTCCCGCTCACTGAGGTCCGCACGAGCAACGAATTCTTCGACACCGACGCAAAATATACCCCAGGCAAGACGCAGGAGATAACGCCCGCCGAGGTGAGCGACGAAGTGGCGCAGAAAGTAAAGGCCACAGCCGAGGAGGTCTACGACCTTATGACCATGAAAGGCATCGTACGAATAGACTTCATCGTGAAACGCGACGGGACACCCTTCGTCCTTGAGGTCAACACCACGCCCGGCCAGACGGCCACGAGCTTCATCCCCCAGCAGATACGCGCCGCGGGAATGAAAGAGAAGGACGTCTTCAGCGAAGTGATAGAATCAATTCTGAACTCATAAAAAAGCAAGCCGACGCTCCGCGGGCGCACAGGCCCGCGAAAAATGGCGACGGCGGCACTAACGACGGATATGAAATTCCTGATTGTAGGCCTTGGCAACATAGGCGACGAATATGCCCACACGAGGCACAACACGGGTTTCGACATTGTCAGCCGACTGGTGGAGGACGCCGGCGGCAGCTTCAGCACTGAGAGGTATGGCGACGTGGCACGCATAAGGGTCAAAGGCCGCGACCTCATTGTCCTGAAGCCGAACACGTACATGAACCTGAGCGGCAAGGCGGTACGCTACTGGGCAGACGCCGAGAAGATTGGCCCCGAGAACATAGTGGTTGTCGTCGACGACCTAGCCCTGCCCGTCGGAACCATCCGCCTCAAAGGCAAAGGCAGCGCAGGCGGCCACAATGGGCTGAAGAACATAACGGAACTCCTCGGTACAGAGAATTACCCGCGCCTGCGCTTTGGCATAGGCGACGAGTTCAAGCGCGGACAGCAAATAGACTTCGTGCTTGGCAAGTGGAGCGACGACGAGAAGGAGCATGTGGCAGAGAGGATGGAGACGGCCGCCGAGTGCATCCGCACATACGTATGCGTCGGGCTTCAACTGACCATGACGCAATTCAACAACAAGTAGCGATGGCAGAGACTGTTAGGATAGACAAGTTCCTCTGGGCCGTCAGGCTCTACAAGACGCGCTCCATAGCCGCCGAGGCCGTGAAACGCGGCAAAGTGTCGATAGGCGGGGCGCAGGTGAAAAGTTCGCGCAACGTGAAAGTGGGCGACGTGATAGCCATAAAGGTGCCGGCCGCCACACGCTCGTTCGAGATAATAAAACTTGCGCAGAGCCGCATGGGCGCAAAGCTCGTGAAAGACCATATCGTTGAGGTCACGCCCAAAGACCAGGCGGAACTCATTGAGCTATACCACCTCCAGATGTCGATGCAGAGGCAGAAAGGACTCGGTCGCCCGACAAAGAAGGAACGCCGCGACATAGACAACTTCGTGGCCGACGGATGGGCGGACGACGACGACTTCGACATCGACCTTGACGATGAGGAGGACGACCAAGAGTGAAATCGCCCGTCGGGCGCATTAAGCCGCGACGTGGATAAGGAAGAAAAACGAAGAAGGGGCAAAGACCGTGTACATAGCGCAGAAAAAGAGAAAAGAGAGCATCGTCGAATACATCCTCTACATGTGGAACGTGGAAGACCTGATACGTGCTAACGGGTTGGACATGAAACGCATAAGCGAGAGCGTGATATCGAAATATGGAGTGACGGACCCGGGTGAGAGCCAGAAACTGTACGACTGGTGGGACAACCTGTGCGAGATGATGAAACGCGAGCACAAGGAGGAGGGTGGCCATCTGCAGATACTCGACATGCTGGCCAACGACATATACAACTTCCACCTCTACCTGCTGACTCAGCCAAGCGAGATTCCATACCAGAACGCTTTCCAGACGGCATGGCCAGACATAAGCCTGCTGACGACCAAGATAAAGGGCGGCGACAAGATGCACCACGTAGCCCTCTGCCTCACAGCCATCTACGACTATTACCTGCTTAAGCTCCAGGGCAAGACAGTATTGGCCGACACGACCAACGCCATTGTCCGCATAAGCCACTTCCTGTCCATCCTCAGCCAGAAGTACCTGAAGGCGGAGCGCGAGCTGCACCCCGAGCGCGAGGTGAGCGACGACGGCGACTACGTGGCACCCGCAAAATAGACAACCCCGCTCAACACGAAACGGCAAACACATCACACTCACTATATGAAAAGAACAGCACTGGCCATCGCTTTTGCCGCCGCACTCCAAACGGCGGCCTACGCTCAGCACTTGAAACCCGGCTTCGACAAAGACGAGTACATAGAGTGCCTCTGCATGACTTCCCATATGGACAGCCTGAGCGTCGACACGAAATACCTGAGCCCCGCGCCCAAGAGGTTCAAGAAGATCTACGTTGCCCACAAGACGGGCTTCGACAACTCGTGGGAACTGTGGCAGGATGCCAGCGGCACATGCGCAGTGCTGCTACGCGCCACGGTGTCGACAATGAGGAGCTGGGGAGCCAACTTCAACGCCGGGATGGTGCGCGCCGTAGGCACTTGCCACGTAGGCGAGTACAAAAGCTACGACCTCTGCGCCGACAGCACGGCCTGCGTACACGCCGGCTGGGTGGCAGGCCTCATGACGATGGCCGATGACATAAAAAGCAAAATGGACTCATGCTATAAGAGCGGATGCCGCGACTTCATCATTGCGGGTCATAGCCAAGGCGGAGCCCTCAGCTACCTTGCCACGGCGATGATAAAGAGGATGCAGGCTAAAGGCGTGATGCCCAAAGACATGAGAATAAAGACATATGCAAGCGCGGCGCCAAAGCCGGGCGACTACGCTTTCGCCCTCAACTATGAGGCCATGACCCGCGGGTGGTCGATAACGGTCGTCAACGCGGACGACTGGGTGCCCGAGACTCCGCTGAGCGTACAGCGCCCTACGGACTTCCGCCCCACGAACCCGTTCGCTCAGATAGACTCCCTTACGGCCAGCCTCGGCGCGATGCAGAGAGCGAGGATAGGCTTCCTCTACAACAGGCTTAACAAGCCGACGGCCAAGTCGGTACGCAACCTCACGAAGTACCTCGGCAACGTGGTGGGCGAGATGCTCGAAGAGGGCAACGGGTGGTTCACGAGGCCCCAGTACGCCGACTGCGCCAACTACGCCCGATGCGGCCAGACCTTCGTGCTAATGCCCGATGCCGCCTACCACGCCAAGCACCCGCTCAAGGCAACCGACGCCTTTGAACACCACCAGTACATATCGTACTACGAGCTTGCCCAAAAGATTGAGCCACAGGCGGAATAAGCCGCCCACAGGGCAACGCAGACAAAGAGGGGAAATAGGAGAAAAATGACAGAGATACGCCAAGTTGAGGCAAGCGAAGACGCTGAACTTTTCATACGCCTGCCATACAGGCTCTACCGCGGCAATGCGCAATGGGTGCCGCCCCTGCGCAAAGCCGAGCGGCGACTGTTCGACCCATCACAGAACCCCGCCTACCGGTTCTGTGAAGTGAGACGATGGGTGGCCGTGGGCGACGACGGCAAATGCCGCGGCAGAGTGGCCGCCATAGTCAACCGCAAGTGGATTGAGAAGACTGGCGACCCCATAGGGAGGATATCCCGCTTCGAGTCGGAGGACGACGCGGAACTTGCCCACAGACTTCTTGCGACCGCCGAGGGGTGGCTGCGCTCGCGCGGGATGAGATATGCCGCCGGCCCGTTAGGGTTCAGCAACTTGGACCAGCAAGGCCTGACTGTCGCGGGCTTCGACCGTATGGCCGCATTCGGCTCATCGCTCACGCAGCCGTACTATCTTGACATGTTCAGGCACGAAGGCTATGAGCCTTTGCAGGACTGGTACGAGTATCGCCTCACGATACCGTTCACCGTGCCGCCCAAAGTCAAGGCGATAGCCGCCGCCGCGCGTGAGAGGTTCGGCCTGCGCCTTCGCTCGTTCTCCACCCTCGACGAGCTGAAGAGAGCCGCCCCCTCGCTCATGACCCTCTTCGACCAGAACTTCGCCCCCCTCTTTGGCACCTACCCTTTCGACGACGACATGAAACGCTACTACACCGACATGTTCCTCGACACCTTGGACCACAAGCTCGTGGTGGCAGCGGAGGACGTGCGTGCGGGCGGGGAGCCTGTGGGCTTCATAGTGGCAATGCCATCGGTCGTCAAGCCGCTCAGGCGCGCATGGGGCGACATTGGCCTCATTGACGCCGTGAACCTCTGGGTCGAGATGAAACGCGCCAAGGAGGCGGAGATTTTGCTCGCCGCCGTATCGCCAAACGCGAGGAGGCGCGGAGCGTTCTCACTGCTGATAGAATGCCTGATAGAGCGGATGTCGGAGCGAGGGATACGCCACGTGGAGACGACAGCCATATTGAGCAATAACGACCGCGCGGCCTCGATAGTGAAAGAGTTCACCCACGAGAGGCACAAGCGGAAAATGTGCCTGATAAAGGAGATTGGGTGATATAAGAAGACCTCACGAAACGGCGAATTGAGTCGGATGACCGACAGGGCAAATGGTAGCGACACGCCTTGGTGCGCAATGAAGAAACCATAAATGCGCAGGGAAAATGAGGGTTATTTTTATCGGAGAAAAATTATTTTGAGTACTTTTGTGAAATTGCAATAGAGTGCAGAGGCTCGGCCGTTGCGCCCCCGCCCTCCACACTCGTGAAGACAACTAACTGCGGAAAACGTGAACACGACCGACATAATCGTTGTGTCAATAGCTGCCCTGACATTGGCATGGCAGCTGTTCTACTGGGCATTCTTCATGTTCAGGGTGCGCAAGAGACCTCGCAACATGTCGGCGGGGCTGCCCGACGTGAGCATCGTGGTGTGCGCACGCAACGAGGCAGAGAACTTGCGACGGCTCATTCCAGCCCTCGTGAACCAGAAATATCCGGCGGCCAAGCAGATAGTAGTGGTGGACGACTGCTCAACGGACGACACGCCGATGGAACTCGCAAGAATGCGCGAGGCGAACCCCGAAGTCTACACCACCACAATCCCCGGCGACAAGAAATTCAAACACGGCAAAAAGCTGGCCGTGACGCTTGGCATAAAGGCGGCCAAGTATGACCACATAGTCTTCATAGACGCCGATTGCCTCCCGGCATCGGAGAACTGGCTGACACTGATGGCCGAAGGCTACACGGGGGAGGGCAAGGAGCTCGTGATAGGCTACGGCCGCTATGCACGCAAGCCCGGCCTGCTGAACCTGATGATACGCTACGAGACCTTCTGGAACGCAGTGCAGTACTTCGGTTTCGCCACAGCTCTCAAACCGTTTATGGGCGTAGGGCGTAACATGTCATACACCAAAGGGCTGTTCAACCGCAGCTCAAAATTCCGCAACAACATTGGCGTGATGTCGGGCGACGACGACCTCTTCATCTGCGAGATGGGCACGCGCGCAAACACGGCCTGCGTATTTGAAGAGCCGGCCCACACGGAGAGCGAAGCCAAGGACACATGGATAGACTACTCTGCACAGAAGAGCCGCCACCTGACAACATGCACGCGGTACCCGCTCGGCGTAAAATTCTGGTTGACAACGGAATTGGCGAGCAGACTCCTGTTCTGGGTCGCCACTGTGGCGGGCATAGTGACAGGCCTTCTTAACGGGGCGGACTGGATGTGGATAGCGTCATGCGCAGCGATTGTCGTCCGCGCAGCCGTGATATACTCATCGCTGGGCATATCGGCCAAGGCGATGGGAGAAAGCAAAATGTGGGCGCTCGCCCTGCCGATGGACATCGCCATCCCGGCCATGCAGTCATTAGCATGGCTGACAGGCGTAGCCACTCAAAGCCGCAACACATGGAAATAACACCCAGCACACACTCTGATAAGGCACTGTATGACATAGAGCTTGTCGAGCGCGCCAAAGGCGGCGACGAGAAAGCATATGCCAAACTGCTGTCCCGATACAGGGACTCGATATATTTCATGCTCCTGAAGATGGTCGGCAGCAAAGTCGACGCGGAGGACCTCACCATAGAGGCTTTCGGCAAGGCGTTCAGGAACATAGAGCTGTACTCCACAAGCTACGCATTCTCGACATGGCTGTTCAAGATAGCCTCGAACAACGGCATAGACTTTCTTAGGCGCAAAAAGGCCAAGGTGGTCTCCATTGACCAGGACGAAAGCGACAAAGACGAGAACGGGGCGCGCCAGATAACGATATGCGACGACCAGCCCGACCCGTCGGAGAGCATGATAAGGAGCCAGACCGTGGAGACAGTGCGCGCCGTTGTGGACAAGCTCAAGCCCCGCTACAAGCGGCTCGTGGAGCTACGCTACTTCAAGGAGCTGACCTACGAGGAGATTGCCGAGCAACTCGACATGCCCATCGGCACAGTCAAGGCGCAGCTGTTCCGCAGCCGCGAGTTGCTCTACAACATATTGAAAAACACAGAAGCAGCACAAGACAGATGAGCATCATAGAGACATATTTCCACGACCTCAGCCAGAAGCAGAAGGAGCAGTACGACATGCTGCAACCCCTCTACGACGACTGGAACTCGAAGATAAACGTAATCTCGCGCAAAGACATTGGCGAGCTGATGACTCACCACGTGCTGCACGCCCTGGCCATTGCCAAGTACACCCGCTTCACGCCCGGGACAAAAATAGCCGACATCGGCACGGGTGGCGGCTTCCCTGGCATCCCGCTCGCGATAATGTTCCCCGAATGCGAATTTACCCTCGTCGACTCGATAGGTAAGAAGATAAAGGTGGTGGAAGAGGTGGCCAAGAGCCTGGGACTGACCAACGTGACCGCCATAAAGAGCCGCTCGGAAGAGATGAAAGGCGAATTTGACTTCGTGACAGGCCGCGGCGTGACCAAACTGCCCGAGTTCGTCCAACAGACCCGCCACCTCATAAGCCACAAGCAGCGCAACGCCGTGATGAACGGCATCCTCTACCTGAAGGGAGGGGACCTGAACGCAGAGCTGAAACCTTTCAGAAAAACGGCAGCGTGGTGCGACATAGCCACCTATTTTCCTGGCATAGAATATTTTGAGGAGGACAAGAAAGTTGTTTACATCGAGATTTACTAAACTACTGCGCCTCACATTACTCCTAATAACAACCACCGCCCTGCAGGCCACAGCACAAGTGAGGCCTGTAATAGAGAAAATAGACACGCAGGCCCTGACCCGCATATTGGCGGGGCCTTACACACAGCTCGCGCGCCCGGTTGGCGTGAAGTCGGCCGTGGGCGATGGCAAGAACATACGCGTCAGACTGACAGACAATGCGGCGATGCTGCTGCTTACACCGCGCCAGATTGCCGACGCGCAAGACAGCGTAAGGAGATGGTGCGAGCAGCCCGACGCCGCCGTGCAGTTCCTGACCTCACAGGCCGACCTGCAAAAACTACTGATAAAAGACGACACTGCGCAAGGCAGACCCGCCCAAGGCTCGCCCGTGACACGCACCGACGACGGGCATGCGGGGGCATTGAGCGGGCGCAATATTGCCATGTGGCCCAGCCACGGGAGGTATTACGAGGCGTCGCTCGGCCGATGGGAATGGCAGCGCGCGAGGCTATTCACCACCGTTGAGGATCTGCTGACACCGTCTATCGCCCTACCCTTCCTCATCCCGATGCTCGAAAATGCAGGAGCCTTGGTGCTTACAGCGCGCGAACGCGACACGACCCGCACATGCCAGATTGTAGACGACGCCGACGACGGATTTACCGCGACACGCACGGCAGCAAAGACAGTAGCCGGCTTCGGACATTACGAGACACTCAAAGGACACGACAACCCGTTCGCGATGGGGTCCGCCCACATATATGAAAAGATGGACGGGACGGAGGACTCTGTAGCATTCCGTGGAACGGCCGAGGCGAGCGGGCCGATGGAAGTATACATAGCTTACGCCGAGGTGAAAGACGGCGGCCCGACGGGCGGGGTTGACGTGACGGTAAGGCATGGCGACAGCGAGGCGCACTTCAAAGTGGACCAGCGTCGCGGAGGCGGGATGTGGATGCCACTGGGCAAGCTGCCGTTCCGCCGCGGGCGGGAGTGGCAAGTGGTACTGAAAGGCGACGGCACGATATCGGCCGACGCGGTACGCATAGGCGGCGGCATGGGAACAGTAGAGCGAGACGGGGCTACGAGCGGGATGCCCGCATGGGCAGAGGCCGCCCGCTACTATATGCAAGCCGACGGATTCGACTACCACAAAGTGCTGAGCGTGAGCAATGGAAACAACGAGTATACGGACGACATAAACGGGCGCGGGGAATGGGTAAACTCGCTCGTGAACGACAAACGGATCGCCATAGACATAGCCCTCGCCCTCCACACCGACGCCTACGTCACACACACCGACTCCACCATAGGCACACTCGCCCTCTTCACGACGAGCAAGGATGGCAGCGCGTCATTCCCCGATGGCCGAAGCCGAATGGCCTCACGCCAATTGGCGGGCATAGTGAGCCAAAACGTGCTGCGCGACATAAGGACGACTTGGGACCGCGACTGGACATTCCGCGGGCTGGCCGACAAACGGTACTCCGAAAGCAGACGCCCCGACGTGCCGGCACTGCTGCTCGAACTCCTGTCGCACCAGAACATAGCGGACATACGGCAAGGACTCAGCCCCGCCTTCCGCCACGACGCCGCCCGCTCGATATACAAGGGCATAGCCCGCTACCTGTGCGGACCCGACGTGGCCATAACGCCACTGCCGCCCTCGAAAGTCAGCCTCCGCTTCGCCGCCACGGACAGCATAATGGTGACTTGGGAGGCCACACCCGACAGTCTGGAGCCGACGGCAGTGGCCGAGAGGTTCGCCGTATACGAGGGAAGCCGGCTTGTGGGAATGACAGACAGCACGAGCATGGCCGTATATCAGCCAGAGGACGGAGTGATAAGGACTTACAGCGTCGTGGCGATAGGCAAAGGCGGACGCTCGATGCCCTCGGAGAGCTTGCCAGCGTGCCTGTGGAAAGGAGGCAAACGCGCCCTGCTGGTTGAGGGAATGGACAGGCTCGCGGGGCCGGACTTCGTCATGACTGACAACTGGGCGGGCGTGGCGGCAGAGGGCGACGCGGGCGTGCCATGGCCAGGCGACGTTTACACAGTGGGCGACCAGTTCGATTTCGACCCGTCGCACGAATGGGAGGACGATGACGCCCCGGGTCACGGAGCGTCGTACTCCGACATGGAGATGGTGGCACGCACGGGCGGAGCTACACGAAGCACAGGTCATTCCGCCGTGGCGCAGATGATGCGTATGGGCGGCTACTCGTTCGTCGCTCAAAGCAAAGAGGCGTATGATGCCGACACGACGGCCTACGGCTCTGAGGGATTCGACCTCGTGAGGATAAACCTCGACAGGCAAAGAAGCACAAAGTACGGCGATGCCGGCGTAAGGCACGAGATATACACCTCGGGGTTCCGCCGTCACACAGAAATCATAAAGCGGAGCGGATGCCGAATGGTTGTGAGCGGATGCTTTGTCGGGACTGACATCACGGCGGACAGCATAAGACACTGGTGCGCAAGCACATTGGGCTTCAAGCCACGCACAGGGCATGCCTCGAAGACCTTAAAACTCCGGACGATGGACAAGACACCCGTCGCCCGCTGGATGCGCGAGAACACACTGACAACGGAGCAAGGAGAAAGGGCATGGCACAAGAGCGTAGACGCCATAGAGCCCGCCTCGGCAAGGGCTAAGACAGTATGCCGCTACACCGACTCGCAGACGTCGGCCGCCGTTGAATACGAGAACGTGGTCGTGGCGGGCTTTTAGGGCGGGGGAGGGAAAAACGCCCCCCGCCTACGGCTTAGCCGCACATAAAAGTCACAGGATGGAAGACAAACTTGCACGCCGAACGAGGCGCACAATCATCACAAGCTCACGGAGTTATACATCTTAAGCAGTCTCTGCCTTGCGTACATCGCACGGCTGGTGGCGGTGTTGATACTGATGCAGAGCCGGGTCGCAATCTCCTTGAAACCGACACCCTGCATACGGAGATTGAAGACTTCGCGGAGGTTGTCGGGCAGAGTCTGGGCATTACGCTCCACGAAAGCGAGGAGGCTCTCTTTCTCTATGGCCTTTTGGAGGCTCTCACCATCGTCAAACTTGGCCAAATGAATATTGACGGGGTCGGAAAAATCGGTAGGGACGGCGTGACGGTTAGCCGCACGAGCGAAATCTTTAGCCTTATTTGTGACAGATTTGAGCAGATAGCTCTTGAAAATGCCAGTCTCTTTATACTGGCCGGACTTCACTTTGGCAAGGACTGAGATAAAAACATCTTGAACGGCATCTTCGGCCTTGTCGATATCCTTGACTTCGCGGAAAGCCACCCTCTGGGCGACATCGTGGTAGCGGGCATAGAGGACTGACGCAGCAAGCCTATCGCCAGCCTTGTATGAGCAAACCAACTGGGCATCTGACAACTTAACCCTATCTGCCTTTGCGTTGACGTCTGCGCCTTTATCGTCGGAAGAAATGGAACGTGAGGAGGCAGCAGAAACAGTGATACTCTTCATAAACTATGGATTTAAAAACGAGTATCAGTCCGTCATAGGCAAGTTTGCTTTTATTGGTTAATTACACCGTCGAAGTTAGTAAACAATTTTTATCATTCAAAACTTGTAGCTGTAAATTTTGAAGCAGCCACGACATATTAGGCTGCGGCACACCTTATTGATTTAGTTGCGCAATTTTACGGGACACACGTCCGCACGAGCAAAAAAAGCAGGGCATCACCCCAAAAACAGGCAGAGACTCGCGCATTCTCTCAAAAGCGGCGTGTTGGTGGCAACTTTCTGAAATAGAGCAGCGCAGCCGATGCTATATTCGCAGAAAAGCGATACGAATGGAAACGAGAGACGGAATTATGGCTGCAAAAGCTGCCGACACGTGGAAGTCGCTCTTTGGCAGCGGTGGAGGAGAGAAATGGGCGACAGCCGATATCCTGACTTCCACACAATAAGAGGGACGGGCATTCGTAAACAATATGACCGGGGCTTCCGCAAGGCGGGGCATCCTACACAAGGGTGCATAAATTATCGCAGTGGAAGTCCCTGATTTTCAGTAACTATTTTAATTTTTCTTATATTATGCGACCAACAAAGAACCACAACTACTGCCCGCAATGCGGCAGATGCAAAATTAAATTCTACACGAAGACGGAGGCTCTGCGCTTTATCTACTACAACCATGATGAGATACAAGAGCAGAGCGGCCATGCGCCAAACCGCACATACTATTGCACGCAATGCCGATACTGGCACGTGACGTCGAGTCCGCATAGATACGGCCGGATGAGCGAAATGCGCAAGATGCGCCGCTTCGACTTGGAGGTGGAGAAAGCGTTCAAAGCGGACACCAGGCAGCTCGTGAAAGAGATGGCGGCGGCGCTGCACGAGATAAACCGATACGTGAAAGGACACGATGGCGGCGCAGACTACCCGCGCGCGCACTACACGCTATTGATGCAAAAGGTCATGGCAACATACGAGCAGACGGCGGACAGCCTCACTAAAAGACAGCGCGAGAAGATATGCCACAGGATATATGAGATAAAGGCCACGGAGGCGGACTCGCAACCTGCGAACGGCAAAGCATCGGCGAAACGGGGGCGGCTCCTGCGCAAAACTCACACGCTGCGAAGCCACAGGCATGAGACCGGAAGGATTATGGAGACAAACAGGTAACGGGTAACGGACACTACTAAGGAGGCGGCTCCACTCTTTGCTTGCAAGAGTGGAGCCGCCTCCGCATTTTTAGCCATAGCCAGCTGAGCGTCAATGGGCGGAGGGAGACGAAATGTTGACATCGAAGAGCATAAGAGACATGTTGGCACATGACGATGATGAGGTGCGAACAGAAAGAGCAGAAAAAAACCTTCATGACTCAGGATGAGCCATGAAGGTGGGATGATGAGCTTTTAAGAAACGGGACGCGACCCTAAGCCTGGCTGTCGAGGGCCTCCTGCTCGGCCTTCTTACGAGCCTCGACCTCGGGACGGCGATCGATGGCGGCCTGAAGATCCTCTATGGCCATGCCGTCGAGGTACTCAATCTTCTCCTGGGCATTGCGCTGCATGCTCTCCTTGATCTTCTGCTTCTTCTTCTCGTTCTCGGCCTTCTTGCGCGCAGCCTCCTCGTTGGCGAGATCATCAACCTCCTTCTTCTTGGCGGCCATGGCCTCGACGAAGTCGTCGGCGGAGAAGACGGCCTTGTCGCCATCCTCGGCGGCCTTGCGGAAGAGGAGAGCCTTGACGGCCTGCTTTATCTCACGACCTGCGAGACCCTCGATGGCATCGGCTGCGCGGAGAAGGTCATCGGCAGTGAGAGGCGCAGCGAGAGGGAGACCCGCCGGGATGAGACCCTTTATGATATCCGCACGAGCCTCGCGGCTGGGGAGGTCGAGCTTAATGTGGGCGAGGATTCGGCTCTCGAAAGCCTTATCGACATTGCTCTGGAGGTTGGTGGCGAAGATGACCACGCCCTTGAACTCCTCGAGGTAGATGAGCATCTGCGAACGCTGGGAGTTGATGGACTGCTCGGCGCCTTGCGAGACATTGCTGATGCGCTTGCCGAGGAAGGAGTCGGCCTCGTCGAAGAACATGATGGCTCCGAGCTTGGTGGCCGTCTCGAAAGCCTTCTTGAGGTTCTTGGCGGCATCGCCGACATATTTGCTCTCGATGTCGGCATAGTTGAAAGCGAGGAGCGGCTTGCCCAGATGGGCGGCTATGGCGTGGGCGCACATGGTCTTACCAGTTCCTGGGGGGCCGTAGAAGCTGAGGATGCTGTTGGGCGACTTGTCGCACTTGGCGAAACCCCACGTGTCGTAGACAAGCTCGCGATGCTCGACGACGCTGAGGGCGTCCATAATGCGCTTGCGCGTCTCGTCGGGGATGATGATCTGGTCGAACGTGTAGCGCGGAGTCTCGGGAGCGAAAGAGGCAAGACCGTCGTCGGCCTTCTTGGCGGTGGGAGCCGCCTCGCCGTCCGCCTTAGAGCGGTAAGAGAGTTTGACGCGGAGGGTCGCGTTGGCGGGCTGATAGTCCTTGGTGAGGGCATCGAGCACGCCCTGGATTTTCAAGTCGAGGGCGAGGCTGTCCGTGATGCCGAACGACGCATTGCTCTCGAAACACAGGAAAGGCTCGCCCTTTTTGCGCTCCACGACGGCGAGGTCGGGAGTGACGGCCAACGAGGCGAACTTGCCGTTGAGCAGTTTCTGAACCTTGTCGAGGAAGTCGTACTCGAAGTTGGAGAGCCAACGGAGGTCCTCGGGGGCGAGCTTCGATTTATCTATTGAGTAGTTCATTTTTACAGGTTTACATGTCAATTGCCGTTTCTGGGCATAGGCCATAGCCTACCCTCTCACCCGTTGCGGGGAGCAGTTTGGGGAATGCGAGTCTTCTTTCTCCGCAAAAGATGGCGATGCGGGGGGGGGGCGCAAGAGATTCCGCCATGCGTTAGTACACTTGACAGAAAGAACATACGCAGAAATATGCGCTCTACACATTTGTAGAAAAGAGGATGTACTTAGGCTGGGGGGGAAAAACTTACTAAATAGAGAGAGTTTGTTTTTCAACTAAAACCGCGCCAACTTTCGGTCCTATAACTTCCGCTCTGCATAAAAACTTGTCATTACTGTCGTGATAAGCAACCGTCGCTCTGTCTTCTCCATGTTTTCTAAGAATCATTGCAGACTTAGCTCTATCACGGAACTCAGGTGGGCATTGCATTCTCAACGCAACGGTTACTTTTTGAATAAGACCTTTGTTGTAGCCTTCTTTATGACCTTTATTGTAACCTTCTTTGTAGCCTTCGTCGTAGCTTTCTTCTTTGCCCCCTTCGCCTATTTTTTTACCAACAACATATGAGGCAGCTGCAATTACAATCGGGATCAAGGGTAACATAATACTAATTAGATTTTTAGAAGCTGTTTTGAAATAGGTGAAAATTATTGGTATATGATAGCTTAATTT
>JBJEGU010000041.1:0-292450 GCA_051875415.1 Marinilabiliaceae bacterium
CTACGACCGTCAGACCAAGCGGCACGAGTGCCGCATCGAAAGCGTCGATTATTAAGTGTCGCGACACTATCGCCTCTGTCAAACTCTTGCTATCTTTGCTGCCGAACACACATAAAAGTTAGCTAACCATGTTTTCCTTCAGACGAATAATCTACGCGGCCTCTGCCATAGCCGTAGCCGCCTCTCTTACTGCGTGCCTCGACGACGAGAGCAACTCCCAGAAGTTTCAGACGCTTGTCCAAGGCTACGTCATCCAGAGCTACGATGCCGACTCCTCGCTCGTCTTCTGCCCCTATTTCACAGTCTCGTCCAACCTCAGCTCGCAGCCTCTGCAGTCCGTCTCGTTCGTAGGCCTCAACAGGAGCTTCACTATGAACAAGGCCACGGACTTCGTCTTCGATATGAACCCCGACCTCTACAAGACAAAGGATCTCTCCAAGCTCAACGGCACTTACACCGTAACGGCCACCTCGACCGAGGGGTCCGTCTACAACTCCCCAGTGACGATTGCCATAGCTGATGCCGACACCCTCGGTCTCCTGAGTCCCAACTCGCTCGAGTATGATGGCACGACGGTCAAAGTCCAAGTTCCCAAGGTGAAGAACGCCTCGTCCTACGGTGTACTCGTCCTGCCTTTCGATAAGGACAAGGGGCCGCAGCGGATCAGCAGCTACTACCTCACTGGCCGAAACCTCGCCATCGACAAGGACAGTGTCGTGACCTACAGCGCCACGTTCAATAAGACGCAGCTCGCAGCCGACTCCGCCTATGTCCGCGCCTACGTCACGGGTGCCTCAGGACTCTTCCAGCAGTCCGATGAGCTGATTAGGGTAGCAAAAAGCCAAACAGCTGAATAATGACAGACTACCCACGCGTCTCCGTAATAGTCCCCAACTTCAACTATGCCCGCTTCCTCAGGCGGCGCATAGACTCCATCCTGTCGCAAACTTATCAGGACTTTGAGCTTATTCTGCTCGACGATGCCAGCTCTGACGATAGCCTGGCGGTTATAGATGAGTACCGCGACAATCCGCATGTCACGCAAGTGTGCATCAACGATGTCAATAGCGGCGGAGTCTTTTATCAGTGGAAACGTGGCCTCTCGCTCGCCAAAGGTGAGTATGTCTGGATAGCTGAGGCCGACGACTATGCCGCACCCGGCTTTCTGGAGAATTGCGTCAGCGTCCTCGATGCCAATCCCGATGTTGACATCTGCCAGGCGGGTGCCACTATGGTGGATGAGAACGAGAAGCCCATTGCGAAATGCTATGACAAGTTCGCTACGCGGGGTGGCGTTTTCTTGTCCGACGGGCCTAAGTATATGAGGAGGCATTTGCGATGGCGTAATACGCTTTACAATGCCTCTGGCATTCTTTTCCGTCGCTCCGCCGTCCCGGAGGGCGTGTTCGAAATAGCGACAACGTATAGAGTGTCGGGCGACTGGGTGTTCTGGGTCATGATGGCGGAGAAAGGTGGCGTGGCTGTCGTCCGCGAGAAGTTGTCCTTCTTCCGCCGGACTTCGTCGTCAGTTAGCAGCGGGTCTAACGTGGTTGAGGATGTGAAGGTGTTCTTGTGGCTCTGCGACCGTGGATGGTTTAAACTCCGTTCACCAGCCTGGTACTTTGCCATAGCTGACAAGGAATGCGATGCTCGTAAGACAAAATATGCCGATGATGTCCGTAAAATATTATCCGACAAATGTGGCATTACGCATCATTCCCTCTACCGCCACTATTTTTACCTCGTCCGCTTCCTCGACAACATCCATAGGGGGTCCATATTCCCTAAGCATAGAAAAGTCTGATAGCGGATAAGCTGGCGAAGCTCCGCCATCCAAGACGAGTTAGCCCCGCCTCCCGAGTCAGGAGGCGGGGCTTTTCTTCGCCCTCGTGTTTTTCAGAACTGGAAGTATATGAACTTCTGCAAGTCAGCCGTGACGAACTGGTATATTATCAGCACAATGACTACCGTAGTCAGTCCCATGAGCCACAGCGGCATCGTGGCGAAGCACACCCTGTAGCGTCGTTTCAGCCTGTCGGGCAGCCAGTGGATTACCATCCCCGCTATGAACAGTATGAACACTGTGGCGTAGCCCTCCACTATGGCCGGAATTTGGGCTGTGTTCCATGGCGAGCCTATCTGACCTACCATCTGCGTGGCCGTCTCCCATGCGATCTGGTTGGCCTCGGCGGGGTTGAGGTTCGACCCTGCGCGGAAGAAGAGGCGTGTGAAAGTGACGAAGACGAAAGTCTGGGTTATGGCCCACGCCCGCTCAAGCCACGTCAGCGACCACGGGGCTTTGGCAATGTTATATACGCTCCTGGCTATGCTGCACGCCGCTATCACGCCCAGCCATACGGCTCCCATCCTAAGCACTGGCCAGCCTGTCTCCACTGCGCCCCATGCGCACAGGGCGGTGGCTATGGCCGACACTGCGGCGCGCCCGTGGACTCCTATCGTGCTCCACTTGCGCCATATCAGTATCCCAAGGCCGTTCAGCCCGCCCCATATCATGAAGTTCCAGCTCGCGCCGTGCCACAGGCCGCCAAGCAGCATCGTGTTCATCCTGTTCACGTTGCTCGTTATGCCCTTCTTCTTCTCAGGCCGCACTATCGCCTCCACGATGCACCAACCCGCCACGCCGACAACGGCCACCGCCACCCACACCGAACCCGACAAGATGGTGCCTATGACCGCTATCGAGGCTATCACGGCATACGTGCCGAAAGTGGCCTTCCTGTTCCCGCCCATCGAGATGTAGAGGTAGTCCTGGAGCCACTTGCTGAGCGAGATGTGCCACCGCTTCCAGAACCCGCCGCAGTTCGTGGCCTTGTAGGGCGAGTTGAAGTTCTGGGGCAGGTAGAAGCCCATCACCATCGCCACGCCTATCGCAATGTCGGTGTAGCCCGAGAAGTCGGCGTAGACCTGGAGCGAGTAGACGAAAATGGCAGAGAAGTTCTCAAAGCCGCCGTACATGGTCGGGTTGGCGAACACCCTGTCCGCAAAGTTCACTGCGAGGAAGTCCGCAAGTATGATTTTTTTCGCAAGCCCGTTCAATATCCAGAACACGGCCATGCCGAACCACCTCCGCGAGAGGAAATAGGGCTTGCCTATCTGACCCACGAACTCGTTGGCCCTGACAATCGGGCCGGCCACGAGCTGAGGGAAGAAGCAGACGTAGAAGCCGTAGTCTATAACGTTGCTCAGCGGGGCTATCCTCCGGCGGAAGATGTCCATCATGTAGCTGATGCACTGGAACGTGTAGAACGATATGCCGACTGGCAGCCAGATGTAGTCGACGCTGAACTTGTTCCGCCCGGCGAGCGAGTTGCCAAGCTCCGCAAGGTAGTCGTGCACCTCTATGCTCGTCCCGAATATCTGGTTCACCATGTCGGCCACGAGGTATGAGTACTTGAAGTAGAAGAGCACTACAAGCTCCACCGCTATCCCCGCGCCCAGCCATGCCTTGGCCCGCAGCGTGGTAGGGGCGTCGGCCGGAAGCCCTTTCACGGCCTTGCCTATGTTGCGCCCGACAATGTATGAGAGAGCCGTGGCCACGATGAGCAGGACGGTGAAGTCGCCCGACGTCTTATAGTAGAAGAAGACGGAGACCAGGAAGAGGAACGCGTTGCGGAGCATGACGCGGCTGCGCCCTATGGCTGCCAGGACCACCAGCACGCAGGCGAAGAACGCCCAAAAGTAGAACTGGGTGAAGATGAGGGGGTGTCCCGCGTCGAAGGCGAATATGTTGTGCGCCACGTTGGCCGCAGCGTCGCCTATGCCGCCATCGCTTACAGCCGCCGCGCTTTGGCTCAGCGTGTCGGTGGCCGTTATGACTGTTTCGTCGGTTGTTGCCATTGTCTCTCTTAGTCTGTCGTCACCGTGTCCGCCTCGTCGGCCGGCTCCTGATTGAGGTAGAAGTCGAGGAATGCGTCGTAAAGAAGTGCCCCTACGACCTTATAGCCCAGACGCGTGAAGTGGATGTTGTCGCGCCCTGCGAGGCCGGCTTTCTGCCATTGAGCCATTGAGCCCAGGCCTCCCATGACCTCGAACAGGTCCCACAGCCCGCCCTGCCATTTCGTGGCAATCTGGGTGAACGCGTCCTGCACGAGGGGTCCGTTCTTGTTCACTATGCGCCGGCGGCGACCCGCGCGCCGCTTAGTGTCGTTGTTCGTGATGAAGATGAAGGCGCAGTCGGGGTTTATGCGCCTGAAGATGCGGAGCAGCTGGTCGTAGTTGCCCATAAACCCTTCGGCAGAGAAGGCGGGACCCGAAGCGTCGTTCACGCCGATGGAGAGGATGACGAGGTCGGGCCTCAATACGGCCATCTCGCGCTCGAAGTTCTCGCACCGCAAGTAGCTCGGCACGGCCGCTCCGTTCACCCCTATGGTGTGGTATACGATGCCGTCGTCCTCGTTCTCGGGCACCACTCCGTCGACGTAGAAAGTCGGGCCGCCCAACCCGCCCGCTGCAAGGCTGTCAACTGCCGAATCCTCGCCCCGCTCTAAGCGGAGAGTGAAGTCGGTGACGGCCTGTGGCAGCCTGAAGTCGTAGGTCATGGTGGCGGGGTCGTAAGCCGTGGGGCGGGTCTCCTGTCCGGCTGCTATTATCACGGGGGTGAGTGTGCCGCCGTGGCGTCCTCTCTCGCAGCGTCCCAGGAGTTTGATTCGCGTGGTCTGCCACCGGCCCGTGAGGCGCGGGTCGAGGTCGAACGATATCCATGCGCCCGGATCGCTCGTCCATACCGCTATCCCGTCAATGCCCAGAGCCGGGCGCGGTTTGCGCACTGAGCATCGCGCCTTGTCCCATTTGCCGCCGCTCGCCACTCTGAATCCCTGTGGGTTGTTGGTCTTGGCCACGCGGAAGGGGAACAGGTAGCCTCGCGGTGGGCGCAGGCCGTAGTTGAGCGAGTCGATGCGCTGGCGGAACTCCTCGGTGTACATGTCGGCCTGCACATGCGACCCGCCAATGTGGACTATCGAGACGCGCCCCCTGCCCAGCAGCACCACGGAGTCGAGCTTCTCGACGAATGCCGCCATCTCGCGCCCCAGGCCGCCAGGCAACCCTATGTAGTTCGAGTCGGGCCGAGCGCACTCCGGCAGCAGGGCGGCCCATCCGCTCGGGGGCAGGTTGACGGTGTCGGCCTCGTTGAGCATCGCTATCTCGGGGTCGAGACGGTCGGCCTCATCCGCCTCGCTTGCCGCAGCCCCCTCCGACATTATGCTGTCGGCCTCCACCTGGGCCGCCGCCGTAGCCCATGCGCCGAGCGCAAGGAGCGTAAGCGGCAATGCTATCCTCATTCTCATAAACATCAGTCATTTTTGCCGAAGTCAGCGCTCTCGGCCTCGTCGCGCAGCAGCATGTAGTCGTAGTTCATCTTTATGGCTTTCCACAAGATTGAGGCTATGCGGTTAGCCCCGCGCGTGGTGAAGTGGACGTAGTCAGTGCCGGCCAACGCGGGCTGATGGTTCGCCCACGCTATCATCGAGTTCCATCCGCCCATGACGTCATACATGTCCCAGAAGGCCACGCCGTGCTCGTCACATGTCCGGGCGAGCTTGGCCGTGAGGTCGGGCAGCTGCGGGTGGGTCTGGAGAACACCGTTCTCCTTCACGCTCATGTCGGCCGGCCCTATGAATATTATCCTCGCCTCGGGGCACAGGGCCTTCATCCGGTCTATCTGCCCTCCTATTCCTTTGCAGTAGCGGCTCACGCCGGCCGTGTCGTTTATCATTGGCAATGCGTTGCCGCCGAACTCCATTATTATCAGGCGGGTGCGCGACTTGCGCAGCATGCCCCTCATCAGGCTCTGGTCCATCCTCTGGAGGAAGAGCCCGTCGGCTCCGCGCATTGGTATGTTGGTGACGCTCACGCCATCGCCTCCGTTAACTTCAATCCCGTAGATGTCGCCGCGCCCTTCAAGTGTCAGGCTGAATCCGTTTCGCGCCGCCACGTCCCACGTAACGGTGGTCAGCCCTTCCGACGGAGCCACCTTGCGTTCAGGCAGGCTGTCGAGCATCAGCCTCATGGTGTCGGTCACGTTCCCCACGTAGGCCCTTATCCGTCTATACCCGCCGTGGCCTTTGCCAAGGGCCGTCACGTCCATCCGGACTCTCTCGCCCCTCATCTCGGCCATCTGGGCCATGGCCCCGTAGCGGTCGTGACTTGCACGCCGCCCCATTATCCCGGCGGCGTAATATGTCGCCACGCTGTCGGTAAGCGTCTGGCGCACTGAGCGGCAGGCTATGGGCTGCCACAGCGGCAGCATCCCGGGGCCGCCCCCCCCGAAGAGGCTCTGGAGACTGTCGCGTAGGATTCCCGTTATCCGGTCGCCCTCAATCTGCGAGTCGCCGTAGTGGATGACGTGGACGCTTTCGGAGTCAGCGTCCATCATGGCCCTGTAGGCGGGGAAGAGGTAGGTGAAGTCGCCGCCGGGGAAGCGGAGGGAGCCTTCGCTGTGGCCGAACACGCGTTCCATGAGGCGCAGGCTGTCGGCGCGGGCGTTCTCTATCGAGTCCTGTCTGGCGCGTTCGCCAGTGTCGAGCTTCATCCCGTCCTCTATCCCGTCCAGCTGGTCGTCTACCGACAGTGCCGATGCGCTGGCCTCGGCGACGAACGACGTGAGGCTTGGCAGATGAAGCTTGACGCCGAGAATCTCAATGGGGCGTCCGGGGCTCAGCCATGCCACAGCGCCCAGCGCGCCTATCACTCCGCAGATGAAGCCGGCCGAGGCCCACCCGCCCATGCCGCGCTTTTTGTCTCGCAAGTTCAAAGTAGTGTATTACTTATGTGAAAACGTTTCGCCCGCTAAGTTAGTCAATTTCCGCACGGCGCATAGCCCTACATGGCCACGCTCAGTGCCACCGCCCCCTCGGTATCGTCAATGAACTTTGTCAGCTTGCCGCTCAGCTCCACGCTGTATGTCTGGCTCGTCAGTGCCAGGTCTATGTGGCGGTTCTTGTCCACAATCTTAAACTTGGCAGGAACCACGGGCATCGTGTCGGCCGACATCTCGGACGGCTTCCGCTTGTTGCTTATCAGCACGTCGCCGAACATCTCGACCATGGCGTCGTCAAGCCGAGCCAAGTCCACAGCGAAGGTGACGTTCTTCACCATCCCGTGCTTCAGCACGTCCGTAAGGAACTCGACCTTTATTATTGTCCGCCTCAGGTTAGGCCCGCCGAACTTGCCGTGGTCCACCTTGCCCGTGACGCATACGAACGAGTTTTCGGCAAAATACGCGCTGAAGTTGACGTAGTCGTCGCCAAAGAGGGGTATCTCGCATTTGCCGTACATGTCCTCGATGAGGGCTATCATGTAGGGCTGGTTGCGCTTCGAGATCCCCGTGCGCTTGACCGACGCTATGCCGGCCACGATGAACGTCTTGCCGTCCATGTTGGGCAGGTTGTCGTCGGTCATCTCGGTCGACTTGGTGTTCACAAGGTAGCGGAAGACGAAGTCGTAGCGCGCCAGGGGGTGCGACGATATGTAGATTCCGACAACCTCCTTCTCGCGGTTCAGCCGGTCCATGTCGCTCCAGAGGTTCATAGGCTCGGGCAGGGCGGGGCGGGCTATGACGCTGTTCAGCACGTCGCCAAAGAGCGAGACCTGCCCGTTCTTCTTGTCGTTCTGGTAGTTGTTGCCGTAGCGGACCAGGATTTCGCTGCCAGCCAGCCCGTCTGGGTTCTGGCAGAAGAACTGCTCGCGCTTTATGTCGCCAAGGCTGTCGAAAGTGCCGGCCATGGCGAGGCTTTCTATGGCTTTCCTGTTGCACGCCGCGAGATCCACGCGCTCCACGAAGTCGAAGATGGACGTGTAGGGGCCGTGGCCCGCCACCCACGTGAGGGTCACGTCCTGGCCGAACTTGTCTTTCACGGTCTTGCTCGTGCCGTCGGGCTGATTGTAGAGCGAGTCGATGTCGTGGGCCGCCACGCCGGCAGCGTCGCCCAGCAGGGGCAGGGTGCGGGTGCGCGTCGTGCGCCCCGCCTCGTCTTTCCGTGTTATGACAACGCATCCGTCGCGCTCGCCCACGATGGCCGTCACCGCGCCTTCGCCCACGCCCTTCACGCCGCCCATGCCGAACACCACGGCCCCGTCGTGCGAGACGCTGAAGTTCAGGTGCGAGTTGTTCAGGTCGGGGCCCTTGACCTTCAGACCCATGTTCTTGCACTCGTCCATGAACTTCGAGACTTCGGCTATCGTGTCGCGGTTGCACGTCAGCAGGGCCGACATGTACTCGGCGGGGTAGTGCGTCTTAAGCCACGCCGTCTGGTACGACACCCACGAGTAGCACGTGGCGTGCGACTTGTTGAAGGCGTATGACGCGAACTTCTCCCAGTCGGCCCATATCTTCTCAAGCTTGTCCACGGGGTGGCCGTTGGCCTTGGCCTGGTTGATGAACTTGGGCTTGAGCTCGTTCAGCACGGCTATCTGCTTCTTACCCATCGCCTTACGTAGCTTGTCGCTCTCGCCGCGGGTGAAGTTGGCCAGCTGGCGCGACAGGAGCATCACCTGCTCCTGGTAGACCGTCACGCCATACGTGTCCTTGAGGTACTTCTCCATGCACGGTATGTCGTACGTTATCGGCTCACGGCCCTGCTTGCGGTTGATGAACTGCGGGATGTAGTCCATAGGCCCCGGGCGGTAGAGGGCGTTCATCGCTATGAGGTCCTCGAACACCGTGGGCTGCAGCTCCTTGAGGTATTTCTGCATTCCGGCCGACTCGAACTGGAATATGCCCACCGTGCGGCCCTCGGAGTAGAGTTTGTAGACCTCGGGGTCGTCTATCGGCACTTTGAATATGTCTATCTCGTCGCCAGTGTGGGCCTTGATGTTCTTCACCGCCTCCTTCATGATGCGGAGGTTGATGAGGCCCAGGAAGTCCATCTTGATGAGGCCGACGCTCTCGACATAGTGGCCGTCGTACTGCGTGGCCTGCATCTTGAAGCCCGACTGCTTGTCCTCCACGACGGTTATGGGGGCGAACTTCTTCAGGTCGTCCGCGCCTATTATGATGCCGCAGGCGTGTACGCCCGTCTGCCTCACAGTGCCCTCAAGCTCGCCCGCGTAGCGCAGCATCGATGCCACGTTCTCGTCCGGCCCCTCAAGGGCCTGCTTCAGCTCGTTCACATACTTGAAGCAGTTCTTCAGGTTCACTTTCGGCACCTTCTTCGTCTTCGGGTCGGCAAGCTCGTCGGGGAACTTGTCGGGGATGAGGCCCGTCATCTGGCGCACTATGGGCAGGCTCACGTCCTGCACTCGCCCCACGTCGCTCACCGAGCTCTTGGTGGCCATAGTGCCGAAGGTTATGATGTGGGCCACGGCCTCGGGGTGATATTTCTGCGTCACCCACTCAATCACCTTCTGTCGCCCGTCATCGGCGAAGTCGGTATCAATATCAGGCAGCGAGATTCGGTCCGGGTTCAGGAAACGCTCGAACAGCAGGTCGTACTTCATCGGGTCGATGTCCGTTATCCCCAGGCAATATGCCACCACCGAGCCCGCCGCCGAGCCACGCCCCGGGCCCACCCACACGTCAAGCTCCTCGCGGGCGGCGCGGATGAAGTCCATCACTATGAGGAAGTAGCCAGGGAAGCCCATCGTCTTCATAATGTGGAGCTCGAAGGTTATCTGCGTCACCTGGGCGTCGGTCAGCTGCTCGCCGTAGCGGCGGTGCGCCCCCTCCCACGTCAGCTTGGCCAGGTAGTCGGCCTCGAGCTTTATTCGATACAGCTTGTCGTAGCCGCCCAGCTTCTTTATCTTCTTCTTGGCGGCCTCCTCGTCCATCACCACGTTGTGGTTCTCGTCCTGCGTGAACTCGTCGAAGAGGTCCTTCTCCGTCAGCCGCTGGCGGTATTCGGCCTCGGTGCCGAACTCCTCGGGGATGGGGAATTTCGGCATTATAGGATCCGAGTTCAGGTTTATGGCCTCCACCTTGTCGGCCACCTCCATAGTGTTGGCCATCACCTCGGGCAGGTCGCTGAATATCTCGGCCATCTCGTCGGGCGTCTTGAGCCACTCCTGCTTGGTGTAGTGCAGCCTGTCGGGGTCGGTCATCACCTTGCCCGTCGAGAGGCACAGCAGGCGCTCGTGGGCCTCGGCGTGCTCCTTGTCCAGGAAGTGGGAGTCGTTGGTGCATATCACCTTCACGCCCGTCTTCTCGGCCAGCTCAAGGATGAACGGGTTCACCTCCTGCTGGCGCGTCCACACGTCGTACGCCGGGTCAAGTCCCGATGTCGGGTGACGCTGAATCTCAAGGTAGTAGTCGTCGCCAAAAACCGACTTGAACCACCTGACGCTCTTCTCCGCCTCGTCGAACTTGCGCGCCATGATGAGCTGCGGTATCTCGCCGCCAAGGCATGCCGACGCGCATATCACGCCCTCGTGATACTGCTCCAGCAGCTCCTTGTCTATTCGAGGCTTGCCGTAGAACCCGTCAATCCACGAGATGGACACCATCTTGCACAGGTTGAAGTAGCCTGTCCTGTTCTTCGCCAGGAGGATCAGGTGCCAGCCCGAGCGGTCCAGGACGCTCGCGCGCCCCGTCTCGGGGTCCGTGGCCTTTATCGAGCCGTCCTTGTCAGTGAGCCTGCGGCGGGCGCAGTAGGCCTCCACGCCGAATATGGGCTTGAAGATTTTCTTCTTCAGCTCGTCGGCCTTGGCGCGGGCGGCGGCGCGATCCTCGGCCGTCGCGCCCTCGTCGGCCGCTATGGCCTCCTGCTCCTTTATCGCGTCCTTCGTTTTGCCGTTCACCTTGCCCACATAGTCGTGGAACTCCTTTATTCCGTACATGACGCCATGGTCCGTCAGGGCCACGGAGTACATGCCGTTCTTCATGCACTTGTCGACAATGTCCGGCACTTTGCTCATTCCGTCGAGAATCGAGTAGTGCGAGTGGACGTGAAGGTGTGTGAACTGGGTCATCGCAGGGTAAAAAATGTCAGTGGGAGTGTGCGCGCGGCCGTGGAAAGTATGCGTTTTATGAGGAGTATGCCGCCGCGACACCCAAATATATCAACATATCGCTTCATCCCCAATTTCTTTTTCTCATCCTTTTTTCATAGCGGCTTCGCTGGCGTAAAAAAAACAATCCCCGCACGGCTGTCGCGCCATGCGGGGATTGACTTTCAGTCTTCGCCTAAGCGTAGAGTGCCTTACTCTGCGGCGGGAGCCTCAGGAGCTGCCTCCTCTGCGGGAGCGGCTGCTGCTGCCTCCTCGGCTGCCTTGGCTGCTGCCTCGGCTGCCTTAGCGGCCTCCGCCTCAGCCTTCTTCTTGGCGAGAGCCTCTGCGCGCTCGGTGTTGATCTTGACCTCCTGCTCGTGGAGAGCCTTCTTGGCTGCCTCCTTGGCGTTGTTGTCCTTGTCGGCGATAGCGGTCAGCTTCTTGGCGCGCTCCTCTTTCCAAGCGGCCAGCTTAGCCTCGGCCTGCTCCTCGGTCAGGGCGCCCTTCTTGACGCCGGCCAGGAGGTGCTTCTTCAGCAGCACGCCCTCGTGGCTGAAGATGCTGCGGACGGTGTCGGTCGGCTGTGCGCCGTTGGCGAGCCAACGGAGAGCCGCGTCAGTGTCGAGGCTGACGGTTGCGGGGTCGGTGTTAGGGTTGTAGGAACCAATGCGCTCGATGTACTTGCCATCACGTGGCGATTTTACGTTGGCTACCACGATGTGGTAGAATGCGTAGCCCTTGCGGCCATGACGAGCGAGACGGATCTTTACTGCCATTTCTTTTGAATGTTTGTTTTTATTTTTCCTAAAACTCGTGCCATCTCGTGACACTCTAACTTTTGCGCCATCTCGTGACGCACCGCGAACTTAATAATTATTTCCGTCCCTGATAGCCCGCAGCCTCTGAAAATTAATGTTTTGTGCATTCTCAGCCTCTGCTTCGTCATCTCCACCATGCCTCTTCCCTCCGCCCTCTCACCCTTCTCGTCGGCAGTCCGCGCAACGCCGCACGCCCCCTCGCCCGACCTCAAAATTTTTATTTGCTTTTCTCGAACGTCTTGCTTCTCACGCCCTCCCGCCACATCTCCGCCCCTCCCCCCAGCTGTTCGTGCCAGTCCGTGGCGGCTGTCTTTAATATGTTGAATGTCAGTGCGATGATGCCAACACCTTAAGATCGTAGCGCCAATCTGCGCCGCAATCCCCGACGTGTTAAAAGTTTTTTTCTTACCCCCCGTGATGCTATATTCGCACTGCGTTTGACAAGGACGACGTCCTATCCGACTCAAGTCGCCCGGCAGTCAGACGCTTCACTCTCCCCAAATACCGGATACACCAGATAACACTCTCACGAAAATGATACTCTGCATCGAGACTTCTACCGACGTCTGCTCCGTAGCCCTCTGCGCCGAGGGCAAGACCCTCAAAAGCATCGAATATGACGGCGAGCCGCAGCACGCCTCGCGCCTCGCGCCCATGATTGCCGACCTCATGTCGCAATCCAGCCTCGCCTACCGCAATCTCGATGCAGTGGCAGTCAGCCAAGGCCCTGGCTCCTATACCGGCCTCCGCATCGGGGCCTCCACGGCCAAGGGGATAGCCTACGCCGCCGGAATCAAGCTCATCGCCGTCCCCACGCTCTCCATCATCGCCCGCGCCATCTTCGACGCCGACCCCGACTGCCGCATAGCCTGCCCCATGATAGACGCGCGCCGCATGGAGGTCTACACCTCCCTCATCAGCCGCGACGGCCAGATAATCTCCCCCACGCAGGCCCTCGTGGCCGACGAGAACAGCTTTGGCACGGAACTTGCTCACAACGGGATAACATTCGGCGGCAACGGCGCTCCCAAATGCCAAAAGGTCATCACAAGCCCCAACGCCTCCTTCCTCAGCGGCATAGCCCCGCTCGCCAAGAACATGGCGCAGCTCGCGCAGGACAGGCTCCAGGCCGGCAGGGTCGAGAGCGTCGCCTACTTCGAACCCTTCTACCTCAAGGAGTTCGTCGCCACCAAGTCGAAGAACAAGGTCCTCAATTTTTAGCCGGCCTTATCATCCAGTAGGAGCATAGGCGGGGAGGCTGTCTGAGGGCCGGGTTCCCAACCCATTTTAAAACCCTCTGACTATGAACAAGCTGACCCTCATCCTCTCCCTCCTCCCCCTCCTCTCTTGCGCAGCCACGGCGCAGCGCACCTTCCGCCCGCAGTACGACAAGCCCATAGCCAACTCTTTCGCTCCGGGCGAGGATCTCACCTACACCGTCAAGTACGGCTTCATCAAAGGCGGCGAAGGCCGCTTCACGGTCGTCGACACTGTCATCAACGGCCGTAAGGTCAACCACATAACGGTGGCCGGGCGCACCACGGGCGTGGCAGATGTCTTCTACTCCGTCCGCGACTCCTACGAGTCTTTCCTCGATGTCGAGACACAGCTCCCGGCCCTGAGCAAACGCAACATCAGCGAGGGACGCTACCGCTACAACGACGTCGTCTCCTACGACCGCGCCAACAACCGCCTCAGCAAGAGCGTCAAGAAAAGGGACAAGCCCGTCGAGGTCAAGACGCAGGACGCCCCCGACCGCATTATCGACATCATAGGCGCGTTCTACCATGCGCGCAACAACGCCTTCGACAGCCGCCTCGCCAAGGGCGACACCATCTACTACAAGACTTTCTTCAGCAACGAGATCTACGACCTCAACATTCGCTACGACGGCTTAGAGACCCTCAAGACAGCCCTCGGCAAAGTGCCTTGCTACAAGTTCACGCCCATCACCGAGGTCGGCCGCTCTTTCAAGAACAAGGAGGACATGCACCTCTGGATTACGGCCGACGACCGCCGACTGCCAGTCCGCATAAAGTTCGACATGACGGTGGGCTCTTTCACGGTCGACCTCGTCTCCGCTAAAGGAATTAAAAAAGGTGTTTAAATGCCGTTCAAATGATTTCCGGATAGGGCTCTGCGCCCCCATCTACCTCACAATGGCTCTCTCTCCCATCTGGAGGGAGAGCTCTCTTTTTACCTGGTTCAGGTTGCTCAGGTCCGTCATCACTCTCTCAACCTCCGAGTCGTCGGCGCCCTCGGCAATCAGGCGGTTCATCTCATTCATGGCGTCGTCTATCATCTTCACCACCTGCTTCATCTGCAGCTCCTGCACTGCCCGGGGCACGAACTCGTCCAGCGAGTCCTTCTCCAGCTCCACGGGGCTATATTTGCTGTGAATCTTGCTCAGCTGCGGCCGCCCGCCTATCGCCTTGGCCACGAAGGCCGCGACCCCGGGGTCCGCCATCCCCAGGTAGTGCTTGTCGTCTATGGCCTTGCGGTCCGGCGCGTTGCGGTACTCGTCGAGTATCGTCCGCAGCGTGGCGTCGTGAGGCTCCAGCCCGTCGGCTTCGAGCATGCTCACTATGTAGTCGCCCACGGTCATCTCTGTCGTCTCCTCCCCGTCTTGCACGTGGATGGTTGCCTGGGTGTAGGTTACGAGGTAGCGGAGTATCTCGCGCATCTCCACCTCGGCAGGCGCGGCTTGTGCCGTGGGCTGTGGGACCGCTGGTGCGGTCGCCGCTGTGGCTCCGCCAGTCATCCCGCTCGCCTGCAGCATCGCCAGTTCGGAGGGCGAGAGGTCGGGCGGCAGGTCGGCGGGTGGAGCGGGCAGGGTGGGGGCTTGCGCCTCGGCCTCGCGCCTGGCCTGGTATTGGCGGATCCGCTCGTCGCGTATGTCCTTGTCGCGCTGCTCGGTGGCTTTCTTCACCATCGCCTTCTGCAGCTCGTTGTATATGGCGGACTCCGAAACGCCCATGATCCGCGAACACTCTTTAACGTAGAACTCGCGCTTTATTGTGTCCTGGACCTCGGCTATCGACGCGACGATGGTGTGAGTGGCGTCGGCCTTTTTCAGCGGGTCGTCGCCGCTGTTGGCCATTAGGGTCTCCGCCTCATAGCGGATGAAGTCGGTCTCGTGGCCGTCCACGTAGGCTTGGAACTCCTCGGCCGTGTGCTTCCGCGCGAACGAGTCCGGGTCGTCGCCGTCGGGCAGGAGCAGCACCCTGACGTTCATGTCCTCGCGCAGTATCATGTCTATGCCGCGTAGCGAGGCGTGTATTCCGGCCGAGTCGCCGTCGTAGAGCACCGTTATGTTGCTCGTGAAGCGTTTTATCAGGCGTATCTGATTGGTGGTCAGCGCAGTTCCCGACGATGCCACGACGTTGGCTATCCCGCTCTGGTGCATCGAGATGACGTCCGTATACCCCTCCACCAGGTAGCACTTGTCTTTCCGGCTTATCTCGGTCCGCGCCTGATATATGCCGTAGACTATGTCGGTCTTCTTGTAAAGCTCCGTCTCGGGCGAGTTGAGGTACTTCAGGCTTACGCCCTTCGTCCGCGCGTCGAGCACTCGTCCGCCGAAGCCTATCACCTTGCCCGTGGCGTTCTGGATGGGGAACATCACCCTGCCGCGGAAGTAGTCGTACTTCTCGCCCGTCTTCTCGCTCGTGCGGACGAGCCCGTTCTTCAGCAGCCCCTCTTCCTTATATCCGTCGGCCAATGCCTTCGCCAACAGGCCGTTGCCCGTGTTGAGCGAGTAGCCGAGGCGGAATGTGGCTATGGTGTCGTCGCGGAACCCGCGGTGGCGGAAGTATGTCAGTCCGTAGGCCTGGCCTTCGTCGGTCTCGCGCAGGTTGGCCTCGAAGGTGCGTGCGGC
Source organism: Marinilabiliaceae bacterium (assembly GCA_051875415.1). Taxonomy (GTDB): domain Bacteria; phylum Bacteroidota; class Bacteroidia; order Bacteroidales; family Marinilabiliaceae; genus W3P20-009. The sequence continues at coordinate 15,637 of JBJEGU010000041.1, forward strand.
GTACTCCATTATGGCGTAGAGGCCGTCGCGCTCTCGTCCCGCGCGCTCCTCCTCGGGGTTGGCCGCCTCTTCCGGCACGTCTATGCCGAACCGTTTGCCCAGCAGGCGTATGGCGTCGGGGAAGCTCAGCTTCTCCAGCTCCATGACGAAGTTGACGGCGTTGCCGCCCTTGTGGCAGCCGAAGCAGTAGTAGAAGCCCTTGGCCACGTTGACGCTGAACGAGGGGGTCTTCTCATTGTGGAATGGGCAGCAGCCCATATATGCCGCGCCCTTCCTTTTCAGCGATACGTAGTCACCCACGACCTGAGCTATGTTCGCCGCGGCCGTCTCGGTCACTTGCTCTACTATCTGTTTCGAAATCATCTTCTTACGGTCTCAGCCGTTCAGTCGCCCCACTCTTCATAAAGCAGGAGCGGGCATAAAAATCGCCGCCAACCCTCAATTTCTTGGGGCTGGCGGCGACTATGTTAGTCGGGTGGCAAATTACCGCCGCCCTTTCCTTCGGCTCCGCTCCGTCCTATCGGTCGTTCTCGCCGGAGTTCGTTATCCAGCTCTCTATGTGGTCTGGCCCGTCGACGATCTTCTCCTGATAGGCCTCGGCCTGCGTCAGGTTCGTAAAGTCCTTGATGACAGCCACGTAGTGGTCTTTCTTTATCCCGACGAAGGCGTCGGGGTAGCCCTTGGCCTGAAGCTCCCTTACTCGCTTTATGGCCACGGCCTCGTCTCTGTATGAGCCTACGATCACGTTATACCTGCGCTCCAGGGGTCTCGCCTCGGTAGGGGCTTTCTTCGCGGGCTGTTTCTTCACGGCGGGGGCCGGGGCTGCCACAGTGTCTTTCTTCACCGTGGTGGTGTCGGCCGGGGCAGCCACGGTCTGCTCGGTTGGCGCGGGCGTGCCGCCGCAGAAGTAGCGGTAGACGGCGTTGTCTTTGAAGAAGACGAAGAGCAGTAGCCAGATGATGACGAGCAGGAGGACTATGATGAGAAGCACGAGAGGCCACTTTTTCTTCTTTTCCTCTGTCGGCTGATACTCGTCGCCGCTTTCTGCCGGCGTGTCATTGCCTGTCTCTGTCCCATTCTCCTCATTGGCAGCCAATGTGCTGGCCTCGGGTTCAGCCTCTACCTTCACAGCCTTGTCGCCGTCGGCCCTGATGCCCATCCCGAGCGAGATGTCGCCGTCGCCATGCACGAAGTCCGGCGACTGCGTGAACTCCACTCGCCCGTCCTCGCCTTTCTTGAACGAGCCTATGCCGCTTATGCTCACGACTTCTCCGTCCGACAGGCTGTTGTTATACCCGTCCACCGTGTCGGCGATCTTGTCCGCCGCGGCCTGGGTGCCGATGTTCTCGCCCGCGCTGACCGCGGCGGCGAGCTTGCCATCGTCAAAGTTGAGGTAGGGGTTGAACGACAGGGTGCCGGGTTCCTCGCTCGGCTCTATGATGCAGCCGAAGCGGGGGATGATAACCTTCCCGTCGGCGGCAAGAACGGCTTTAATGTATTTGTCCATGTCCTTATGGATGTAAGGTGGGGTGCGTGCCTCGGCCTTCGTGGCCGCGCTTATGCGTCTGAGGCTGCCAATGTTATCTCGCAAAGATATGTCAAATATTGATAAAACAGCACCATCCGCCTCGCCTCTTTAACATGGCGGACGCTCTTTTCAGACGAATTGCAACACGTCCTCCTTCGTCACGCGCTTCTCATATATCGCCTTGCCCACGATGGCGCCCGAAACTCCCGAGGCCGCAAGCGCCTCAAGGTCGGACTTCGAGCCCACGCCGCCACTGGCTATGAGGCTCAGGCCCTCTATCTCCCTCATCATCTCGGAGTAAAGTTCCACGGCTGGCCCCTGTAGCATCCCGTCGCGGCTTATGTCGGTGCATATCACTTTGCTAAGCCCCTTGGCCATGTAGCCCTTCACGAACGGTATCAGCTCCTGGGCCGACGTCTCCGTCCACCCTGTCACGGCTATCTTGCCATCCTTGGCGTCGGCGCCGAGTATTATGCGTCCCGGTCCGTATGCCTTTATCCACTCTTCGAACTCCGCCGGGTTCTTCACGGCGATGCTGCCGCCGGTCACCATGGACGCGCCGCTCTCAAAGGCCGTGCGAAGGTCGTCGCTCGTCTTCAGGCCGCCGCCAAAGTCCACTGTCAGGCCCGTGTGGCCGCATATCCGCTCCAGGACTTTGTGGTTCACGATGTGGCCGGCCTTCGCGCCGTCCAGGTCCACAACGTGCAGCCGCCTCACCCCCCAGTCCTCGAACTGGCGCGCCACCTCGAGCGGGTCCTCGTTATACACTTTCTTGGTGTCGTAGTCGCCTTTGCTCAGGCGCACGCACTTGCCGCCTATGATGTCTATGGCCGGTATTATCTCCATCGCTTGTCCTTTTTTTCTGTTTTGCGCGAATATACTAACAATGGCGGCCTCCCCCTCACGCCCGACTGCGCAAAAAAGCCCCACCGGGGCGTCGTCTGCTCCGGCGGGGCGTCTTGTGCGTTACCTTGGTCTCCTTAGCCTACTTCTTGCCGAAGTAGCGCTGGAAGAGGCCGTAGAAGCCGCGGCCGTGTCGTGCCTCGTCCTTTGCCATCTCGTGGACGGTGTCGTGGATGGCGTCCAGGCCAAGCTCCTTGGCGCGCTTAGCGATGCGGTTCTTGTCGGCGCACGCGCCGGACTCGGCGTTCATGCGCTTCTCAAGGTTGGTCTTCGTGTCCCACACCACGTCGCCAAGCAGCTCGGCGAACTTGCTGGCGTGCTCGGCCTCCTCGAAGGCGTAGCGCTTGAAGGCCTCGGCAATCTCGGGGTAGCCCTCGCGGTCGGCTTGGCGGCTCATCGCCAGGTACATGCCTACCTCGGTGCACTCGCCGTTGAAGTGGGCGTTGAGGTCCTTGATCATCTCCTCGTCGCATCCCTTGGCCACGCCAATCTCGTGCTCCGTCTCGAAGTTGAGAGCCGCGCTCTCGTCAAGGAGCTTGAACTTGCTCGCGGGGACGCCGCACTGCGGGCACTTTGCCGGTGCCTCGTCGCCCTCATACACGAATCCGCATACTGTGCATATGTACTTTGCCATGTTGTCTGTAGTTTTTTGGTTTTTGTTTCTTGTTTCTGACCAAAGTTACGGAGATTGGCGCGGTAAGGTTATGTCTCGTGCGATATTTATTGCTTTTCTAAGTAAAAATCACGTGCAAGGTGCTGATATTCAGCCGTGTTGCTGCCGTCAGGGTTGAGCAGCGTAAGCTCGTTTTCTTCCACTGCTATGCTGTTCTCGGCCACCTCGGCCGCCCTCGCGAAGTGGACTACGGCGCGTCGCGGCGGCTTGCGGCGGTTGCTGTGGATGGTTGTCTGGGTCGTGGGCGCGAGTTCCGCCTCGCGAGCTGCGGCCTTCAGGCTCTCGGCGGCGTCGTATGGCACTATTATGGCCACCCGCCCGCCCGGGGCGAGCAGGCGCGCGCACGCCTTTGCGAGGTCTGGTAGCGACAGCCCTACGGCGTGGCGGGCCATGTTGCGCCGCTCGTCGGGGCACTGGAGCGACTGCGTGAAGTAAGGCGGGTTGGAGACGATGAGGTCGTAGGCTCCGCCTTCGGGGGCGAAGGTGTTGATGTCGGCGCACTCCACCCGCAGCCTCGTGGCGAAGGGCGACGCGGCGCAGTTCTCGCCCGCCTGCGCTGCCGCCTCGCCGTCTATCTCCACTCCCGTGACCTCGGCCCGCTCGAATCGCTGCGCCAGCATTATGGACACGAGTCCCGTGCCGGCCCCGATGTCCAGGCAGCGGCCTACGCTGTCAGGCCTCGGGTGGCTGGCCAGGCAGCCGAGCAGGACGCCGTCGGTGCCTACCTTCATCGGCGTCCGATCCTGCCACACCGCGAATCTCTTAAATCGGAATACTGGGTTCGATGACATAGTTCCGCGAAGATAAGCCCCCGTGGGTGCGAAACGAGCCGGCTTTCGATAAAAAAGCGTGCCGGCGTGTGTTCTCTGACTGTTTTGCTGCGGCTGGCTGGTCGTGTTTTTTGAGCTATATTTGCCTAATTAAAATGTCTACGTAGGAAAGGACTCTATGGATGAACATCAGAAACAGGCTATCATAGACAGGGGAAAGAGTATTTCCGCTCTACTATCATACCCAACCACCTGAAGAATCTTGAAAAACTGCGACTTGGCTCTTTCAACGTCAATCCGTTCCTCATAAACTACCTTGCGGCGTTCCTCTGCGGAAACACGGAGCCCGAAAGCCTCGCGAAGGTGCTTGTCTACCCGCGCATATTGGGGACAAGCCTCAATACGAGCTTTGGGCAGAACATCCAAGTCTTCATTTCGCAGTTGCAGGAAGTCGTGGGGTGTGCGTCTGGCGCCGATGGCATCGACATAGAGTTCGTCGACGCTATTGACGGCCGACGCAAATATTGCCAATGCAAAGCAGGCCCGCAGACAATTAATAAGGACGACATCGCAACCATTCTTGGTCATTTTAAGCATCTTATGAACAAGTCGCGCATCGACCGGCTCGGACTGCAATTCGATGACCTTGTTGTCGGAGTCCTCTACGGCGAGGCCGAGAGCCTGTCGGCTTTCTACAAGGCGATTGATGCGTATCATCCGGTCTTGTGCGGGCCCGTGTTCTGGAAACACCTCACTGGCGACCCGCATTTCTATAACCGGCTCGCCAAGGCTTTTGGCGAAGTGGTAGAGGAGGATGGCATCGACGGCAGTGCGCTCATCCTGGCCAAAGTGAATGAGATAGCCGGCGAGATAAGGAGCAAAGGAGGCTTGTAACCGTATGACTTTTATTTCCGAAAATAATCTCGCCGCCCTCGTGGGAGCCTCGAATTTCACGGTGCGGCGGTGGGCAGCCAATGGTGTCTACCCCTCCAAAGTTCATGACGGCGTGCGGGGGTTCGATATGGAAGACCTGACCGCAATTCCCGAGGTCTGCTCCATGGTCGAAAGCGAGTGGGAGCAAGAGATGTGCGTAAAGCCGCTGAGGGACTACAATTCCGTCGAGCTTTTCGCTGGCGCGGGTGGCTTGGCCTTGGGCATGTCGCTCGCCGGTTTCCACCACGTCCTCTTGAACGAGTTTGAGACGACTGCCTGTAATACGCTCAAAACCAACCGCCCGGACTGGAATGTCATCGATGGCGATGTCCGTCATGTCGACTTCTCCCCGTTGAGAGGTAAGGTCGACTTCCTTTCCGGCGGCTTCCCGTGCCAGGCTTTTTCCTATGCGGGCAAGGGCGCTGGCTTCAATGACACTCGCGGCACGCTCTTCTTCGAACTCGCCCGCGCCGTCCAAGAGATTCAGCCAAAGGTGTTTATGGGCGAGAATGTCAAGGGGCTCATATCCCACGAGAATGGGCGGACGTTCCAGACCATATGCAATGCTATCGCCGAGCTTGGCTACACCCTCGTCCCGCCGCGCGTCCTGAAGGCCATAATGTATCAGGTCCCGCAGAAGAGGGAGCGGCTCATCCTCATCGCCATCCGTAATGACATAGCGCCCCATGTCCAGTTCCATTGGCCTTCACCCTTCGAGAGGGTGCTGACGCTGCGCGACGCCCTCTTCAAGAGCGTCATATACGATTGCGACGTCCCCGCCTCCGAGGGCGTCAGCTACCCCGAGAAGAAAAGGCGCGTCCTCGACCTCGTGCCGCAAGGTGGCGATTGGCGCAGCCTCCCCGAGGAGGTCGCCAAAGAGTATATGGGCGGCAGCTGGGCTCTGGGTGGCGGCAAGACGGGTATGGCCCGCCGTCTGTCGCTCGACGAGCCTTCCCTCACGCTCACCTGCTCCCCTTGCCAGAAGCAGACTGAGCGTTGCCATCCGCTCCAGACCCGCCCTCTGAGTGTCCGCGAGTATGCCCGAATCCAGACCTTCCCCGACTATTGGCAGTTCCAAGGCACTGTCGCCGAGAGGTATAAGCAGATAGGCAACGCCGTCCCTGTCAATCTCTCGTGGGCCGTGGGGCGTTCCCTCATACGGCTTTTTAACGACATTCAGGCGAAGTTTCCCTCCGAGGCCGAGGACTGCCGCGATGCCGTGGCCGAGATTTTACGTCAGCAGTCCAGGCTTGTCGTCGTGAAGGACCGTCATACTCAGACCTCAACCCTCCAGCCCGACGCCCTGCCTCTCGACCTCCCGTCGCCCTCTCCCATCATTCCCTGACTCCTCGTCCCCGACTATACATAGTCCAAACAGCTTATATTCAGTACTATGCGCCATATTCCCGTTCTCCTCTTAGCGGCTCTCGCCGCACCGATGCTCGCCTCCTGCTCCGCCACCTCAGGCGGCGAGTTCACCCTCTCCTGCCCATCCCCGTCGCCCGAGGCGCGGCAGCTCTTCGACACCCTGGCCGCCAATTACGGTCGGCGGAGCCTCTCCGGCACCATGGCCAACGTCAATTGGAACGACGCCGAAGCCCGCCTCGTGAGCGACGCCACTGGCCACTGGCCGGAGGTCATCGGGCTCGACCTTATCGACATCGCCCTCACCGACTCGTCGCGCGCCTCGGGCTACAACCCCTACGCCGACCTCTCCGTGGCCGAGGACCATTGGCGCAAGGGCGGCATAGTCTCCGTCTGCTGGCACTGGAGCGTCCCCGCGGCGCCCGATTCGTCGCGGCTCGTCTTCCGGACCGACACCGAGTTCCGAGTGGACAGCATGTTCTCCGCCGGCTCGTGGGAGAACCGTGTCATGGAGCATGACCTCGCGCTCGTCGTGGCGCAGCTCCGCCGCCTCCGCGACGCGCACATCCCCGTCCTCTGGCGCCCCCTCCACGAGGCGTCAGGCAACCGCAAGAGTGGCGGCACAGAGTGGTTCTGGTGGGGCAATGGCGGCCCGGACTCGTTCGTCAGGCTCTGGCGGCTCCTCTATGACCGTTTCCGAGCCGAGGGTCTCGACAACCTCATCTGGGTATGGACCACGCAGACAGGCTATGGCGACGACCAGGCCATGGGCGTCCTCTCCGACCGCGACTGGTATCCCGGAGACGGATATGTCGACCTCATCGGACGCGACGCCTATGGCCGCACGGCGGCGCAGATGGCGGACGAGTTCCGGGCCATCGAGAGCGAGTTCCCGGGCAAGATGCTCATCCTCAGCGAGTGCGGCAATGTCGGTAAGATGTCCGAGCAATGGTCTCTGGGCGCCCGCTGGGGGCTCTTCATTCCGTGGTACACTTATAAGGCCACTTCGCTCCGCGGCCACCTCTATGCCGACAGCCTGTGGTGGGTCGACGCCATGTCGCAGGATTTCGTCGTCAAGCGGGGCGACCTGAACCTCCGTGCGGATTGAATTTTCTTACACTTCCGGCCGCCTCGGGCGCAAATTTAACCATATGGCTCTTTTGTGGTAAATTATCGCACGTTGTGCAATTTATATTCCTAAAAATTGGATGAGGGCAGCGTCGGCGGTTTGAATTTTTATCTATATTTGCGCTCGTCAAACGAAGCAATGAATGACAAGAGTTCTCAACATATCTCTTCTCCGAGTGATTCTCGTACTTCTTGTGCTAACGGCATGAGAGGCGGTGAGGAGTGTGCGAAAGCTCTACGGCAAAGCATATAAAAAAGCCCTTCTCACCACGAGAGGGGCTTTTTTGGTACGATAAAGCCAAGTCCCGTTTCCAACAGGCAAGAACGATATTCAAAACATACGAAGTAAGGCCGCGGAGGCCCGACCTCCCGACCTCAACCTTCAGCCCGAACCTTTAACATGTCAGACTACAAGATCAAGCTCCGAAGCGCGGCCACAACCGAGGGCCGACGCATGGCCGGCGCCCGCGCACTCTGGGTCGCCAACGGTATGAAACGCGAGATGATGGGCAAGCCCGTCATCGCCATCGTCAACAGCTTCACACAGTTCGTGCCAGGCCACACCCATCTCCACGAGATTGGCCAGTACGTCAAGAGCGAGATCGAGAAGAGGGGCTGCTACGCCGCCGAGTTCAACACCATAGCCGTCGACGACGGCATAGCCATGGGCCACGACGGCATGCTCTACTCCCTCCCATCGCGCGACGTCATAGCCGACAGCGTCGAGTACATGGTCAACGCACACAAGGCCGACGCCATGATCTGCATCTCCAACTGCGACAAGATCACCCCGGGCATGCTCATCGCGGCCATGAGGCTCAACATCCCAACGGTCTTCTGCTCCGGCGGCCCCATGGAGGCCGGTGTCCTCGGCTCTGCCAAGCTCGACCTCATCGACGCCATGATTAAGAGCGCCGACCCCTCTCTCTCCGACGAGGAGGTGGCCGACGTCGAGAACCACGCCTGCCCAACGTGCGGCTCCTGCTCTGGCATGTTCACCGCCAACTCAATGAACTGCCTCACCGAGGCCATAGGCCTCTCCCTCCCGGGCAACGGCACAATCGTCGCCACCCACGAGAAGCGCAAGCAGCTCTTCGCCGACGCCGCCAAGCTCCTCGTCGACAACACCTACAAGTACTACCGCGACGGCGACGAGAGCGTCCTCCCGCGCAGCATCGCCACTCGCCAGGCCTTCCTCAACGCCATGACGCTCGATATCGCCATGGGCGGCTCCACCAACACCGTGCTCCACCTCCTCGCCGTAGCCTTCGAGGGCGGCGTCGACTTCAAGATGGCGGATATCGACAAGCTCAGCCGCAAGGTCCCCTGCATATGCAAGGTCGCGCCCAACACCCAGAAGTACCATATTCAGGATGTCAACCGCGCCGGCGGCGTCGTCGGCATCATGAACGAGCTGGCCAAGGGCGGACTCGTCGACACCAGCCTCAAGCGTGTCGACGGACTCACCCTCAAGCAGGAGATTGAGCAGTACTGCATCCTCAGCCCCAAGGCTACCGTCTCTGCCAAGAACAAGTATAAGGCCGCGCCAGGCGGCAAGTTCTGCATCCAGCTCGGCGCCCAGAACACCTACTACGACAGTTTCGACACCGACCGCGCCGAAGGCTGCATCCGCGACCTCGAGCACGCCTACACCAAGGACGGCGGCCTCGGCGTCCTCTTTGGCAACATCGCCCAGGACGGCTGCGTCATCAAGACGGCGGGCGTCGACGAGAAGATATGGAAGTTCGCCGGCCCGGCCAAGGTCTTCGACTCTCAGGAGGCGGCTTGCGAGGGTATCCTCGGCGGCAAGATTAAGAGCGGCGACGTCGTCGTCATAGCCTACGAGGGTCCGCGTGGCGGCCCGGGCATGCAGGAGATGCTCTACCCGACAAGCTACATCAAGAGTATGCACCTCGGCAAGGAGTGCGCGCTCATCACCGACGGCAGGTTCTCCGGCGGAACGTCCGGCCTCTCCATAGGCCACATCTCGCCCGAGGCGGCCGCAGGCGGCAACATCGGCCTCGTGCGCGATGGCGACATCATCGAGATCGACATCCCCAACCGCTCCATCAATGTCCGCCTCACCGACGACGAGCTCGCCGCCCGCCGCGAGGAGGAGCTCAAGAGGGGCAAGAAGGCCTTCACCCCGCCCGTAAGGCAGCGCGAGGTCAGCAAGGCCCTCAAGGCCTATGCCGCCATGGTCAGCTCAGCCGACAAGGGCGCGGCGCGTGTTATAGATTAAGATATTGACGGTCGCCAGCGGCTCGCCTCTCGATGAGGCTGTCCCGACGCGCGGCCCGATTACAGAGGATACAGTTATGCCAATGAGTCCAGACCAGGAAATGACGGGTTCGGAAATCCTTATCCGCTCCCTCATCGCCGAGGGCGTGACCAACATCTTCGGTTACCCCGGCGGAGCCATAATGCCCGTCTACGACGCTCTTTACGATTTCGCCGAGCAGCCTTGCGCTCCTCGCAAGGGCGGCGACTACTCACGCCTCCGCCACGTCCTCGTGCGCCATGAGCAGGGCGCCGTCCACGCCGCCCAGGGCTACGCCCGCGTCAGCGGTAAGCCGGGTGTCGTCTTCGTCACGTCCGGCCCGGGCGCGACGAACGCCATAACGGGCATCGCCGATGCTATGATGGACTCCACGCCCCTCGTTGTCATAAGCGGGCAGGTCGGCGCGTCGCTCCTCGGCACAGATGCCTTTCAGGAGACCGATGTCCTTGGCGTGACGCTCCCCATCACAAAGTGGAGCTATCAGATCCGGCGTCCCGAGGATGTCGCCTGGGCCGTGGCGCGCGCCTTCTACATAGCCCGCTCCGGTCGCCCCGGCCCCGTTGTGCTCGACTTCGCTAAGAATGCGCAGACTGGCAAGGCCGTCTTTGACTTCAAGCCCGTCAAGTTCATCCGTAGCTACGACCCTCAGCCCGAGATTCAGGATGCCCAGGTCCGCGAGGCCGCCCAGATTATCAATCAGGCTAAGAGGCCCATGGTCATCTACGGTCAGGGCGTCATTCTCTCCCACGCCGAGCAGGAACTGGCTCAGCTACTCGACAAGGCGGGCATTCCAGCCGCGTCCACTCTCCTCGGCCTCAGCGCGCTCGACAGCCGCAACCCTCACTATAAGGGCATGGCCGGCATGCACGGCAACATCGGCCCCAATGTCAAGACCAACGAGTGCGACGTACTTCTGGCCGTGGGCATGAGGTTCGACGACCGCGTCACGGGTGTAGTCTCCGCCTATGCGCGTCAGGCGCGTATCATCCATATCGACATCGACCGTGCCGAGCTCGGCAAGATAATCCCCGTCGAGATTGGCATCCACGGCGACGCCAAGCGTGTCCTTTCCATGCTCATCAATATGGTCAACCCCGCCCGTCATGACGAGTGGGAGGCCAGCTTCGACAGGTGCAACGCCGACGAGGCCCGCCTCGTGAGCGATGCCGAGTGCAACCCGGGTGCGGGCAACATCAAGATGGGTGAGGTCGTTGCCACCGTCGCGCGTGTCGGCAACAGCGAGAACATTGTCATCACCGATGTCGGCCAGAACCAAATGATGGGCGCGCGCTATTCCACTTTCTGCCATTCGCGCAGCTTGCTCACCTCGGGCGGTCTCGGCACTATGGGCTTCGGCCTCCCCGCAGCCATCGGAGCCAAGGTGGCTGCCCCGGAGCGCAATGTCGTCGACTTCTGTGGCGATGGCGGCCTGCAGATGACTGTGCAGGAGCTTGGCACCATCATGCAGGAGCATCTGGGCGTCAAGGTCGTGCTCATGAACAACAACTGGCTCGGCAACGTCCGCCAGTGGCAGCAGCTCTTCTTCGGCTCGCGCTACTCTTTCACGCGTCTGGCCAACCCCGATTTCATGGCTCTCGCCTCGTCCTACGGCATCAAGTGCCGCCGTGTCGAGAAGCGCGAGGAGCTCGAGAGCGCCGTCCGCGAGATGCTCGCCGACCCGTCCGAGCCTTTCCTCCTCGAAGTCCATGTCGAGGAGGCCGACAATGTCTTCCCCATGATTCCGCCCGGCAAGGCTGTCGGCGACATCATGATTAATGACACCGACTGGTACGAGTACGAGCCTCTGGCCAAACGTTAACCTCAACCGGCACTGACATATGCAAGAGCAAAAAGACAATACGCTGTACACCGTCACGGTCTACACCGAGAACCAGGTCGGTATCCTTAACCAGATATCCATTATCTTCACCCGGCGAAACCTCAACATCTGGAGTCTCTCCGTCTCTTCGTCGGCCATAGAGGGTGTCCATAAGTTCACTATCGCCTGCCGCACCGACCAGAAGACCATCGAGGCCGTAGTCCGGCAAATAGAGAAGAGGATCGACGTCCTCAAGGCGTTCTACTATACCGACGACGAGATAATCTATCAGGAGGTGGCCCTCTATAAGGTGCAGACCGACAATATCCTTGAGAGCCCCGACTTCGAGGAGCTCGTCAGGCGCAACAACGCCCAGATTCTCGAAATCAACCGGACTTACACCGTCATCCAGAAGACGGGGCATTGCGACGAGACCCGCCGCCTCTACGACGAGCTGGCCCCCTACGGTGTCCTACAGTTCGTCCGCTCGGGCCGCGTCGCCATCACGAAGTCGACCGTCGAGAGGGTCTCGCGCTTCGTGGAGCAGCAGGAGAAGAGGGCCGAGCGCGCCCGCGCCAACGGCGACCTCTAAGCGCAGAGCCATACTAAAACATCGATAAATAACCTAAAAACTAAATATTAACACAATGGCAAAGATGAATTTTGGCGGTGTCACTGAGGAAGTCATGACCCGCGAGGAGTTCCCTCTCGAGAAGGCTCGTGAGATCCTGAAGAACGAGACTATCGCCGTCATCGGCTACGGCGTCCAGGGCCCCGGTCAGTCTCAGAACCTCCGCGACAACGGCTTCAACGTCATCGTTGGTCAGCGTCAGGGCAAGACCTTCGACAAGGCCATCGCCGACGGCTGGAAGCCCGGCGAGACCCTCTTCTCCATCGAGGAGGCCGTCAAGAAGGGCACCATCATCATGTGCCTGCTCTCCGATGCCGCCGTACTCTCCGTATGGCCCACCATCAAGGCAGCCCTCACCCCTGGCAAGACCCTCTATTTCTCTCACGGCTTCGCTATCTGCTGGAACGACCGCACCGGCGTCGTCCCCCCGAAAGATATCGATGTCGTCATGGTCGCTCCTAAGGGCTCCGGCACCTCTCTCCGCTCCATGTTCCTCCAGGGCCGTGGCCTGAACTCCAGCTACGCTGTCTATCAGGACGCCAGCGGCAAGGCCCTCGACAAGACCCTCGCCCTCGGCATCGGCATCGGCTCAGGCTACCTCTTCGAGACCACCTTCCAGCGCGAGGCCACCTCTGACCTCACTGGCGAGCGTGGCTCCCTCATGGGCGCCATCCAGGGCCTCCTCCTCGCTCAGTACGAGGTCCTCCGCGAGAACGGCCACACCCCCTCCGAGGCCTTCAACGAGACCGTCGAGGAGCTCACCCAGAGCCTCATGCCTCTCTTCGCAGAGAAGGGTATGGACTGGATGTACGCTAACTGCTCTACCACCGCTCAGCGCGGCGCGCTCGACTGGTATCCCCGTTTCCACGATGCCATCAAGCCCATCATGCAGTGGCTCTATATGAGTGTCAAGCTCGGCAACGAGGCTCAGATCTCTATGGACTCCAACTCCAAGCCCGACTACCGTGCCGGCCTTGAGAAGGAGCTCGCCGCACTCCGCGAGAGCGAGATGTGGCAGACCGCAGTCACCGTCCGCAAGCTCCGCCCTGAGAACAACTAATCCTCTGGCGGACGCACGGCTCGACCGGCGGGTCGGCTGAGCGGCCAGACATAATATCAGGAGGCGCGGGTGTCATAGCCCGCGCTTCCACTCTTCGCGAAATGCGAACCTTTTCCCTTAACTTCCCTTTTCCAAAAACAAAGACTTAGATAACTTTTTGCGATGGACAACAGAGTCTATATCTTCGACACCACTCTGCGCGACGGCGAGCAGGTGCCAGGCTGCCAGCTCAACACAGTAGAGAAAATACAGGTCGCCAAGGCACTTGAGGGGCTTGGCGTGGACGTCATCGAGGCGGGCTTCCCCATCTCCAGCCCGGGCGACTTCAACTCTGTCATCGAGATCTCCAAGGCCGTCACGTGGCCCACCATTTGCGCCCTGACGCGTGCCGTCGAGAAGGATATCGACGTGGCCGCCGAGGCCCTCAAGTTCGCTAAGCATAAGCGCATACATACCGGCATCGGCACTTCCGATAGCCACATCAAGTTCAAGTTCAACTCCAACAGGGAGGAGATTATCGAGAGGGCCGTCAAGGCCGTCAAGTACGCCCGCCGCTATGTCGACGACGTCGAGTTCTACGCCGAGGACGCCGGGCGTACCGACAATGAGTACCTCGCCCGTGTGGTCGAGGCCGTCATCAAGGCCGGCGCCACTGTTGTCAACATCCCCGACACCACGGGCTACTGCCTCCCGCAGGAGTATGGCGCTAAAATCAAGTACCTTGTCGACCACGTCGACGGCATCGAGAACGCCATCATCTCCACCCACTGCCACAACGACCTCGGAATGGCAACCGCCAACACAATGGCCGGCGTCCTCAACGGCGCACGCCAGACTGAGGTTACCATCAACGGCATAGGTGAGCGCGCGGGCAACACAGCCCTTGAGGAGGTGGCAATGATTCTCAAGTGCCATAAGGGCCTTGGCATCGATACCAATATCAACACCAAGCAGATCTACCCCATCAGCCGAATGGTCTCAAGCCTGATGAACATGCCCGTCCAGCCCAACAAGGCCATCGTGGGCCGCAATGCCTTCGCCCACTCCAGCGGCATCCATCAAGACGGCGTCATAAAGAACGTCTCCACCTACGAGATTATCGACCCCCACGATGTCGGCATCGACGACAACTCCATCGTCCTCACGGCCCGCTCCGGCCGCGCCGCGCTCCGACACAGGCTCGAGGAGCTCGGCATCAAGGTTGAGGGCGAGAAGCTCGACTCCACATATGAGCAGTTCCTCAAGCTCGCCGACAAGAAAAAGGAGATTAACGACGATGACCTGCTTATGCTCGTCGGAGCCGACGTGGCCACTACCAATCACGTCAAGATCGACTTCCTCCAGGTCACGAGCGGCGTAGGCGTGCAGCCCGTCGCAAGCATCGGCCTCGACATCGCGGGCGAGAAGTTTACTGCCGCCGCCACAGGCAATGGCCCTGTCGACGCCGCCATCAACGCTCTCAAGAACATCATCCACAGGACCATGATTCTGAAGGAACTCACCATCCAGAGCATCTCTAAGGGCTCCGATGACACCTGCAAGGTCCACGTCCAGGTCGAGAACGACGGGCACGTCTACTACGGCTTCGCCGCCAACACCGACATAGTCTCGGCCACTGTCGAGGCCTATGTCGACTGCATCAACCGTTTCCATGCAGTCCACTCCAGCAAGTAGGCGACTATCAGCGATTTCATTAACAAAACAACCATATATCAATAAAAAGGTCGCCAAGCCCCTCAGCCCCGGCGGCTCTTATAACCAAGGAAAGAGATATGAACACCCTCTTTGACAAGATATGGGACTCTCACGTGGTCCAGATCGTCCCCGACGGCCCCACCCAGCTCTACATCGACCGTCTCTACGCCCATGAGGTCACCAGCCCCCAGGCTTTTGAAGGCCTCCGCGAGAGGGGCATCAAGTGCTTCCGTCCCGAGAGGATTTACTGTATGCCCGACCACAACACGCCTACCCACGATCAGGACAAGCCCATCGAGGACCCCGTAGGCCGCAAGCAGGTCGAGACTCTTGCAAAGAACACTAAGGAGTTCGGACTCAACCACTTCGCCATGGGTTCCGACCACAATGGCATCATCCATGTCGTAGGCCCTGAGCGCGGTCTCTCTCTCCCTGGCATGACTCTCGTCTGTGGCGACTCCCACACATCCACTCACGGAGCTATGGGTGCTGTGGCATTCGGCATCGGCACCTCCGAGGTCGAGATGGTCATGGCCAGCCAGTGCATCCTCCAGAGCAAGCCCAAGTCGATGCGCATCAACGTCGAGGGCGAGCTCGGCAAGGGCGTCACGGCCAAGGATGTCGCCCTCTATCTTATGACTCAGCTCACCACCTCGGGCGGCACGGGCTACTTCATCGAGTACTCCGGCTCCGCCGTCAAGGGTCTCTCCATGGAGGGCCGTCTCACGCTCTGCAACCTCTCCATCGAGATGGGCGCCCGTGGCGGCTTCATTGCTCCCGATGAGACGACGTTCGAGTACATCAAGGGCCGAGAGTTCGCTCCCAAAGGCGAGGAGTGGGACAAGGCCGTCGCTTACTGGAAGACACTTAAGAGCGGCGACGATGCCGTCTTCGACAAGGAGCTAACCTTCCGCGCCGAGGACATCAAGCCCTGGATAACCTACGGCACTAACCCAGGCATGGGTATGGCTATCGATGGCAATATCCCAACCCTCGACTCTATCGACGAGGCCGGACGCATCTCTTTCCAGAAGTCGCTGGGTTACATGGGCTTCGAGCCTGGTCAGAAGCTCCTCGGCCATAAGGTGGACTACGTCTTCCTTGGCGCATGCACCAACGGCCGTATTGAGGATTTCCGCGCCTTCGCCAGCATTGTCAAGGGGCGCAGGAAGAACCCCGATGTCGTGGCGTGGCTCGTGCCTGGCTCATGGATGGTCGACAAGCAGATCCGTGAGGAGGGCATCGATAAGATTCTTGAGGAGGCCGGTTTCGCCATCCGTCAGCCGGGCTGCTCCGCCTGCCTCGCTATGAATGACGACAAGGTGCCGGCCGGCAAATACGCCGTCTCTACCAGCAACCGTAACTTCGAGGGCCGTCAGGGCCCCGGCTCGCGTACCATCCTCGCCAGCCCGCTCGTGGCTGCCGCCGCCGCCGTCACAGGTGTCGTCACCGACCCCCGCGAGTTGATGTAGGCATCGCCTGAGTGCGCTATTGCGCGCTGTCGAATAGAAAAATATGCTCCGCCCCGTGGCCTTCCTTGGCCTGGGGCGGAGTTTTTTTACATCTACTCCTCTATTCTGATAAGCCAAATTCCCCGCAAGTACGTTATGACATTAAGTGGCACATCCTACTTTCTTGTTTTGTTATATTTAATTTAATGCCAATTAGTTATGACCCATCTTTCAGGGGTCGAAGCTTTTCTCTACGGTGCTGCGCAAGGACTGTTTTTCTTGGCTCTTGCTGCTGTATGGAAAATAATTAAATGGCTATTCCGCAAATTGACAGGGCGTGACGATAATTAAGTGGCGGGGCTCAATATCTTCTCCCGTTTCAAATGAAATCTTTTTGCCCCCCCCTCGCTCAGAAATGGCAAAAGACCAATCTCGACCGAACGACTAAGTTTCAGAGGGTCAATCACTAATTAAGCGGCAAGATCCCCTTACCCAACTTTTCAAGTTATTGACACATTGTCGGTAAGTTGTCCGTTTGTGCCGTGCGTGGCGTTTTATCTGCTTGAAATTCAAAGCCGTATGAGGCGTAAAAGTTATGAACAGTCAGCCGCCGCCGGCTGTTGGTAAAGCGTGGAACATCTCGCTTCTTCGCTCTTTCTCCTTGTAACATACTGAATTACAAAAATGTAGTGAGCGCATGGTCTCCGCGGCGCGACCGTGGAACATCGTCTCTATGTCATTGAAAAAAGAGTATCTTTGCCAAGCGTTCAATTTCACTGAAAAGCATTTAAACCGAACATAAATGGCAAGAGTCATTTCAATAGCCAACCAGAAGGGCGGAGTGGGCAAGACCACAACGGCCATCAACCTCGGCGCCAGCCTCGCAGTCCTTGAGAAGAAGGTTCTCATCATCGATGCCGACGCGCAGGCCAACTCCACCTCAGGTCTCGGATTCGATGTCCGCGAGATGAAGACCACCATCTACGAGTGCATGGTCAACGATGTCGACCCCAAGACGGCCGTCCTCAAGTGCGAGATTGACAACCTCTTCATACTCCCCTCCCACATCGACCTCGTCGGCGCGGAGATTGAGATGCTCAACATGAGCGACCGCGAGAAGACTATGAAACGTATGGTCGACAAGCTCCGCGACGATTTCGACTACATCCTTATCGACTGCTCGCCATCCCTCGGCCTCATCACGGTCAACGCCCTCACGGCCTCCGACTCCATCATCATCCCCGTCCAGTGTGAGTATTTCGCCCTTGAGGGCCTCGGCAAGCTCCTCAACACCATCAAGATCATCCAGAAGAGGCTCAACCCCCAGCTCGAGATAGAGGGCTTCCTCCTCACAATGTACGACTCGCGCACAACCCTCTCCAACCAGGTGCTCGACGAGGTCAAGCGCCACTTCCAGGACATGGTGTTCCAAACCCTCATAGCCCGCAACGTGCGCCTCTCCGAGGCCCCCAGCCACGGCCAGGCAGCCATAAGCTACGACGCCGCCAGCAAGGGCGCGCAGAACTACCTCAACCTCGCCCGCGAACTGCTCGACCGCAACGCCGCCAAGGCTTCAAAGTAATAAACATCCTCCCACTCAAAATACAACCATTCAATGGCTAAGAACACTGGCCTCGGGCACGGTCTCGGCAAGGGACTCGGCGCCCTGCTGGGCGACGACGCGGTGGAGAAAGAACCCAAGTCTCCCGCCGCCATCGACGAGATCGCCATCGACCTCCTCGACGTCAACCCCTGGCAGCCGCGTACAGAGTTCAACGACGAGGAGCTCGAGGAACTCGCCAACTCCATCCTCAACTACGGCATCATCACCCCCCTCACCCTCCGCAAGGCGGGCGACAGGTACCAGATCATAGCGGGCGAGAGGCGTTTCCGCGCCGCCAAGATGGTCGGCCTCGACAAAGTGCCCGCCTACATCCGCGACGTCTCCGACGACAAGATGCTCGCCGTAGCCCTCATCGAGAACATCCAGCGGCAGGACCTCAACCCCATTGAGGAGGCCCTCAGCTACCAGAGGCTCATAGACGAGTGCAACCTCACGCAGGAGACCCTTGCCGACCAGGTGGGCAAGAAACGCTCCACCGTGACCAACTACCTCCGACTCCTTAAGCTCCCCTCCGAAATTCAGAACGGTCTCCGTGACAAGGTCATCACCATGGGCCACGCTCGCGCCATCCAGGGCGTCGACGATGAGGACACGCAGCTCATGCTCTTCCACGAGACAGTCGAGCAAGGCTACTCCGTCCGCCGCATTGAGGAGATGGTCCGCGCCTACAACGACCCCAACTACTCTCCCGCCGACGAGCCGCAGGACCCCTCAGCCAGCACGCCCGCAAGGCCAGCCTCGCCCAAGGCGCAGACTCCCGAGGAGTACAAGGCCCTCGGATCGCAGCTCTCGTCCTACTTCGGCACCAAGGTAAGCCTCGCCTGCAACGCCCAGGGCAAAGGCAAAATCACCATCCCTTTCGCCACGCCCGAGGAGCTTGAGAAGATTATGGAGATTCTCGACACGGCAAGGCAGAAATAACCGACAGATAGCGATGACCCGCACCCTCTGCCCGTTGGCCTCGCTTCTTGCGACGCTCCTAATCCTCGCACTCAGTGGCCGCGACGCCACTGCGCAGGACTATGCCGACCCCAACATCATCGAGGCCGACACCGCCGCCATCGACGGGAAGCTCGCGCGCATTGAGCCTGTGATCATCCTGACCGACACGCTCGTCCTCGTCGACGGCGAGACGGTGCGCCTCATCCCCTCCGTCCACGTCGGGCAGCTCGGACACTCGCCCCACACGGCCACGATGTACGCCGCCATCCTCCCCGGACTCGGCCAGATTTACAACAAGAAGTACTGGAAGCTCCCGCTGCTCTACGGCGGAGCCGCCGCGCTGGGCTACGCCATCCACTTCAATAATAAGTATCTCAAGAGGTACAGCAACGCCTACCGCGACTTCCTGCTCGGCGACCCCAACAACAAGAGCTACATGTACTTCGTCAATAAGGCCCACCTTACCGAGGCCGACGTGCAGGGCGTCTACAAGTCGTGGTTCCAGAACTCCCTCAAAAAGAAGAAGGACTACTACCGGCGCTACCGCGATATGTCCATCTTCGGCATGGCGGGACTTTACATCGTCCAGATTGTCGACGCCTGCGTCGATGCCCACTTCTTCAATTTCGACGTGTCGGACGACCTCGCCATCAATTGGGCCCCGGCGGCATCGCCCGAGACAGGCGTGGGTGCCATGGTCGCCATCCGCTTCTGACACTGCGGGTGGCTCCCACGCTCCTTTAAAAAGTTTCTTATGCCCATTAAGTGTATCGACATACTCCCGACCGCGCAATCGGCCGAGGGGTATGATTTTTCACGCTCCGTGGCCGTCGTCATCGACGTGCTCCGCGCCACGAGCGTCATCACTATGGCCGTCAGCAACGGGGCGAGTGCCGTCGCCCCCGTCCTCTCTCCCGACGAGGGGTTCGCCCTTGCGGAGAGGCTCGGGCGGGCGGGCGTCATCCTCGGCGGCGAGCGCAACGCCGACCGTATCCCGGGCTTCGACCTCGGCAACTCGCCGCAGGACTATACGCGCGAGGTCGTTGCCGGCAAGACGGTCGTCATCACCACCACCAACGGCACCGTTGCCCTGCGGAACTCCCTCGGGGCGCGGGCTGTCATAGCCGCCTCGCTCCTCAACTACGAGGCAGCCGCCCGTCGTGCCTTCGCTCTCGCAGAGTCCCGCGGGGCCGAGAGTATAGTTTTCGTCTGCTCTGGCAACTATGGGGTGCTGACACTTGAGGATTGCTGCTGCGCGGCCTCCATGGCCGATGTCGTGCTCGGACTCGCTCCCTCTGGCTCCGTCGGCTTCGCGACCGACGAGGCCGTGGCCTTGCATAACCTCTCTTTCGCCCGCCCCGCAGCCGACCCCTCGCTCGCCACCCAGTCGCGCCACTACAAGAGGCTCATAGACAAGGGCTACGCCGCCGATGCCGACCTTTGCCTTCGCCATCCTGGCATCATCTCGACCGTGCCGCTCATCTGTGCCGATGGGTTGCTCAGGGACTCTTGCGCCGAGTCCAAATAGGGCGATGTCCGCACGGCAAGATTTGTCCTTTTTGCTATATTTGTAAAAAAGGCTTACACCCCTTTTAACGAACTTCCCCTATGGCCATAAGTCAGAGTATGCAGCTCAAGCTGCAACAGAAGCTGTCTCCAATGCAGATCCAGCTCGTCAAGCTCCTCGAAATCCCCACGGCTCAGATTGAGCAGAGGATTAAGGAGGAGATGGAGGCCAACCCTGTCCTTGAGGTCGACGAGCAGGCTACTTTGCAAAAGGAGAGGGAGCAGGAGACCGAGCCGCAAATAAACGCCCCGCAGGACGAGCAGCCAGACGACGGAACGGGCGAAGGCTACCTCCTCAATGAGGACATCCCCGCCTATAAGCTTCAGGCTAACAACTATTCCGACGATGACGACCGCCGCGAGCGTGTCCCCGTCTCCGAAGCGGCCTCTTTCTACGAGCACCTCGAGGAGCAGATTGGGCTCACTGAGCTTAGCGACTGGCAGCAGCAGATCGCTAAATACATAATCGGGAACATCGACGAGGACGGCTACCTCCGCCGCGACATAGGCAACATCGCCGACGATATATCGTTCGCCACGGGCAAGGAAGTCTCCGACGCCGAGGTCGTCACCGTCCTTGAGGCAGTGCAGCGGCTCGACCCCCCAGGCGTGGGCGCAAGGGATCTCCGCGAGTGCCTCCTCCTACAGCTCCGTAAGGCGCGCAAACCCACGGCCGACGTGCAGAACGCCATCGCCATCATCGACACTTGCTTCGACGACTTCTCAAAGCACCACTACGACAAGGTGGGCAAGAAGCTCCAGCTCCCCGACGAGGCCCTCAAGGCGGCCGTCGACGTCATCATGCGCCTCAACCCAAAGCCCGGGAGCGCCTATGGCGGCGGAGCGGCAAGGCAGGCCCAGCACGTCATCCCCGACTTCATAATAGATTACGACAATGGCGAACTCGGCTTCCACCTCAACCAGAGGGGCGAGCCCGAGCTCAAGATAAGCAGCTCATATGCCTCCATGCTCCGCGAATATGAAGCCAACAAGGCGGGCCAGACCCAGGAGCAGAAAGATGCGGCAACGTTCGTCAAGGACAAGATAAAGTCCGCCCAGTGGTTCATCGACGCCATAAAGCAGAGGCGGAACACCCTCACCCTTGTCATGCAGGCCATCATGGACTATCAGGGCGACTATTTCATCGACGGCGACGAGACCAAGCTCAAGCCAATGGTGCTGAAGGATATTGCGGCACGCACGGGGCTCGACGTCTCCACCATCTCGCGCGTCTCGAACAGCAAGTACGTCCAGACGACCTTCGGCATCTTCCCCCTCAAATATTTCTTCTCCGAGGGCATCCAGAATGCCGACGGCGACGACGTCTCCACCCGCGAGGTGAAGAGCATCCTCCGCGAGGCCGTGGACAACGAGGATAAGCGGGCTCCGCTGACCGACGAGAAACTTGTAGAGATTCTCGCCCAGAAGTCATATAACATCGCCCGCCGGACTGTGGCCAAGTACCGCGAGCAGCTGGGCATCCCCGTGGCGCGCCTCCGTAAAAGCCTGTAACCTCCATCCGAATGAGCAACTGCATTTCCGCTGCCGATGTGGCCTCGAAGGTCGCCTCCGTGGTTCTCCATCCGCTGCTGCTGCCAGTCTACTGCACCCTCCTCGTCCTCTACACCCCCACGCCTTTCGCGGGCATGCCCGTGGTGCTCAATGCCTACCTCCTCGGGGTGGTTGGCATTATCGGCAGCCTTATCCCGCTCATCGTCATAGGCTGCTTCATCATGTTCGGCTATGTCAGCGGGGTCGAGATGCCCACCCGCTCCGAGCGTGTGCTGCCGTTCCTGACCACGGCCCTGGTCATTGGCTGCGTCACGTGCCTTGGCCCGTTCTACCTGCCGGGGCAGCTGCCCGAGTCGCTCAACGCGGTGCTCGCAGGCGAGGCCGCCGTCCTTTTTGTGGCTTCAGTCTGCTCCTTGCGGTGGAAGATAAGCCTCCACGCCATGGGGGCGGGCGCGTTGCTTTCGGCGGTAGCGTCGATTGGCACTGTCTACGGGCAGGATTTCACGCCCATCGCGGCGGGCGCCTTCGTCTGGGCGGGAATTATGGTCTGGGCGCGCCTCCACGAGAAGGCCCATACGCCTTGGCAGCTCCTTGCAGGCTACGTGGCCGGCTTCGCCGTAATGGGCCTGGCCATGTATTTCCTCTTCGTAAGGCGGCATCTCTGATCGCATATGACCAACTCATTAAAAGTCAATGTCGTGAGGAAACTTACTATAATCGTTGCCGGCGGTAGCGGCACCCGTATGGGTGCGTCCGTGCCTAAGCAGTTCCTGCCTCTTGGTGGGCGGCCCGTCCTTATGCGGACCATCGAGGCTTTCCTCGCTGTGCCGGATATGAGGGTCGTCCTCGTCCTGCCGGCCGCCCAGGTTCAAACGTGGCAAGACCTCTGCCGCGAGCACGTTTTTTTCGCCGACTACGATGTGGCCAGCGGTGGCTCCACCCGTTTCGAGAGTGTGCGCAACGGTCTCGCCCTTCAGAAAGGCGAGGATCTGATAGGCGTCCACGATGGCGTGCGCCCGCTCGTAACACCCCAGTTCATCAGCCGCCTCTTTGCCGATGCCGATGCGTTCGGCTCGTCCATTCCCGCCATCCCGTCAGTCGAGTCGGTGCGTATCCTTATGCCCGACGGCACGAGCCGGGCTGAGGACCGTTCCAAGGTCCTGATGGTGCAGACCCCTCAGGTTTTCCGCTCCTCCCTCCTTCTCAAGGCCTATGACCAGCCCTATACGCCGCTTTTTACCGACGACGCCAGTGTGGTAGAGGCCGATGGCGCGCATGTCCACATATCGGAAGGCCTCAAGGGCAACATAAAGCTCACCACGCCCGACGACATGCTGTCGGCCGAGGCTCTCCTTTCGCGCGTTGGCGGCGCTTTTTAGGCTGTCGCCAATTCGTTATATATCCTCAAAAAGGGAAGTGTCGCATAGCGCGTTAGCCCCAACTAAGGCAAAATAGTATTACATTTGCGCTAATGTGGCTTGGTTTTTGCCGTTTCCGCGGTGGAGGCCTGCGGCCACTCTTTGGTGGGAGTGTGCGCGGCTGGGGGCTCGCCCCGATGCCTTTCGCACGGCTTCCGACTTATCACATAAGGTAATGATAGATTGTCATAATAAGACGGCGATATGGACCGCCGAAAGAGAAATTAGCTATTCCGAACTCCTTTCGAGAATTACAGATTTCGCCGAGTCCTTCACTATCGCCCACGGCGACCGGGTCGTCATCTTCTCTGAGAACAGGCCCGCCTTCATCTATGCGCTTTTCGCCATTTGGAAGAACGGCGGCGTGGCAGTGCCGGTCGACTGCACTTCGTCTGCCGCCGACCTCGCATACGTACTCTCCGACTGCAAGCCTGCCGCCATATGGGCGTCGGAGGGTTGCCAGTCCGTGGCGCGCGAGGCCATAGTGCGCGCGGGCGGGCGTCAGGAGCTTCTCCTCATGACGGCCGAGGGCGAGAACCGCCCCACGTCGTCGCCCCGCGCCGAGATCGCCTTCAACATGGACGACACGTGCCTCATCGTCTACACCAGTGGCACGACGGGCAGCCCCAAGGGCGTGATGCTCTCCTTCAAGAACATCTATTTCAACATAGACTCCGTCAGCAAGGGCGTGCCCATCTTCACGCCCGATGTCCGGACCATGATTCTCCTGCCGTGCCACCACGTCCTGCCCCTCGTGGGCTCGGTGGTCGCCCCGCTCGTCACGGGCGGCAGCGTGGCATTCTGCCCGAGCATGAGCGCGCCCGACCTGATGAAGACGCTCGCCGACGGCAAGGTGGGCATAATCATAGGTGTGCCGAGGCTCTATACTATGCTGACCAAGGGCATCTGCGCCAAGATTGACGCCCATTGGGCGACGCGTATGCTCTACCGCCTCTGCGCCTCCGTCGGCAGCCGTACGCTCTCAAGGCTCGTCTTCACCTCCATCCGCAAGAAGATGGGCGGGGCTGTCAAGTATTTCGTGAGCGGCGGCGCGGCTCTCGACCCCGCCGTGGCCAAGCGGATGAAGACTCTCGGTCTCGATGTCCTTGAAGGCTACGGGATGACGGAGTGCGCCCCCATGATCGCTTTCACCCGCCCCGATGACATTACGCCCGGAGCATCGGGGCAGCCCGTGCCGGGGTGCGATGTCGAGGTGCGCGACGGCGAACTTGTGGCCCGCGGTAACAACATCATGCAGGGTTACTATGGCCGCCCCGAGGAGACTGCGCAGGTGGTGCGCGACGGGTGGATATACACGGGCGACCTTGGCTTCATCGACGCCAAGGGGCGCGTGGTGGTCACTGGCCGACGCAAGGAGATAATCGTCCTCTCTAACGGCAAGAACGTCAACCCGACGGAGATAGAGCAGAAGCTCGAGGAGAGGCAGGATATCGTCAAGGAGGCGGCTGTCACTGAGAAGGACGACGCCCTCGTGGCAATCATCGTCCCCACCAAGACTTTCGCCGCCAATCTTTCCGACGACGAGATTGAGCAGAAGGTCAAGTGGGAGGTAATCGACAAGTATAACGCCGACGCCGCGGGATATAAGAAGATTTTCAACATCAAGATATACCACGACGACCTGCCGCGCACCAAGCTCGACAAGATTCAGCGTTTCAAGCTCAAGCAGCTCCTCGTCGACGCTCCCACTGCCGCCGCCAAGCCCGAGGTTCTCGACGAGGCCATGAGCGACGAGTACAAAATAATCAAGCGGTACATCGAGAGCGAGAAGGTCTGCAAAGTCCGCCCGACCGACCATATCGAGCTCGACCTCGCTTTCGACTCGCTCGACAAGGTAGGCCTGCAGGTCTTCATCAACTCAAGCTTCGGCCTCGATGTCTCTACCGACCAGCTGTCGGCCTTCAAGAGCGTGGCCGATATGGCGGACTACGTGGCCGAGAGCAAGACAAAGATGCAGGTGGAGAAAATCGACTGGAAGAAGATCCTCCGTGAGCATACGCAGCTCAAGCTCCCGCAGACGTGGGTGACGGGGCGCATCTTCATCGCCCTCTCGCAGCCCTTCTTCCGCCTCTACTTCAAGCTGCGCGGCAAGGGAGCCGAGCGCATTCCCGACGGGCCGGTCATCATCGCGCCCAACCACCAGAGCTTCCTCGACGGCCTCTTCGTCATGTCGTTCCTCAAATACCGCGACATCAAGAACACCTATTTCTACGCCAAGGAGCAGCACGTCCGCCAGCCCTTCATCAAGTTCATGGCCGCCACGCACAACGTCATCGTCATGGATATGGGCAACCTCAAGGAGTCCATCCAGAAGATGGGCGAGGCCCTCAAGAAGAAGAAGAACATCATCATCTTCCCCGAGGGAACGCGTACCACCAACGGCAAGCTCGGCGAGTTCAAGAAGACGTTCGCCATCCTCAGCAAGGAGCTCAACGTCCCCGTGGTCCCCGTCTCCATCAAGGGCGCCTATCAGGCTATGCCCAAGGGCAGCAAACTACCGAGGCCCCACCGCGTCCAGGTGGAATTCCTCCCGCCAGTCTACCCCAAGCAGAACGCCGAGAGCTACGACAACATCACGAAGGAGGTCTACGACAGCATCAAGAAGAACCAGGAGGCGGAGGCGGTATGAGGATTTACTTCGCTCATTTCTTCCGATTCTCCATCTGCAAAGTTTTAGCTTTGCTTTTTGTGGCTCTGGTTTCCGTCCCGGCCGTAGCTGATGACGGGCGGAGTTACGTGGTCGAGCAGTTCTATTTGAAAGAGAAACTGATTCGGGGAAGTAAGGTCCTCTTGTCGATGGACCGTCTTGAAGACAGGGCCGAGGCGGTTCTGGTTCCAACAGAGCCAGTAGTAGGCGAGTACTCTGTAGAGGTTCGTAAGATTGACTTTAACTTCTATTGGATTGTGGGGTCTGACATTTATGTTGAGACGAAATATTGCTATGAGCTGTCATACCCGCAGACGAAGGCGGTCCTTGTCGTTGATTCTCCCTATGGAATAGAAAAGGGCAAGCTTATTTTTCTCTGAGCATTCGCATCGTCGCCATTCAGCGGTGGTCAATATGCGCAGACCTGCTTACCCTCGCAAGGCGGCGTTTCCTGCATTTATATATGCAGTGATTTCCCTACTCTTTCTTTTTGTCAGGAGTGCAGTGTCCTTACCGTGATAAGGAACATCTCCTCCACTTCGTCCGAAAACAACAAGTCCGGCTCGGGGAAACCCATTCCCCAGAGCCGGACTATTATTTTGCCCGTAAGCCTCAGAAATAAGCGCTTACTCCATCTGGTCGCGCTTCTCCTGCACTTGCGCGTCGAGTACCGCAACGGCCGTCATGTTGACAATGTCGCGGACTGAGCTCTCGATGTCGAGGAAGTGAATAGGCTTGCGAAGTCCCATCTGGATGGGCCCCAGGATGTCGCCCACGCCCATCTCGAGCATCAGCTTGCTGGCCGTGTTCGCCGAGCTGAGGTTCGGGAACACGAGGGCGTTGACGTCCTTGCCGACGAGCTTTGAGAACGGGAACTTACGGTCGCGCAGCTCGCGGTTGAGCGCGAA
The DNA here is from genome assembly GCA_051875415.1 of Marinilabiliaceae bacterium. Taxonomy (GTDB): domain Bacteria; phylum Bacteroidota; class Bacteroidia; order Bacteroidales; family Marinilabiliaceae; genus W3P20-009. The sequence continues at coordinate 42,512 of JBJEGU010000041.1, forward strand.
GTTGACTTGCATCTCGCCGTCGACAACCATGTCGGGGTACCGCTCGTGGAGGGTCTCCACGACCTTGTGCACAGTGGCCGGGCTGCCCTCCTTCGTCGCGCCGAAGTTGGCGTAGCTAAGCATGGCCATGACCGGCTCGTGGTTGAAGAACTTCACGGTGTCGTAGGTCAGCTTGGCGACGTCGATGAGGGTGTCGGCCGACGGGTGACGGTTGATGAGCGTGTCCGCCATGAAGTATGTTCCCTTCTTCGTGTTGAGGATGTGCATCGCTCCAATGTGGTTCAGCCCCTTGCGGATGCCGATAATCTCCTTGGCTGCCGACACGAGCTCCTCGTTCTTGGTGTAGATGCCCGTTATCATGGCATCGGCCGCGCCCGTCTTGACCATCATGAGGCCGAAGTAGTTGCGGTCGTACATCTTCTCGAAATACTCGTCGAAAGTGGCGCCCTCGCGGCCTTTCTCCTCGGCCATAATCTTGGCGAAGGTCGTGCGGCGGCCCTCCTCGCGGTCGTGGCGGAGGTTGACGATCTCCATGCCCGTCAGGTCGATGTCGTTCTCGGCGGCAATCTTGGCGAGCTTCTCCTCGTTGCCGAGCAGGATGGGCTTGCAAAGTCCCTCTGACAGGGCTTGCGCCGCGGCCTTGAGCATGTTGACGTGGTTGGCCTCGGAGAAGACCACGCGGCGCGGGTTCTGGCGAGCCATGTCGTAGAAGCTGCGCAGCATCTTGTTGTCGAGTCCCATGAGGCTCTTGAGCTTGACCTCGTAGGCCGCCCAGTCCTTAATCTCCTTGCGGGCCACTCCACTCTCCATGGCCGCGCGGGCCACGGCGGGGGCGACGGTCGTCAGGAGCCTCGGGTCGAGGGCCTTAGGCACGATATACTCTCGGCCGAAGGTGATGCGTTTCATGCCGTAGGCGGCGTTGACGACGTCGGGCACGGCCTTGCGCGTGAGCTCGGCGATGGCCTTGACGGCGGCCACCTTCATCTCCTCGTTGATGCACTTGGCCCTGACGTCCAGGGCTCCGCGGAAGATGTAGGGGAAGCCCAGGACGTTGTTTATCTGGTTAGGCTGGTCGGAACGGCCCGTTGCGTAGATGATGTCGGGGCGGCTGGCGTGGGCGTCCTCTGGGCTAATCTCGGGCTGGGGGTTGGCAAGGGCGAAGACTATGGGGTCCTTAGCCATCGAGCGGACCATGTCCTGAGTAAGGACGCCGGCCACCGAGAGGCCAAGGAACACGTCGGCGTCGACAAGGGCCTCGGCCAGGGAGTTCACGTCGCGCGTGGTGGCGAACTCGCGCTTCTGCTCTGTCAAGTTCGGGCGGTCCATCTTAATCGGCCCTTTCGAGTCGACCATTATGACGTTCTCGCGCTTCACGCCCAACCGCATATAGAGGCGGGTGCACGAGATGGCGGCGGCTCCCGCGCCGTTTACGACCACCCTCACGTCCTCAATATTCTTGCCCACAATCTGGAGGGCGTTGAGGAGGCCCGCGGCTGATATTATGGCCGTGCCATGCTGGTCGTCGTGCATCACGGGGATGTCGAGCTCGGCCTTGAGGCGGGTCTCTATCTCGAAACACTCGGGCGCCTTGATGTCCTCAAGGTTGATGCCGCCGAAGGTGGGCGCAATGGCCTTGACGGCCTGCACGAACTTGTCGGGATCCTTCTCGTCGACCTCGATGTCGAACACGTCGATGCCGGCGAATATCTTGAACAGCAGTCCCTTGCCCTCCATGACGGGCTTGCCGCTCACTGCACCTATGTTGCCCAGCCCGAGCACCGCCGTGCCGTTCGATATGACGGCCACGAGGTTGCCCTTGTTGGTGTACTCGTAGGCGGTCTCCGGATTCTTCTGGATCTCAAGGCATGGCTCGGCGACGCCAGGGGAGTAGGCCAATGACAGGTCGCGCTGGCTGCTGTATGGTTTGGTCGGGACAACCTCTATCTTGCCCGGCCTGCCCTCGGAGTGGTATCTCAGGGCGTCTTCTTTAGTAATCTTGGACACTTTTCTGTTTGCTTTAATGTTTGCGAATTGGTGCGCCGGGCGGCAGGCTCTCACCTTCCGTCCTGTGTTCCCGTAAAGATAGAAAGATTTTAGACAGCGCATCCCCTTCCCCGCCGCCGTTGTGGTGTGAAAGGGGTGCGATTTAAGTGTTTCGCCTAATTATTCGGGGCTGTTTTGCAGCGTCTCTACAAGTTCTCGATGGCCTTGTCGAGTATTTCCGTCTGCTTCGCCTTCGCCACCTCGCACAGCGTGCGCGCCGAGTCGGTGTATAGTTTCATGGCCTCAAGGGTCTGCCTCTGCCTCTTCAGCCATTTGCTTAGCGAGCGCTCCTCTGCCCCGCGCGCCAGAAGCTCGCTGTGCAGCTCTATGAGCCGCGGTACCATGTCCTTGCGGCAGAATATCTCATTGGCGGCGTCGGCCAACACCTCCTCGGCCCGGTCCTCGGGCTCCTTGTCTGCGGCTACGTGGGTCGCCACGCGGCGTATAGCCTCGCGGAGCTGGTCGGGCAAGTGCATCTTGCGCATCAGCTCGTCGCTCGTCGTCTTGTTCCACAGCGACGTGTCGTGCGGGAGGTTGACCCTTATGAAGCAGAAGATGGATGCCACGCCGCAAGTGGCCACTTCGTCGTCGGTCATCCGCTCCATGGCCGTCAGCGTGCTCACCCTCACGAGGTATGAGTCGAAGCGGGCTATGAGGTTGGGGTGGGCGTCGGCGAGTATGGTCTCGCGCACCATCTGCTCGAAGTCGTGGATGCGCAAAATCTGAATCTTGCGGAGCATGAGGGCGTTGGGCAGGTGGGGCGCGTCGGGCAGGCAATATTCTTCCTTCAGTCCGTTGACGAAGTACATGTCGATCTCGCCCTTATATTTGACGGGCATCTTGCCGCGGTATTCGCAGTCGAAGAAATCGCGGATTTTCAGGTAGGTGCTCTCGCTCACGTTCACCCGGCCCGGCTCGCCGCCGCTCTCCATTCGCGAGGCGGTGTTGACCGTGTCGCCCCATATGTCGAACACTTTCTTTATGTTGCCGAGGTGGCCCGACACCACGGGCCCCGTGTTTATCCCGACCCTTATGTTCCAGAAGCTCTTCTGCTCATTGTGCCGCTCGTTGACGTAGGCAATCATCCCCAGGCCCACGAGCGTAACCTCTATCGGGTTCGCGCTGTCGACGTCCGGCACGCCGCCGGCGCACATATACGCGTCGCCTATGGTCTTTATCTTCTCAACGCCGTAGCGGTCAACAAGTTCGTCGAAATATATGAAGTACCTGTCCAGCTCGTCGACCAGCTGCTCGGGGTTCAGGTGGGCGGCTATCTTGGTGAAGCCCTGGATGTCGGAGAAGAGGACCGTAGCGCACTCGTATTTCCTCGTGTGGCGTTTCGTGGCCTCCTCCATCTCGCGGCGTGCCACTTTCAGCTTGCGCCGCTGCCTTGAGCCGAAGACTGCCAGGCCGATGGCCGCCCCGCCCACGAGCAGCACCGCGGCCCATGCGGCTGTCCAGGGCGTTGGCCCGCCCTCGCGCACGGCCGTCACCCGAAGCCCTGTGCCGTCAGCCGACGATATCTCGACCTGCGTGGGACCCTTGTCGGGCATCCCTATGGTAAAGCTGTTGGTGAATGTCAGAGCGCGGAGGATGGTGTCGCCGCCGATGGTCTGGCAGACGGAGTAGGGGGGGGCGAAGCCCGCCGAGGGGCTCCATTCGAGCGTGGCGTAGGGCTTGTGGGTCTCAAACGTGGTGTCCGCCCACAGGCTCGGGCTGAGGGCGGACCCGATGTGTATCAGGCCGTCGTGAGCCGTCGCGCTTGTGCATGCCGTCGCCGCGAGGAGGGCGGTCAAGAGTAGTGATATGGGGCTGTGGGACATTCCGCTTGTCGTGAAATTCATCGCAATTTACTTTTTTTTTAGGTATATATGGCTTAATTTTAGGCAATTAATTATACCGAAACCCTAACGGATGCGTCAGCAGGCTCTGCGCCCTCGCTCCGCCTGGATAAGCAAGCAGAACTTATTGCATTATAAACCAGTATATTATGGATAATTCTATGGAGAACATCATTGTCCCCTACGATTTCACTGAGCGCGCCGATTGCGCCGTCAAGCATGCCGCCCACATCGCGCGCAACATGAAGGCCGAGGTCATCCTCCTCCACATCGTCAAGAAGGAGGCGCAGTCGGCCGAGGCCGCCCAGAAACTCGAGGGTGTCGTCGCCCAGTTCGCCCATGACGAGAATTGCCAAGTCCGATACATTGTCCGCGAGGGCAGCATATTCACAACCATCAACGAGGTAGTCGCCGAGCTCAACAGCACGCTCGTCGTTATGGGTACGCACGGAATGAAGGGCATCCAGAAAATAACCGGCAGCTGGGCCCTCAAGGTCATCGTCGGCTGCCACGTGCCCTACCTCATCGTCCAGAAGGATCCCGAGTACTCCAACCCCATCAAGGTCCTCTTCCCCGTCGACTACAAAATCGAGAGCAAGGAGAAGCTTAAGTGGCTCCCCATACTCTCCTACATCAGCAAGGTCCGCGTAGTCCTCTTCGGCCAGGAGGGCAATGGCCCCATGTACGACAACCCGACAAGGGCCAACATGAACTTCTGCAAGCACTACCTTGAGGATCACGACATCGACTGCGAGGTCGAGTGGGTCGATGAGAAGGGATCTTTCCTTGAGCAGTCGCTCAAGCACTGCGAGGAGAAGAACATGGACCTCATCATGATCACCACCACGCGCAACATTGCGTTCCACGACTACCTCCTCGGGGCCTACGAGCAGACAGTCATCTCGAACAGCGCGGGCATCCCCGTCCTCGTCGTAAACCCTCGTTCCGACGCCAAGCTCGTCTACTCTAACTTCTAAGCGTCAGACGACGCCAAGGCGGGCAGGGCGACTGCACGCCACTGAGCCTCACATATGGCCGCGCTCCTCCTCTCCGGCGGGTCGCGGCCTTTTTATGGCGCCTCCAGCGGCACAATATTCACACTTTTATCGCGATATGAAAGAACTTCTCTTTGCCACCCATAATGCCAACAAAGCCAAGGAGATAGCGCGGATGCTTGCCGGCGATTGGCAGATTCTCACCCTCGACGACGCCGGAATCACGGTCGACATCCCTGAGACGGCCGACACCATCGAGGGCAACGCCCTCATCAAGGCCCGCTTCCTCCACTCGCTGACGGGCAAAGCCTGTTTCGCCGACGACACTGGCCTTGAGGTTGACGCTCTCGATGGCCGCCCGGGCGTCATGACGGCTCGCTTCGCTGGCGAGGAGTGCGACCCTGAACGCAATATGGCCAAGCTCCTCGGAGAGCTCGACGGCGTGGAGGGCCGCGGGGCGGCGTTCCGCACCGTCATAGCCTACATAGCCGCCGATGGGCGTGAGACCCTCTTCGAGGGCGTCTGCCGCGGCTCCATCGCGTTGGCCAAGCATGGCGCCCAGGGCTTCGGCTACGACCCCGTCTTCGAGCCTCAGGGCTTTGGCGGAGCCTCGTTCGCCGAGATGTCGCTCGACGATAAGAACAAGATAAGCCACCGCGGCCAAGCCGTCCGCAGCCTCGTCAATTTTTTGAAAAGCAAGTAGCCCATTCCGTAGTATATAGTGCAACTCTCTTATTCCTGCCGCCCTTTTAGGGCGTTTCTTGCTGCCGCGCTTCTGTCAGCGTCGTCGTCGCTCACCTCTTTTGCGCAGTGGACTGACCGTTTCTCCTATTCCGACTGCTCGCTCACAGCGGTGGTGGACGGAGTGCCGGTATGTGGCAATTCGACGGCCCTCTTCTACTACGATTCCGCCCAGGACTACGTCGGACGGCTTACGAAGGTCAACAGGCTCTCTTCCGTCGGCATCTCCGCCTTGGCCGCGGATGACGGCCGTCTCATCGTCGGCTACACCGACGGTGGCATCGACATTGTCGACATGGCTGAAATGACTACGGTCAGCGTCCCAGAGCTCAAGCTCAGCGAGTCAGTCTCGTCGAAGGTTGTGAACGCCATCTGCGTGAGTGGTGGTCGGGCCTATTGCGCCACGTCGGGCGGTGTTGTCGAACTCGACTTGCGGAAGAACGAGGTCCGCTCCTTCTGGCGCGTCGTGTCGGGTGGCGTGTCGGCAAGCGCTGTTTGCGTGGCCGGTGGGCGCATATATGTCGGTACGGCCGACGGCGTGTACTGCGCCTCGCTCGGCAGCCGCATGCTTGAGGACTTTTCGCAGTGGGAATTGCTCGGTGCGCCTCAGGGCAACGTTGTGTCGCTCACTTCGTTGGGCAATGCGGCTTGTGCCGCCGTCGGTTCATTGGGTGGCAATTGCGCCCTTTGGCGCATTGAGGGCGAGACGGCCGAGGCGCATGGCTCTTTCCCGTCGTTCCGCGGCTTGTCGACGTCGGGTGAGTTGTTAGCCGTGGCGCAGTCTGCCCATGTGGCTGTCCTCGACTCTTCGTTCAATGCCGTGGCCAGCGTGTCGGCTGTCAAGTCGGCCGACGGGGCTGAGGTAGTCACGTCGCCCGCCTTCAGGTCGGCATCTTTCCTCTCCGACGGGTCTCTTGCCGTGGCAGACTCCAATGCGGGCCTTGTCGTCACGTCGATCAGTGGTGTTGGCAGGGCTTTCTTGCCCGATGGCCCGGCGTCCAACAACCTGGGCGATGTTTTCAGCAAGGGCGGCGATGTCTATTTCGCCGGCCCGGGGCGCAATGCCTCATACAACAACCAGGGAAACGTGACATCCTTCTCCGTCCTTCATGACGACCAGTGGACGACCTGCCGCGCGTCTTCCTATTCCTACGGCCGCGAGCCTGCCTTCTTCGCCGCCGACCCTGTGAGTGGGCAGATATACCTCTCCACTTTCGGTACGGGCGTTTTCACCATCGACGACTATCAGCTTGGCCAGAAGTTCAATTCGGAAAATTCGCCTCTGGCCCCGGCCTGGGCCGACTATGTGAGGACTGACGCTATCGTCGTCGACAAGAAGCAGAACCTCATAGTGCTCAACAACGCTGTCTCGGACGGCATAAAGGTCATGACCCGTGACGGTGAGTGGTACTCCTACTCCTACGGTCCGATGTCGGTGGCCCACTCCGCCCTCGGTATGATTACGACCTCCAACAACAACCTCTGGCTATGGTCGACGCGTATGAACAAGCCGTTCCTCTGCGTCTTCAATCTCAACGGGACTCCCGAGACGGGCGACGACGACGTCTTTATGACGACGTCGGGGACTGGGACGGAGTCGGAGTCCAACTGCCTCGGGGTCATCTCGTTGACCGACGCCAGTTCGGGCGAGGATGTAGGCTCGCGTGCCACGGCTGTGGCAGCCTCGGCCGACGGCTCAGTGTGGGTCGGCACCACGGGCGGCCTCCTCGTAACGCAAGACAACTCCACGATGCTCAAGACGGGAGAGGTGACGTTCAACCGCGTCAAAGTTCCGCGCAACGATGGCTCGGGTCTTGCCGACTATCTGCTCGACGGCCAGTTCATCAACGACATCAAAGTCGACGGCGCTGACCGCAAATGGGTGGCGACGGACAATGGCGCTTACCTCGTAAGCTCCGACGGCCTCACCACCATCCACCACTTCACGTCGGCGGACTCGCCGCTGCCAAGCGACAACGTACTCCATATCGGCATCCGCGAGTCGGACGGCGAGGTCTTCTTCGTCACCGACGCAGGTGTCGTCTCGCGCCGAGGCGATGCTATACAGCCCTCGTCAAAGCTCTCCAAGATAAAGATTTTCCCTAACCCGGTCAGCGCGTCTGGCTCGTCGACGTATGTCGGCACTGAGGGCGGCTCAGGCTACGTCACGATGACAGGTTTCGAGGCCTCGTCGAGTATATTCATAACCGATGTTGCGGGCAACAGGGTGTTCCGCACGACGTCGCTCGGCGGGATGGCAAGCTGGGATCTCCGTCGTGAGGGCGGCAGCCGTGTCGCGAATGGCGTATACCTCGTCTGGGCGACTAACTCCGACGGCAAGACGAGTGCCGTGGGCAAGATATTGGTGACGGAGTAAGCGGACTGATAGCGGGCAAATAGCTAAGCCCCGCACGGCCTGACAATGCCGTGCGGGGCTTATTTTATATCTCAACAGTTATCTCAGTAAGCCAGAATCCCCATCTCGTCGTCGAGGATGTTGCCCTCGCCCTCGGCCGGCGCGTCCCAAAGACCGCTGTCGATGAGGTGCTTCTTCAGAATGAGGAAATAGGTTGTGGGGAACTCGCCCGTCTGCCACTGCTGGTGGTAGTTAAGCAGACCTGTGGATTTCAGGAACCTGTCCAGCTCCCTGGTTATGCACGCCACGAACTCGTCCATCGTGCATTCGCCGTTCACAACCTCCACCTCGTCGTCGCCGAAGAACTCGCACGACTGCGTGACGCGGATTCGCAACGTGCCATCCTGCAGGGCCGTGAGAGTCCAGTCGTAGCTCTCCTTCTCGGAGTACCACGTGAAGGCCGACGTGTTGCTCCCGTCCCACAGCTGAGCAGGATTCGTTATCAACGACGCCACGGCCACGAGCATGTCCGTCAGCGGGTTGCAGACGTTGCTTAGCTCGAACTCGGTCTCTATCCCGTCCGTAGTGTAGACTGCGGTGGCGAAGCCCGGCTCATTGAGGCGGAATGAGAACTCTTGATGGGTGATGCGACTCATCTTTTCAGTTTCGACCCTTAAAATTATTAAAAAGGTTGAAATATCCGCCTTATATGTGGGGAAATTAATCCTTTTCCGACTCCATTAGGTCGCTTTACCCTATCGGGCGGGCGTAGTCGTCGACATCCTTGTCCGTTATGTCGCCCGAGGCGAGGATGGTCAGACGCTCCATGACGTTGCGGAACTCGCGGATGTTGCCCGTCCAGTTTATTTTCTTCAGGGCCTCTACGGCCTCTGGCGTTATCTTCTTCTCAGGCACGTTGAGCTCTTTCGCCACGTTAGCGAGGAAGTAGCCCGCGAGGGCGGGTATGTCGTCGACACGCTCGTTGAGCGACGGCACGTTTATTATGATGACGCTCAGGCGGTGGTAGAGGTCCTCGCGGAAGTTGCCGGCCTTTATCTCCTCTGCCAGGTTCTTGTTCGTGGCGGCCACCACCCTCACGTCCACCTTGATGTCCTTGTCGCCGCCCACCCGTGTTATGGTGCTCTCTTGCAGAGCCCTGAGCACCTTGGCTTGCGCCGGGAGGCTCATGTCGCCTATCTCGTCGAGGAAGAGCGTCCCGCCCGTCGCCTGCTCAAACCGCCCTATGCGCTGCTTGACGGCCGAGGTGAACGCCCCCTTCTCGTGGCCAAAGAGTTCGCTCTCGATGAGTTCGGACGGGATGGCGGCGCAGTTGACCTCGACGAACGGGCCTTTTGCGCGGTGGCTGTTGGTGTGGAGGGCGCGGGCCACGAGCTCCTTGCCCGTGCCGTTGGCTCCGAGGATCAGCACCCTCGCGTCCGTGGCGGCCACTTTGCCTATCATCTCGCGGACTTTCTGCATGGGGGCGGAGTCGCCTACCATGTCGTATGTGTGTTCGACCTTCTTTTTCAGGGCTTTCGACTCCTCTACGAGGGCTCCTTTCTCCACTGCGTTCTTCACCGTTATGAGCAGCCGGTTGAGGTCCAACGGCTTCTGGATGAAGTCGTACGCTCCCTTCTTTATGCTCTCCACGGCGGTGTCAATGTCTCCATGTCCCGAAATCATTATCACGGGGCAGCCGGGCTTCTCGGCCGTTATCTTGTCGAGAAGCTCCATCCCGTCCATATTGGGCATCTTGATGTCGGTCAGCACGGCGTCGAAGTCGCCGGCGCGGAAGGCTTCGAGGCCCTTGGCGCCGTCTTCGGCCGTCGTGATGCCGTAGCCCTCCATTGTCAGGATGTCTTCGAGGGTGGAGCGGATGCTCCTCTGGTCGTCTATGACGAGGATGTTGGCCATTGTGTCAGTGTGTGTTACTCTTTCGCGAAGTTGAGTATCGAGCCTTGCTTGAGGGCGAAGCCGCATTGGTAGAGCCTCTCGATTTTCATCTCCGTCAGGACGAAGTTGACGAATATGGCGCCGGGGACTATCAGGTCGACCCTGCCCTTGTCCATGCTCGGCATGGCTCTGCGCTCCTCGACCGTCGAGTTTATCAGCTTGCGGAAGGTCTCGTCGAAACTCGGCATGGGGATCTCGTATGACGTTGAGAGCGTCACGTTGAGGAGCGGATGGTTGCGGGCGGCCACGAGCGCGGCCACGGTGTCGAACGTGCCCGACGTGCCGACGAGCGTCGAGGTGGGGAAGTTGCGGATGGCGTCGTAGAGGCTCGCGCCCTCCTGGCTCAGCCCTTGGCGTATATAGGCCTCGATGGCCATTATCTCCTTGTGGGTGATTGGGTCGGATGGGTGGAATTTGTCAAGGATTCTTGCCATGCCCAGCTCGTAGCTGTGGGCCCAGGCCACGCCATCCTTGTTCGCAATGATGAACTCGCAGCTGCCGCCCCCGATGTCGAGAATCAGCACACGCTCAAGGCCAAGGGGCATGACCTGCTTGACACCGTCGAAAATCATGCGCGCCTCCTCGTCGCCGCTTATTATGCGGATTCCGAAGCCGTACTTCTCCTCCACGGCCTTGGCGAACTCGTCGGCGTTGGCGGCGTTGCGCATGGCCGAGGTGCCTATGGCCACAATCTTGTCCACCTTGCCCAGCGAGGCGAGGGTCTTCATGTGGGTGTCTATAGCCTCCATCCCGCGCTTGATGGCCTCGGGCGTCAGCCGGCCGTCGTTTATGCCGCCTTGCCCCAGGCGGGCCGTCACCTTGGTGCTGCTTATGATGTTGTAAGAGCCGCCAGCCTTGGTGTCGGCCACGAGGAGGTTTATAGTGTTGGTCCCTATGTCGATTATTGCTACTCTCATTCCTGTTCTGTGGGTTTGCTTTTCGTCGCCCTTGCTGTTAGTTCTCTTGAGTCAGTCGGCCGCGTCCGTCGTCGCCCGCGGAGCGGCTGCCGCCGGCCTCGGCCTCAACCTCGTCGGGTGTCGCGGGCAGCCGCCTGTCGCCCATGACTCGACACCCGTCTTTGGTTATGAGGAGGTCGTCCTCTATCCTTATGCCGCCAAAGTCCTTGTACGTCTCCACGCGGCTATAGTTGATGAAATCGGCGCAAATGTTGGCCGCCTTCCACCTGCCGATGAGTTCGGGGATGAAGTATATGCCCGGCTCGTCGGTCACGCAGAAGCCCTCTTGCAGCCTGCGGCCGAGCCTGAGGGCCGAGAGTCCGAACTGGCTGTCGCGGCTCACCTCGTCGTCGTAGCCTACGAAGTCCTCGCCGTAGCTCTCCATGTCGTGGACGTCCAGCCCGAGCATGTGACCTATGCCGTGGGGCATAAAGAGTGCGTGCGCGCCGGCAGCCACGGCCGCGTCCGTGTCGCCCTTCATCAGGCCGATGGCTTTCAGCCCGTCCACTATGGTGCGGCAGGCCAGGAGGTGCATCTGCTTGTATTGCACGCCCGGTCTTGCGGCGGCGGCCACGGCATTGTTGGCGTCGAGGACCACCTGGTACACCTCGCGCTGCCTCGCCGTGAAGCGCCCGCCCACGGGTGTGGTGCGCGTGTTGTCGGTGGCGTAGTGGTTAGGGCTTTCGCAGCCGGCGTCGACGAGGAGCAGGCGGCCCGCCTCAAGGGCGTGGATGTAGCCGTGGTTGTGGAGCGTCTCGCCGTGGATGGTGCATATGGTGGGGAACGAAACGGGGCCTCCGCCGCGCAGCGCCTCGTGCTCAATCTGGGCCATTATGTCGTTCTCTGTCAGCCCCTCGTGGGCCATCCGCATGGCGGCCGTGTGCATGGCGTAGCCGAAGGCCATCTGGCGGTCCATGTCCTCAATCTCGCACTGCTCTTTCACGGAGCGGAGCTTCACCATGGCGCGGATGAGCTCCTCGGAGCGTCCGGCGGCCACCTGCGCGGGGCTCATGCCCGTCAGGCTGCTCAGGCGCAGCGTCGTCTCGCCGCGGTAGGGCGGCACGTAGTGCACCTTGCGGCCGCTCTTCACGGCCCGGCCTATGACGTCGGCCAGTCTGCCAGAGGGGCTCGTATGGCTCACGCCGACCTCCGCCGCGCGCTCCGCCACGCTCTTCATCGGGCCGGTCCAGACGATGTCGTCCATGCTGAGGTCATCGGCGTAGATGACCGTCTCGCCTGTCGCGGTGTCGATGGTCGCGGCGAGGCCGGGGGTGTCGAGACCGAAGAGGTAGAGGAAGGAGCTGTCCTGACGGAAGCGGTACTGGTTGTCGCGATAGTTGAATGCCGAGTCCTCATTGCCAATGAAAAGCATGAGGCTTCCGGGCATCAGGTTGGCCAGCCGGCTTCGGCGGCCGACGTAAGTATCTTTGCTGAACATGCTGATTTTGTGGGCGGTTAAAAGGTTTTTGTCTATTGTAAGCCAGCTCGCCGTCCTATTGACGGGGGCCGAGATGGATGTCTTTTATCATAAGTTGGACCACGGGGCGTCCGCGGTATATGTTCTTGTCTATTGTATAGCAGATGTCGAAAGGCTTGTCGCTTAGCGACTTGTACATATACCCAAGCCCGAACCCCACGCCTGAGCGCACGTCGCGCCCGTCGGCCTCTATGAGGTCGAGCTTTATGTGCTGGCGCGCATGCCCGAATACTTTTGACGTGCTGTAGTCGTAGACCCCGCGGGTCATGAATGTCGGCCTCGTGTTGCCCGGGCCGAAGGGCTCCATCCTGTCAAGCTCGTGGATGAGCTTGCGGTCTATGTCAGAGAGGCTCACTTCGAGGTCTATGTCGATTGACGGGGTGGGGTCGGCCTCTGGCCTGTTCTCGTCCACGAATTTCACGAAGCGGCGGCGGAACTCGTCGACGTTCTCGAGCTTCATCGTCAGCCCTGCGGCGTGGGTGTGGCCGCCGAAGTCGTCGAGCAGGTCGGAGCATGACTCTATGGCCCCGTAGAGGTCGAACCCTCCGAGTGAGCGCGCGCTGCCCGTGGCGAGCGACGGGTCGGCCATTGAGCGGGTCAGCACCACGGCGGGCCGCGCGAAAGTCTCCGTGAGGCGCGAGGCGACGATGCCTATCACGCCCTTGCTCCATGTGGGGCTGAAGACGACAATGGCGTTGGCGTCGCGGATGTCGTCGCCGCTGTCGACCATGTCCATGGCCTCGCGCGTAATCTCGCGGTCGAGGTCCTTGCGCTCGTCGTTGTTGTCGTCCATCTCGCAGCTCATGGCCATGGCCTCCATGGCGTCGGTGGCTATAAGCAGGCGTACGGCGTCTGCCCCGCTCTTAATCCGGCCTGCGGCGTTTATCCTGGGCCCTATCTTGAACACGATGTCGCTTATCCCCACCCGGCCCGGCTCCACGCCCGCCACGTCCATTATGGCCTTTATGCCGACGCTCGGCCTGCTGTTCAGCCGCCTGAGGCCGTGGTAGGCGAATATCCTGTTCTCGCCCGTCATCGGCACAATGTCCGACGCGATGCTGATGACGAGCATGTCGAGGTACTCCGTCAGCTCGTTGAGGTCCATCCCGCGGCTTATGTACAGGGCCTCCATGAGCTTATAGCCCACGCCGCAGCCCGACAGGTTCTTGTCGGGGTATGGGCAGTCGGGCCGCTTGGGGTCGAGGCAGGCCGCCACGTCGGGCAGCTCGTCGCCGGCGACGTGGTGGTCGCAAATAATGAAGTCTATCCCGAGTTGTCGCGCCTCGCGCATCCGTTCCACGGACTTTATCCCGCAGTCGAGGGCTATGACGAGGCTGAAGCCGCCCTCCTGGGCGTAGGCCAGACCTTTGTCCGATATGCCGTAGCCCTCGGTGTACCTGTCCGGCACGTAGAACCCGAGCCTCTCGTCGGTTCCCTCCACTCGGCGCAAAGTCCTGTAGACCAGCGCCACGGCTGTGGTCCCGTCGACATCGTAGTCGCCATAGACGAGCACCCGCTCGCGGTTCGCGATGGCTCTTTCTATCCTCTCCACGGCCAGGTCCATGTCGCGCATGAGGAAGGGGTCGTGGAGCCTCGTGAGCCGCGGGTTGAGGAACGCGTCGGCCGCTTCGGGGGTCGATATCCCCCTTTCGAGCAGCAGAGCCGCCGTCACGCCCGACAGCCCCGTCTGGCGGGCGAGCCGCTCCACGTCGCGCTCGTCGGGCCGACTACATATGTTCCATCTTTTCCCCATTTGTCATGGAGGCGCGGGGCTGTGCCTGCCGCACCCTTTTTAACAAAGATACCGTAAACGGCTAAAATAGACAAATCAAAAATAACGGGGTTCGTGCGTGTCCCCTGCCTGCTCCCGATGTTGACGGGCCATGTCGCCCTCGGCTCTGCTTTTTTTAGCTACATTCGCAGAAAAATGTTTTTATACACTTCACGCACTAAAATGCTGCTAATAGCAAAAGTATGCCTAAGGTAAGATTCATCGACTTGTTTGCTGGTATCGGAGGTATTCGTAAAGGGTTTGAGACTGCCTTCGCGAAATGTGGATATGAGACGGAGTGTGTCATGACTTCTGAGATTAAGCAGCATGCGTATAAAGTGCTGCGGGCGAACCATCCTGATGAGGAGGTTCGCGGTGATATTACTAAGATTGAGGCAAATACGATTCCCGACTTCGATTTCCTGCTCGGCGGTTTCCCGTGCCAGGCGTTCTCATACGCGGGAAAGCGTCTGGGTTTTCAAGATACGAGAGGAACTATGTTCTTCGAGGTGGAGCGCATCCTGAAAGAGAGGCGCCCGTTTGGCTTCATTCTTGAAAACGTCGAGGGGCTGGTGACGCACGATCGCGAGAATCCTAAACAGCCAATAGGAAAGACGCTGACAGTGATATTGCAAAACCTTAAAGCCCTTGGTTATCAGGTGAATTGGAGGGTTTTGAATTCAAAGGACTTTGGACTTGCGCAAGAGCGCAAGCGCATTTATATCGTGGGATGCCTTAGTGATTTGATCTCTCTTGACAACTTTCCCCAAAAGAGTGTGGTCGTGGCCGACATTCTTGAAAATGGCAAGGAGACTATCGACACCCCTTTCACGCGTCTTCTCTTCTCTCATTTCACGGCTAAACAGCTGTATGGGAAATCCATCAAGGACAAAAGGGGTGGGGATGACAATATCCACAGTTGGGACGTGGAAATGAAAGGTCCTGTCAGCGAGGAAGAGAAGAAACTTCTGAATATGATTTTGCGTGAGAGAAGGAAAAAAAAGTGGGCGGAAATACATGGGATTAAATGGATGGACGGTATGCCTCTGACGATAGATATGATTCGCGAGTTCTATCAAGGCGATGGATTGGAAGATATGCTTGAAGACCTTGAAAAAAAAGGCTATCTGAAGAAGGAACACCCCAAAAAACTCATCACGGAACACACTGTATTTGGCGATCGCCAAGTCCGGCAGCAGGATTACCAGAAAAAGGCCGGTTACAACATAGTGGCGGGCAAGCTAAGTTTTGAGATAAATAAGATACTCGATCCCCAAGGCATCGCACCGACTCTTGTCGCAATGGATATGAAGAAAATTTTTGTTGTCGACGGGGATGGCGTCCGCCCGCTGACTCTTCGCGAGGGGCTGCGGCTTTTCGGGTATCCTGATGAATTTAAGTTTCCCGTTTCGCAAGAAGAGGGCTATGACTTGCTTGGTAACACGGTGGCAGTCCCAGTGATTGCGGCAGTGGCGGAGAGATTGGCCAATGTTTACTCTAAAAATATTAATAGCAATGAGCGCAGCTGAAAGACTTTACAAGGCTCTTCTTGAAGATTTTGGTTTCGAGGGTGCGACAGGCTCAATAAAGTTCAACCTAAATGACTACTCTATAACGGTTGAGCAAAATAATGTCGTGGGCAACATACTGGAGGAGTGGCTTGATAAGTGGATGACGAGCAAAGGCATTGAGCATATACACAATGAGCGTCAGTCCTCTCCTGATTTTTGGCTGAACCCAAAAGACGAGAAAGCGGATTGGCTTGAGGTAAAGTCATTCACAGGCAGCCCGAACTTCGACGTCGCGGCATTTCGGAGTTTTATAAACCTCATCATCGAGAAACCGTGGAAATTGCACTCCAAACATTTGCTTATCAAATACAAGAGCGTCGGCGGTGTAGTCACAATTGAGAAGTTCTGGATGAAAAATCTATGGGAAATCTGCAGCACGAGCGGATCGTGGCCCATCAAGGTGCAGTATAAGAACAACGTCATTGTGAACATCCGTCCGTCTACTTGGTACTCTGAAACTGCTGAGTATAAGCCTTTTGAGTGTCTTGAGGATTTTCTCGCCGCGCTTGAGGAGACAATTTACCGATATCATGATACACGCAGCTCAATAGCTGAGCATTGGGGAGAGAAACTCTGCAGGAGCTATAAGGAGCATTATGGCAGAGACCTTGTCCTCCCGCGTTGGAACGACGTCAAGTCGAAATACGTCGGCGATGGCGACTAAAACACGCCCCCCCCCCGCAAAGGGTCTCACGCGTAGGAGTGCATCCCGCCCAGGAGGTAGTTCACCCCGAAGTATGTCATTATGACCGTGGCGAATGCCGCCACGAGGAAAATGTGCAGGGCGAGAGGCCGCGCCAGCCCCCTCGCCACCGACGTGTGGAGCGGGATGGCGTAGACCATCATCGTTATCAGGGCCCACACCTCCTTGGGATCCCAGCCCCAGTATCGTCCCCACGACTGGTTGGCCCATATGGCCCCGACGAAGATGCCCGCGGCCAGGAAGGACACGGCGGGCGTCAGCAGCGCGCGGCTGATGGCCGCCAGAGTGGCCACCCTCTCGCCCTTCGCCACCGCGTCGCCGGGCATCCGCGCTATGACTATGGCCGACAGCCCGTTGAGGAACATGAAGGCCAGTAGGGTGTAGGAAATCATCACGAGGCACACGTGGACACTGAGCAGCGGCGAGCCGAGCACCGGCATCAGGCTGGTCACCTGCGGGTTGCTCTCGCCAAACATCGACACCATGAGGCACAAGCCCGACATAAGGTAGCCAAAGGGCAGGGCGAGGGCGAAGCCGCGTGTGGCGAGCAAGGACAACGCTATGACGCACAAGCTCATGAAGTGCATGGTCTCGGGCCCGTTGCCAAGCGGCAGATGTCCGCCGGCGTACCACCTGAGGCAGAACATGGCGAGCAGATACGCGCCCACGATGCCAAGGAATGCCGCCAGGCTGCCCGTGAACATCCGCATTGCCCGGCTCGTTATCCCCCGCCCCCACAGGAAGGTGACGACGAAGAAGAACACTATGCCTATGGCCGTGAGAGCCATGGCCAGGGGCCGTGTCACGCCCAGCTCGTTGCACGCTTTCTCGGCCCGCAGACGGCCTGCCGAGGGGACTACCCCCGCCTTCGCCCCGCCGGCGTTGTCTGTCGCTATTCTCTGGAACTCGGCTATTTTGCGTGCCACGTCCGTCATCCGCGCCGTGTCGCGTGCGCCGATGGCCGTGATAGCCTGGCTGAACACGCCGCGTACAAAGGCCCGCGTGGCCTCGCCCGTGCCGGCGGGCGGCTCGTCGGCGGGGCTGTACCATGCGATTCGCCCCGTGCTGTCGGGAAGTGGGAACACTTTGAGCATCTCGCCGGCGAAGAGCATCCTGACTATGGCCACCTTCTCCTCGGCCTCGTCGAGCGACCGCGCGGCGCCTTTGCGCCCGGCGCTCCGTGCCTTGGCAGCCTCCTGCCCAACGGGGCTTCGCGCCAGCTGGGCGTAGGAGGCGAGCGTCTCGCCAATGCCGAGGGCCGCGGCCGCGTCGCGCTTTATCCTTATCATCCGCACCTTTGTCCACCGCGGGGCGTCGAGCGTCCAGCCCATGAGCACCTGCTCTGCCGTCAGTCCCATGTATGAGTTGCGCCCGTAGATTTTTGCCGTGAAGTCGCGGGCCACGGTCTGCAGTGGGCATACGCGCCCCCCGTAGTAGCACATCAGGTCGCCATAGGCTTCCGCCGCTTGGGCGGGCATGGCGCACGCCACGTCGGGCTCGGTTTCGAGGCCCTCGGCACCTGCTTTTTGTGGCGTGAGGGCTATGAGCAGCGCTATGAGCGCGGTCTTGCTCTTGGTCGAGTCGCTTATCTGACTCAGCGTGCGCAGGCTACGGCGGAACGCCTCGCCTGGGAGAATGAGAATGAGCAAGATAGAGACGAAGAGCATGGCGTAGCCGGCGTATGTTATGCCGATGCCGGCGGGGTCGTGACTTATGGAGAGGATGGTGCCGCGGCCGTCGGCGTCGTAGGATGTCTGGTAGAGGCGGTAGCCGTGGCGCGAGGCTATGTTGTTCATCGAGATGGTGGCCTCTTCGGGCGTGGAGGCCGTCGCGGTGTCGGTGAGCGTGACGTGGCTGACGTAGTCCATGGGCGTGGCGGTGCCCGGGTAGTCCACCGTCTCGAACTTGTTGAGCGTTATGGAGAAAGGTAGAGACTCCGTCCCGCCCCCCTCGGCGAGGAATATGGTCGTCGACTCGCCCTGCCTCACGTGGACTATGCCTCGGACGGCCGTCAGGCGAGTCACGAGAGCCCCTGCCAGAATCAGCAGCAGCGAGGCGTGGAGGGCGAGCAGGGCGGGGCGGCGTGCCATCTTAGCGCGCATAATGTATACGGCAGCGGCGGCCGCCAGAATCGCCCATATTGCGGCGAACCACCACGATGAGTAGACGTGGGCTTCGGCGAAACCCGGGCTGACGGCTTTGTCGGCGACGGTAGCCAGCATCATCGCTATGATTATGGCTATATAGCTGAATATGATAATGTTGCGTAAACGTGTCTTGTTCATCTTTGCAATTCTTGTCTCTTGTCGCTCAGCAAAAATAGCAATTTGGGTGCAGTCTGTTGACTGCGTCGCAGCCCTTGGGCGTCGGCTCTCTGCTTGCCCTATGTCGGGTTGCGTGTCACTCCCGGGCTTTAGATTGTTTATTAATTGAGCTTAATTATGAGATTGTGCGACCTGTCGGCCTTTGTTGAAATTTCAAATTCAGATTGCTTGCCTCCAAAAACACCCTGTTACGCACGGTGGGGCGGGGCTGAAACCCTTATTAGGCTTTTGGCGTAAGTTGTTGAAAATTAGCGAAGTAAGGCTTTCGAGGGACTTGCGTGTTAATTTGATTTGTCATATTTTAGCGGCAGAGCCGAGTGCGACAATGCAGCCTGCGGCGAGCGTCCGTAATCTTCTCCGCGGACAGCTCCGCGACCCGGGTGTCTGGCTCCGCCTCCCATTGGGGCGCAAGCGCGATTACGGGGCAGGTGCAAGTGGCGTATGGTAGCTCAGGGTTAATAATAATATTCCTAATGGAGATAATATTAGATTTTAACAGGCTGCGCGTGGTCTTCGTGCCACGTCAGCAACGGATGGCGGCGGTACGGTCAAAGAGAGTCGTCAGCCGTCTCATTAAATGTATGCTTTGGCCTCAGACGAGGATGGCGAACACCGACTGCTATTACGATCAGCGGTTTCTCGTGTATGGCAAAGGAGATGATACCGACGACATGGTGAAGTCGTTCGAATATAACTTTAACTCGTTCGGCAGGTATTGCAATAACCCCAAGCTCTTTTACCTCTTGACTCCGCCTATTGAGACCCGCCTTCGCCGGGAGATTTGGGAGATGACTCCGGAGTTTGGCGCGCCGCGCCCTCTTAGTGTTAGTCAGGTGGCGTACGGTCTGTGGATATATTACCGCCTGGCGAAGACGATGGACTGGAATGATGACTTTACGCTTAGGTGGTTAGAGGTGGTCAAGGCCGATCCGAGTGAGTGGGAGCGTCTGTCGGGCGTCTCGGCCGCCGACGTGCGCTGCTTTAGCGAGGTCAGGAAGTACAGGTTCCATTCCGAGCGGTGGTGATCTTAAAGTTAATTTTATTACACATATTTTATCCGCAAACAAAAAAACAACATGAAACATCGGTATTCATATCAGTTTCTTTTAAATCTCATACGTCTGTACTCTCAAAGGAGAAGTGTTGTCGTCGATAGGTTATCGGGCATATCGGAGCAGACGTTGCACAACCTCATCCGCTGTATGTATTTCCCTCAAAGTACTTCGACGGATCATTGGCTTCGTGAGGTGGGGGCTTTCTTTTGCTCATGCTTGACGAACAGCGTACGTTTCCGCCGGCGTCCGACAGAGCGGATTTTTTCCCTTGTAGGCAAGAAAAGTGAGGTAACGGGTCAGTTCGCCCTGTCCAGGTCGAAACTGAAGGCGCAGGCCGAAATATGCGCCAAGGAGACTTGCTACGGGATGCGCAGAGAGTTGAAGCTGAGTCAAATCGCGTTCGGCTTGTGGATTTTCTATGCTATGACTGACCCCCGTAAGAAGTATGCCAAACAAGAATTGCAGGTAGTACTCAATCAGTGGTTCGATATAATTGCGGCAAACCCGAGAGAGTGGCCTATTTACTCTCCAGTGGGGTATAAGGATGTGCGTATAGTTGATTGAGTATGTTTGACTAAATATAAGGCGAGATAAATATGAGACTTAGCTTTCAGTTCGATCATAAGGACATATACTTGTTGGGCTCACGGCTGCAAGAGGTTTTTGCGTATGAAGCAGAGGATGTACTTGCGGATCTTATTTGCTGTGTCTGTTGGCCTGAGGAGAAATCGACAGAGTTTTGGGTGGAGGAGCTGTCGGATATCATTTACGGGCTGCTCTCAGAGGTTAAGCAAGGGAAACGAGCCCCAATCGAGTATATTTTTAATGATGTCGGCTTCTACTGCAATAATCCTAAGTTGTTCTATCTGACCGATGTCCAGTATTTCAGAGACTTGGCGGAGGATGTCCCCATTTATGGGTTCTATGGCGCGAGGGAGTCTATCTTCGCCTCAAAGCTGCGCAAGCTGACGCAGGAGCAGGACGTCTACGCCGTCTGGATATTCTACCGCCTCCTCGACCCCTATGGGCGTTACACGAAAGCCGAGCTGAAGTCAATCATCGCAAAGTGGCTCGACGTGATAAGGCGTGACCCCGCTGAGTGGGAGTCGATGTCGGGCGTCCCGCAGTCGGACGTGCGCTTCTTCACCGAGTTCAAGAAGTACCGTTGGCACCTTGACCTCTGACGAGGGAGCGTCCGGAGCTGATAATGTCTGGCCCTCGTGAGTCGCCCCGTGCGGCTTGCGAGGGCTTTCTTGTCGCCCTAATGGGTATGGGAGTTGGGCTTCGCTGCCGGGCCACTTGTCCATACTGCGAAATGGGTATGGGCGCGCGCCGCCGAATCGGGAGCAATAGTCATTTTTGAGTATAGAAAGCCCCAATGCCGCCATTTCCACCCCTAAAAAACCGTCATTTTTGAGTATCGCGCCTTAATTGAACTAAGTCTAATTTTGTTCCGTAATTACAACAAGGGAGGTGAGACTCCCGAAGACGACAGATGACTACTCAAAATTCCAGACATTTCGAACTGAAATCCCTCGCCACTCTTGCGGCGGCGATGCTCCTCCTCCCACAAAACACGTTTGCCCAGTCTGCTGACGATGCCGAAGCCCGAGAGCAGGCTAATGTGGAGACACAGTCAGCCAAGCCCGACGACGGCGAGAGCTACTCCAAGTTCCGCGTCGGCGGCTACGGCGAGCTCGTGGCCTCGTTCCTCAACTACGGCAGAAACCGTTTCTACGGCGGCAACAGCAACGACGACACCCGCAGGACTATTGCCATGCCGCGAGTCGTCCTCGCTGGCGACTATCGCTTCAACGACGATTGGAACCTCGGGATGGAGATAGAGTTCGAGGCTGGCGGCGTAGGCATCGAGCAGGAGCTTGAGAAGACTGAGAACCTTGAGTATGAGACCGAGATGGAGAGCGGCGGCGAGGTCGCCCTTGAGCAGTTCCACCTGACGCGCAGCATCCTCCGCTCGCTCAACGTCCGCGCTGGCCATATGATTGTACCCATCGGCCTCACCAATTCCCACCATGAGCCTATCAACTTCTTCGGCACGGTGCGTCCCGAGGGCGAGACGACAATAATCCCATCGACGTGGCACGAGACCGGTCTCTCATTCTTCGGCGACTTCGGTTTCGGCGCGGCTACGTTCGACTACGAGGCGATGGTTGTAGCCGGCCTAAACCCCGACGGCTTTGGCCGAGACAACTGGGTAGGCGGCGGCAGGCAGGGCCTCTTCGAGGTCGACAACTTCTCGTCGCCCGCATACGTGGGTCGCATAAATTGGAAAGGCGTCCCCGGGCTTAGGGTCGGAGCGTCAATCTACTACGTCAAGGATGTCACCGAGAACGCCGACAAGCCCTACAAATACTCGAGCGTAGGCGAGTCGAGCCTGACCATCTGGTCGTTCGACGCGCAGTACAAGAACCCCTACGTGACAGCCCGCGCCAACTACCTCCGCGGCAACCTTGAGAACGCCTCGGGCATCTCGGCCGTCACCCTCTCGAACAAGAGCAGCTATCACCACGGTCAGGAGCGTCCTGTCGCACAGACGGGTATGGCCTACGGCATTGAGGCGGGCGTCAACCTCAAGAGCATGTTCTACTCATTCAGCCGCGGCCCGGTTATCTACCCCTTCGCGAGGTATGAGTACTACAATCCGCAGGAGACGCCCGACAAGGGCGCCACGGTCGACCGCCGCTGCCAGGTGGTCAAGTGGACTGCGGGTCTCAACTGGTTCGCTCTGCCCAACCTTGTTGTCAAGGCCGACTGCACCACTCGCCACATCGGCACAAACAAGCCTTTCGACTCTACGGACTACCACAACGAGAACGAGTTCTCCATCGGCATAGCCTATGTCGGCTGGTTCGTCCGCAAGTAGGCGACACCCGCCCAATCATTGAAACAAAAAAAACACAAATACAAGTTTTTCCTTCAAAAATGAACACTAAATTCCTGACAATCGCTGCCCTTGCGGCAGGTGTCGCTTGCTCGTTCACGGCATGCAACGATGATGACGACGATCCCGACTACACCCTCGACGAGAACGGCCACGTAGTCATCTCCTCCATCGACTGCACCACCAGCAACGTCTCGACCTGGGGCGGCTATATGGGTGTAGTTGCAAACCTCCTCGTGAAGGATGCCACCTCCCTCTACACGGATTGGACAGAGTCCTACACAAGCTCCGACGTCAAGGGTCAGTCCTACGCCGAATGGTTCAAGGCTCAGCCCGCTGCGGAGTCTGTTGAGGCCATCATCGAGGGCTGCAAGGATATTGCCAACGAGGTCGGTGAGAGCAAGATTGGCGACCCCCTCAGCAAATGGGAGGATGGTAAGCTCGGCGAGGCTGTCCTCGCTGTCGAGTCATGGTACAGTTGGCACTCTCGCGACGACTACAGCAACAACATCCTTTCCATCCGCAATTCTTACTATGGCTCTCTCGATGGCAAGGTGGCCGCTAAGTCGCTCTCTGCCCTTGTGAAGGCCAGCGATGAGGCTCTCGACACTAAGATTGTCAACGCTATCAACGATGCCTACAATAAGATATTGGCCATCCCTCAGCCTTTCCGCGACAACATCGCCAGCACTGAGGCTAAGGCTGCTCAGGCTGCTTGCGGCGAGCTCTACAATGTCCTCGAAGGCGCTAAGAAGGCCATAGAGGCTCTCGATGCGGCCGCTCTCAAGGAGGCAGTCGACAACTATGTAGACAATGTAGTCCTCCCCACCTACAAGAACCTGAAGGAGAATAACGAGGCTCTCTACGAGGCTGCTAAGGCTTTCGCCCAGAACCCTTCCGACAAGGCGTTCGAGGCTTGCGCCAATGCTTGGCTCGCTGCCCGTCAGCCTTGGGAGACCAGCGAGGCCTTCCTCTTCGGCCCGGTCGCTGACAAAGGTCTCGATCCTAACATGGACTCTTGGCCTCTCGATAAGGACGGCATCACCAACATCATCAACAGTGGCAAGTACGACGACCTCGATTGGACTGGCGATTTCGACGAGGACAACGAGGAGATTGCCTCTAAGCAGTCCGTCCGCGGCTTCCACACCCTCGAGTTCCTTATTTTCAAGGACGGTAAGGCTCGCACTATTGTTGAGTAAAGGCTGAAGTCTATGGCTCAAGCCTCTGAAAGAGGTGACGATGTTTAGATAATCATAAGGTGAAGGAGGGCGTGCTTCGGCAGCCCCCCTTCACATTGTGCTGTAAAGTTGGCAGTGGCCGCCGTTTTTCACGATCGTTAATCGAAACGTCGGTTTTCCAACAGAAGAAACCAACTTGTTTTTTGTGTACTTCCTTTCAACAACAATGAGACGATACTTATCTTTAGCGGCTCTCTCTTTGGCTCTCCTTGCCCTCCCGGCCTGCGAGGAGGACACTGAGGGCGTCGACAATTTTGTCGCGAAGCACTCGAGGGATCTTGAGAATTACTGCCTCTCGGCGGGTACTTCGACCATTTTTTCCTCCGCCCCCAATGCCTACGATGTCGATGCCGAGTGGCTCTCTGGCACCTATGCCCAGCGTTTCCAGACCGGCAACAGGCTCTACGACAATGTGGTCGATAACTATGGCCCTGTCTATGGCGGCTATTCGTGCGCCTCGTGCCACGTCGGTGCTGGCCGCACGTCGCCAGGCGTTTGGAACCAGATAGGGACCGACGATGACGGTACGCCCGTCTATGGCTCGGGCAAGAACGGCATGTCAGCCATGCTCGTCTACGTCGCTCGCCGCAACGGCGTCTTCTTTCAGGGCTACGGCCGTGTGCTGCACGACCAGTCCATTTATGGCGTCACGCCCGAGGGCAAGCTGGAGGTACGCTATGACTATATGAAGGGCACGTTCCCCGACGGCGAGGAGTATGAGCTCGCGCACCCCAACTACACCATTGTCAAGTGGTACAAGAAGATGTGGGACAGCGTGAAGAAAGACTCCGTCGAGATTAAGCCCGAGGATCTCTTCTGCTCTGTGCGAATACCCCTGCGCCATGTCGGCATGGGTCAGATGATGGCGGTCGACCGCTCCGAGATTGAGCGGCTAGCCCAGCAGAGCAACTACCCAGAGTACGGAATCTCGGGCCGCGTCAACTACATAACGGAGAAAGGCGTCACGAGCGTCGGCCTCTCGGGCAACAAGGCTCAGCACCTCGACCTCACCGTCGAACTCGGTTTCTCAAGCGATATGGGCGCCACCAACTCCCGCTACCCTGAGGAGGTCTGCGAGGGTCAGCTCCAGATGGCGGAGGGCTCCATGATGGGCCTCACATACGACAAGCTCGACGTCTCGGCCACCGATATGGAGTGCGTAGACCTATATATGCATTCGCTCGGTGTGCCCGCCCGCCGCAAGGGCAGCGCTACGACCGAGGTCACGCTCACGCACAGCGATGGCTCGACGGTGACCATGACCGAGCGCGAGGCCGTGGAGCGCGGCGAGAAGATGTTCTATCAGGCTAAGTGCCACCTTTGCCATGTCACTACGCTCCACACCCGCCCCCGCGGCGCGACGCTCCTGCTCGGTACGGAGCTCCCGTGGCTCGGCTCGCAGACCATCCACCCTTACTCCGACTATCTGCTCCACGACATGGGCAGCGAGATTATGGGCGTTGGCCTTAACGACAACTACACTAGTGGCACCGCCCGCGGCAACGAGTGGCGCACCACGCCCCTGTGGGGCATCGGCCTCCAGAGCAAGGTCAATGGCCACACCATTTTCCTCCATGACGGCCGCGCGCGCAACCTCACCGAGGCCATCCTCTGGCACGGCGGCGAGGGCGAGGCGTCGAAGAACCTCTTCATGAACATGGACCGTGCCGACCGTCAGGCGCTCATCAAGTTCGTAGAGTCGCTTTAGCCGTCAATCTCAGTATTTCAGACAGTTATTGTTCCCCTAACAGATAATATACACACACAACGATGAAATCCCTATATCTCGCCGCCATCGCGGCTTTCGCAACGCAGACCGCCATGGCGCAAGAGGCCGACCAAGCTCAGGAGGCCAAGGCCGCTTTCGACGCCGACAACGGCGTGGTCACTATCGGCAGCGACCGTATGTTCCAGATTGAGAGCGCCGACAAGCGATTCTCTTTCAAGCCCTACATGATGCTCCAGACCACGGCGAACTATAACTACTATGACGATGAGGGCCTCGACAAGGCGTATAATCAGGACAACGTGGCCAACAGCGGCTTCGCCATCCCCTACGCCGTACTCGGCTTCACTGGCAAGGCCTTCAGCAACATAACCTACAACCTCTCCATCAACGCCGCAGCCTCGGGCGCCAACATACTCCAGCAGGCTTGGTTCGACGCCCAGGTCAACGACGGTTTCGCCGTCCGCGTCGGAAAGTTCAAGACCCCCTTCACGAGCGCCTATCTCACCACTCTCGGCGAGACGCTCATGCCCATCCTCCCCGTCTCGCTCACCTCGACCGTCATCATGCCATACTCGCTCAATGCCGTCATGCCTAAGATTGGCACGGGCTTCGACCTCGGCGTGATGTTCCACGGCAATATAGCCTGCCCCCAGTTCGGCTATGAGGTAGGCTTCTTCAATGGCAACGGCTCTGGCTCCAACAGTGCAACTAAGACTCTCTCCGACGATTGGCACATTCCCTCGCTCCTCTACGCTGGTCGCCTCACCTGGACACCGTTCGGAGCCATGCCCCGCACGCAGGGCAACGCCAAGATGCTGGGCGAGAACAAGCTTGAGGTAGCCCTCTCGGGCAGCATAAACGTCGAGAGCGAGAGCGAGAGCACCAACGACACCCGCGCGGGCGTCGAGTTCTCGTGGCTCCACAAGAGGCTCTTTGTCGGCGCCGAGGCTTATATGATGCACGTCGGCTTCACCGACCGTCAGAAGATTGACAAGACCTACAACTTCTTCGGCGGCTACGTCCAGGCCGGCTACTTCGTCCACGAGCTGTGGCAAGTCACAGCCCGCTACGACTTCTACGACCGCAACGGCTCCAGTGTCGACGGAATTCTAAACAGCCCCGCTGTCGGCTTCAACTACTTCATCCGCAACTCGGGCCTCAAGCTCTCCGGCGTCTACCAGTTCATAGGCCGCACAGGTCATAAGACCCAGCTCGACCGCGACAACGACGACCTTGGCCTCGCCAAGCAGAGCGCGTGCGTCATGCTCCAATACACTTTCTAACTGACTTATGGACAGTATGATTATGAGGCGAATAATACTCCCTCTCCTTGCCGGCCTTCTGCTCGCCTCGTGCGACGATGGCAGCGTCACGGACCCCGTCTATGTCGACTCCTCGTCGCGGTATGAGGCCATCCTCACGGCCAACCTCTCGGGTCTCGACCAGTGGGAAGGCACGGGCTACTCTATCGCCCTCGCCGCGTTCAAGGACGGCAGCCGCTACTCCGTCATCCAGAAGAGTGTCACGTCCGGCACTGTCGTCATGACGAGCATCCCCGTGACGGTGAATACCGTCGAGCTTGCCGTGGTCGACGCCTTGCGCCAGCGTGTGGCGACCATCGCCAAATATCAGGTTGAGGAGGGGCATGACGAGGCCGACACCATCCGCCTCGACCTTGGCGACATAAGCGTGAGCCCCTACGGGGCGGTCGACGCTGCCGTCTTCAACAACACGAGCCTCAACTGCGTCCGTTGCCATACGGGTGAGTCGGCCGCAGGCGGCCTCGTCCTCTCCGGCGATGATGCCTACGCCAACCTCGTCGGAGTTACCTCTACTAAGGAGCCTGGCCAGATGAGAGTTAAGCCCGGCGATGCCGCCGACAGCTTCCTCTACAAGGTCATAACCGAGGGCGACCCCAATGTCCACTACTCCCACCCCCAGCTTTTCACCGAGGACGGCGTTGCCCCCCTTGTCGATATGGTCAAGATGTGGATTGACGGCGGTGCGGAGAAGTAGCTTCGGGTGAATTATCACTACCTTTACACTCCATTACGTACAACACGACAACGACAGGATTATATGAGAACTTACGATAGTTTCACGTGGGACGGCCTCGGCGCCTGTGCGCAGCTCTCCTCTTTCGAACCCGAGGGCGGCGTGGCTGAGTATCACGCCATCCTCCACGTAAGCCCCCGCTCCGATCTCTTCGACGGGCAGTATGGCCGCCTCCTCAAGGCCGAGGCCGAGCTGCTCGCCCTCCCGCAGTTCAGGGGCGCAACGGTGGTCTTCAAGCGCTATTTCCTCTCCGACGCGTGCAACCAGGTGCCGCACATGACCGACCTGGGCGACGTGAGCGTCTCCTTTATCCAGCAGCCGCCGCTCGACGGCAGCAAGGTCGCCCTCTGGGTCTATGCCCAGAAAGGTGTCGAGGCGCGCAACGAGGACGGTGTTATCGTGGTCGACCATAACGGCTATCGACAGCTGTGGAAGATGGGCATGACCACCAATGTGGGCGACTCCGCCGCGCAGACGGCGTCCTTGCTTGAGCAGTACGAGGCCACGCTCGCCAAGTACGGCGCCACTATCGAGGCCAACAGCATCCGCACGTGGTTCTACGTCCGCGATGTCGACACCCAGTACGCCGGCATGGTCCGCGCCCGCAAGGCCAACTTCGAGGCCAACGGTCTCACGCCGCAGACGCACTACATAGCCTCAACGGGCATCGGCGGACTCCCTGCCGACCCAAAGGCCATAATCCAGCTCGGCACGTTCTCGCTCCTCGGCTTCGAACCCGCTCAGCAGCGGTATCTCTACGCCCTCACCCACCTCAACAAGACCATCGAGTACGGCGTGACCTTCGAGCGCGGAACTCTCGTGGAGTATGGCGACCGCGGCCACATCTTCATCTCCGGCACAGCCTCTATCGACAACAAGGGCAACGTCCTCCACCTCGGCGACATACGCCGCCAGACGGAGCGGATGTGGGAGAACGTGGAGAAACTGCTCGAAGAAGGCGGGATGGGCTACGACGACGTCATGCAAATCGTCGTCTACCTCCGCGACACTGCGGACTACGACATCGTCAGCCGCATGTTCGCCGAGAAGTTCCCGCGCACGCCCTATGTCCTCACCCTCGCGCCAGTGTGCCGCCCCGCATGGCTCATCGAGATGGAGTGCATAGCCGTCGACAAGAGGTCCAACCCTCAATATCGGCCAATGTAGCGTCACCTGCGCAAACTTATTACGGTCAAGCCTCCCGCCCCGCCTCTCAATGGCGCGGCGGGAGGTCTTTTTTTGAGCGAGTGAAAGGAATTAGGTCAGTTCCGATATTATGCATAACTTGCGGGCGAATGAGAAGAAGTACGCTAAGACGTTATATGATAATAGTTTGGAATCGCTTTCGATGGTCTTGCGCCACACTGCCCTGTGGCTGTCGAGCGCAACATCTCTAATAGGGATCCAGCAAGGCGGAGGCTTTTTAGGATTGGGGTCGAGAAGCTGATAGAGAAGAAGTGCCCAAGCGTCCTTATCGTTTACGGCTTCCCGCTTGATTTTGAGGTTGCCGTGCCTGTAGTCTATTACAAATGTAGAATCCAAAAACAGAGAGAAGGCTATGGAAAGATGGGAGCGTGATGTTTTTTTTGAGAACGGTCAGATTTCTCAGAGAGAGGTCGACTTCATCGACAAGTGCATCGCGGATGCGCAGACCAATGAGGAGCGCTATTTTCTGGAGCGTATCAAGGCCAAGGAGATGGGTGAGTTCGCTCCCTCGTCCGATCTTCTGGTCTCTGAGCAGGATAATGCCGATGAGCTATACTTCGTAAGGCATTATTTTACAGAGTATAGTGTTGGCAGGAGCGGCATGAGTCCCATCTATTGCGTCTCATTTGAGGACATAATGAAGGAGAAACTCTTCCCGCTCTTGGGTCGCAACGTGACGATTCTTGATTGGTTGCGCGAGCAAAAGTTTGCATGTGTTGGTTACTATGGCAATAATGCTTTACGGTAATGTTTCTATGGGAAACTCAAGAGAATACACAAAGTCGGGAGGATTTTCGCAATACCTCTACCATCAAGTTGGTGAGACGATAACGGCCAGTAATGGCGTACAAGGTAAGATTGTGACTGAGTATAAGGAAGTCAAGAAGTTTCATTCAAGTTTGCCTTCGTTTTCCAATACAAGCAAGGTCTACTTCAAACTGGATGATTTGGAAAAGAATGTCGAGCAGGCTCGCGTCTACGTTAACCGCCGGGCTGCTTTGGACTTCGATTGGGGGCATACCCACGGCTCCTACCGCAAAGGCATTGTCCACGTCCACGAGTGGCACAAGACGAAAGAAGGCGAGTGGCAGCGCGATAGTGAGCCGCGACTTATGGCATCCTACGAGATCTACCGCTACGGCGAGATTATCCACCTCGCCAACCCCGAAGCCCGGCTGCTGCCGTAGCCCGACGCCTGTTTGCTGACAAGAGTCCGCCTTCCGCTTGTTTTTTTCAAGCAAAGGCGGATTCTTGTTTTTTTTTTTACTTTCTGTGGGGTAATTTAGCATTGCAAGGCAGGGGAACGCCCCGCCCTAAGCATTACATCTCAAATTTATACCACAAAACCTATGACCAAAAACCTACAGCGTTTATTGGGCCTCTGCGTCCCTGCGGCTCTCGCCCTTTCGGCCACGGCTGCCGCGCAGACGGCGGAGAACCTCGCGGCCACTTTCTCGTGGCCCATCGGCAATGAGGACAAGGCAGCCTACTCCGACTCCGCAATTGTCTCCAAGTTCGTCTCCTCCACTTCTTTCACTTATGGCTCCGACCTCAATGCTTCAGTCATCAAAGGCTCAACCTATGACAGCAAATTCGGCATAACGGGAAACTCCGATATGGCGGCTTGGCAGCCTACGACAAGCAAGCCCGGCAATTCGGTGGACGACATGGTGGAGTTCTCTGTGAAAGTCAAAAATGGCATTTCTTTCACCCCTACCTCCGTCTCCTACGATGCCGTGAAGAACGGCACGGATGGCGCGACCTTCTCCTGGAGCTACACCGTCGACGGCGTGGAGAGTGACATAACCGACGTCGATGCCAGTGTCGTCAAGCGTGACAACAATAATGATGTCGCCCTGAACCACGTGGAGACCATCTCCGCCAGCAGCTGCCAGACTTTCACTTTCCGAGTCTACATGTCGCAGTGCGCCAACAACAAGAAGATTTCCATCGGCAACGTGAAATTCAACGGAACGCTCAGCGGCGAACTCGTACCGCGCTCTTTCGTCGATTTCAATGTCGACTTCCGTTCCAACCCCTACACCGTCAAGCTCTCCGAGAGTGGCGAACTGCCGACGGGCGTGGCTATCGCAGGCGGTCAGTTCCACGATGCGCAGCACGGCTACAATGGCACGCCTAAGGTCACAGTCCCCGTCGACGGACCTGTCAAGTTCACCATCGGCACTTGCCAGTATGGCGGCTCAGCCACCGTCACCAACAGCAAGGGCGAGACCATCGCTACGCTCGACACCAAGACGGCCGGCTGCGACAGCGACACCAGCACCGACAAGAACGTCACTTGGACCTACAACAGCGAGGAAGCCGACGAACTCACCTTCACCCTTGGCGGCTACTGCCCCTATTTTCAGGCTGCCGCTTGCGACCTCCTGCCCGACTTCAAAGTAACATACTACAACGCCGACGGCTCGCTCCTCGGCACTGAGACCGTCCAGGGCGGCAGCGAACTCAAATACGCCTACACCGTGGCCGATGTCACCGTCGCTGCCGGCAGCGCATTCCGCGGCTGGTTCAACTCCGACAAGGCTTCGGCGAGCAAGGTGGCCGAGGGCACGGCTGTCCAGTCCAACCTCAACCTCTACGCAAAGGTGACATCCGTCGAGACTGTCAGCC
This sequence comes from Marinilabiliaceae bacterium, assembly GCA_051875415.1. Lineage (GTDB taxonomy): Bacteria > Bacteroidota > Bacteroidia > Bacteroidales > Marinilabiliaceae > W3P20-009. The sequence goes on from JBJEGU010000041.1 coordinate 74,062, forward strand.
AGACGGCCCGCTTTGTCTACAACATAGCGGCCTCCAACTTCTACCCCGAGGATCACGAGTGCATCACTTTCGACGGCGGCAGCTGGCACGACGCTCAGCACGGCTGGCTCTTCAATAGCGGCAACTCCATCTCAGTGCCTGTGGCGGGCAAGGCCATCATCTCGCTCGTCAACTGCCAATACTCTGCTGATGACGTTGCAACAGTCACCGACGCGGCTGGCAACACGGTTGCCACTTTCAACACCAAGGCCGAGACCGACGGCGCAGAGACCTCTTTCCGCTACGAAGGCGACGCCACCACGCTCACCATCACCTTCGCCGCCCAGGCATACATAGCCAATGTCTCCGTCTTCAACGTTGTCGACTTCGTCGAGTACGACGAGGCCAGCGGCTACTACGTCATCCCCGCCAACGACGTCAACAGCTTCCTCATGGCTCTCACCGATGCCAACGGCAAGGGCAATGTCCGCATCTTCCTCCCCGACGGCCTCTACGACCTCGGCGAGACGGTCCTCACCCCCATCTCCGGCAACAACATCTCTATCATAGGCCAGAGCATGGACAAGACCATCATCCGCAACGCGCCCCTCGTCGAGAATGAGGGCATCGGCACCACGGCCACGTTCTTCATCACCGGCAAGAACACCTACTTCCAGGATCTCACCATCCAGAACGCCCTCGACTACTATAAGTCGGGCAGCGCGGGCCGCGCCGTCTGCATCCAGGACAAGGGTACGAACACCATCTGCAAGAACGTCAAGCTCCTCTCTTATCAGGACACCTACTACTCCAACAACAACTCCGGCAAGTACTACTGGGAGGATTGTGAGATTCACGGAACTGTCGACTACATCTGTGGCGGCGGCGACGCCTACTTCAACCGCTGCCTGCTCGTGAACGAGACTCGCACTGAGGGCTCTAAGGCTGGCGAGGACGTCATCGCCGCGCCCTACACCGACGGCTCCGAGTGGGGCTACGTCTTCAACAGCTGCACTGTCGAGAACCTCGCCTCGAGCTTCAGCTTCGCCCGCGCTTGGGGCGGCAAGCCGAGGTGCGCCTTCCTCAACACGGTCATTAACCAGCCTGAGGAGATTCTCAACAACGAGAAGGTCAAGCGCTTTACCCTCGCGGGCATGAACGTCCCGGCCGACAAGTTCGTCGAGTTCAACTCAGTCGACGCCAACGGCGCGGTTGTCTCGCCCGCCTCTAATATTCTCACCTTCACCAAGGGCGACGCCTCCAACACGATGGAGACCATCCTCACGGCCGACGAGGCCGCAGCCTACGCCCTCTCCAACGTCTTCGCCGACTGGGATGCCGCAGCCATTGCCGCCCAGCAGGGCGTGAAGGTGGAGCAGGAGGGTTCCAAACTCTCTTGGAGCGGCGATGCCGACATCTACGCCATCTTCAAGGACGGTGAGTTCGTCGCCTTCTCCTCGGCCAATGACTATGAGACCGACGGCTCCGACGCCAAGTATACAGTCCGCGCGGCTAATGCCCGTGGCGGTCTGGGCAAGGCGGCTGCGGCTGGCGAGTCGACCTCAATCGGCGAGGTAGAGGCTTCGGAGCTTGTCTCCACCTCTTTTTTCTCCCTCGCGGGCGCACGCCTCGCAGCCCCTGTGCGCGGTGTCAACATCGTGGTCCGTACTTTCGCCAATGGCGCGAAGAAGGCCTATAGGGTCGTTGTGAAGTAAAAAAACGCGACAGACAGCCCTAATTGACTAAAGAGACCTGAAAATCGCTCTATATAGCAATCCCCTCAGTGAGACGCGTTTTCTCGCTGAGGGGATTTGCTGTTGTATTATACGGCCTTATCAGACCTCTCTGCAAATCTTGCAAGTGTGTTCTTTCGTGCGCGGGTCGTAGGAAATGCCGACGAGGACGACGTCGCCGCGATAGGCGGACATGGCATCCGCATAGTGCTTGTCCTTTATCTGGCGAATGCCCGCCTCGGGACTCTTCTTCATCTTCAACTCGATGATGATGGCGGATCTTCCTTCCATGCGGGGGAGGAAGGCCATATCGGCATAGCCGTCGCCGGCGGTGCACTCCTACGAAAATAGCTTTTTTGCCTTAACGATAGAGGGTTAGGTTGGTCTACCGCGGATATTGCAAAGCCGGTTTTAACTTTATTATTCCATATTTGCCACCAGACAAATGCAAAAAGCCCTGCGCCACACTACTTGCGGCGCAGGGCTTAATATCGCTGTTTATGACCTCCTGAGATGATGTTTAGTACTCGTCCCAAGCCTTGATGGGCACCTCGTCGGCGCCGAGCTTCGTGAATGCCTTGATGAAGGCAGAGGCGAGGCGTGCGTTGGTGATGAGGGGCACATTGAAGTCGATGGCGTCGCGGCGAATCTTATAGCCGTTGGCCAGCTCGTTGTGGGTGAGGTTCTTCGGGATGTTGACCACGAGGTCGATCTTCTTGTCGCGGATGTAGTCGACGACGTTGGGCTGCTGGTTCTCGTCGGGCCAGTAGAGCAGTGTGCTATCTACGCCGTTCTCCTCAAGGTACTTCTGAGTTCCGTGGGTGGCGTAGATGTTGTAGCCCTTGGCTTTGAGGAGCTTAGCGGCATCGAGGAGCTCGAGCTTGGAGCGCGAGCCGCCCGAGGAGATGAGGATGTTCTTTTTCGGGATTCGGTAGCCGACGGAGAGCATCGACTCGAGGATGGCGTCGTCGAACGTATTGCCGATGCAGCCTACCTCGCCCGTCGACGACATGTCGACGCCCAGGACCGGGTCGGCCTTCTGGAGACGCGCGAAGCTGAACTGCGGAGCCTTGATGCCGACGTAGTCGATGTCGAAGAGGCTCTTGGCAGGCTTCTCCACGGGCAGACCGAGCATGACGCGAGTGGCGAGCTCGATAAGATTGACCTTGAGGACCTTGCTGACGAAGGGGAACGAGCGGCTGGCGCGCAGGTTGACCTCGATGACGAGAATCTCGTTGTTCTTGGCCATGAGCTGCATATTGAACGGGCCGCTGATCTCGAGAGCCTTGGCAATCTTCTTGGCGACCTTCTTGATGCGCTTGACGGTCTCGACGTAGAGTTTCTGGGGCGGGAAGACGATGGTGGCGTCGCCAGAGTGGACGCCGGCGAACTCCACATGCTCCGAGATGGCGTAGGCTATGACCTCGCCACCCTGAGCCACGGCGTCGAACTCAATCTCCTTGGCCTGCTCGATGAACTGCGAGACGACGACAGGGAACTCCTTCGAGACGTTGGCCGCCAGGTTGAGGAAGTAGCCCAGCTCCTCGCGGTTCGAGACGACGTTCATCGCGGCGCCGGAAAGGACGTAGCTCGGGCGGACGAGGACGGGGAAGCCGACCTCGTCGACGAACTTGTAGATGTCGTCGATGGTCGTGAGCTCGCTCCAGCGCGGCTGGTCGATGTGAAGCTCGTCGAGGAGGCTGGAGAACTTGGAGCGGTTCTCGGCGCGGTCGATGTTGACGGGCGACGTGCCGAGGATGGGGACGTTGCGCCTGTAAAGTTTCATGGCCAGGTTGTTAGGAATCTGGCCACCCACCGACACGATGACGCCCTTCGGGTTCTCAAGGTCGATGATGTCGAGGACTCGCTCCTCGGTGAGCTCATCGAAGTAGAGGCGGTCGCAGACGTCGTAGTCGGTCGATACGGTCTCCGGGTTGTAGTTGATCATCACGGAGCGGAGGCCCTGGCTCTTGATGGTGTTGATGGCGTTCACCGAGCACCAGTCGAACTCTACCGACGAGCCTATGCGGTAGGCTCCCGAGCCGAGGACGATGACCGACTTGTGGTCGCCGAGGTAGTGGACGTCGTTCTCCGTGCCGGAGTAGGTGAGGTAGAGGTAGTTAATCTGGGCGGGGAACTCGCCCGCCATGGTGTCGATCTGCTTGACGACGGGCACTATGCCGCGGCTCTTGCGGTACTTGCGTATCTCGAGCTGCTGCTCCTCCATCTTGCGGTCGGTGTCCTTGTTCACGAGGCGGGCTATCTGGAAGTCGCTGAAGCCGCACTTCTTGGCCTCAAGGAGGAGGTCGTCGCTCACGCCCGAGACGTGCTTTGCCCCGGAGAGGCGGCGGCGGATGGAGTCGAGATGCTCAAGCTTATAGAGGAACCACTTGTCGATCTTGGTGATGTCGTGAATCTGGTCGACGGTCATGCCGCCGGCCATGGCCTCCGAGATGGCGAAGACGCGCTTGTCGGTCGGGTTGGCGAGCTCCTCCATGATGTCGATGCCCTTGAGGGGCTGGTTGGCGCAGAAGCCGTGCATGCCCTGGCCCACCATCCTGAGGCCCTTCTGGATGACCTCCTCGAACGAGCGGCCGATGGCCATAATCTCACCCACGGACTTCATCGAAGAGCCGATCTGCTTCGAGACACCGGCGAACTTGCCGAGGTCCCAGCGGGGGATTTTGCAGACTATGTAGTCGAGGGCTGGCTCGAAGAAGGCGGGCGTGGTCTTCGTCACGGAGTTCTTCAGCTCCCACAGGCCGTAGCCCAGGCCGAGCTTTGCGGCGACGAAGGCGAGGGGGTAGCCGGTGGCCTTCGACGCGAGGGCCGAGGAGCGGCTGAGGCGCGCGTTGATCTCGATGACGCGGTAGTCCTCGGAGTTGGGGTCAAGTGCGTACTGGACGTTGCACTCGCCCACGATGCCGACGTGGCGGACAATCTTGATGGCAATCTCGCGGAGCTTGTGGTACTCGCTGTTGGTGAGCGTCTGGGAGGGGGCGACGACTATGCTCTCGCCGGTGTGGATGCCGAGCGGGTCGAAGTTCTCCATATTGCAGACGGTGATGCAGTTGTCGTAGGCGTCGCGGACGACCTCGTACTCCACCTCTTTCCAGCCTTTGAGGCTCTCCTCGACGAGGATCTGGTTGGAGTAGGAAAGGGCGTTCTCGGCCCTCTGGATGAGCTCCTCGCGGTTGGAGCAGAAGCCCGAGCCCATGCCGCCGAGTGTGTAGGCGGCGCGGACTATGATGGGGAAGCCGATCTTGTCGGAGGCGGCGAGGGCCTCCTCGACGGTGTTGACGGCGATGCTGTGCGGGGTCTTGACGTCGATGCTCTTGAGCATGTTGGCGAAGATCTCGCGGTCCTCGGTGTCGATGATGGCCTCGACTGGCGTGCCCAGTACGCGGACGTTGTACTTCTCGAGCACCTTGCTCTTGAAGAGGGCCACGCCGCAGTTGAGGGCCGTCTGGCCGCCGAAGGAGAGGAGGATGCCGTCGGGGCGCTCCTTCTCAATGACGCGCTCCACGAAGTAGGGAGTGACAGGGAGGAAGTATATCTTGTCCGCTATGTTCTCCGATGTCTGGATTGTCGCGATGTTTGGGTTGATGAGGACGGTTCGTACGCCCTCCTCTTTGAGGGCCTTGAGGGCCTGTGAACCCGAATAGTCGAACTCGCCGGCCTCGCCAATCTTGAGGGCGCCGGAGCCGAGGATGACCACTTTCCTTACTTCGTGTACCATTATATAATGTGTGATGAAAATCGTGATATGATGCGCGGAGGCGCATTATGCCCATACGCGCGCAATCACCCGCAAAGGTACATATATTTCATTTAAAACCCACTCCGCCGGGCTTGGTTGTAACTCTTTGTGAATTTTACGGGGCGGGAGTGCATGGGCGTTGCTGTTCTCCGCTATTTCCTGCTGATGGTGCGTTAAAATAAGGAGGCTTATTCCCGTTATGCTAAGAGTTCAGCGTTTCCCCACGGGCTGGCGGCGATTGCCAAGATGGCGGCAGCGGCAATTTGGAATGTCAGCTTGCCAGAAGTCGGTGGTAGAAAGTCTCATAATGTTTCAGTGTGAGTCCACTGGTTTTTGCCCCTAAATGTATCCCATCATTTTGCAGCTAAGGAAAGTCAGGGCCGCTAAGGTTCCCCAAATTAAGAACCATTTGAATGAGTCTAACTTTATTGCGGTGCTTGCGAAAAAGAAAAAAATGCAGCAGCAAACTGTCAGTCCCGTTGCTTCCCACTTATATGTAGCGAAAGCGATTGCTGCGATTGCGAAGGCGATGGTTAGCAATGAACCGAGATTTTGGTAGATGAAGTCTTTCATGAATGTGGGCTTGGGGCTTTATCGCTTTTACAGAGCGTAGAAAATACCGTGTCGAGAATTTGATTTTCACTTTGTCCCCCATCTTGCGAAATAAGTGGAATTGGATGGTTGTCGCAAGACTTGCCGCTGCTAAGAGAGGCACTGGCATCCCTGTAAGTTTAGTCTGCCCACGCTCATTTGTTACCTACGTGGTAGCCGGATGTTTTCGACCGTACAGTGCGAACAGCTTGCCATATTTCGTCCCCGCGTTTGTTAAATGTGAAAAGTGGCTAAGAAAAAGGGAGTTATGGTAAACTAATGTCAATTAATATTTATATATATTTGCATAGCGAACAGAGCAGAATACTAAATTATATTCCCCCTCTCAATGCTTATCCGTCCACCTATTGCTTAACTAACCTTAAATCATAAACCAGAAGCCAACCGACAAAAAACGCAAAAGCCAAGGAACAGACCTCTATTGTTTTAACCTAAAACAACAAAACAGACAAATGAGAATCAGATTATCAAACTTAGCAGGCGTTGCCATAGCCGCCGTGCTGCTCCTGATAGGGCAGCTGGCTTTGGCGCAGCAGCGCACCATCCGCGGCACGGTGGTTGACCAAAGCGGTCAACCCGTGGTCGGGGCGGCCGTAGTCGAGGCCGGTACGACAAACGGAACAGTGGCCGACATCGACGGCAACTTCTCGCTCTCGCTATCCGGCAACACCCTGACGGTCTCGTTCATAGGCTACGAGACGCAGACCATTGACGTCACGGGCAAGACCTCCGTCGACGTCCGCCTCAAGGAGGACAACGTCGAGCTCGAGGACGTCGTGGTCGTAGGCTACGGCCAGATGAAACGCTCGGACATGACGGGCTCCGTCTCGTCGGTCGGTGAGGCCTCCATTGAGAAGGCTGTCATCACGAGCGTCGACCAGGTCCTTCAGGGCCGTGCGGCCGGTGTCCAGATCCAGGCTAACACCGGCACCCCTGGCGGCTCGTCGACCATCCGAATCCGCGGTACTAACTCGCTGAACGCCACTTCGCAGCCTATCTTCGTCATCGACGGCGTCATAATCGATTCGAGTGGCGACGACGAGGGCAACTCCAACCCGCTCGCGCAGATTAACCCTGCCGATATCGTCTCGATGGACATCCTGAAGGACGCCTCGGCGACGGCCATCTACGGCTCGCGCGCATCAAACGGCGTCATCATGATCACCACCAAGCGCGGCAATGAGGGGCACTCCAACATAACGTATGACGGCTACGTCGGTTTCCAGCAGATGCCGGGCAAGCTCGACGTCATGAACCTCCAGCAGTATGCCCAGCACTACAATGACATTGCCGAGGCCGGCATCAAGAGCGCCTCGTCATCCTACGTCCGCCCCGACCTCCTTGGCGACGGCACGGATTGGCAGGACGAGCTCTACCACAGGGCTCTCGTGACGAGCCACAACCTGAGCATGAACGGCGGCAACAAGGATGTGCAATACGCGTTCTCGGCCGGCTATATGAACCAGGACGGTATCGCGCGCGGCTCGGACTTCATCCGTAAGACCATCCGCGGCAACGTCGACGCCAACATCAAGCCTTGGCTCAAGGGCGGCGTGAACTTCTCGCTCTCCGACAGCAAGCAGAACACCGCCTCCACCTACAACATCATCATGACCGCCCTCACTTCGCAGCCCTCCGTGGCCGTGAAGAACCCCGACGGCGGATATGACGGCCCGGACGACCAGTGGATGCCCGACAACCCAGTCGCGCTTGCCGAAATTACCGATAACTACAACAAGAAGACCAACTTCCGAGTCAACACCAACCTTGAGGCCAAGCTCTACAAGGGCCTGACTTTCAAGACCGAGCTCTCGGCCGACTATAACTTCAACCACTACTACTACTACCAGCCAGACTACGAGTTCGGCATCAAGAAGAGCGACACGCGCACTGGCACATGGACCAAGACCAACACCAAGTACTGGTCGTGGCGCAACATCCTCACCTACAATAACACCCTCGCCGAGGTGCACAACATCAACGCGATGGTGGGCCAGGAGATGAGCCACAACCATTGGGAGACGCAGAAGAGCACCGCCACGGGCTACCTCTCCAACTCGGCAACCGACATCTCGGCCGGCAACTCCGAGGGCGCGCTGCCCATTGGCTACAAGTATAACTCGGCCCTCTTCTCATACTTCGGCCGCGTCTTCTACAGCTTCGACGACCGTTACCTCGCCACATTCACCATCCGTCGCGACGGATCCTCGCAGTTCGCAGATGGCAACCGTTGGGGCTGGTTCCCTTCCGCCGCCCTCGCTTGGCGCGCGAGCAAGGAGAGCTTCCTTGAGGACAATGCCGTCATCGACAACCTCAAGCTCCGCGTGGGCTGGGGTGCCACGGGCAACCAGAACGTGGAGTATGGCGCCTACACGGCCCTCCTCTCGACATATCCCACCAGCTGGGGCAACGGCATCCTCAATGCCAACAACGCGAACCCCGGCCTGAAGTGGGAGACGACCTATTCGACCAACGTCGGTGTCGACGTCTCGGTGCTCAATGGCGCTATCGACCTCATTGCCGATGTCTACTATAAGAAGACGAAGGACCTTCTCCTCAAGATTGACCTTCCTGCGTTCCTCGGCTCGGGCGGCGGCTCCGGCTATGGCGTCGCAAGCAACCCCTGGGGCAACATAGGCTCTTTGGAGAACAAGGGTATCGAGATCACCCTCAACACGCATAACATCACGAAGCCCGACTTCCAGTGGAGTTCCAACGTGGTCTTCTCGCTCAACCGCAACAAGGTAAAGTCGCTCGACACGGCAACTGGCACCCTGCCCAAGACCCTTCAGATTGGCTCGGAGACGGCCACCGTTACCAACACCGTCGTAGGCCAGCCAGTGGCGCAGTTCTGGGGCTGGAAGGTCATAGGCCGTTTCGACGACCCGAGCGACTTCTACTATAAGGACGCCAACGGCAACATCAAGCAGGTGGCCATCCCCGAGGGCTCGTCCATCTCGCAGAGCGGCACGTGGATTGGCGACTACATCTTTGAGGATGTCAATGGCGATGGCGTAATCAACAATGACGATGCCACGTTCATCGGCAACCCTGAGCCAAAATTTACTTGGGGCTTTGGCAACACGTTCTCCTACAAGGGCTTCGACCTCTCCATTCAGTTCAGCGGCAGCTATGGCAACGACGTGCTCAACTACAACCGTCGCACGCTTGAGGTCAGCGGCTCGACGAGTAACCTCCTCACCTCGGTGCTCAACTATGCCAAGGTCGAGAAGATTGATGCCAACGGGCCCGACGACTTCCGCAACTACCGCGTGACGAACGCGTCGTCGACCAATCAGCCGCGCCTCTACACCGAGAGCGGACTGAACAAGAACAACCGCGTCAGCGACGCCTTTGTCGAGGACGGCTCTTACATCCGCCTGCAGAACATCTCGCTCAGCTACACCTTCCCGCGCAAGTGGATTGAGAAGGCTTTCATGACCAACCTCAAGGTCTACGTCAACCTGCAGAACGTCTACACATGGACCGAGTACTCGGGCTACGATCCCGAGGTCGGCTCGCTCTGGGGCAACGCGCTCATGAACGGCATCGACTACGGTCGTTACCCGTCGCCGCGCATGTACACTTTGGGCTTGACCATGACATTCTAACCTATGAAAGGAGAAGACAATATGAAAAAGCAAATCATATATACCATGGCGCTCGCGGCCGGGTCGCTCACTCTCGGCAGCTGCGCTGACGACTTCCTCGACGACGCGTCGGTCAACACCTACCAGCAGAGCCCGGAGCAGTTCTTCGACTCCAACGAGGCTGTGGCTTCCGGCACCGCCCCGCTTTACAGCTACGTGTGGTATGACTTCAACGACAAGTTCTACTACGGCATGGGTGATGGCCGCGCCAACAACATCACGGCGCAGTACTCCAACTACATCTACCCCTACACCAACTTCACGGACAACTCGCTCTCGCAGGGCCTGTCCGAGGCGTGGGCGTCGCTCTACTCCGTCGTCTCGCAGTCGAACAACTTCATTAACAACGTCACCAAGAACGCCGGCTCAGGGGTGACCGCCGAGGCTAAGAGTCAGGCCATTGCCGAGGCCCGCTTCATGCGCGGCGTGGCGTATTGGTACATCGGCACCCTGTGGGGATGCGGCATCATCTACGAGAACACCTCGGACCTCGTGAACAACTACGTGGTCAAGGCGCAGCCGCGAGTCGACGTCATCGAGTTCGCCATCCGCGATCTCGAGTTCGCGGCGCAAAACCTTCCCGCCACTCAGGGCGACAAGGGACGCGTGACGAAGTATTCCGCTTTCGGCATGCTGTCCAGGCTCTACCTCTCCATGGCCGGCCTTGTCGACGGTGACAGCCAGTACGACGGCTCCAACGCAGCCACCGACTTCAACCGCGGCGTCCGCAACACCTACTACCTCGGCCTCGCCAAGAAAGCCGCCGCAAAGGTGATTAATGAGAGCAGCGCCCGTCTGCTCGACAACTATGCCGACCTCTTTGCCGCCGCCACTTTCGACAACAATGACGAGTCCCTCTTCCAGCTCCAGTTCCTTCAGGGCACCGACGTCGGCGGCGCGGCGCAGAGCATGACGCGCTTCCTCGCATGGTCAACCACTGTGGGCGACACCAACGCGTGGGGTGGAGCGACATTCTGCTCCTACGACTTGTGGGAGGAGTTCAAGGAGTACGAGGATAAGACTCTCGACGCTGTCATCGATGACAAAATCCGTCGCCACAATTGCGTAGCGTCCTATGGCGAGGAGTATCCGGAGCTCAGCGCCGACCCCAACGACCCGTACATCTATGGCGTGACCGAGAGCGCGGGCAGCCAGGGCGCCAACATTAAGAAGTACGTCATCGGCACTAACAAGGTCAACGGCTTCTCAGTGGTCAACAACTCGGGCATTAACACCTATATGCTCCGCCTCGCCGAGGTCTACCTCAACTATGTGGAGGCGACCCTTGGCAACGACGCCAGCACGAGCGACGCCACGGCAATCGAGTACTTCAACGCCATCCGCACCCGCGCCGGAGTCCCCACCAAGAGCAAGGTGGCCTATGAGGACCTCCGCCACGAGTTCCGCGTGGAGCTGGCTTTCGAGGGTCTCTACTGGTACCAGCTCGTCCGCCGTGGTTACTATCAGCAGCAGGAGGTCGTCAACTACCTCAACAACCAGAACCGCAATGCGTCGTACTTCGAGAGCAGCACGAGCACCTACAAGCTGAGCGATAACTACGTGGCCCCGGGCAACGGCGTCGCCACGGCTACCGCCAAGAGCCTCATCCTCCCGATGGCCGACACCGACCAGACCAAGAACCCGAACCTCAAGACCGACGCCGACGGCAACATCTCCACCACGCCCTACGTCTTTGGCGAGCGTGAGGTCGACGAGGCTACTCTGTTCGATTAACCATATTTGAACGAAACGATTATGAAAGCAAGATATAAAATGCTTCTGGCGGCCATCGCCATTGGTGGCTCTCTCGCGGCTTTCACGGCATGCGACGATGACCAGGACATCATCGGCAGCGGCTCCCAGACATCCGAAATCATTGTCGAGAAGGTCTTCCTTGAGGACGCCTCGGCCAAGGACTCCGTCTTCGACCGCGAGGTGACATTCGCGCGCCTTGGCCAGCTCCTCCGCGTGCAGGGCTCGGGGTTCCTCGGCCTCAAGAGGATCTACGTCAACGGCTACGAGACCTATTTCAACAACGCCCTCATCACTGACAAGAACGTATGGCTGACCCTCAAGACCGAGACCCCCGTGGCCGACGCCGACGAGGCTGTCAGGAACACCATCCGCTTTGTCAAGGATGGCACTCAGACCACCTACTCGTTCGTCATCCGCGCGGCGGCGCCAAGCGTCTCGGGCGTTGACAACACGTTGCCCAAGGTGGGTGAGACTGTCACGGTCTACGGCTCCAACCTTCAGGAGATAACCAAAGTGACGCTCCCCGGAGGCGTGGAGGTCACTGACGGCATCACGAGCGACGAGGAGGGCAAGTTCTACTCCTTCACCATGCCCGACGGCGTCACGGAGAGCGGCTCCATCACGGCCGAGGGCGCGAACGGAACGGCCATATCCCCCGCCTACTTCAACTTCAACAAGTGCTACGTTATCAACTTCGACGGTCTTGGCACTCAGGGGTCTTGGAGCGCCACCTTCTCCGCCGACGACCTCGTCGACGATCCCTTGGCGACGGGCCGCGGCAAGGTCTGCATGGTCCTGCCGCAGAGCGTGCTCGACGAAGGCGGACTCAAGGCGGGCGTGAGCAGCTCGAAGCCTTTCGCCACCGCCGGCAATGACGACGCTGACGACGACTGGAGCCGTATGACGAGCTACATCCCCGGCTCTACGCCCGTCGACAGCGTGGCTCTCCAGTTCGATGTCTACTGCCCCGAGGCGTGGGACCTCACTGGCCAGATTGAGTTCTCGCTCCAGAACAACCTCTCCAACTACGGCTATGGCTCAGCATGCACCAAGTACAGCGCCGACTATAAGAACCAGGCCTACGCATGGGTGCCTTGGCTCGACCGCGAGACGGGAGCCCATGAGGCCTTCACTACGGGCGAGCGTTGGCAGACTATCACCATCCCGCTCTCAGAGTTCGGCAACTACACTGAGGACAAGATAGACTGGACTTTCCAGGATGTCATTGACGACAAGAACGCCGGCTCATACCGCAACTTTATGGTCTACTTCTGCAACCCCGACCTCGAGTTCAGCGACGACATAACCTACGCCTCGAGCCTCTTCAACCAGAAGGTCTACATTGACAATCTGCGCATTGTGCCCTGCACGAGCATAACAGTGAGCGATTTCTAAAACTTTACAGCCTCCGGGGGCATCGCGCCCTCGGGGCTTAAAAAAAGAAACGAGTATGAATTACAAGAGACATATCCTCCCGGCCCTCGCGCTCATGGCCATCTCCTCCGCCTGCGACGACGAGACGATGGAGTGGAAAGCCAAGGGCGGCGTAAGCATAAACGAGATCCCGCTTGAGGTGAAGGAGGTCCTGGCAAACTATGACGACATAAAAGTCTACGCCCAGCAGTACATGCCCGGCAACATTATCGGCATAGGTATGGGCGTCGACCTCTACAACGCCAACGCCAACGGCGAGAAGGACCTCGTCGACGCCAACTACCAGATGTTCACCTGCGGCAACGCCATGAAGATGGACGCCCTCATGACCAACTCCGGCAGCCTGAACTTCACGACCCTCGACAACCTGTTCGACAACATGCCCGCCGACATGAAGCTCTACGGCCACAACTTCTTCTGGCACACGCAGCAGAGGCAGGCTTACCTGAAGTCGGTCATCGCGCCGGAAATGGTCGTTGAGACCGATGGTGGCGGCGTCGCCAACCTGCTTACCGGCGATGCGTCCGACTTCAACGGTGGAACAACTGGTGGCTGGGGTTCGTGGGGCTCCAACAAGGATGACGACAACACGGGAGTCAAGGATGGCGAGGGCAAAGACGGCTCTGCATGCATCGTCCTTACCAGCAAGGCCGATGGCAACGCATGGGAGGCGCAGTTCGCTTACACCTTCGAAGCTCCCATCGACTCCTCGAAGACTATGGTCATAAAGTTCGATGCCAAGAGTTCGGTCTCTGGCGGCCAGCTTCAGTTCCAATATCAGAACGGAACGACCTACGGCAGCCAGGGCGGCTATAACACCTTCAACCTCACCACCGACTGGGCTACCTATCAGTACGAGTTCCAGTGTAAATTTGACGATGCCAACCGCATAATCATCAATTTCGGTGCAGTTGGAGGCTCTTACTACGTCGACAACATAGAGTTCGGAGAAAAGCTTGAGCAGTCCGACCCTATGGTTAACATACTCTCTGACGATGCTTCCGACTTCAATGGCGGAACCAGCGGAGGTTGGGGTTCGTGGGGATCCAATAAGGACGGCGACAACAGCGGCGTGAAAGAGGGTGTCGGCGTAGATGGCACGGCATGTATGGTTCTCGCCTCGGCAGCCGACGGCAACATGTGGGAGGCTCAGTGCGCCTATACTTTTGAAGACTATCTCGACTCTGAGTCGGCTTACATCATCCAGTTCAAGGCAAAGAGTTCCGCGGCAAGCGGCCAGGTTCAGTTCCAATATCAGAACGGAACGACCTACGGCAGTCAGGGCGGCTATGAGACCTTCAACCTCACTACGGACTGGGTGATATATGAGAAGGAGTTCACCCCGGCTTATGACGATGTCAACCGCATCATCATCAACTTCGGTGCTGTCGGGGCGACATACTACATAGATGATGTCAAGTTCGGCAAGAAGGTCGACTCTGGGAACAAGGCAACCACCATCACGTACGTCCCCAAGACCGCCGAGCAGAAGAAGGAGGCCCTCGTGAAAGTGATGGAGTCGTGGGTGAGCGGCGTCGCCGAGCATCTGGACGAGAAGGGTGTGGTCCCCTACGGCTATGACGTCATCAACGAGCCTATAGCCGACGGCAGCAACGGTGTCCGCGGCTTGGACGGCGTCTTCGGCGGATCTGAGACCGACGATGATGGCAATGTCACCTACGACGCTGAGCCTGAGGAGACTACGGAAAGCGGCCTCAATCTCAACTGGGGCAACAACCACTGGTACTGGGGCTACTATGTGCCCGACTACGCAGTCCGCGCCTTCCAGCTCGCCCGCAAATATCTGCCCGCCGAGACCAAACTCTTCGTCAATGACTATAACCTCGAGACTTCGCCCGCCAAGCTTGCGGCACTCATCGAGTTCATAAACAAGATTGACGCTGACAACGGCTCCCCAATAGTCGACGGCATCGGCACCCAGATGCACGTGACGCTCAGCGGTACGAGCGACAACGCCGAGAACAACGCCGCCAAGATTGCCGCCTGCAAGGAGCAGGTCGACGCTATGTTCAAGACAATGGCTGCCACGGGCAAGCTCGTCCGCGTGACTGAGCTCGACATCTCGCTCGGCGCATCGTCGCCTTCAAGCGCGCAGTACCAGGCGCAGGCCGACTGCTACGAGATGATCGTCAAGTCGTATAAGGAGAATGTCCCCGAGGCTCAGCAGAGCGGCATAACCATCTGGAGCCTCTCGGACAATGAGGCCGAGCACGAGTACTGGCTCAAGGGCGAGCTGCCCAACCTCTTCGACGCCAACTACCTCCGCAAGTGGGCTTACAAGGGCTTCTGCGACGGCATTGCTGGTGAGGACCTTGGCCTCCAGTTCGGCGGCGACCTCTACAAGACTTACTACGAGAGGAACAACGTCAGCTCCACTGTGAAGTAGGACTGCTTGTCTGACCAATAAGATTGCGCGGGGCCGACATTCCTACAACGGAGTGCCGACCCCGCCTTTTTGTCTCGCTCCTTTGTTTGGCGGCTGATAACTAAGTGATTGAAAATTAGAAAATAAAGACTTGTTGCGTTGCGTTTATAGACAAATATTAACTATCTTTGAAAAAAGAACGAACTGTAAGAACAGATGACAAGACTCAAAAGCGCGATAATTGCCTCGGCCTTGATTCTCAGTGCGATAAACTCCAATTCGCAATGTCTGATGACGGGCAGCGGCTCCGACCGTCGCCTGACCCTCGACGGCAGGCCGTTCATAATCCTGGGCGGCGAGCTTGGCAACTCCACGGCCTCGTCCGACGCTGAGGTTGATGCCACATTCCCGAGGCTCAAGGCCATGGGGCTAAACACGGTGCTCGCACCCGCCTACTGGGACCTTATGGAGCCCGTGGAAGGCAAGTTCGACTTCCATCAGGTGGACAAGGTCATAGAGTCTGCCCGCGCCAACGATCTCCGTGTCGTCTTCCTCTGGTTCGGGGCATGGAAGAACTCTATGAGCTGCTATGCGCCCGAGTGGTTCAAGACGGACGTGAAGCGTTTCCCCAGGGCGCGGACGAGGCAGGGCAAGGCGATGGAGATCGCCAGCTGTGTGGCCCCATCGGTCTATGAGTCCGACTCCAAGGCGTTCGAGGCCCTCGTCGCCCATATCGCCGAGGTCGACAAGGAGAGCCACACCGTTGTCATGCTCCAGATTGAGAACGAGATAGGGATGCTTGAGAGCGCGAGAGACTATTCGCCCGATAGCGAGAGGCTGTTCCGCTCGGCCGTTCCCGACGATCTTCTCGCCTATATGCGCAAGAACCGCAAGACCCTCCACCCCGACTTCGCCAAGCGATGGGCCGACAATGGCGGCCGAAAGAGCGGCACGTGGGCCGAGATGTTCGGCACTGACGACTACGCCGACGAGATTTTCCAAGCATACCAGTACGCCCTCTACGTCGGCCGCCTGGCCGATGTGGCGCGCCGCCACGTCAGCTTCCCACTCTACGTCAACGCCGCCCTCAACAGCCGCGGGCGGAAGCCCGGGCAGTACCCTGCGGCCGGCCCCTTGGCCCACCTTATCGACATGTGGAAGGCCGGGGCGCCCAAGGTCGACTTCATCTCGCCCGACATATACGACAGCGGCTTCGAGAGCTGGGTGGCGCAGTACTCCGTTTGCGGCAACGCACTCTTCATCCCCGAGATGCGGCGCACGGAGGACAATGGCGCGCAGGCGTTCTACGCCATCGGCCGTCACAAAGCTCTTGGCGTAAGCCCGTTCGCCATAGAGTATAACCCTGCGGACTGCAAACTCGCCAAGGCCTATGCCACCCTCTCAAAACTCACCCCCCTTCTCGCCAGCGACGCGCCGAGGCGAGGCCTGCTCTTCACCAGCGGGGAGCAAACGGAGGCTTGGCATGAGGACGGGATGGTGATTGAGGCGCGCCACTTCTTCACCTTGCCGTGGGATCCTCGGGCGACCGACGGCTCCACTTGGCCCGCCGCCGGGGCCATTGTCATCCGTCTGGCCGCCAAGGAGTACATCGTGGCCGGGTCGGGCATAGTGATGACCTTCACGAGCCGGAAAGAGGCTGAGGCAAAAGCGAAGGAGAGTCAGGTCGCCCTGGGCGAGGACGGTTTCGTGCTTGGCAAGGCCGACGGCTCGGCCATGGAGCAGCGCATGACGGACTGGAACGGCGTGGGGCGTGTGGGCATCGTGAGCGTCGACGTCGTTGAGCCTCAGGACGACGGGACTTTCAAGATGGTCAAGAGGCTCAATGGCGATGAGGATCATCAGGGCCGTCACGTGCGCATCGGGGTGGACGATTTTCAGATTCTGCACGTCAAGCTCTACGAGTATTAAGTGTAACATGCTCGCCCCGAGGCGTTAAGCCCTGCGAGCGGGCAATGCGGACATATTTAAATATGCACAAAAGAATAGCTATAGCCGCGGCGTTGTTAGCGGCCGCGGCGACAGCGGCGGCCCAGACGTTCGACGTGATAAAGGGTGGCCAGCCTGTCGAGATTTGCGTGGCAGCCCAGTCCGACAAGGGTGTCCTCAGGGCTGTGAACAGCCTTGCGGGCGACATTGAGATGATCTGCGGTGTCAGGCCCGCCATTGTCAACGCCATTGACGGCTCCAAGAGCCAGATTGTGGTGAGCCAATTGGGCGACGCCCTCTTCGCCTCGTCGGGCGTCGCTCCCGCCGAGCTTGCCGACTCGGCCGAGAAGCACGTGATGGTCGTCAGCCCAAGCCGGATTTCGATTGCGGGGGCCGACAAGCGAGGGACGATATATGGCATCTACACCCTGAGCGAGCGGCTTGGCGTGTCGCCGTGGACGTGGTGGGCCGACGTGCCGGTGGAGCGGAGGGCGGACGTGGCTCTCGCCTGCGGCACGTCGACTGACGGATGCCCCAAGGTCAAGTACCGCGGGATATTCATCAACGACGAGTGGCCCTCGTTCGGGTGGTGGTGCGCCGAGAAGTTCGGCGGCGTGAACCACAAGGCGTATGAGCATGTGTTCGAGCTTCTTCTGCGCCTCAAGGCCAACTTCATGTGGCCCGCCATGTGGGCGTCGGCTTTCTATGACGACGACAAGGAGAACGGGCCTCTCGCCAACGAGATGGGCATAATCATGGGAACGTCGCACCACGAGCCAATGGCCCTCGCCCAGCAGGACTGGAAGCGGCGTGGCACGGGGGCTTGGAACTTCAGGACCAATCAGGAGAACCTTGAGAAGTTCTGGCGCACGGGCATCGAGAGGTGCAAGGACTGGGAGACGGTCATCACCGTGGGAATGCGCGGCGACGGCGATGAGCCTATGGGCGCGACGACCGAGATAGACCTCCTCACGAAGATTGTGAAACGCCAGCGCAAGATAATATCCGACGTCATGGATGTCCGCGCGTCGAAAGTGCCGCAAGTCTGGGCGCTCTACAAGGAGGTGCTCGACTACTACGAGAAAGGCATGCGGGTGCCGGACGACATAACGCTCCTGCTTTGCGATGACAACTGGGGCAACGTCCGCCGTCTGCCCGACCTCAACGCCAAGCCCCGCAAGGGCGGCTACGGAATGTATTACCACGTCGACTACGTCGGCGATCCGCGAAATTATAAGTGGCTCAACGTCAGTCAGGTTGAGCGCATCTGGGACCAGATGGAACTTTGCTACGCCCACGGCGTACGTCAGATGTGGATTCTCAATGTGGGCGACCTGAAGCCCATGGAGTACCCAATCCAGTTCTTTCTCGACCTCGCTTGGAATCCCGAGCGGATGAAAGCCTCGGACATAAGCCGCCACACTGTCGAGTTCTGCCGGACGCAGTTCGGCCCCGCCCATGCCGAGGAGATTGCCGACATGATAGCCCTCTATACGAAGTACAACAGCCGCCGCACGCCCGAGATGCTCGACGACCAGACCTTCAGCCTCGACAACTACGACGAGTGGAAGAGGGTCCGCGACGACTACCGCGAACTTGAGAGCCGGGCCTTGAGGATGGGCTACCTGATGAAAAAGGAGTATGCCGACGCTTATGACGAGCTTGTGCTTTACCCTATAGTGGCCTGCGCCAACCTCTACGACATGTACTACTCCGTGGCCATGAACAAGAGCCTCGCCTCGAAGGGCGACGTCGAGGCCAACGCATGGGCCGACAAGGTGAAGGCTCTCTACGAGACCGACTCCCTCCTTACACGCCACTACAACAAGGAGATAGCGGGCGGAAAGTGGAACCACATGATGGACCAGACACACATTGGCTACACCTATTGGCAGCAGCCCGAGGTGCAGGTGATGCCCGCCGTGGCCTACGTCCGTGAGGACTCGATATCGAAGAACGGGACGATGCTCTACGTCGAGGGCGACGGCTACGTCTCCTTCAACGCCGAGAACCCGAGCCGCCGCAGTGGCGACTGGACCCTCGTGCCCAACCTCGGGCGCACTGGCTCGGCCCTGACGGCGCGCTCCGCCACTCCTCAGACATGGGTGGAATACGATGTCGAGTTCTCCAGCACTGGCGAGCCGAAATTGCAGGTAGTCCTCAGCCCCACGCTCAACTACGCCGGCACAGGCCACAAACTCGCTGTCTCCATCGACGGCGGACGTGAGCATGAGATCGACGTCCACGGACTCTACGGCGGTGGCGACGACGTGGGCCAGGGGCAAAAGACGCTCAGCCTCAACTCCGGCATGGGTGAGGGATGGGTGCCCATCAACGGCTCGCTCGACGAGAACACTTGGCGCAAGTGGGTGGGCGATAACGCCATCATCGTCCGCCAGAAGCTTGAGAAGGTGTCCGCCGGGCGGCACACCATCCGCATCCGCCCGATGGACGACGCCATGGTACTCCAAAAAGTGATGATTGACATGGGCGGACTCAAGCCCTCTTACCTCGGCGCGCCATCCACGCCCGTAACCATAAGGGAGTGAAGCTCGTTAAATGTGATAAGTTGTTAACGCTAAATCGGATGAAGGTATGAGACACACATTTGTGATATTATCAGCGGCCCTCGCCTCGGTCATCTCGGCCCGGGCGGAGGTGCGACCCGCCGCATGGGTCACGAGCGGAATGGTACTTCAGCGCGGGCAGGAGGTCGTCTTGCGCGGCACGGCCGACGCGGGCGAGTCGTTCACCGTCGATTTTGATGGTCAGTCCCCCCTGACTCAGGCGGGCAAGCGGTGCGCGCGCATCAGCGTCGTGGCCGATGCTGACGGCAAGTGGTCGGTCAAATTGCCCGCCCTGAAAGCCGGCGGCCCATACGTGGTAGAGATTGGCGGTGCAAGGCTCTCCGATGTCATGGTCGGCGACGTGTATCTTTGCTCGGGACAGAGCAATATGGAGTTGCCCGTAAGCCGGGTGATGGACAAGTATGCGATGGAGATTAACGCCACTGTCAACAACAAGGTGCGCATGCTCAAAGTGGCGACGTCGACAGGTTTCGCAGGCCCTGAGGCTGAGGTTCGAACTGACGGATGGAAACCTCTCGACCCTGAGGCATCGGCCGACTTCTCCGCCACGGCCTATTTCTTCGCCCGCGAGATGCAGGCCAAGAATCCCAAGGTGGCCATCGGCGTTGTCGAGGCTGCCGTCGGCGGCTCGCCCATAGAGTCGTGGATGAGCAGGGAGCAGCTGCTCAGTGACGGCTTCGCGATGCCCGTCAGCCAGTACGATATGTGCGCCGACGATGCATACCGGCAGATGGTTGAGAACTACGGACGTGAGGTAGGCGGCCGTTGGGAGGCCATCCTCGCTGCCAAGGAGGCGGAGCTCGCCCTCGACTGGAAGGCCGAGGCTTTCGACGACTCGAAGTGGGAGACCGTGGCCGCCACGTCGGCCGAGTGGGGTCGCGACAAAGTCCGCCCGCTCAACGGCGCGCACTGGTTCCGCAAGACTGTCGAGGTCTCGGGCAGCCAAGCCTCTCTTGCCGCCACTCTCCGCCTCGGCACGCTCATCGATGCCGACGAGGTGTGGGTCAACGGCGTGAGGGTCGGCGTGACGTATTACCAATATCCCCCGCGCATCTATGACATCCCGCAAGGCGTCCTTCACCCTGGCAAGAATGTCATAGCCGTGCGCCTCGTGAGCCAGAACGGCGCGCCGGCTTTTGTGGCCGACAAGTACCGCGGCATATTCTTTGGCGGGAATAAGTGGCTGAGCGGCCGGAATATAAGCAAGATTGACCTCGACGACCAGTGGCGCCACTTCTATGCCGTCGCTATGCCCGCTAAGCAGGGCGTCGCCCCGTTCGTCTACACCCCCGTGGCCCTCTACAACGCCATGATAGCCCCGCTCAGCGGGATGCGCTTCGCTGGCGCGCTGTGGTATCAGGGCGAGAGCAATGTGGGTCGCGAGACGGAGTACGCCGTCATGCTCAAAGGTCTGATGGCTAATTGGCGCTCGCTCTTTGCCAACGCCGATATGAAATTCGTAATCATAGAGTTGGCCGACTTTGAGAAGCCCGTGGGCGACTGGCTGCGCCGCTTCCAGTCCATGCAGAAGAGCGTGGCGGAGGCCGACCCTCATGCCGCCCTGGCCGAGGCGCACGACCTTGGAGAGTGGAACGATATCCATCCGCTCGACAAAAAGACTGTCGGCGTCAGGGCAGCGAAGGCCATGACCTCAATTAAGTAACAACATCTTGGCCTGATCCTATGACGGCCTCTATCTTTTGACTCTGACCGACCGATGGATAACAACGGTTTCTACAAGCTAAGCTGGCTTCAGCGCATTGGCTTCGGCTCTGGCGATTTGGCGCAGAACCTCATCTACCAGACCATATGCATGTACTTGCTCTTCTTCTACACCAACGTCTACGGGCTTGAGCCGTCAGTGGCGGCCTTCATGTTCCTCATCGTCCGCCTTGTGGACGTTGCGTGGGACCCTCTCGTCGGCACGTTCGTCGACCGTATGTCGCCCCGCCTTGGCAAGTACCGCAGCTATCTGATTTTTGGCGGCATCCCCCTCACGGGCTTCGCCATCCTCTGCTTCTGGAACGGGTTCCACGGCTCCGTGGCCTACGCCTACGTCACGTATGTCGGGATGTCGATGTGCTACACCCTCATCAACGTTCCCTACGGCGCGCTCAACGCCAGCCTGACGCGCGACACCGACGAGATAACCATCCTCACCTCCGTCCGCATGTTCATGGCAAACTGCGGCGGCCTGGCTGTCGCCTCGGGCATCCCATTGCTCGTGGCCTACATCTCGCCCGACGGGCTGACCAACACTGCCGAGTCGGCCGACGCGTGGTTCGCCACTATGGCCATCTTCTCGCTCGTCGGCCTCGCCCTCCTTGTCTTCTGCTTCTCGCAGTGCAAAGAGCGGGTGGTGATGGACAGCAGCGAGGCGGCCAACGTCAAGGTGTCGGACCTCTTCACGGAGTTCGAGCGCAACCGCCCGCTCCGCGTGATAGCCTTCTTCTTCGTGACGGCCTTCGCCATGATGTCGGTAGGCAACTCAGCCGGCTCGTACTATATGATTTACAACGTCAATGCGCCTGAGTATATGGCCCTCTTTATGGGCCTCGGCTCCGCTCCCTCGTTCATCTTCATGCCCCTCGTGCCGCTCATCAAGCGGGCCATCGGCAAGAAGAACATGTTCTACGTCTTCCTCAGCATCGCGATCCTCGGCATGGCCATCCTCTACGTCGTCTCGATGGTCGATGCCCTCAAAGGCCAGATATGGCTCGTCATGGTGGCCCAGTTCATCAAGTCGACGGGCGTCATCGTGGCCACGGGCTACATGTGGGCCCTCGTCCCCGAGGTCATAAGCTATGGCGAGTGGAAGAGCGGCAAGCGCATAGCCGGCATTGTCAATGCCCTGACCGGCATCTTCTTCAAGGCCGGCATGGCCCTGGGAGGCGTGGTGCCGGGCCTCGTTCTCGCCTATGTGGGCTTCGATGGCGGCAATGCCACGGTGCAGAGCGAGTTCGCTCAGCAAGGCATACTCTGGCTCGTGTGCGTCATCCCTGCCGCGCTGCTCGTGTTGGCCATGGTCATCATCTCGCGCTACGAGCTTGAGGATGACGTGGTTGACCGGATTAACGCTGAGGTCGAGGCGCGCAATAAACACATGGTCAAACTCAAAGACAAGTTAAACGAAAAGAACAACTGATATATGAACAAGTTGCTTTTGCTTCCCGCCGTGGCTCTCGCCCTCGCCTCGTGCGCCAAGAGTGCGGATGCGCCCTCGCGTGCGTTGAAGGACGTGGTCGGAGGTGACTTCACCATAGGCGCAGCCGTCAATGGTGAGCAGATGGCGGGGCGCGACACGCTCAGCGTAGGCATCGTGAGGAGGCACTTCAACTCGCTTGTCGGTGAAAACTGTATGAAGTGCATGTACATCCACCCCGAGGAGGGACGCTATGACTTTGCGGGGGCCGACAGCCTCGTGGCCTTTGCCGAGGCCAATGGGATGGAGCTCATAGGCCATTGCCTCGTATGGCATTCGCAGGCCGCCCCGTGGTTCTATGTCGACTCTACGGGGGCTGAGGTCTCGGCCGATGTCCTCCGTCAGCGCATCAGGGACCACATATACACAGTCGTTGGTCGCTACAAGGGCCGCGTCAAGGGTTGGGATGTCTGCAACGAGGTCATAGTCGAGGACGGCACGCTCCGCGACTCGCCGCTCTCCCGAGCTTTGGGTGCCGATTTCATCTATGAGGCTCTGCAATATGCCCACGAGGCAGACCCCGATGCCGAGCTCTACATCAACGACTACGGTATGACCAACCCAGGTCGGCGTGCGGGCTACCTCGCCCTCATCGACTCCATAAGGGCTCGCGGGCTGAGGCTCGACGCCATTGGCCTCCAAGGACATATGGGTATGGACTACCCCGACTCGGCCTCAGTCGAGGCGACGCTCGCCGACTTCGAGGCCAAGGGCATGCCCGTTATGATAACCGAGTGGGATATGGGCGCGCTCCCGACATTCACGCAGAGCGCTAATGTCACTATTGAGGATGAGAGGCCCGTGGCCAATGCCGTGAATGACCCGTATCGCGACGGCCTGCCCGACAGCGTCAGCACTGTGTGGAATAAGCGAATGCGGATGTTCTGGGACATCTTCCGCGCCCACTCGGCGGGCATCAGGCGTGTGACGTTCTGGGGCGTGACCGACGCCATGTCATGGAAGAACGACTTCCCTATCCTCGGCCGCAAGGACTATCCGCTCCCCTTCGACCGCAACGGGCAGCCCAAGCTGTTTATTAAAGACATTATTAGCGAATAAGACTACAATTCAACAGGTTAGCAATGGCAAAGGTTCAGAAAAGATACCTCGTCCCCGACGACTATATGGCCGACCCCTCGGCCCACGTGTGGAATGGCAAACTCTATATCTACCCATCCCACGACTGGGAGAGCGGAATCCCGGAGAACGACAATGGCGACCACTTCAACATGAAGGACTATCACGTCTTCACCATCGAGGGAGACCCGATGACGGCGCCCGTAGTCGACCACGGCGTCATTCTCGACACGAAGGACATCCCCTGGCACGGCCGCCAGCTGTGGGATTGCGACTGCGCCCGAGGCAAGGATGGCAAGTTCTACCTCTACTTCCCCCTCAAGGACCAGAACGACATCTTCCGGATGGGCGTGGCTATCGCCGACAAGCCCGAGGGTCCGTTCACCCCTGAGCCTGACCCCATCAGGGGCAGTTATAGCATCGACCAGTGCGTCTTTGAGGACGGAGGCCGCTACTACGTCTACTTCGGCGGCCTCTGGGGCGGACAGCTCCAAAGGTATCGCGACAACAAGGCTCTTGAGTCCGCCATTTTGCCCGAGGGCGACGAGCCTGCCCTCTGCCCCAAGGTGGCGATCCTCTCCGACGACATGAGGCAGTTCGCCCAGGCCCCTGTCGATGTCAAAATCCTCAATGCCGACGGCACGCCTATGAAAGCTTCAGACCCGCACAGGTTCTTCGAAGCCTCATGGGTGCACAAGTACAACGGCAAGTACTACTACTCCTACTCCACCGGCGACACCCACTTCCTCTGCTACGCCGTGGGCGACAACCCTATGGGCCCGTTCACCTACCGCGGCGTAATTCTCACCCCTGTTGTCGGGTGGACAACACACCACTGCATTGTGGAGTACGAGGGCAAATGGTGGCTCTTCCATCACGACAGCGTCCCCAGTGGCGGGCGCACGTGGCTCAGGAGTCTCAAGGTGTGCGAACTCAAGTATGACGAGAATGGTGACATCATAACCATCGACGGTATGGACTGACGTGCCGCCATTTCGTAGTTCACACCTACGAAGATACGAGCAATCCCGCGGGAAATGGAGTCCGGCATTCAGCAGCCATCTTCCTTTCCCGCGGGATTCGTTTTTGGCCTCCGTCTCAATATATTCCCTACCTTTGCCTCCGGTATCATAATCTTCAGTTAAAATGTTCGAGTACGTAGATCATACAAACTACACATATAAGGTGGCTGACGTCAACCTTGCCGAGGCGGGGCGTAAGCTCTTGGCTGCCGCTGGCGTATCGGCTTTTGATGCCGTCCGTGGCGACTATGAGGGCGCGAAGCCTCTTGAGGGCGCGCGCGTGACGTGCTGCATACCGGTCGACTCAGAGGGCGCGGCTTTCGTCGAGGCTCTCGTGGCTCTTGGTGCCGATGTGCGTGTCTGCGCCAACGCTACGGCTTCGACGGTCAATGAGTTGGCAGCCGTCCTGGCCGCTGACGAGGTGTCGACTTTCGCATGGCGCGGCGAGAGCCTTGCCGAGTTCTGGTGGTGCGCGCGCAAGGCTCTGGACTTTGCCGATAACGCCCTGCCGGAAATCATCTTCGACCCCGACGGCCGGCTCTCGCTGCTCATGGGCAAGGGAGTTGAGTTCGCCGCCGACACTGAGCTTTACTCGGCTGACTACTCCGAGGCGGGCGAGGATATGCTCGAACTTGTCGAGTTGCTCCGGATGGTCCGAGGCCGTCTCGACTGGGTGAAGCTCAAGGCTGGTCTGAAGCTCGTCTCCACGGAAGTGTCGGCCGACGCCATTAGGCGGGTGATAGGGAGCCGCAAGGCGTAACGGACATCCCGCCACATAAACATTGAGGCGCGTCAGGAAACCATTAAGTGTTTCCGACGCGCCCTTTTTTTGCTCCCGCTCCGCCGCTTAGATCACTTCCTTGCTGATTATGCATGTGTGGCTTCGCGTCTTCTTATCATAAGAAATTGCCACGAGAATAACCTCTCCCTCGATGTCGCGGAAGGCGTCGGCGTAGCCGTTGTCGATAATCTGCCTCAGCCCCCGCTCCGGCTTCTCATTCATTTTCAGCTCTATAACCATAGGTGGGCGGTTCGCCACGTAGGGAATGAGGGCGATGTCGGCGTATCCTGTGCCTGAATGGAACTCCTTGACCACTGTGTACTGCGTCGTGGCGTAGAAGTAGGCGAGTCCGATTGCGCTTTGCAGCGCGCCCTCGTCGTTATATGTGAAAGGAGAAGTCACGTACTGGTGAGCCTTGTCCAGGGCTTGCGCCACGGCATCGGAGTCCCCCTCGATGGTTGCGTCGAGCAGACGATGGCTGTTCTTAATCATCTCAACCACAGGGCGATAGCTAACAGTCCGCTTTAGGGCGCGCTCCCACTCTTTGCGGATTTCGCCATTGGGGATGTAGCACGTCTCCGACTTGCGGTTGTAGGCGAGATAGCCGAGGTGTATGAGGTAGGTGAAGACATCGTCCTTCGAGACTATGGAGTCGAGCGTGTTCAGGAATGAGCCGGCGTCCACCTCCACCTCGCCGCCACCGGCCATGACGGCAATGTCCTCACGGATGCCCTCATAGTCGCCGTCTATGTAGTCGCTTATGGCGGTGTAGGCGCCCGTCTGGCTCCAGTAGTCGGCGAACTCCCGCGCCTTGACGGCCCTTACGACCGAGTTCGCGTTGCATATGCTCACTCCGTCGGCTATGTGGTAGCCGTCGTACCAGCGGAGGCACTCGTCGTAGTCCATGCCGTACCGCTCGCAGATCTCTTTCACCTCGGGCAGCGTGAACCCGATATAAGGGGCCAGCTCCATGGGCTGGAGCATTGTGTACTCGGTGAAGTTGTTGAGCTTCGACTGCACCTTGTCGCGCACTATGGGTATGATGCCCGTCAGGTAGGCCAGCCCGATGGCGCGGCCGCAGGCAATAGATTTGAAGAGAGCGTTGAGCAAAGACAGAAACTCCTTAAAGTCGGCCTGCGACACCTTCTCGCGGACCATCACGTCATACTCGTCAATTATTACGACGAACTGCTTACCCGTTTCGTCGAAGGCGGAGAGTACAGCTTCAGGGATTGAGTCGCCAACGTCTATGCCGGCATTCGGGAATTCCGTCCTCATCTCGTTGACAACAAGCCTGTTGAGTGTTTTTGTCACGTCTCCTTCGCTGCCGTACCGGCTGTAGAACTCGCCGAGGTCTATCTGGATGACGTTGCACCTGTTCAGCCTCTCGTCCCATCCTTCCGTTTTCGAGATTCTGAGCTTCTCAAATAGCGGACGCGAGTCCGCTCCACTTGTGTAGTAGGCGGCGACCAGGTTTCCCACCATAGTCTTGCCAAACCTCCGCGGACGGCTCACGCACAAGCGCGACCCTGTCGACGACCCGAACACTTTGTTCAGCTCCGTCAGTATCATCGACTTGTCTATGTAAATGTCCTGTCGCATGTCGGCGGCAATGACATTGTTCCCGGGGTTCACGTAGCTTCCCATTCCTCTCTGCTTAATCGGTATCTCCACAAATATACGCCTTTTGCGCCTATCATGGCGTGAGCCAGCTTCACCGCAACGCCCTTTTACAGGAGTCTCTCCCCGAGTCTAAACTCAGAATATCCTGTAGCCGAGCTTGAACGTGTTCTGACTCGACTTCCACGACGAGTCGCTGCTCCGCCTCTCCTCCATAAAGATGCTCTGATCCTTGCGCCGCCCGAATCCGAGGATGAACCTCTTGTACTCGAAGTCCACGCCGAACATGAAGACTGGCACTACCGACTTGTGCTCAAATTCGACAGGCCAATATCTCTCGCCCTGCTCTGTGAAAAAACCGTCGTACCGCCTGACGAGAAAGGAGCAGCCGTAGCCGATGTATGGGCGGACGATGTCGTTGAGACATCTGTACTCAAACCGCAAGGGAATTGTAAGAAATCCGTAGGAGTGGAGATAGTTTCCGTCTTCGTGACCTTCTCCTACCCACATGCCATTTTCTTCGTCGTAACGGCGTTTGAACACCAAGTGGGATGTGTAGAAACGTATCATGTCATAGTTAAGCCCGGATGATATTCCTAAGCCGTGCTTGAACTCATATCCGACTTTTGTCTCCACTCCCCACGAGAAAGCGCATTTATTCGTGTTGTGCAGGGGGCATTTGCTTTGCAAGCCCTCGGAATAACGAATCGTGCTGTGCCCTATCCTTGCGCCAGCGTCGATGCGGAGCTGGGCGTTGGTGGCTGCCGAGGCAGCGAGCATTAATGTCGCCGCCATAAGTGACATTCTTATTCTCATAGTCTTATTCGCTGTATCCGTTGAACAACATCCACAGATTTATCTGCTCCTTCGGCACGCTTTCGCAAATGATGTTCCCGTTCATATCAGTGAAGTACAGTGTGCCTGTACGATAGTCGACACCTTTTTGCCCATTACAGTAGAAAGGCTCTGTCTTACTATGGTTTACGCGTGAATTTTCAAAATAGTTTGGGACTCCAAGGTGTATCGAGCCTTGGAATTGAGGGTGGTTTACATCGCAAGATACATCCCTGTAGGTGTTTTCGCTGTGATGGTCGCGCCATCTCCTGTGCTTTTTGTGCCCGTTTGTAGACTTTTGCTCAACATAAATTGTAAACAGTCCAGTTTTCATGTCGCAATCATTGACGTATGCTCTTATCGAGTAGTCCATTCGGTAGTGGTCGTTCTTTATGCGTTTGCTGATGACGTTCACTTTTTGTCCAACGTATCCCGCCTTCAGGTTGCCATTCCCTGCATACCTGTACACTGCGCCGTCATGCCCGTCAGGCACTGCGCCTTTCCTTATGGCGGCATCGAAGTCCTCCTTTCCCCGCCGACAACCGAGGCGGTGAACTCCTTGTCTACCTTGCATATTGAGCTGCCGACGTAGTAGTAGCCGTCGACGTTGGCGGCCGAGGCGAATGCGTCCGGCACCTCGAGCGTCACAGTGCTGTCTGCGGCTACGGCGAAGATGTCTGGCCTGCCCAATGCCTCGCCGATGTGTATCTCGGTATCGCTGGCCACCCTCTCAGCATAGCTGAGCATCGAGGTGAACCCGTGCCGCTCCTCCCAATCGAGCCTCTCCTCGGGGTCGCAGTTCGCCATCCGCAGGCTGAACTCGTCATAGTCAGCCGCGGAGGCGAAGTGGAGAGTGCCGTCCTCCACCGTTACGGCCTCTTGGCCTGCGTTTTCTTGCCCGAGGCTCGGAGCTGGCTCGGGATCATCGTTGCAGGATGTGAGTGCAAAAAACGGCAAGTACTGTTGCCGCTAAGTGAATGCGATTCATTTCGTTGCTCATTTTTTTGCTATGATGTATATGGTTTCGTGATATTGTCTTACTCTCGTGGTGCTGTCCAGTCGAACGGCGTGTAGTAGTCAATGTTCAAGAGCGAGTCATACCTCGCCCCCCAGCAGTCGCCCTCGTCGACCACCGAGTTCGCCTCGTCGGCTATGATGGTCTTCCCGCTCACGGCGTACGCCCCAACGAACCCGTGTCCGCCTTCCACGTTCTCCCTGACGGCTATCGGGTACTCATATGAATAGTCCTCGCTGCTTTCCTCGTATTGTCCCCAGCTTTTCAGGTAATCTTGCACCTCGCCCCCCATTGTCAGCACCTCTACCGACACGGAGTCCGTATAGCGGTTATACCCGCTGTTCTCCACGGTGACGAAGCCCGAGCCTCCGTCGGGTGTCAGCATCTTCTTGCTGTCGAACCAGCCGCTGCGCGTGTGGCACTTCCCATAGCGGTAGCTGCGCATGAAGGGGTATGCGCGCAACCCGTCGGCAGCCCCGTGATAGTGCGCGTAGAAGTAAAGATATTGGCCCCTGTACGATGTCTCGGCCCACACGGAGTCAATCTCCACTCCGCCTGGGACGGTGCATTGCGCCGACTCGGCAGTCCCGAGAGTCCGGCTCTCTGCGCGCAGGCTGTAGCTGTGGCCGCGCTCTATGTTCACTTCGTCCGGCAGAAGGTAGTGAGTGAAGCGTTCGCAGTAGTTGGCCGTGAGCCGTCTCTCCTTTTGGGCGTGGAGAGTGGCAATGGACTTGCCGTCCTCAAGCAGGGTCACTTTGGCTGTGAATGTCGTGTCGACGTGCCTCTTGTCCTCGGGGCGGTATGTGTGCGAGATGTCGGCGTAGACGCCGTGCCCGTCCGTAATGTAGCCGTTCATCACTATCTCGTCTCCGCCGTAGTCGCTCGAGTAGCTGACGTAGCTCTCCAGCTCTGTGTTGCCGGGCAGGAAGTAGTCGCAACTCTGGAGGGCCGTGCTTGTCGCAAGGGTGAGAGAAACGGTTTTAATCAGTGTGCAATGCCTCATTTGTTTGTCTCTTTTGGTTAAAACTTTATGCTCCAGCTTAGTGATGGCAGGATTGAGTAGTCCGACGTTATGCAGGCCTTGTCGTCGTGCGAGAAGCGGGCGTAGCTCGGGTTCTTGTGGGCGTAGACGTTGTATATGTTCAGCGTCCATTGCATCTCCGCGCCTCCGCGGCATGCGTGGGTGCGCGCGATGTTAAGGTCGAGCCTGTGGTAGTTGGGCATCCGGCGGTTGTTGATGTCTGTGAAGATGTAGCGGCCCACGCCAGTCGTCATGTCGGGCTTCACGTAGGCCGACGGCATGGTGAACGGGTTGCCGGTGGCGAAGTTGAACGATGCGCTGGACTTCCATTTGTCGTTTATTGCCCATATTCCCGTGGCCGTCAGGCTATGCCTGCGCTCAAAGAGGTGCGGAAACCACCTGCCGCCGTTCACGCCGTCAAATTTTCTCTCGCTGCGCATCCACGTGTAGGCCAGGCTTGCGCTGACGCCGTGGGGCATGTCCTTCGATGCCATGACCTCAACGCCATACGCTCTGCCGTCGCCGCCCGTGAGGATCTCCTCGCCCACCGAGCTCTCTATGACGCCATTCCGGAACACCCTTGCCGATCGGCAGTGCTGCAAGTCGCTCATCCACTTGTAGAAACCCTCCGCCGAGAGGTTGACTCTCTGGCCGTCATTGGCGTAGAAGAGGCCGAAAGCCGCCTGCCGTGCCTTCTGCGGCGGCATGCTGCCAGTGGCCGCCACCCACGTTTCGCTCTGGATGTCATCTATGTATGCCAACATGCAGTGGTTGAATTGGTTGGCTACGGAAAATCCGGTCTTGAGCGATATGTGTCTTGCGAACATCAGTCGGAGCGATGCTCGCGGTTCAATCCGCGCGAAAGTCTTGCCGCTCTCGCCAAGCGCGGCCGACGCATGGTAGGCCGTGGTGCGGAGGCCAATGTCAAGACGCAGGTCGCTTGTTATGTCTATTTCGCCTTCGGCATATGCGCTGCTCTCCACGGAGCGGATGTCGCCACTCTCCGCTGACGCGCTGTCTTTCCTTGCCCCGTCGCTTTCCTCCCATAGGCTTGAGCGCGACGGGCTGAATATGTAGCGGCTTATCTCGGCCCCTGCGCGCAGTTTGCCCGGTCCGAGCGTCACCTCGGTGTGGCTCTTCAGGGCTATCTCCCTCAGCGCGCCCTTAATGTCGAAGCCGGTACTCGATATTTTCATTGTGAAGGGGTTGCGGCTTTCGGTCTTGCTGTCCGACGTGTTGCGGTATGAGGTGAACGAGGCCGATGTCAGCCAGAACGTCTTGTCGAATCCCTTTGAGAAAGTAAGGCTGACGCCGTTGTTGCGGATGGCCGTGCGGCCTGTCTCCCTCTCAAGCGGCGAACTCTTGCCAATGCGCGACGCCTCGCCATAACGCTCGAAGTCCGAGCCTATTATCACCGACGAGGCAAGGGTGGCCGTGGGCGTCATCTTCCACCTGAGGCGGGCGTTAATGTCATAGAACGACTCGCTGACGTACGAGCGGTCCAGCCCGGCGTAGGTCTCACTGCTCTTTATGTCCACATCGTAGAACTCTTTGCGCGCGCCCATGTTGAAGAGGTCGTTATACCCCGCCCTGGCGGCCACGGCGAACGTGAGTTTGCCAGGCACTATGGGCCCTTGGGCGAAGGCCGTGCTCGACAGCATGCCGACCGATATGTGGTAGCCCCTCTTGCCCTCGTCGCCATCGCGGCTCGTCACGTCGATGACCGATGCCAGGCGGCCGCCATACCGTGCGGGGAAGATGCCCTTGTAGACGTCGACGTTCTTCACCATGTCTGTGTTGAATAGCGAGACGATGCCGAACATGTGGCTTGAGTTGTATATCTTCATCCCGTCGAGCATTATGAGGTTCTGCCCTCTGTCGCCGCCGCGGACGAATATGTCGCTCATCCCGTCGCGGCCGCCTTGCACGCCCGGCAGGAATGTTATCGCCTTTATTATGTCAGGCTCGCCCGTGAACGACGGCATGGCTTTCACCAATGCCACCGGCACGGTGCTTTTGCTCATCACGACGGCCTCCACCTCGGGCACCGTGGCCGATACCACCACCTCGTCAAGTTTCTGCTCCTTGCGCCGTAGCCTTATCACCACGGCCGTGTCGCCATTCTGCCCGTCGCCCATGTCAAGGCTCAGAGGCTCGTAGCCGATGCACGATACGCTCACACGCCCATCGGCCTTTAGTGAGAAGTAGCCATCCTGGTTAGTGGTCGTGCCGCGCCCCGTGCCGGCCTCGGCGATGCTGGCGAACGCTATGTTCTCGCCTGTCTCCCAGTCGACAATGCGCCCGCTTACGGGGGCGCGATTGCGACACGGCAGTTGCCGCCGTCAACTACACCGCCCATAGCGATGCCGCTCTTGCTAAGTGTTTTATTAGGAAATAGTTGTGTGTGTTAGTGTTATGTGCCGGTGATAGTTTTTGCCTGTGAAGGTCTTTTTCTCCTTATCGGTCAATCCATCTCCTGAACGCTATGGCTCCCTGGCGGCTTACCGTCACAAGCCCGTCGTCGCACCCGTCAATCGCTATTATCAGGCGCGACGAGAAGTGGCACTTGACGCTCTTTATGGCCCTTATGTTCACGATGTACTGCCTGTTGAGGCGGAAGAACATGTCGGGGTCGAGCTTGGCATCCACTTCGTTCATCGACAGCTCAAGTTGCAGCGCGTCGCCGCTTTGCAGGTGGGCTATCGGCTGCTTGTCTTCTACCACTATGAAGTTTATGCTCTCCACCTCCACGGGTATCATGTAGCCGTCGTCGTTGGCCATCAGCCTTTTGCGCCAGCCCGTCGCGCCTTGCGGGGCGGCTTCGCTTACTGTGGCCTCGCTTAGCGTCTGCACTTTGCCTATGGCGGCCTCGAGCTCGTTCCTGTCAATGGGCTTCAGCAGGTAGTCCACGCCGTTGCTCTTTATGGCTTTGAGGGCGTAGTCGTCATATGCGGTGGTGAATATGACGAACGAGTTCGGGGCGGTGTCTTTCAGTGCGTCGAAAACGTCGCCTCCGCCAATCCTTATGTCGGCGAATATCAGCCAGTAGGGCGTGGCGGATTTCAGGCGCGCCTTTACTTGGCTCACGCGGGTGAGGGGCTGCTCTATTTCGGCGTCGGGGACAATCTCTGCCACCATCCGGCTGAGCCTTGCGGCGCTTATCGGCTCGTCCTCTATTATAACTATGCGGCGCATCGTGTTTGTATGTGTTGTTGATTGTTATGCAATATGTCGCGGTAGCTTCCCGCCGTCGGCTATCTGTCGCTCGCCGCGCTGATTGGTATTTCGACCTCGAAAGAGGTGTCCGTCTCCCGGACGGTCGGCTCCACCCCGTACTCTATCATGCATCTCTTCCGCAGGTTCTCCAGCCCTATGCCGGCCGAGGTTTCCGTCTGCTCTTTCCGGCCGGCGGGCATGTTGTTCCTGACCCTTATTTTGCCGCCGGCCTTGACTATGCAGATCCGCAGTGTGCCGCCGTCGTCGCTCCTGCCGTGCTTGGCAGCGTTCTCCACGAGTGTCTGCATGGCGAGCGACATTATCCGCTCGCCCCCAGCCGCCCGGCATCCCGAGGTGTCAAGCTCTATCTTGTCGGCGAAGCGAACGTTGAGCAGGTCGACGTAGTCGTGGGCGAAGCTTATGGCCTCCTCAAGGCTCACGAAGTCGTTGCCCACGGCGTTGAGGACGGCCCTGTAGAGGCGCGACAGCTTTATGGTGAAGGCCTCGGCCCTCTCGGGGTCAATGCGAGTCAGGCCGGCAAGGACGCTCAGGCTGTTGAAGACGAAGTGGGGGTCGAGCTGGCGTTTCAGCAGCTGGCGCTGGAGGTTCATATTCTCCTCGTTCTGCCTGACAATCATCATGCTGTAATGTTGCGACGCATGGGCGAACGAGGCGAGCGACGATATGAAGCAGAAGAAGTATACGCTGCCCCAGAACGTGTCGGAGTCCGTGGGCCATATGGCGTCATACACATTCTCGCACGTGACGGCTATGAGCAGGTTTGCCCCAAGGGTTATAATCCCGCTCCACAACAACCGCCCGTACGTCACCTTGTTGAAATACCGCAACTTGAACAGTGCGGCCCCAGTGGCTATGCTCGATAGCGAGAAGACGCCGCAATACGCCAAGTCCACCAGGAGGTCGCCCGTGTCATCCAGCCACGACCCGTCCCACGACCCGTAGTCTATCACCTCCCACAGTATGTCGCACAGGAAGAACGTGGCGAACGTGTATATCGCCCAGTCCTTGGCAAGCTCCCTTATGTTCAGGCCTCTTACGACGTGCTTCATGCCGCTAATTTACCCCCTTTCCCCTCTCCCTGGTGCGTTCGCCGACCGAAACGACATTTTCCCGCTCTGAAACGACAAAATAGCCAACTGAATGGTAAAACTTAACCCACTTTGACTCGTAAAAGATGCGTCGTGCCGCCCCATTTAATTAATCCGTGGATTCCGGTGCGGCATAATCCTAAACTCAAAACCTCTCAAAATCCTTTACCTCATGAAACTCACAGGGCGCAGGGAAAGCTCCAATGTCGACGACCGCCGCGGCTCAAAAGGCAAGGCTGCCGGCGGCATTGGCATCGTGGGCGTCATCATCGCCATGCTCGTGGTCTACCTTCAGGGCGGCAACCCGCTCAGAGTCCTCTCCGACTCATCCGTCGTGAGTTCAGTCTCAGCCTCTTCTTCCTCTTCCGAGGACTATCAGCCCACGGCCGAGGAGGAGCAGATGGCCACCCTCTGCCGCCAGATTCTCGCCTCGACCGAGGATGTCTGGGCCAAGAAGTTCGCCGAGGTCGGCCTTGACTACGAGCCGCCCACGCTCGTCCTCTTCACCGGGAGCGTCCAGAGCGCATGCGGCGGCGCAACTTCTGCCGTCGGCCCGTTCTATTGCTCGGGCGACAAGAAGCTCTACATCGACCTCTCGTTTCTCCTCTCAATGAAGCAGAGCCTCGGAGTCAAGGCGAGCCACGGATCCGACCTCTTTGAGCTGGCCTACGCCTACGTTGTCGCCCACGAGGTCGGTCACCACGTCCAGAACCTCCTCGGCACGCTGCCCAAGGTTCACCAGAAGATGGCGCAGCTCTCCGACGCCAAGGCCAACCAGCTGAGCGTCCGCCTTGAGCTTCAGGCAGACTACCTCGCCGGCGTATGGGCCGCAGGTGAGAACTCGATGTACCATTCGTTTGAGGAGGGCGATATCGACGACGCCATCTCCACGGCCCTCGTCATCGGCGACGACTATCTGCAAAAGAAGGCCCAGGGCCATGCCGTGCCCGAGAGCTTCACCCATGGCACGGCCAAGCAGCGCGCACGCTACCTCAGGGCGGGCATCGAGGGCGGCTCCATCAAGGGGGCGGAAGTCCTTTTCCAAAAGAGCTACGCCGACCTCTGAACTGGCGGCGACGTGATAAATATATGCGGGCTGTGTTAAATACGCCCCCAAATATTGTAGCCGCCCAAGTCCTAAGTTCCCCTTTTAGAGCTAAATTCGCGTCTTAGCGGGTGCCGGCCGTCTCTCGGTTCCGGCGCTCCGCTTTGTCTTATCTCATAGCCATACTCTCTCAAGGTGCTCGCAAAACGCATTATCCCATGCCTCGACATCCGCGACGGGCAAACCGTCAAGGGTGTCAACTTCGTCAATATCAAGAATGTAGGCGACCCCGTCGAACTCGGGGCTGAGTATGCCAGGCTCGGTGCCGATGAACTCGTCTTCCTCGACATCACGGCCAGCCACGAGGGGCGGAAGACTTTCGCCTCGCTCGTCGAGCGCATTGCGAGGCACATCAACATCCCCTTCACCGTCGGCGGCGGCATAAGCGAACTCGCCGATGCCGACCGTCTCCTTGCGGCGGGTGCCGACAAAGTCTCCATCAATTCGGCCGCCGTCAAGAACCCGCAGCTCATCTCCGACCTCTCCCACAACTTCGGCAGCCAGTTCGTCACTGTGGCCATCGATGCCCGTCAGGATGACAAGGGCGAGTGGGTCGTCACCGTCCACGGTGGCCGTATCGACACCGAACGCCGGCTCTTCGAGTGGGCTCATGAGGCGCAGGAGCGCGGCGCGGGCGAGATCCTCTTCACCAGCATGAACCACGACGGAACCAAGAACGGCTTCGCATGCGAGGCTCTCGCTCAGCTCAGCGACAGCCTCTCAATCCCCGTCATCGCCTCGGGCGGGGCGGGCAAGATGGAGCATTTCCGCGATGTCTTCACCCGTGGTAAGGCCGACGCCGGCCTCGCCGCCTCCATATTCCACTTCCACGAGATTGCCATACCCGACCTCAAAAGCTATCTCGCTGAGAGTGGAATACCCGTAAGGCTCAAATAGTCAGATAACGAAAACACAAAACAGGATAATCCCAATGCTCGATTTCACGAAAGACTCTGCGGGTCTCGTCCCCGCCATCATACAAGACGCCGACACCAACAAGGTTCTCATGCTCGGCTATATGAACCAGGAGGCGCTCGACAAGACCAAGGCCGAGAACCTCGTCACCTTCTATAGCCGCAGCCGCAACACGCTCTGGACCAAGGGCGAGACCAGTGGCAACTTCCTCCACGTCGTCTCCATCGCCGAGGATTGCGACCACGACACTCTCCTCATCAAGGTCCACCCCGACGGCCCCGTATGCCACACCGGCACCGACACCTGCTGGGGCGAGACCAACGAGGCCGAGGACGTCATGTTCCTCAAGGAGCTTCAGGATTTCATCGACAAGCGCCACGAGGAGATGCCCGAGGGCAGCTACACCACGAGCCTCTTCAAGAAAGGCACCAACAAGATCGCCAAGAAGTTCGGCGAGGAGGCCGTCGAGTGCGTCATCGGCGCCACGTCTGGCGACGACGAGAACTTCATCTACGAGAGCGCCGACGTCCTCTACCATCTCATAGTGCTCCTCACCCACAAGGGCTACCGCATCGAGGACGTGGCGCGCGAGCTCCGTTCGCGCCATCACTAAAGCCGATGCGATGGCTCCCGAATCCGTCATTGAGCAGTTCTACGAGCGAGGCTCGCGGCTGTGGGACATCCTCGTGACCCACAGCCGCTGCGTGGCCGACCTGGCCGTGGCTATTGTCGACGCCCACCCCGAGGCGGGCGCCGACCGCGGGTTCGTCTTCGAGGCCGCCATGCTCCACGACATCGGGATCATCGGCACCAACGCGCCCTCCATCTTCTGCTTCGGCGACCGCCCCTACATATGCCACGGCACCATAGGGGCCGAGATGCTCCGCTCCGTCGGGCTGCCACGCCATGCACTCGTGGCCGAGAGGCACACAGGCTCGGGGCTCGCTCTCTCATACATCATTGAGAACGACCTCCCCTTGCCCCACCGCGACCTGCTGCCCGTGTCGGTCGAGGAGAAGATTGTCTGCTATGCCGACAAGTTCTTCAGCAAGTCGAAGCGGCTCACCGAGATGAAGAGCCTCGACCGCGCCCTCGCCTCCTGCGCCAAGTACGGCGACGACAGCCGCGACCGTTTCCTCGCCATGGACGCCCTCTTCCGAATCCCGCTCATCAAGTAGGCTTTCTTTATTCCCCACGCCTCACTATGAAATGTACTGACACTTTCCGGACCCCGCCCTTCCGCCACAACTGCGCCCAGGCGGTGGCCTACAAATATGCGGCCCTCTTCGGCATCACGCCCGAGGAGGCCCTTGAGCGTTTCGCAGGCTGCGCCGCCGGACGTGCGCCGGGCGGGCTCTGCGGCGCGCTCTTCGCGGCTCAGAAGGCCATGCCCGACAAGGCGCAATCCATCGAGCAGGAGTTCAAGAAAGTGACCAACGGATTCACAACCTGTGCCGAAATAAAGGGGCTGAGCGGCACGCCATGCCCCGTCTGCGTCGACACCGTTGATGCCATCCTCGAACGTCTGGCCGACGAGCAGCCTCGATGAATAAGACCCTCAAGACAATACTCAAGACGGGAGTGTCGCTCGGTGCTCTCGCCTTTGTCTTCTCCAAAATCGACTTGGGCGGGACGTGGCAGACCATCAAGGGCGTGCAGCCTTTGTGGCTCGTCCTGGCCGTCGTCCTCTACGCCCTTTCGCAGGCGGTGAGCTCTGAGAGGGTGCGCGGCGTGCTGGCCGCGGTGCCCGTGCGCATCGATTGGCGGGTCAATATGAGGCTCTACTGGCTCGGCATGTTCTACAACTTCTTCCTGCCGGGCGGGGTGGGGGGCGACGGCTATAAGGTCTATTGGCTCCACAAGAGGTACACCACCCCCGTCAAGCCTGCCGTCTTCGCCCTCGTCGGCGACCGCCTGAGTGGGCTGGGCGCCATAGTGGTCTACACTCTCGCCTATGCCGCTTTCCGTCCCGGTCTGGCCGTGAGCGTGGGGCTTCAGGGCGTCTCGTCGACAGAGCAGCTGTGGGTCCTGGCGCTCATCCCGGTGGGGGTCTGGGCCTATTGGATGTTCTTCCGCCTCTTTCAGAAGAATCTGGCCACGGCGGCCATGCGGGCTCTTGCCATCTCGCTCCTCGTCCAGGGACTCCAGATGTGCACCGCGGCGGCCATACTTGAGGGTCTCGCGGCGGGCGGGCTTCTGGGCGACTACCTTTTCCTCTTCCTCCTCAGCAGCATAGCCTCGGCCGTGCCGGTCACCATAGGCGGTGTGGGAGCCAGGGAGATGGCCTTTATGATCGGCTCGCGCTATCTTGGCGTCGACCCCAATTGCGCCGTCTCGCTCAGCCTGCTGTTCTACGCCGTCTCGCTCCTTTGCTCGTTGCCGGGGGTCTACTATTCCTTCCGCTCCTATAAGATTGACGGCAAGCCCATCCCCCAGCCCGACGAGCCTATCGAGCTCGACGACGTGGTCGAGAAATTGTAATATGCATAGTGTCCGCCTTCTTCCCATTTAACAGGGAGCGGCGTCCTTATTTCTTATAAATCAATCCGATGCGTGTCCACTTTATCGCCATAGGCGGGGCCGTGATGCACAACCTCGCCCTCGCCCTCCAAAGCAAGGGCTATGTCGTCTCTGGCTCCGACGACGAGTTCTTCGAGCCTTCCAAGAGCCGCCTCGCCGCCCACGGGCTCCTGCCCGACGAGCCTGGCTGGCATGCCGAGCGGATCACGCCCCAGCTCGATGCCGTTATCCTCGGTATGCACGCCGCGGAGGACAATCCCGAGCTCGTCCGCGCCAGGCAGCTCGGCCTGAAGATATACTCCTTCCCCGACTACCTCTTCGAGCAGACGCGCCACGAGAAGCGTGTCGTGGTGGGGGGCAGCCACGGCAAGACTACCACCACGGCCATGATTATGCACGTCCTCCGCCACTGCGGTGTCGACTTCGACTACATGGTCGGTGCGCAGGTCGAGGGCTTCGACACCATGGTGCGCCTCTCCAACACGGCCAAGGTGGCTGTCTTCGAGGGCGACGAGTACCTCACGTCGCCGCTCGACCGCACCAGCAAATTCCTCCACTACCACCCCGACGTGGCCATCATCACGGGCATCGCCTGGGACCACGTCAACGTCTTCCCCACCTTCGACGGCTACGTCGGCCAGTTCCGCCTCTTCGCCCACTCCATCATGCCCGGCGGCAAGCTCATCTTCTGCGCCAAGGATTCCAACCTCGCCGCCATAGCTGCCGAGGAGTTCCCGCAAGGGGTCTCGCCTCTGCCCTACGAGGGCTTCGAATGGCGTATGGAGGGCGATGGCGAGCGCATCGTCGCCTCTATTGGCGGCGTCGATACGCCCATACACGTCTTCGGCGACCATAATATGCAGAATATGCAGGCCGCCCAGCTCGCATGCCAGCAGCTCGGCATCGAGCCGTCGCGTTTCGCCGAGGCCATAAGCTCGTTTGGCGGCGCGGCGCGCAGGCTTCAGGAACTTTGCCGCGCCAAGGCCGACGGCCCGCTCGCCGGCGCGGTGGCCTATCTCGATTTCGCCCATTCGCCGTCCAAGCTCCGAGCCACAATAAACGCCGTCCGTGAGCGTTATAAAGGGAGGAAGATTGTGGCCTGCATGGAGCTTCACACGTTCAGCAGCCTCACGAGAGATTTTCTCCCTCAGTACAGCGGCGCGATGAACGATGCCGACGAGGCCATCGTCTATTTCAACCCCGAGGTCGTCGAGCATAAGCACCTCGCGGCTTTCTCAGCCTCCGACGTGGCTGCGGCTTTCGCCCATCCGCATCTTGCGGTCATGACCCGTTCCGCCGATGTCGAGTCCGCTCTGCGGACTATGGATCTACGGGGCAAAGTCCTGCTGCTCATGACCTCAGGCGACTTCGGCGGCCTCGACCTCAAGGCTCTCGCCCGTGATCTGATTCGCCCCTGACCTGAGGCTCCGCCCTCGCACTTCAATTCGAATATAATCATCCATATAGCCTTGTTCACACTCTTCAGCCGTCATTTCGACTTCCAGTCGTCCG
Organism: Marinilabiliaceae bacterium; assembly: GCA_051875415.1. Taxonomy (GTDB): domain Bacteria; phylum Bacteroidota; class Bacteroidia; order Bacteroidales; family Marinilabiliaceae; genus W3P20-009. The sequence continues at coordinate 114,855 of JBJEGU010000041.1, forward strand.
ACACCTACGCCAGCCTCATCACGGCCCTGCTTGCCCAGGGGGCGAGGGTCGGTGTCTGGGCCGAAGTCTACGACCAGATGGTAAGCGCCAATTTCCGCGAGGCCGACAGGGTGGAGCGTGTCGCCACAATCGACGCCGTGCGCTCATCGTCGGCCCTGCTCAGCGTGGGCGGCGACGGCACTTTCCTCGCCGCCGCCAAGATGGTTATGGGCTCCAGTGTGCCGGTCCTCGGCATCAACAGGGGCAGGCTCGGCTTCCTCTCCGATGTCGCGCCCGACCAGCTCCAAAAGGCCGTGGCGGACCTCATTGCGGGCAACTACCGGACCACCGACGTCACCGTCATCAATATGTACACCGATGGCACGCGCGACCCCATAGGCTTCGCCATCAACGAGTTCGCCATCTCCAAGTGCGACAATTCGTCGATGCTCAACCTCGATACGTACATCGACGGCGATTTCCTCGCCACTTTCTGGGCCGACGGCCTCATCGTCGCCACTTCTACCGGCTCCACGGCCTACTCGCTCTCGGTGGGCGGACCCATTGTCGCCCCCACGTCCAATAGCCTCATCATCACGCCAGTAGCCCCGCACAACCTCTCTGTCCGCCCCCTCGTCCTGCCCGACGACGTCGTGGTGAACGTAATCGTCGATGGCCGCGGTCCCAACGTCATGGCCTCGTTCGACGGGCAGACGCACCTCATGCCCAGTGGCGGCCGTCTGCGAATTGCCAAGGCAAGCATCGGCGTGAAGAGGATTCAGCTTTCAAGCTACTCTTTCTTCCGTACCCTCCGCGAGAAGCTCCTGTGGGGCGCCGACGCGCGCAACCCGCAAGAGCGATTGCCGGACTCCGCTCATTCGTAGATTAATTGCCGTCGCGTATTGAATTTATATTGCCACATATCCGAGCTTTGCGCATCTTCGCGCTGTCAGGCCACTTGTCAACCTCTTGCCCCTATGTCCCACCTTGCCGAGTCTCTTTGCGGTCTCTTGCCGCGCCTCTGCGGGTCGGTCAGTGTCGCTGTCCGTGCCGCCGTGGCGTTGTGCGCTTTCTTGGCGTTTCTGCCCTTGCCGTCGCGAGCGCAGGATCGCCTTGAGCTTGGCCTCATGGCCGGCGGATCGTACTATCTGGGGGATATGAACCCGTCGCAGCAGTTCAAGATGACGAGGCCCGCGGCAGCCTTCTTCGGCCGCTATATGGCCAGTGACCGTATCGCCTTCCGAGGGCAGGTGGGCTACTATGGCACGGCCGGCAAGTACGACTCCAAGTCGCCCGACGTCTATTCATCGGCCGTCGCACCAAGCGGGGGGGGCTTTACCGAGGGGCAGACTGAGGTTGTGAGGCCGCTCGACATCGAGTTTAAGAATGGCCTTATCGACGTCTCGTTCCTCGGCGAGTTCAATTTCCTGAGCTTCGACCATATGTTCCGCAAAGAGCAGACTCGCTTCACTCCCTATCTCGCCCTCGGCCTCGGATGCACCGCCTACTCTCATTATAAGGCGGGTGCTAAAAAACGCCAATTTGTATTATCTTTGCCTTTTGGGTTTGGTGCTAAGTATAAGGTCAATAAGCTACTCAGGCTCGGCCTCGAATGGACGTTCCATAAGACTTTCACCGACGACCTCGAGTGCGTCGACGATACGCAGGGCTCGTTCGACCCCTCGGACCCCTATCGCAACGGTGTCCACAAGATGACGCACAACAACGACTGGTTCGCCAACGTCTGCGTCTCGGTCTCCTTCAGCCTCTGGCCGCGCTCGCTCGTCTGCCAAGACGGCTACAACCCTGAGAGGCGCAGATGACCATTCCTCCCATTTTAAAGACATTAAGCCATATATGACATATAAGGAGCAGGTAGACCCACTTAAAGTGCCGACCCACATTGCCATAATCATGGATGGCAACGGACGATGGGCCAAAAAGCAGGGCAACATCCGCCTCATCGGCCATAAGTTCGGTGTGGGCTCTGTCCGCAGGGTCACAGAGGCCGCGCAACGTATTGGCGTCAAGTACCTCACCCTCTACGCCTTCTCCACCGAGAATTGGAATCGCCCGCAAGCCGAGGTCTCCGGCCTCATGTCTCTCCTGGGTTCCACCATCGAGAGTGAGATAGGCGAGCTTGTCAAGAACAATGTCCGCGTCGTGATGGTTGGCGACGGCAGGCTGCCCGAGTCGCTCCGCAAGAAGATGGAGGCCGCCGAGCAAAAGACGGCCTCCAATACCGGCCTCACGCTCGTACTCGCGCTCAGCTATAGCGGGCGGTGGGAGATTGCGGCGACGGCGCGCCGCATTGCCGAGGCCGTCAAGGCTGGTGATGTTAATCCTGACGAGGTCGATGAGAAGCTCTTCGCCAGTTTCATGCCCACAAGCCCCATCCCCGACCCCGAACTCCTCATCCGCACGAGCGGAGAGTACCGGATCAGCAACTTCCTGCTCTGGCAGACTGCCTACTCCGAGTTCTACTTCACCGACACCCTTTGGCCCGATTTCACCGACGAGGACCTTTACAAGGCCATTGTCGACTACCAGCACCGCGAACGCCGCTTCGGCATGACGAGCGAGCAGGTCGAAACCAACCCTTAGCAACACACTTACTTTCGCGCTTCTCCCTCTCCCAACTAATCATCAGAACTCACAACATTACTCCTGATAATGTTCAAAAGACTCTTTCTGGCGGCTCTGTCCATCCTCTCGTTACTCTCCCCGGCCGCGGCGCAGCAAACCGTCGAGGCGGTCGACTCCGTAGCGTCGCAACCCTCGGCCGAGCAAAAGGTCGACAAGGTTTCATACTCGGGCGTGGCCAGAAAATATATCATTGACGACATCATCGTTACTGGCGTCCAGCATATGGACCAGTCGCTGCTCGTCAATCTTTCCGGCCTCCGCAAGGGGCAGGAGGTCGCAATCCCGGGCGACGAGATCACCCAGTCCGTCAAGCGATACCTCAACAACGGCCTTTTCTCCGACGTCAAGATGTACTATAAGGACACTCAGGACGGTCACGTGGCCATCGAGGTCGCACTCAAGGAGAGGCCCAGGCTCAGCAAGGTCAACTTTATCGGGCTCAAGAGATCCGAGGTCAAGGAGGTTCATGACAAGGTGGCCATAATGGAGGAGGCCCAGGTGACGCCATTCCTCATCAAGAGGGCGGAGAAGTACGTCAAGGACTACTTCGTCGGCAAGGGTTTCTACAATGTAGTGGTCAACGTTTCGCAACGGGCCGACAGGATTAACGACAACCACGTCATCCTCGACGTGACTGTCGACAAGAAGGACAAGGTCAAGGTCCATCGCCTCTCTTTCCATGGCAACAACGCCATGAGCTACCGCAAGCTCAACAAGGCCATGAAGAAGACAAACCAGAAGGGCCTGATGAACTTCTTCCGAACAAAGAAGTTCGTCAAGGAGCTTTACGAGAAAGACCTCGTCGCGCTTGTCGACTTCTACAACGAGAATGGCTATCATGACGCCAAAGTAGTCAACCAGACGGTCGTCCCCTATAAGGACAACATGGTCGACATCGACGTCTACGTCGAGGAGGGCAATAAATACTATCTCGGCGACATAAATTGGGTAGGCAATAGCCTCTACTCGGGCGAATATCTCTCGCACGTCCTCGGAATGAAGCGCGGCGACGTCTACGACACCAAGAAGATGAACAAGCGTCTCTTCGAGGCCGACGACGCTGTCCATAATCTCTATATGGACAATGGCTACCTCTTCTCCAACATCACCCCCGTTGAGACCCGTGTCGAGGGCGACACTATCGACATCGAGATGCGTGTGGTCGAGGGGTCGCAGGCCACTATCAATGAGGTCATTATCAATGGCAATGATAAGACTAAGGAGCATGTCGTAAGGCGAGAGATACGCACTAAGCCAGGTCAGCTCTTCAACAAGAGCGAGCTGATCCGCACAGTACGAGAGCTTGCGCAGCTCGGACATTTCAACCCAGAGACCATCAATCCTGTGCCGCAGCCTGACTACGAGAACGGCACTGTTGATATTGTTTATAACCTCGAGGAGAAGAGCAACGACCAGATTGAGCTCTCTGGCGGCTGGGGCGCAGGTATGTTCGTCGGCTCGCTCGGCGTATCGTTCAACAACTTCTCCATCCAGAACATCTTCAACAAGGAGGCCTACTCTCCACTTCCAACAGGCGACGGCCAGAAACTTTCGCTCAAAGCCCAGGCCAACGGCAAGTATTTCAAGTCGCTCTCGTTCTCCTTCACGGAGCCTTGGCTCGGCGGCAAGAGGCCTAACTCATTTTCCCTCTCGGGTTTCTACTCCTCGCAGACGGGCGTCTCGAGCAGCTACTACAACAACTTCTACAACGGCTACACCTCAGGCTACACAAATACGGAGAACACTGTCCCGTCGAAGAGCAGCATCAGCCAGTTCCGCAAAGTCTCCGGCTTCTCTGTCGGCTTCGGCAAGAGGCTGACATGGCCCGACGACTGGTTCGTCCTCTCGCTCGAGCTCTCCTATCAGCACTACCGTCTCCGCAACTGGCAGTACTTCCTCATGCAGAACGGACAGAGCCACAACATCGCCCTCGGCATCACCCTCACGCGCAACTCTATCGACAACCCGATTTTCACGCGCAGTGGCTCGCTCTTCTCCATCGGCGTGAAGCTGACGCCTCCCTACTCGGCCTTCTCGCATCACGACTGGCGTAACGAGGACGACCAGCAGAAGCTTTACAACTTCATCGAGTACCATAAGTGGTCGCTCAAGGGCCAGGTGTTCAAGCCACTCACGCCCAACCGCAAGCTCATCCTTATGGGCAAGTTCGAGATGGGCTTCCTCGGCTACTATGACCGTTACCGTAAGTCGCCTTTCGAGAAGTACGTCATGGGTGGCGATGGTATGAGCGGCTACAGCACTTACGGTGAGGAGACCATCGGCCTCCGCGGCTACGAGAACTCTTCGCTCACCCCGCGCGCCTCTTCGTCCTACTCCTACGATGGCAACATCTACAACAAGTACACGATGGAGCTCCGCTACCCGATTACTCTTCAGCCTCAGGCGACAGTCTTCGTCCTCGCGTTCGCCGAGGCGGGCAACTGCTGGAGCAGGTTTGAGGATTATAGCCCCTTCGACCTTAAGCGCTCGGCGGGTCTCGGCATCCGTATCTTCCTGCCGATATTCGGCCTCCTCGGCATGGACTGGGGCTACGGCTTCGACGAGGTCTCCGGCTACAATGGCGCGGGCGGAAGCCAGTTCCACTTTGTCATGGGCCAGTCGTTCTAAGTCTCTGAGTGGCACGCTTATTGCTTATAATGCAAGTAGCTGTTTTATCACTCCTCGCTCCCCGTTTTTGGGGATGAGGGCGATGTCCAACTCCTTAAAAAACATAAAATGATGCGCAGATTCTTTCTTTCGCTCGTCTTTGCCGCCGCGGCTTGCGTGTGCGCCGTAGCCCAGAAGACCGTCTTTGTCGACACTGAGTATATCCTCAAGAACATCCCGGCCTACGAGGCCGCCAACGAGCAGCTCAACGACCTCTCCAAAAAGTACGAGGCAGAGGTCAAGGTCAAGCTTCAGGAGGTCGAGCAGCTCTACAACACCTATCAGACCGAGAGTGTCTTCCTCTCCAACGATATGAAGGTCTCCAAGGAGAACGAGATCGTCCAGAAAGAGCAGGCCGCCAAGAAGCTCCAGCAGCAGTATTTCGGTCAGAATGGTGAGCTCTTCAAGCAACGAGAGGTGCTTGTGAAGCCCATCCAGGAGCAGATTTTCAACGCCATTTCCTCCCTTGCCCAGGAGAAGAACTACTCCGCCGTGTGGGACAAGGCCTCTTCCAATGGCCTCATGTACTCCGACAAGTCGCTCGACGTCTCCGACGCAGTTCTCTCTAAGCTCGGCTACGGCAAGTAAATTTTATTTCCCTTTCAATACCCTATTATGTCCAGATTCCACCTCTTGCTCGCGACGGCGGCCCTCTCTGTGGCGGCTCTCGATGCCAGTGCGCAGCAACTAAAGTTCGGCCATTTCGACTCGGGCGCATTCCTTCAGGCGATGCCCGAGGCCGCCACAATACAGAAGACACTCAACGACGAGCAGTCGAAAATGGAGAACCAGCTCGTGGCCCTTCAGGAGGACTTCAACAAGCAGGTGCAGAAATATCAGCAGGACGCAAAGACCATGACGCCCGAGCAGGCGCGGACTAAGGAGGAGGAGCTTTCTGAACTCAGCCAGAGGATATACGCTTTCCGAACCAGCGCGATGCAGGACCTCCAGAAAAAGCAGCAGGAACTCGTAGCCCCGCTCATCCAGAAAGTCAAAGACGCCGTCCTGCAGGTGGGCGTGAACAACGGTTTCACCTACATCTTCGAGCGTGAGACAACCGCCGGCCTCGTTGTCTATGCCGGCACTAAGAGTGTCGACGTGGCTCCGCTCGTCAAGAAGCAGCTCGGCATGAAATAACCCTCTCAACATCTCTAAAACTGAACCTTAACACCTTTACCTTATGACTTCCATCAAGACTGTTGCCGCCCTCGCGGTTATGTCTGTCGCTTCCATTTTCGCCTCGCAGGATGTTGAGGCGCAGGATCTTAAGTTCGCTCACATAAATTCGCAAAAGATACTTACCGAGCTGCCAGAGGCCATCACGGCTCAGAATCAGTTGCAGGAGGAGGCCAAGAAACTCCAGGATCAGATGGCTATCATGAACTCCGAGGCTCAGCAGAAGATGACTGAGTACATCTCTAAGCGCGACTCTCTCCCCGAGCTCATCCGCGCCACCAAGGAGAAGGAGATTCAGGATATGCAGGAGCGCATCCAGAGCTTCCAGCAGCTCGCCCAGCAGAGCCTCTCACAGAAGGAGCAGCAACTCCTCTCGCCAATCATCGAGAAGGTTAATGCCGCCATTGAGGCTGTAGGCAAGGAGAACAACTTCATCTACATCTTCGACACGGCTTCGCAAGTCATCCTCTATAACTCCGAGCAGAGCACTGACGCAGAGCCTCTCGTCAAGGCCAAGCTTGGGGTGAAGTAGGGATTTTCCTCCCTCTCGCCATTATCACAGCCCGGCGTTGCGTGCCTCTTTGGCGCGCACGTCGGTGCTTGCGACTTTATAAACATTACCGAGCGGGCGGCATCATTTCCTTTCGCCCGTGCGGAACGCACAACCATTGAACGATGAAAGAGACTGAACTCTACTGGCAGGTCTTCAATCAGGCCATTGCCGACTACCATAAGACCGACGATGTCGACGCCCCTATGGTAAACCCTTTCCCCGCCGACGCCATCGAGCACCTTATGTACCGTAAGAACTGGATTGACACTGTCCAGTGGCATCTCGAGGACATCATCCGCGACCCGCAAATCGACCCCGTCAAGGCTCTCGCCATCAAGCGCCGTATTGATAAGAGCAATCAGGATCGCACGGACATGGTTGAGTTCATCGACTCCTACTTCCTCGATAAGTATAAGGGCGTGAAGGTCGCCCCCGATGCGACAATCAACACCGAGAGTCCCGCCTGGGCCATCGACCGTCTCTCAATCCTCGCCCTCAAAATCTACCATATGAGTATCGAGGCCGGTCGTAAGGATGCCTCAGCCGACCATGTAGCGGCATGCGCCAAGAAGCTCGCCGTCCTCAACGAGCAGCACGACGACCTCTCCACTGCCATCCAGCAGCTCCTCGTCGACATTGAGGCCGGACGTAAGTACATGAAAGTCTACAAGCAGATGAAGATGTACAACGACCCCGCCCTCAATCCCGTCCTCTACGCCACTAAGAAGTAATCTCGTCACACAAAATGGGAGGGGTTGGGCCTTGAGTCCCTTCCCCTCCCTTTCCCATAACTCACACTTTCATTCCTGCGAAAAATCAACGAATCAAAGATGAAATCAGTCCTCATCATCCGCCTCACAGCCATGGGCGATGTGGCCATGGCCGCGCCAATCGTAGCCTCCGTCTGTAAGGCTAACCCCGATGTCCGCTTCACTTTCCTCTCCACCCCGCTTTTCGAGCCTTTCTTCGAGAAACTGCCCAACTTTACATTCATCGGTACGTCCATCCGTCGCGAGAAGAGCGGGCTTCCTGGCCTTTGGCGTCTTTTCCGCTCCCTGCGAAGGGGGGGCGGGACTCCCGACTCCCCTGGCAAGTTCGACTACGTCGTCGATCTTCACGATGTCCTGCGTAGTAAGGTGTTGCGCAACTTCTTCCGTCTTTCGGGCGTAAAGGTCTCCGTCATCGACAAAGGACGCGAGGCTAAGCGCAACCTCGTCTCCGGCGTCGACAAGCGGCAGTTGACGCGGACGACTGAGCGTTATGCCGATGCTTTCCGTCGCGCGGGTCTTGTGGTTCCCGATGGCCGCTTTGTTCGCGAGGCTCCCGATTTGCCGCAGATAGCCCTGCCCGTTGCTGCGCATCGCAAGTATGAGACATGGGTGGGCATATCGCCCTTTGCGCAGCATAAGGCGAAGATGTACCCGCCTCAGAGCATGATTAAGGTCATGGAGGGACTTCTTGCGCAGCCCAATGTCCGTATTTTCCTCTTTGGCGGGGGCTCTGTTGAGGCCGAGGCCGCCCGTGTGATGATAGAGAACGCCACGGCTGACAACCGCGACCTTCGCTTCCGTTGCCACAACGCCATTAATGTCATGACGCTCCGTGAGGAGATGGCCCTCATGGCGCACCTCGACTGCATGATTTCAATGGATTCGTCCAATATGCACATCTGCTCGCTCTTCGGCGTGCGCGTGGTCTCCATCTGGGGCGGCACACACCCTTTTGCCGGTTTCCTCGGCTATGGCCAGAACGAGAGCGACGTCATCCAGCGCGACGACCTCCCTTGCCGCCCTTGCTCCATCTTTGGCGACGTCCCCTGCCGGCTCGACGACTACAGGTGCTTCGACATCCCGCCCGAGGCGATTGTGGCAAAGGTGCTCAACAAATGACTCCGCCCGCCTGAAATGGTGACGCTGTTTCAAGCTTTCCCTCATAATTGTCAGACTTTTAGATGTTTGGTCTGATATTTGTACTCATATTCAAGTGATAATTTTTAATTACCCTTCCCCTAATCGTTAAATTGCAAATCCTATGATGCTTTGGGTCATATTCGGTGTGTTCGCCCTTGCCAGTTGGCTTGTCAGTCGCACACTTAAGAGCAAGTTCGAAAAGTATAGCAGGATTCCTCTGCCCTACACGGGGGCTGAGATTTCTCAGATGATGCTCCGTCAGAATGGCATCAGCAACGTGACTATTCACCCGACCGACGGCAAATTGACTGATTTCTACAATCCGGCCGACCGCACTGTCAATCTTAGCACCGACGTCTACTCCTCTCGCACTGTCGCGGCCGCTGCCGTAGCTGCCCACGAGACGGGTCACGCCCTCCAGCACGCTCAGGGCTACAAGGCCATGGCCCTCCGCACGGCCCTCGTCCCCATCCTCAATGTGTCGAACACCGTGCTGAACGTCATCTTCATTGTCTCGTTCATCTCGGCCATCGCCTTGCCCAACCTTATGCCCTACACCCTGGCCCTGGAGATTATCATTGGCGCATATGCCGTCATAACCCTCTTCTCCTTCATCACCCTCGGTGTGGAGATTGACGCCAGCCGCCGTGCCATCAACTGGCTGACGGCAAGCGGCGTGGTCGCCGCTGGCGAGACCCGCGACGGTGCAGTCGACGCCCTCAAGTGGGCCGCCTACACCTATCTCGTCGCCGCACTATCCTCTCTTGCCACTCTCGCCTACTACGTTCTTCAGCTCGTAGGTCGCGACCGCGACTAAAGGGTTCGAGGCCATAGTCTAATACGTCAGGAGGGAGGCTCTCACGTCCGAGAGCCTCCCTCCTGCGTTTTATTTGTATGACTGTCTCAAAGTGCTGAATTTGCACTTTGAAATTCATTCTTGCACTTTGAAATTCCCCATCTCCCTCCTTATCACCGCCATCACGCTCTCCGTGTCCATCCCGCACTCCCTGTATAGCTCGTCCACGCTGCCGTGACCTATGAACTCGTCAGGCACGCCTATGCGCACCACTGTGCCGGCGTAGCCCTTGTCCTTGGCATACTCTGTTATCGCCGTGCCTATGCCGCCCTCTCTCGCTCCGTCCTCCATCGTCACGATGAGGCTGGCGTTGCCCATCGCGTCGTCTATGAGCGCAGTGTCCAAAGGCTTGGCAAAGCGCATGTCATAATGCGCGGCCTTCACGCCGTCCTCCGCCAGCTTGTCGCATATCGCCTCGGCCTCGACACCTATCGGGCCGTAGCTCATTATGGCCACGTCCGTGCCGCTCCTCAGCTTCCGCCCGCGGCCTATCTCCACTGGCTTCATCGGCGTGCGCCAGTCAACTGTCGAGCCCTCGCCTCTCGGGTAGCGTATCACGAGCGCGCCCTTGCCGCCCATTTGGGCTGTGAACATCATGTCCCTCAGCTCCGGCTCCGTCATTGGCGACATAAGCGTGAGGTTCGGCACGGGGCGAAGCATCGCGATGTCGAAAACGCCGTGGTGCGTGGCCCCGTCAGCCCCCACAAGGCCGCCGCGGTCCAGGCACATGACGACGTCGAGCCTTTGCAGGGCCACGTCGTGTATCACCTGGTCGAAAGCGCGTTGGGCGAATGTGCTGTATATGTTGCAAAAGGGGATGAAGCCCGAGATGGCCAGGCCGGCTGAGAACGTCACGGCGTGCTGCTCGGCAATGCCGACATCGAAGCATCGGTCTGGCATCTCCTTCATCATTATGTTCAATGAGCAGCCCGATGGCATGGCGGGTGTTATCCCCAATATCTTGTCATTCTTGCGGGCAAGCTCGAGCAGCGTCTCGCCGAAGACATCCTGAAAACGCGGAGGGTGGGGGGTGTCCGACTGTTTCACAAGGGGTTCGCCAGTCTCGGGGTCGAAGCTCTTGCCCACGGAGTGCCACTTGGTGGGGTTCTCCTCGGCCGCCTTGAAGCCTTTGCCCTTGACGGTTATGACGTGCAGCATCTTAGGCCCGCCTATGCGCTTCAGGTCGCGCAGGATGCTCACGAGGTACTCCACGTCGTGTCCGTCGGTGGGTCCGAAGTAGCGTATGTTGAGTCCCTCGAACATGTTGGCCTGATGGCTGGCCAGGTTCTTCAGCCCGTTTGTCAGCTTGGTCAGCAGGCTTGTGTGGCCCGTCGCGGAGTCGTCTTTGCGGTCGAGGTACTGGCTCAGCTTGTTGCGCAGCCTGTTGTAGAGGCTCGATGTCGAGATGTCAAGCAGGTACTGGCTCAAGCCGCCCGTCACCTTGTCTATGGCCATGTTGTTGTCATTCAATATGACAAGCATGTCCGGGCTCGCGGTCGACATGTTGTTGAGAGCCTCGAACGCCTCGCCGCCCGTGAGCGCGCCGTCGCCTATGACGGCCACCACGTGACGCCCCTTCTCGCCCTTCAGCTTGGCAGCAGTGGCCATCCCGAGGGCTGCCGATATAGAGGTTGATGAGTGGCCCACGCCAAACGCGTCATACTCGCTTTCGAAAATGTTGGGAAACCCGCTTATGCCGCCTTTCCGCCTAAGCGTATGGAACGCCTCGCGCCTGCCTGTCAATATCTTATGACCGTAGGCCTGATGGCCGACATCCCACACGAGCTTGTCGTAGGGCGTGTCGTAGACGTAGTGTATGGCCACGGTGAGCTCTATCACGCCCAGGCTCGCGGCGAAGTGGCCCGGCGCATGGCTCATCTGCTCAATGACGAAATGCCGCAGCTCGTCGCACAGGCGGGGCAGCTGCTTCACTTCCAGCTTTTTCAAGTCGGCTGGCGTCTTGACCGTATTGAGCAATTCGTAGTTCACTGTTTTAAGTGGTTTGGCTTCCTTCCGGCGGAAGCCGACGCGAAGTTAACTCTTTTTGCGTTAGCCATGTGCATCCCCTCCCCCTCGCCGCTTTTTATTTAGGGCTCGTCACGCTCCAATGGGCAAAAAGAGAACCTGCCCGCCGGCATCGCAGTGCGCCGGCGGGCAGGCTTCGGTTGTCGCCTATTTGGTCTTTGTCTTCTACGCTTACGGTTGCATGGAGTCCTTAGTCGACGGCCACTTTGAAGCTCAGTCCGTCAACCTTGACGAAGTAGACGCCCGGCTCTATGCGAATGGCGCGTTTGCGGCTGCTCTTCATCATGACGCCGCTCGTGGAGTATACCCTTGCCTCGGAGTCCGTGCCCTCGACGCGTATCACTCCGCGCTGGCCGTACACGTTTATGTTCACAATGTCATTGCCTGTCTTCTTCTTCCAGACCACTTTCACCGCCTTCTCCTGGCCGCTGAAAGCGTCGTCCGCCACGCCGGCCACTTCGAACTTCCTGTCGCCGCTTACCACCTCGGCGGGGATGGTGACAGTGCCGTCATAGTCGACACCCTCGCCCGCGGGTGCCACATTGGCTTTGCCCTCCTCGTCGACGACGTATGTTATGCCGTCAACCACGAAGCGGTTCATCTCCACTATGTTGCGGAACTTTGTCCATACGGGTGCCGAGCGGTATATGGTAGCCGTCCCCGCCGGCACGTAGAGCGTGGCCTTCTCATATACGCTCGGCTCGAAATCGCTTTCGTCTATGGTGAACGGGCGCTGGGCCATCGTAACGACCGAGTCCAGGGCCTCGGCTTTCCAAAATGCTGAGTCGGCCACGACTCCCATCGTCGACGGGAAGTAGAACGACTTCAGTCCCGTGCAGCCGAGGTAGGCGTATTTGCCTATGCTGCGGATGGTGGCGGGCAAAGCCGCGTCGGTCATGTCGGTGCAGTGGTTGAACGCGCTGCGGCCTATCGCCGTGACGCTGGCTGGGATTACGCTCGCCTTGCAGCCCGCCACGAGGGTGTTAGTCGCGGTCTCTATTATGGCGTTGCAGTCCTTGCGCGAGTCGTAGGCCTTGTTGCCGGGCTCTACGCTCATCCGCGTCACTTGGGTGTTGTAGCAGAAGGGGTTCTGCTCGCTTATGCGTGTCACTTGGCTCGGTAGCGTGAACTCCGTTATGCCGGGGTTCGAGCAGAATGCCACGGGGTTGATTTCCGTGACGCTCCTCGGAATGGAAAATGATTCGAGCCCTGTGTGGCAGAATACGTAGTCGTCAATCAGCGCGAGCTTCGATCCTTCGGCATAGTTCACCGTCCTGAGACTCTCGCACATCTCGAACGCGTATTTGCCTATCGTCTCCACACTCGCCGGTATCTCAATCTCCTTCAGGCTCTTGCACAAAAGGAATGCCTGTCCGCCTATGCTCCTCACCGTGGGTTGGCCTTCGAAGGTCACGCTCTCCAAAGCTCCGCAGGCGGCGAATGCGTATTTGCCTACCGTCTCCACGCTCTGCGGGATGCTCACCCCCTTCAGGTCGCGGCTCTGCGAGAACGCGTAGTCATCTATGCCCGTGACGGTGTATGCCTCGCCCTCGTAAGTGACGGTGGCCGGGATGCTGACCTGCCCTTTGTACACGTCGCCTGAGCAGTAGCATTTGCCTGCCCATGTGACCCGGGCCGTATGTCCCGTCTGATCAAGGTTGTAGTTGATGCCGCCTATCTCCGTCCCCTCCGCGAGGGCGGCCATGGGGAGGAGCGCCGCGACAAGCAGCGTTGCGATTGTCTTTACCATTGTCTTCGTCTTTTTCGTGGTGTTAAACCCGTAAATCGCTTGCTAAGTTAGCAATTGGCGGAGGAAAACGTCCGTCGTGCCGCCAATTCTCTGGTGCGCAAGCCAATGCGACAGCTATCAATCGTCTTCTACGTTCTGTCTCAATTATGGTTCAATGCCGCATCGGTTACTTGTTAGTGGCATCGTTTGCGTAATGTGTAATTAAGTTTTATTATTGTCTTTATGTCTGAATACTAATACTTTACAGTTTAGAAAGTTTCTATGTTAAAAATATTTATGATAAAATTAGGCAAACGTATTGCATAAAGCGAAAATGTTAGTAAGTTTGCATTGTCAGACAAGAGGAACGGCAACCTCAGGTGTCCCGCAGCTGATTGCGATGCACTTAATGTTGCGATGTCTGGCCATCATAATCGACCGCATCATTTTCTTCATACCACAAAAGACCAACAAGAGGACATCACACTCATATTTCTGTTTGTAATTTCGGTTCAGCGCCGTCCGTCGAATGCCCCATAGCTTCGTCGGACGGCGCACTTTTTGCCCTCCCCGCGCGTTATTGCTTTTCTCGATTTCTGTGCTTAACTTAGCACCGTCCTATGCGGGGTTTAGTGGCGTCATTCCACACCCTGCGCACGGTCGCTCTGCCCCCCCCCGGCTGACGTAGCAGTCTCAGTAATCGGGCGGCGACCACATAATCCGACAAGATTCAACAAATGAGCTTTCAAGACCTTAGCGAGCAGGAGATTAACCGACGCAACAACCTGCAGAGCCTCAAGGATATGGGCATCGACCCCTATCCCGCTGCCGAGTACCCTACCAATGCTTTCTCCACCGACATCATCGCCCAGTTCAAGGACGACGAGCCCGAGAGGCAAGTCTGCATAGCCGGCCGCATGATGAGCCGGCGCGTCATGGGCAAGGCCTCTTTCATCGAGCTTCAGGACTCCAAAGGCCGTATCCAGGTCTACATCGCCCGCGACGAGATCTGCCCCGCCGACAATGCCGACCTCTACAACGTGGTCTTCAAAAAGCTGCTCGACCTCGGCGACTTCGTGGGCGTGACCGGCTTCGTCTTCCGCACCAAGACCGGCGAGATATCAGTCCACGCCAAGAGCCTCACCGTCCTCGCCAAGAGCCTCAAGCCACTGCCCGTCGTCAAGGAGAAGGACGGCGTCGTCTACGACGCTTTCGAGGACCCCGAGCTCCGCTACCGTCAGCGGTATGTCGACCTCGTCGTCAACAAGGGTGTCAAGGATACCTTCCTCCAGAGGGCGACCGTCCTCCGCACCCTCCGCTCCGTCCTCGACGGCGCTGGCTACACCGAGGTCGAGACTCCCGTCCTCCAGGCCATAGCCGGTGGCGCGTCCGCAAGACCCTTCATCACGCACTTCAACGCCCTCAACATCGACATGTACATGCGCATCGCCACCGAGCTCTACCTCAAGAGGCTCATCGTCGGCGGCTTCGAGGGCGTATACGAGATAGGCAAGAACTTCCGCAACGAGGGTATGGATCGCACCCACAACCCCGAGTTCACCTGCATGGAACTCTACGTCCAGTACAAGGATTACAACTGGATGATGAGCTTCACCGAGAAACTTCTCGAGACCATCTGCACCGCCGTCAACGGCAAGCCCGAGAGCCAGATCGACGGCAACGTCATCAGCTTCCGAGCCCCCTTCCGCCGCCTCCCCATCCTTGAGGCCATCAAGGAGAAGACGGGCTACGACCTCGACGGCAAGAGCGAGGACGAGATCCGCGACATCTGCCGCCAGCTCAAGATGGAGATCGACGACACAATGGGCAAGGGCAAGCTCATCGACGAGATTTTCGGCGAGTTCTGCGAAGGCACATACATCCAGCCCACGTTCATCACCGACTACCCCGTCGAGATGTCCCCGCTCACCAAAAAACACCGCTCCAAGCCCGGCCTCACCGAGCGCTTCGAACTCATGGTCAACGGCAAGGAGCTGGCCAACGCATATAGCGAGCTCAACGACCCCATCGACCAGGAGGAGCGTTTCAAGGAGCAGATGAGGCTCGCCGACAAGGGCGACGACGAGGCCATGATTATCGATCAGGACTTCCTCCGCGCCCTCCAGTACGGAATGCCCCCCACGTCCGGCATCGGCATCGGCATCGACCGTCTCGTCATGCTTATGACCGGCAAGAACGCCATCGGCGAGGTCATGCTCTTCCCCCAGATGAAACCCGAGAAGAAGGTCGTACGCGACTCCGCCGAGGCTTTCGCCAAACTCGGTGTCCCCGCCGAGTGGGTCGAGCCTCTCTATGCCGCAGGCGTCAACACCGTGGCCGAGATGACGGCCATGAAGCCCGGCAAGGTCCACCAGATGCTCTGCGACATCAACAAGAAGAACAAGCTCGGCCTCGCCCCGCTCAAGCAGGAGGACGTGGCTGCGTGGTTCGCTAATAAGGAGTAGTTGTGAGCGATTCCTCCATAAAGGGCAACGACGTGCTGGGCGAGAACCCAAGGGTCGGACTAATCGGCAGCGGCAGCTGGGCCACAGCAATAGCCAAGATGCTGCTGTGCAACGTCCGCCATCTCAATTGGCACATCCGCAACCCTAAGAATGTCGAGGCGTTCCGAATCACGGGCCACAACCCGAGCTACCTCTCCAGCATCCAGTTCGACACGTCAAAGATTCGCTTTTCCACCGACGTCAACGAGGTGGTCGAGAACTCCGATGTCATCTTCCTCGTCGTGCCGTCAGCGTTCGTCGAGAGCGTGATGAAGGATCTTAAAGTGCCGCTCGCCGATAAGTGCGTCATCTCCGCCATCAAGGGCCTCATCCCCGACAAGGGCATGATAATAGGCACGTGGCTCAATCAGTGCCTCGGTGTGCCAATTGACCGCATTGGCGTCATCAGCGGGCCTTGCCATGCCGAGGAGGTAGCCCTCGAAAGGCTCTCCTACCTCACCATGGCCTGTCAGGATGTCGACCTCGCAAAGCGGTTCGCAAGGCTCATAACGTGCCACTTCATCAAGACGTCGCTCTCCGACGACATATACGGCACCGAGTACTCTGCCGTCCTCAAGAATATTATGGCCATCGCCTCCGGCATTTTCCACGGGCTCGGCTATGGCGATAATTTCCAGGCCGTGCTCATCTCAAATGCTATTCAGGAGATTAAGAGGTTCGTCGATACCGTCCACCCCATCCCGCGCGACATCAAGAGCTCGGCCTACCTCGGCGACTTGCTCGTCACGTGCTACTCGCAGTTCAGCCGCAACCGTACCTTTGGCACCATGCTCGGTAAGGGCTATTCGGTCAAGGCCGCCCAGATGGAGATGCTTATGGTGGCCGAGGGCTACTATGCCACTAAGAGCATCAAGGCCATCAACGAGCGTTATCAGGTCTCGATGCCGATAACCGACTGCGTCTACAATATTATCTATGGCAAAGTGTCGCCAGTCATTGAGTGTATGCTCCTCACCGAGCAGCTCCACTGACACGGAGGCCATCTCTGTCGCTAACCGAAGTAAACAAACATACCAATCTTGAGTCCACGCCCGTGGGCGTCACGCCCGCTCGGCTCGGCTCGCAATTTTTCAGAAACAAGATGAAGATTGACATTTCTAAGGCGTCCGTAGACATCAAGCCCCTTCAGGCTGAGGTCGCCGCAGCTCAGGAGAAGCTCGATAAGGGTACCGGCGCGGGCAATGATTTCATCGGCTGGCTCCACCTGCCCACCGAGATCTCCGATGCCTTCCTCAATGAGGTCGAGGAGAGCGCTAAGGTTCTCCGCGACAATTGTGAGATCGTTGTCGTTGCAGGTATCGGTGGCAGCTACCTCGGCGCGAGGGCCGTCATAGAGGCCCTCTCCAACAGCTTCGATTACCTCCAGAAGGATCGCAAGGCGCCCATCGTCCTCTTTGCGGGCCAGAACCTCGGTGAGGACTATCTCGCCGACCTCATCGCGACCCTCAAGGGCAAGAAGTTCGGCATCATCAACATATCCAAGAGCGGCACGACTACCGAGACTGCTGTCTCTTTCCGTCTCCTCAAGGCTCTCCTCGAGAAGCAGGAGGGCAAGGAGGGCGCTCGTAAGCGCATCGTGGCCGTAACCGACAAGGCAAAGGGCGCTCTCCGCACCCTCGCTACGCAGGAGGGCTACAAGACTTTCGTCATCCCCGACAATGTCGGCGGCCGTTTCTCCGTCCTCACCCCGGTAGGCCTTCTCCCCATCGCCGTGGCCGGCTTCGATATCAAGAAGCTCGTGGCCGGCGCAGCCCAGATGGAGA
Source organism: Marinilabiliaceae bacterium (assembly GCA_051875415.1). Classification (GTDB taxonomy): domain Bacteria; phylum Bacteroidota; class Bacteroidia; order Bacteroidales; family Marinilabiliaceae; genus W3P20-009. The sequence goes on from JBJEGU010000041.1 coordinate 132,684, forward strand.
AGGAGACCGCAAGCTCAGTCCCCTTCGAGCAGAACCCCTCGGCTGTCTACGCTGCTGCCCGCAACGTCCTCTACCGCAACGGCAAGAGCACCGAGATCCTCATCAACTTCTGCCCCAAGCTCCATTACTTCACGGAGTGGTGGAAGCAGCTCTACGGCGAGAGCGAGGGTAAGGACGGCAAGGGCATCTTCCCCGCCGGCTGCGACTTCACTACCGACCTCCACTCCATGGGCCAGTGGATCCAGGAGGGTCAGCGCATCATCTTCGAGACCGGCGTGACCGTGGCCGAGCCTAATGAGAAGGTTGTCATCGAGAGCGATGCCGACAATCTCGACGGACTCAACTACCTCGCCGGCAAGCGCGTCGACCAGGTCAACAAGATGGCTGAGCTCGGTACCCTCCTCGCCCACACCGACGGCGGCGTTCCCAACATCAAGGTCGAGATCCCTAAGCTCGACGAGTTCAACCTCGGCCAGCTCATCTACTTCTTCGAGAAGGCTTGCGGCATCTCTGGCTACGTCCTCGGTGTCAACCCCTTCAACCAGCCCGGTGTCGAGGCTTACAAGAAGAATATGTTCGCCCTTCTTGAGAAGCCTGGCTACGAGGAGGCTTCTAAGGCTATCAAGGCAAGGCTCGGCAAGTAATACCTGCCCCGGCCTCTAAGCCATATCCCAGCCCGCGGTGAGGTGTCCCCCTCCGCGGGCTGGCTTTTTAGATGAATTTCAGGTAAATACGTATTGCGCCTCGTCCCCACTCTCGAATAGTCATCCTTATGGCACTCAACTATATATGGGTCTTTTTCATCCTCGCTGCCGTCCTTGTGTCCTTCGGCCGTCTCGTCGTCACTGGCGACCCCTCCGCCCTCTCGGCTGTGGTCGATTCCACATTCTCGTCGGCCAAGACCGGCTTTGAGGTCTCTCTCTACCTCACGGGGGTGCTCACTCTCTGGCTCGGCCTCATGAGGGTGGGCGAGGCGGGGGGGGCGGTAGGCGCGCTCAGCCGGCTCATCAGCCCGCTCTTTTCGCGCCTCTTCCCTGGCGTCCCAAGCGGACATCCCGCCCATGGCTCCATGACGATGAACATCGCCGCCAATATGCTCGGCCTCGACAACGCCGCCACCCCCATGGGGCTCAAGGCTATGGCCGAACTCCAATCCCTCAATCCGCAGAAGGAGAGGGCTACCAATGCGCAGATCATGTTCCTCGTCCTCAACACCAGCGGTCTGACAATCATCCCCGTCTCCATAATGGCCTACCGCCAGCAGTGCGGAGCAGCCAACCCTGCCGATGTTTTCCTCCCTCTTCTCATCTCCACGTTCGTGTCGACGGTCGTCGGCCTCATAGCCGTGGCGGCAGTCCAGAAAATAAACCTGTTGAACAAGGTGGTGATGGCCTATCTTGGTGGCCTCGCCCTGCTTCTCGCCGCCCTTGTCTATCTCCTCAGTGGCCTTGACCGCGACACAGTCCAGACTGTCTCCGTGGCGGTCTCCTCCGCCATCCTCCTTCTTGTCATTTGCGGGTTCATCATTCTGGCGCTCAGGCGTAAGGTGAATGTCTACGACTCTTTCATAGATGGGGCGAAAGACGGGTTCAAGACGGCCGTGGGAATCATCCCGTTCCTCGTCGCCATGCTCGTGGCCGTGGGAATGTTCAGGGCTTCCGGGGCGTTGGATTTCCTGCTCGACGGTGTCCGCGGGGCGGTGTCGCTCGTGGGGGCGGACGGGCGTTTCGTCGACGCGCTGCCCACGGCCTTCATGAAGCCTCTCAGTGGCAGTGGCGCGCGCGGGTTTATGATTGAGTGTATGCAGACGTGCGGTCCGGACTCTTTCGCCGGCCGGCTGTCTTGCCTCTTTCAGGGTGCGGCGGACACCACTTTCTTCATCCTCGCCGTCTATTTCGGGTCGGTGGGCATTAAGGACACTCGCCATGCCGTCCTCTGCGGTCTCGCCGCCGACGTGGCGGGGGTCATCGCCGCCATCGCTGTTGCTTATCTCTTTTTCGGGTGAATTTTCAGCGTCCGGCCTATTACTTGGTTCTTTTTTGTAATTTTGCGGGCGGCGTGGAGTGCCATACCGTAGCTCCGCGCTTAATTCTTAATACATCAAAAAGACAAAGATGTCCGACTCTAAGAAGAAGATAAGGCTGGTGCTCGAGGATGGCACAGCGTTCGAGGGTGTGTCTTTTGGCGGCGACCATTCGCGCGCTGGCGAGGTGGTCTTCAACACTGCCATGTCCGGCTATCCCGAAAGCCTCACTGACCCGTCTTATGCAGGCCAGATCCTGGTCTTCACCTATCCCCTCATTGGCAACTATGGCGTGCCTCATGACGATGTTGACCCCGCTACTGGTCTGCCCAAGTTCTTTGAGTCGGAGAAAGTCCACGTCGCGGGTGTCGTCGTCTCCGACTATTCCCACGAGTATAGCCATTGGAATGCCCAGAAGAGCCTCGGCCAGTGGCTCAAAGAGCAGGATGTGCCGGCCATCGAGGGTGTCGACACGCGTGCTCTTACGCAGAAGATCCGCGAGAAGGGCGCTATGCTCGGCAAGCTCGAATTCATCGACGACCCCGTCGATTTCGTCGACCCAAACAAGGAGAACCTCGTAGCTAAGGTCTCTCCCAAGGAGGTTACGACATATGGCAACGGCAAGTACAAGGTCGTCATGGTCGACACTGGCGCCAAGTACAACATCATCCGTTGCCTCCTCAAGAGGGATGTCACACTCATCCGCGTCCCTTGGGACTATGACTTCACCCAGATAGACTACGACGGACTTATGCTCTCCAACGGACCTGGCGATCCTCAGCAGTGTCAGGCCACTGTGGCCAACATCCGTAAGGCCATTGAGATAGGCAAACCAATTTTCGGCATATGCCTCGGCAACCAGCTCCTCGGCATCGCCGCCGGATGCAAGACCTATAAGCTCCCCTACGGTCACCGTGCCCACAACCACCCGGTCATCCGTTGCGGCACGAACCAGTGCTACATCACCAGCCAGAACCACGGTTTCGCTATCGATACCGCCACTCTCGGCCCCGATTGGGAACCCTCCTTCGTCAATATCAACGACGGCACCAACGAGGGAATCCGCCACAAGAAGCTCCCCATCTTCTCTACTCAGTTCCACCCCGAGGCAAGCTCCGGCCCTACTGACACCGAGAAGTTCTTCGATGAGTTCATTGAGAACATTGCGAAGAGCAAGGCGTAACAGCCCCGCCCTCATCTACCCATAAGCCACAATCGCCACATTGCGAATCTTTCGCAGTGAGGCGATTGTCCTTTTCTCCCAAACCCTTATTTTTGCCCCTGAGTCCTGCGGCTCTTCCCGGGTGAAAATGCACATAATTCTCGCAATATGTTAAAACTCTTATTCTTCCTAATCTTTGTCGGAATCTCAATCTATAGCGAGGTGTCTAAAGCGAGAAAGAAAGCTCGGCAAGAGGCGGAACGGCAGCGTCAGGCTCAGCCGTCCACCGGTGCTAACACTATGGCTGGGGAAGATGAGCCCGACCCGTGGGATGACATCTTGGAAGACGCCCAAAGGTCCTTAAAAAATAATAAAGAGGAGGACTTCGAGGAAGACCGTGAGCGGATGAGGCGTGAGCGCGATGAGGCTCTCGCTCGCAAAGCCCGCGAGCAGAAGATGCGAGAGGAGGCTGAACGGGAGCGTAGAATCTTCGAGGAGCATCAACGGGCTGAGGCCATGGCTGCGGATCACTGCGTCAGAGAGCGTATGGCGGAGCAGCGTAAACCCTCTACTAAACACGTCAGGGTTTATAGCCAAATAGAGGAGGGCGAGCGCTCTACTGTCGGCACTTACAATACGAGCGTCGCGTCCGACGAGGTCGGAAACCTCACTCCCTCCGATGCCCGCCGCGCCATCATCCTCGACGCCATCTTCAACCGTCCGCAGTTCTGAACCTCACGCTTCTGCTTGCCCCCCCCTGAATCGAAAAATTTGTTTAGGAAGAAATAAAGTCGTAATTTCGTGGTGTCGAATTAAGCATAACGACACTGACCATTATGCCATCCTTCCCCTGACGTAGGTCTCGCAAGGAAAGGCTAACAAAAAGAAAAACAAACAAATAACTACATAGAAGGAATGAGGATCCTGAGATTCTATTTCAGGATTCTCTTCTTTTATATGTTAATAAAAAAGAGTATACAATTATGTCATCTGTCAACTATGTCACAGAGGCCGGGCTCAAGAAGATTAAAGATGAGCTGGCTGAACTCGAAAGCGTTGAACGCCCCAAGGTCATAGCTGCCATTTCCGAGGCGCGTGACAAGGGAGACCTCTCTGAGAACGCCGAATACGACGCAGCCAAAGAGGCTCAGGCGCACCTGGAGACAAAGATTGCCAAGCTGAAAAGCGTCATCGCCAACAGCCGTATCATCGACACAAGCAAGCTCGACAAGTCCTCCGTCCAGCTCCTCAGCCGTGTCACAATCCAGAACGTCAAGACTAAGGCCAAAATGACCTACACAATAGTCCCCGAGACCGAGGGCTCCGACCTTAAAGCCGGCAAGATTTCGCTCACTACACCTATCGCCAAGGGCCTCATCGGTAAGAAGGTCGGCGATATTGCCGAAATCAAGGTCCCCGCGGGCCTCATGTCTTTCGAGATTCTCGAGATTGCGCTCTCTATCGAGTAGCATGTCCCGAAATCACCTATGGTAGTTCGTCACAATAATTTGTCTCATGTCAACTATCTTCTCTAAGATTATAAACGGCGAGATCCCGTCCTACAAGATTGCCGAGGACGACGAGAACTACGCTTTCCTCGACATCAATCCACTCGCCAAAGGTCACACCCTTTGCGTTCCCAAGGTCGAGACCGACTATCTCTTCGACCTCACGCCCGAGCGCATGACGAGCCTCGCCCTCTTCGCCCAGAAGGTGGCAAAGGCTCAGAAAGCCGCCCTCGGATGCAAAAGGGTAGGCGTGGCAGTCCTTGGCTTCGATGTCCCCCATGCCCATATTCACCTCGTGCCAATGGACAGCGAGGATACGCTCAACTTCAAGAATGAGCGCGTCAAGCTCACCGAGGCGCAGTTCAAAGAAACGGCCGAACTAATAGCCTCTAAGTTTGAGAGATAGCTCTTCGTTCCTTCTCTCCGTCTAATACCTTAGCCCCGCAGCCGTATGGCGCGGGGCGTTTTTTTCGGCATTGAAAAAAAACTATCTTCGCGTGAGGCCCGCCCACGGAGGCTCCCGACAATAGCCGTCTTAGCGCACGAAACTCCTACCTGTATAACCGACCTCAAACACTCTAACGCACAAAGTCAATCCGATGAACGAGGAAGAGCAATTGCAAAACGCCAACGCCGCCGACTATGGCGACGACGCCATCAAAACACTCGAGTGGCACGAGCATATCCGCCGCCGACCTGGCATGTATATTGGCAAACTCGGCGACGGCACATATCCCGACGACGGCATTTACGTCCTCATTAAGGAGGTCATCGACAACTCTATCGACGAGTTCATGATGGGCTTCGGTAAAAGGATTGATGTTACTGTTAACCCGCAGGGCGACGTCTCTGTCCGCGATTTCGGCCGAGGCATTCCGCTCAACAAGGTAGTCGACGTGGCTTCTAAGATGAACACCGGCGGAAAGTACGACAGCGCGGCATTCCAGAAGTCCATAGGCCTCAATGGCGTGGGCATCAAGGCTGTCAATGCGCTCTCCACCCGCTTCGTCGTCACCGCTGTCCGCGATGGACAGCAGAAGAAGGTCGAGTTCTCTAAGGGCCTTGTTGTCAACGAGCACCCCATCGAGCCGACGACAGAGAAGAACGGCACCCTTGTCGAGTTCACTCCCGATGTCGATATCTTCGAGAACTACGCCTACCGAGAGGAGTTCATCGTCCAGATGCTCAAGAACTACTCCTACCTCAACAAGGGGCTGACCCTCTCCTTCAACGGCGAGAAGTTCAAGAGCGAGAACGGCGTGGTCGACCTCCTTATGGACAATATGACCGAGGAGAGCCTCTACCCCATAATTCACCTCGAAACCAAGGACTTGGAGATCGCCATGACTCACTGCGACCACTACGGCGAGGAGTACTACAGCTTCGTCAACGGTCAGCACACCACCCAGGGCGGCACCCATCTCAATGCCTTCAAAGAGGCCGTTGTCAAGACGCTCCGCGACTACTACGGCAAGAATTACGATACGGGCGACATCCGCTCTGGCCTCACCGCCGTCGTCGCCATCCGTGTGCAAGAGCCTGTCTTCGAGAGTCAGACCAAGACTAAGCTCGGCAGCAAGGACATGAGCCCCAAGGACGGTGTCTCCATCCGCTCCTACGTCGGCGACTTCCTCGCCGAGCATCTCGATAACTATCTGAGGCGCAATCTCGACACGGCGGACATCATCAACAAGAAGATCGTCGAGAGCGAGAAGGAGCGCAAGGCCATCAGCGGAATCCAGAAGGAGGCGCGAGAGAAGGCCAAGAAGGCCAACCTCCACAACCGTAAGCTCCGCGATTGCACCATCCACCTCACCGACGCCAACAACGACCGTCGCGAGGAGAGTTCCATCTTCATCACCGAGGGCGACTCCGCCTCCGGCTCCCTCACCACCACCCGCGACGCCAAGACGCAGGCCGTCTTCAGCCTCCGAGGCAAACCTCTCAACACTTTCGGCCTCCGCCGCGACACCATCTACAAGAACGAGGAGTTCTTTCTCCTCCAGAGCGCGCTCAACATCGAGGATGGCATCGACGGCCTGAGGTACAACAAGATAATCATTGCCACCGATGCCGATGTCGACGGGATGCACATCCGCCTCCTTATGATTACCTTCTTCCTCCAGTACTTCCCCGAGGTCATAAAGAACGGACATCTCTTCGTCCTCCAGACTCCGCTCTTCCGCGTCCGCAACAAGAAGCAGACGCTCTACTGCTACAGTGAGGAGGAGCGCGACATCGCGGCGGCAAAGCTTGGAGCCTCGCGCGAGATTACCCGATTCAAAGGTCTCGGCGAGATTAGCCCGGGCGAGTTCAAGGAGTTCATAGGCTCGGGCATCAGGCTCGACTCCGTCACTCTCAAGAGCTCCGACGGCGTCCACGAGCTGCTCGATTTCTATATGGGCAAGAACACCTCCAGCCGCCAGAACTTTATTATCGACAACCTCGTCATCGAGGAGGATCTCGTCGACAAGGATCTCCAGATTCTCGCCGGCGAGGAGTAGCGTCCGCCATTTATCCCTTACGCCTTATGGAAACATATACCATATCCCAGGTGGCCGATACGCTTGGGACTACTGTCAAGCGAGTCCGACGACTTGTCGCAAGCGGGGCGTTGCCTGCCGTAAGGCAGGGCGGCGTCTTGAAGGTGGAGTATGATGCGCTGTCCTGTTTCAAGGAGTTGGAGGCAAAATCAGGCGGCTCAGAATCAAGGCCTGAGCGCCTGAAGGTGGAGCGGATTGTCAACTGGGTCGATATTTCCGATGCCTGGCGAAATCCGCCCGAGTCCGATGCATTGTTCGTCGATCTCTTCTGCGGAGCTGGCGGACTCAGTAAAGGGCTCGAGTTGTCTGGAATGGGGGGCGTTTGCGGTCTCGACTGGTTCGACGAGGCAGGCCAGACGTACCGGCGGAACTTCGACCATCCTTTTGTGAATGGCGATATCAGGCTCAAAGAGAAAAAGGAGGAGTTTTATCGAACGGTAGCAGACCGGTTGGCGGGGCGTAAGCTAAGCGTCGTCGCCGGCGGTTTCCCTTGTCAGGGCTTCAGTATGGCCGGCAACCGGATTGAGGACGACCCGCGGAACTCTCTTTATCGCGAGATGCTCGAAATTGTCAACACTTTGCAGCCCGAGTTCGTCATTTGCGAGAATGTGAAAGGGCTCCGCAGCATGCTCGGCGGCAGGGTGGAGCAGAAAATAATCGATGACTACGCGGCTATTGGTTATCAGATGAATGTCGCTACGCTTTGCGCCGCCGATTATTATACACCCCAAAAGCGCGAGAGGGTGATTTTCATTGGTAATAGGCTCGGCGTGAAGAATTATCACCCGAAACCGCTCATCTCGCCGGCGGACTATGTCACCACGGGTGCCGCGATAGCCGACCTTATGACCCATCCCGACGACCCGGGCTTTAATCACGTCACGACGAAGCACAAGCCCGAGATGGCTCGCCGTCTGGCCGAGCTTGCTGAGGGCGAGAGCCTCTATGAGGGATATTCCGACGCTTGGAAGAAATGCCCGTGGGATCAGCCCAGCTGCACAATAAAGGAGAATCATGGTGGAGTCAATGTCCACCCCAGGCTTCCGCGGGTTCTTACTGCGAGGGAGATGGCCCGCTTGCAGTCTTTCCCCGACGATTTCATTTTTATGGGCAACAAAAGCAAGCAGCTCGTGCAAATAGGCAACGCTGTCCCTCCTTTGCTTGGTAAGGCCGTGGGACTCGCGGTCCTCAAATCTATGAAGTTGCGTACTCAGTGCAAGTAACGTATGGCTGCAAATGAATATTATTCGTCAATAAGAGATTTCGAGGCGAGATTACGCGACTATGCGTTTCACATCTTCAAAAGCTATGGAAAGGCACTCGTCCTTCGTCTTGAAGAGTATAACTTGCTCCAAAACAAGCACAATTGCATAGAGTCGTCAACGGCTATTGGCTTTATTCTTGAAGAGTTCATAGTCGCAAAGTTTGAAATGTACACTCATTGCGACGACGAGTCGGAATATGTCATCGACCGTTTTGTCGGCGCTACTACTTCCGAGAGCTACGATTTCTTCAGTGAGAAGAATGGTATAAGGTTTATGGTGAATGTCAAAGCAGAGAAGAGCGGTAGTGCAAATAACGCGGTGGCCGCAATCTCTCAGCTCCATAGGAATTATTGCCTTGAATATCCAGAGCAACCGAAGTCTTATGTTCTTCTTAAAATACTCTATTCAATTGGCGACGAAAATGAGGACTGCGTCGGCCGAAGGGCTTTGCCAAGGCACATCCACATAGACGGAATAGAGTCCTACTGTCTCGAAGAGATCGACTTCTCCAATGGGCATAAACAAGACAACCGCCGATGGTCGGACAAGACTAACACTGCCATCAACGGCAGGCTGATAATCTCGCCCAAGTTCCGCGAGATGAATAAAGTGGAGCCGGATAATGTCTCCTACCAGTCCACTTTCAACATGATAAAGGGCATTTACGAAGGCAGCCTTTAGTCCAATAGACAGCCTATGCTTATCAATGCCCACTGAACAGAATCTTAACTGCTTACATAGCGAACTTATATGAGTGACGAAACGAAAGACGAAGAAGCATTGGGGGGCGACGACGAGCTCGAGCCTCAGAACCCGGCCGACGACGATGCCCTGACCGCCGAGGCCGCGGGCGACGCCCCGGCGTGGGATTCCGATGCCGTGAAGAAGAGCCGTCTCCACGGCATGTACCGCCTGTGGTTTCTCGACTATGCAAGCTACGTCATTCTCGAGAGGGCCGTGCCACATATCGATGACGGACTTAAACCCGTCCAGAGGCGAATTCTCCACACCATGCGGAAGGACGAGAACGGCCTCTACAATAAGGTGGCGGGCATAGTGGGCGACACTATGCACTTCCACCCCCATGGCGACGCCTCAATTGGCGATGCCCTCGTCCAGCTCGGCCAGAAGGGTCTGCTTATCGATACGCAGGGCAACTGGGGCAACATCCTTACGGGCGATGGCGCCGCCGCGCCTCGTTACATTGAGGCGCGCCTCACGAAGTTCGCCCTCGATGTCGTCTTCAGCCCCAAGGTGACAGTATGGAAGGAGAGCTACGACGGCCGAAACGAGGAGCCGGTCACCCTCCCCGTCAAGTTCCCGCTCCTGCTCGCCCAGGGTGTCGAGGGCATCGCGGTCGGCTTGGCCTCGAAGATTCTGCCCCACAATTTCAATGAGCTGATTGACGCGTCGATAGCCTACCTTCAGGGCAAGCCATTCACCCTCTATCCCGACTTTCCGACGGGCGGACTTATTGATGTCTCCAAATACAACGACGGCCTCCGAGGAGGCGTGGTTCGCATTAGGGCCAAGATTGAGAAGCGCGACGCACGGACTCTGGCCATTACCGAGATTCCGTTCTCCAAAACGACTTCGGCCGTCATCGACTCCATTCTCAAGGTCAACGATAAGAAGATTAAGGTCAAGAAGATTGAGGACCTCACGGCCGCCCATGCCGAGATTCTTATCCACCTCCCGGCCGGTGCCTCGCCCGACAAGACTATCGACGCTCTCTACGCCTTTACCGATTGCGAGGTCTCCATTTCGCCCAACGCGTGCGTGATTATGGACCGCAAGCCCCACTTCATGGGCGTGTCGGACATCCTGCGCCACAGCACGGACCGCACGGTGGACCTCCTCCGTCAGGAGCAGCAGATCCTCCTCGACGAGCTGGCCCAGCAGTGGCATACGCTCTCGCTCGAGAAGATTTTCATTGAGGAGAGGATATATAAGGATAAGGAGTTCGAGGAGGCTGAGGACATCGACGCCGCCGTCGCTCATATCGATGGCAGGCTCAAGGCCTACTTTGAGTCGCATGGGGTGACGCTTATGCGCGACGTCACGCGCGACGACATCCTTCATCTGCTCGATATCAAGATGGCCCGAATACTCAAGTTCAACAGCCAGGCCGCCGAGGACAAGCTCGTTTCACTTCAGGACGAGATGCGCAAGACGCGCGACAACATTGAGCATATCGTCGACTTCACTATCGCGCATTTCCGCAGAGTCAAGAAACAATACGGGGCGGGCAAGGAGAGACTCACGGAGATTCGCTCGTTCGACAACATCGAGGCGACAAAGGTGGCCGAGAGGAACAAGAAGCTCTACGTCAACCGCGAGGACGGCTTCATGGGCTATGGCCTAAAGAAAGGCGACTATGTGGCCGACTGCTCCGACCTCGACGATGTCATCATCTTCTACACCGACGGCCGCTACGTCGTCAAGAAGATTGACGAGAAGGTCGATGTCGGCACTGGCGTGATGCATATCGCCATCTTCAAGAAGAACGATACGCGCACTGTCTACAATGCCATCTACACCGATGGCGAGACGGGCGTCACTTTCGCCAAGCGTTTCTCCGTCACGGGTGTCACCCGCGACCGCGAGTACGAGATTACGAGCGCCACGCCCGGCACCAAGCTCCGCTATTTCAGCGCGAATGCCAATGGCGAGGCCGAGGTCGTCAAAGTCCTGCTCCGCCCGAGAGCCAAGCTGCGCAACGTGGTCATCGACTTCGACTTCGCCACTCTTGCCGTGAAAGGCAGGGCCTCGAAGGGCAATGTCGTCACTAAGAACGATGTCCATAAGGTCGTCTTGAAGCGCAAGGGCGAAAGCACCCTTGGCGGAAGGCAGATTTGGTTCGAGCGCGAGACTCTGCGCCTCAATCCCGACGGGCGCGGTGAACTCCTTGGCGAGTTCGGTCCAGATGACAAGATATTGATTATCAACAATGCTGGCGATGCTGTGATAACTGGCACCGGCTTTGAGCAGCATTTCGACGACAATATCGTGCGAATTGAGAAGTTCCATCCGCACAAGACGTGGACTGCCATATATATCGATGGCGAGAACGGGCTCTACTACATCAAGAGGTTCAAAATCGCCCTCTCCGCAAAGCCTGTCAACTTTATCGGCGACAACCCGAAGAGCAAGCTTATCCGTGTCAGCGATGAGGATCACCCACTCTTCTCGCTCACCTATGGCGGTGACGATAAGTGGCGTCCTGCTGAGCAGATTGACGCTTTCGAGTTCATTGCCGAGAAGGGCATTAAGGCCAAGGGCAAGCAGCTCGCCAAGTGGCAAGTGGGCAAGATAGAGGAGCTCGAGCCGCTCATCCCCACAGTCCGTGAGGATGATTCTGCTGACGACGATGAGGCTGAGGCGACGGCGGCTGAGCCGGACGAGCCTGAGCAGCCAACACTGTTTTAGACAGTTCGCTTATTACAATAGAAATGCGCGATCCCCCGTCAGATCCGTCTGGCGGGGGATTGCGCGTTTCTTATTTCACTGCCGCACTGGGCCACAGGTCGGCTCTTTTGCTCCACCATAATTTCCACTGAAGCTGTATCTTGATGTCAGTCCGTCGCGGCCCTTGTGTCTCTTCGAAGCCTGAGCCTATGGCGTCGCGGTCGGTGTAGCGCGTGTGGGTGCACCATAGCCAAATCTTTAGCTGGTCGGTGGGTTTTATCGTGGCCATTGCCGTGGCCGTGGCTCCTTTCCCGTAGCATGTGGCGAACGCCATGTCGTATAGTACCATAGGTCGACGTGTGTATGCCCTGACGGCGTAGCTGTCGGTGTTGAATAGTGAGCCGCTCAGGGCAATGCTCAGCCGGCCGCTCGCTGTGGCCTGTTTTAAGGTTTGGGCGAAGAGGATGCCCGTTTCGTGTTTGCCTGCGGCAGTCCTTGCCGACGTGCGTTCCACAAGGGTGCTGAGGTCGGTTCGTCGTGTGGGACTCGATTGGAATATTACCTTTATGCTTGTGCTGCTCATCGTGGCGGGCTGCCAGTTCTCTTTGCCGCCCGTGGTGGTCTCTTGCGTTGTGTGGCGCAGTCGTGCCGATATCTGGCTTCGCCTTGTCAGGTCGTAGGCCGCCTCGGCCCTTATTTTGAGTCCCTTTGTCGGTCTGTAGACGTTCCTTTGCAAGTTACGTAGTTTCCATCCGTCAATGCTCGCTCTGACCTCCAGCCTTGGCAGTGGCGACGCCCCGATGCCAACATATGCGCCGCTCTCTCCACCGCCACGGCTCGTGTGGCACACGGGCTGCTGCATCTGGGCGAAGTAGCTCCGGCCGAATCGTCTGACGGAGGCCGACAGGCTTTTCCCGCCTCCAAAGTCATAGTCCACGCCCATTACGCCCGCTGCGGCATCCTTGCCTTGAGTCGCCATCTCGCCAAATACGTGCGTCCGCCCGGCGATTAGGCGGGCGTCGAGGCTCGCTGTGGTTATGTCTCGCCCTGTGGGGTAGTATAGCCGGTAGGGCTGGCCGTCGTATCGCATCGGAAGCTCTGTGTGCCAGTTGTTTATCCCGATGCCTATGCGGCTTCTGCCTATGTCGGCCGATGTGTGCGCGCCAATGGTGGTCAGGAGGTCGTTGTGCCTATATTTCCGCTCCGTGGCTGTGCGATGGTAGCCCGTTGTGCGTATTGTTGTTATGTATACTGAGCTGTCGGCCGACAGCTTTGTGGTGGCGTCGCCATCCACCCACGATGCGTATGCTGCCATCCTCCAAGGCAAGGCTCTCGCCTCTATGGCCACGCCTCGCATATATCCGCTCTCGGCCGCGGACAGCGATGGCGTCACGCCCGTGGCATCCCTCCCTGCCGAGACTCCCGTAATGGTAGGGTCGAACCCGAAGCCCGTCCATATTCCAAGCCCCTGGCCGAGCCTGACGTTGTAATGCCCCGCCACAACCTTCCTGACGAACCCTCTCGCGGGCTTAAAAGACACATAGCCGCCGTAGAAGTCCATCAGCCCGCTGCCGTTCTTCATCTGAGGCTCGCCAGCGTCATTGTCGCCCACAATCCCGAACGACAGCCGTCCGCCTATCTCCGCTTTCGTCCTGAAAAGGGTCTTAAGCGCGCCGCCCTCATATGCCGCCTCTTTGCCTTCGCCCGACTCGTATCCGCGGGCCAGTGGCCAACGCCGCCCGACGCGGAACAGGGTTTCGGCCTTAGCCACGGGACGCAGAATTGAGCTGTCCTTGCCTGCGCCTATGATGGCTATGTGCCTAAGGATGAGTATGTCCGTCGTGTTGAGGCCTTTTATTGCCATCAGCTCTTGGGGGGTCTTTATCCCTCCTGCCCGAAGCCTGTGGCGCACGATGGCGTTGGCTTTGCGCTCGCCCAGGAATATGAGGCTCGACAGTTCGCTCTCCGTGGCTGTGTTCAAGTCCAGCGGGTTCTCTGTCATGGCTCTCAACTCGGCAAGCCCGTCGGTGGCCGATTCGTCAAGAGTGCCGTCCTCGTCCATTTGTTCGGCCAGGGAGTTGATTAGGTCGTCAAGGATTCCCGCCGAATGGCTGTCTTGCGCCTGGGCGACTATGTCCGTCAGCATAGCCGCCGCTGCCATCACGGCAAGAACTGCTTTCCTCATCCTGTTGCCCTCTGCGTCCTGTCCTTGACTATGACGCTAATAAAGCTCTTTCCACTCGAACTTGTTGCCCATCCGCTCTATGAAGCGCATAAGGTCGGTCCGTGCGATTGAGAGCGATGCCCTGTTGTCGTTGGGGTGGAAAGCCAGCCGGTCGGCCGTCCGCAGGTTAGCGTCGAGGAAGAGTATGACCTCGTGGTTCTGGTCGTTTATGAGTCCGAATGGACTGACGGAGCCAGGTTTTAGGCCCAGATATTTGTCCATCCTCTCGGGCGACGCGAATGACAGCTTGCCTTCGCCAAGGCGGTGCTCGAGGTCGTGCATGTCTATGCTCCTGTCGCAGTCTAGCACCACGAGGTAATGCTTATTGCCCTTATGATTTCTGAGGAAGATGTTCTTGCAGTGCTTGCCTTCGAGCGCGGTCCAATATTTGCGAGCGTCGTCGATTGTGGGCGTGGGCGGATGCTCAATGTACTGGAACTCAATGCCCATCTCGCTCAGCAGGTCATACAGTTTCTGTTGCCCTATCATTTTCTATTCTGTTAGATTAAAAAAAAACGGGAGCAAGCCGATGTGGCCGCTCCCGTAAAATTATGTCGCCTATCGTTCGTGGCTGACGGCTATGACCCTCCAGCCGCTTAGGGGTTGACAAGCTGAGCGCGGACAATCTCCGACTCTTTGCGGATGCTCTCCATCTGCTCCTCTGAGATGCCGTTGGCGTCTACGCCCGAGTAGATCTTGTAGAGGGGGTCGAGAGCCTGCCTCAGACCCGTCACGTTAGGCTCGCCCTTGACCTGGTCGAGCAGCTTGACGAGCTTCTCAAGAGGCTCCTTCTGGCTGAGGAGAATCTTGACCATCTCCTTGTTCTCAAAGGTCTCCTGCGAGATGTGGGTGGCAATGTAGAGTCCCTCGACCCAGCTGCCGGCCACAATCATGAGGCTCACGGGGCCGCGGCCGTTCCTGTTCAGGTAGTCGTATGAGTCGTAGAACGAGTTGGAGATTAGCTCAGTCATTCCCTCCTTGTTGTTCTCGTTGTCCTCCATCTTCGAGGCGAGTTCGGGGTCAACGGCCCTCGTCATGTCGAGCGCGTCGATGAGTGCGCGGATGGTCTGGGTGTAGTCCATCACGTTGCTCTGCTGATTGTAGGTCGAGGCGTAGCAGAGATCCGCGCTGTATACGCCCATGTTGATGGCCCTCTTGGCCTCGGTGACGTACTTGTCGACGTTCTCCTTGGGGTTGCAGACGTCTATGATGTAGGCGGCGTCGATGCGGTTGAGCATCTCGGTCACTTCGAATGCCGTCGGAAGCGGGTATACGAACTCTCGTACGTTCTGCTCCACATCCTTCTGGCTCATCACGCCGCTCTTGTCCTGGCTGCCTTTCACAGTGCAGCCTACCGTGGCGACAGCCATGACGCCCGCTGCGAGTGCTGCCGTTAAGTTCATCTTGTTCATATTCCGAGTTTGGTTTATGATTTTATTTCCAGTTTTACACTTTTAGTCTTGTCAACAAAAGTAATAAAAAGAAGAAATAGTTTAGGGCGTGTTACTGATTATTTCAAAGTTATAATGCTACCGAGGCTGACACCGCCTTATGATCCGATGTCGGCAGGTCATATTCGGCGTAGCCATGCGCTTTCATTCCTTCCGATGTCAGGATGTAGTCTATCCGGAGAGGCGGCAGCGCGCCGCGGTATGTCTTGGCCAGGCCGACTCTTTTGGGGCGTCGCGAGTCGCTGAGGGGCCGTGGCGTGCTTGTCAGAGTGTGGTATGTGTAGGAGATTGGCGTGTCGTTAAAGTCGCCGCACACGACGATGCGATTCGTGGTCGAGCCAATCACTTTTTTCAGGATTGAGGTTTCTCTCTGCCTTTCCGCGAAGGCCGTCATCATCTTCCGGTACGTCTGCTTGAGTCTCGCCTCCCTGTCGCCGTCGTCGTCCCTCTCGCTGCTTACGGCCTCTATCTCCCTGTCCGATAGGGCGAGCGACGCGAGGTGGCAGTTGATTACCCTTACAGTGTCGTCGCCGACGAAAACGTCCGCCGCCACTATCGCTCCTTGGCGTTGCGCCCTGTCGAACTCCGCCCTCGTGCCGGCCGCCTCCTCCATCTTGTGTTTCGAGAGTATCAGCTGGCCGCGTATGGCGTCGCTGCCCGTGAGGCGGAACGGGTACTTGGCCAGAAGACGCTCGCCCAACCCGCTTGCGAACTGCGGCGAACTTATGGCTTCGATGCGCGGAGCCTCTTGCAGGCATATGATGTCGGCGTCGGCGTCCAAGAGGAATGAGCATACGCTGTCTCGCGCATGTGTCAGGCTCATCTCGCTCGAGTAGCTCATATAGTGGACGTTGTATGTCAATATCTTAATTCCGCCCTCGCCATCATCTCCGCCCAGAGGGATGTCTATGACCTGCCTCGCGCTGCCCCATGTAATTGCCGCCGCAGCCAGGCAGCAGAAGAACTGGAACCAGCCCTTGAAGGCGAAGCTGACCACGCCCGCCGCCACCACAGTCAGCCACAGGTATGGGAAGGCGAACCAGATGAGGCAGACCCTGCCCGCGTCGGTGGGTGACATCCGGACTGACCACGCCGCAAATAATGTCGCCAATGCAAGAAGCACGATGGCCAGTGTGGCGATGTGCTTGAGCGCCTTCAGTACCATTATTTCCGGCTTTGGTTGAAAAGGGTTAGTTTCTCCTCTTCCGTCAGGCTGTTATATCCGCGGGCGTTTATCTTCTCGAGTATCCTGTCCAACTCGCGCTGGTTGTCCACCTTCCGCTTGTTGTAGTCCCAATCGGGGTTGCCCGTCCCTCGCGATATTCTCATCTTCGGCTTGCGGCGGAAGAGCGACGCCACGCTCGTGTCCGCCTCTCGCCGTCCCGCCCAGTATCGCGTGAGCAGCCAGCCAGCCAACGCGCCGCCAAGGTGGGCCAGATTGCCCCCCACGTTGCTGAACCCGATGAGCATGATGACCGAGAGCAGCACATAAACCAGCGCCACGTATTTCAGTTTCACCTCGCCGAAGAACGTAACCCACAGCCTCCTGTCCGGCGCGGCTGTCGTCGCTGCGAGCATGAGCGACATTATGGAGGCCGAGGCCCCGAGCAGGATGGCGCCCCCCATGCCGAGCAGAAGCATTGCGAACGAGGCTGCGCATCCTGTCAGTCCGCCAACCACGTAGGCCACAAGGGCGCGCCTCTCGCTACCGTACACCTGCATGAAGATGCGGCCGAACCAGTAGAGGGTCAGCATATTGAACAGGTAGTGGAGGAACTCGTAGTGGGCGAATATGTTCGTCACGATGGTCCACGGGCGGGACATGATGCCCGCGCCCACTGGCATGCCCAGCCAGGCTACCCCCCAGCCGGGCAACGCGTAGCCCGCCAACGAGGCTATGTCCATCAACCGGAGGATGAGAAACACCGCCGTGTTGATGTATATCAGCTTGATTATTATGTCGTTGTCTTTGAACGATTCGCGTATCTCGCTTGCTATCGATGCCAAATCTCTCTCCCCTTTCTTTAGTTATATCGCTGCACTTTCCACAACCTCAGCATAACGAAGCCGAACACCATGCCGCCTATGTGGGCCCAGTGCGCCACGTTGTCGTAGTCGCTGCCATGTATTCCGCAGAACAACTCTATAAGGACGTAAATCAGCACGAACCATTTGGCTTTCAGCGGGATGGGCGGGAACATGAGGAATATGGTCATATTGGGGAACATCATCCCGAAGGCGAGCAGGACGCCGAAGACCGCGCCCGACGCTCCCACTGTCAGCTGCGAATTTATGTAGTCGACCTGATAGTTCTCAAGGAACGCCCGCGCCAGAGAGGCGGCCTCCGTCGGGTCGGTGTTGACGACGGAGTTGCTAATCAGCTGCTGCGAGCTTGCGGAGAATGCGACCACGTGGTTGGACAGGAAGCTCTGGATGCTCTCCGAGCTGAGGTCGCTCATCGTGGCGTCGACGGCGCTTATGAGCGGCGATATGTCTATTGCCATTGCGATCTCCTGCACGAGGCCGGAGCCTATGCCGCATATGAGGTAGTAAGTCATGAACCGCCGTGTGCCGAGGGCGTTCTCTATAAGGGTGCCGAACATCCACAGGGCGAACATGTTGAAGAAGATGTGGCTCAGCCCGCCGTGCATGAAGAGGAATGTCACGAGCTGCCATACGCCGAAGTCTCGCGCCTCGATGTAGTGGAGCGCCAGCCACTGGTTGAGGTCTATGCCCAGGTTGTGCTGGAAGACGTAGGTGGCGGCGAAAAGAAGAACGTTGATTATCAGCAGGTTCTTTACTGCCGGGGTCATCCTCATTGCCTAATTGTTATGTTGTGTCTATTTGAAGAGGGAGTCTAAGTCCGCATCCCCTATGGTGCGTATGATGATCTTGCCTGCCGGCGTCGTCCGTTTTCCGGCCGATTGCATCAGGCGGTCGTACATCTCGCCCATCTCATCGGCCGTGAGTTCCTGCCCGTAGGGTGTCGCGCCGTGCGAAGCCATCTTGCGGACTATGGCGTCCGTGACGTCCTGCATCACGTCGACCTCGCCCGTGCGGCAGCTCGCCGTGAGGTCCTCTATCAGTTCGCACACGGCCGATATGCTCAGCCCCGCGGGGGTGGACGATATCTCCACCACGCCCCTGTCCGTCGCCACGCTGACCGTTATGCCGGCCTTGCTCAGCTCGTCGGTAAGCTCGCTTACTATGCACAGGTCCTCGGCTCCCAAGGCAAGGGCGTAGGGAAACAGAAGCCTTTGACTCTCAATGGCGTGCGCGCTGATGGTTGCTGACAGCCTGTCGAAGAGGACCCGCTCGCTCGCCCTGTGCTGGTCGATGAGTGTCAGCCCGTCGGCCGAAGCGAACATTATGTACCGCCCTTTATATTGCGTAAGCTTGGGCCTCGGCTCGTTCGCCAGGTCTCCACCGAGGTCGAGGAGGGTCGCGCCTGACGCGTTGGCCGAGCTGCTCCAGGTGATGCCGTCGCCAGCGAATGCGTCGCCCGCCGAGGCCGCTGAGGAGTATATGCTCTCCCACCCTCGGATGTCGGACTGGCTGGCTCTGCTTGCGAGGCTGCCGGCGTACTCCGCCCCTTGGCGGCATTCGTTGGCGAAAGGGTTGTAGCTGTCGGTCGTCTGCGAGGCCGTGGGGTCGAAACGCGGGATCTCTATGCGCTCGCCGCTGTCGAAGTCTATCTGCGGCAATATGTTATTGTCGTTCAGGCATGACGATACGGCCGAGTTGAGAATCTTCCATATGGCCTGGTCGTCGTCGAACTTTATTTCTGTCTTCTGGGGGTGTACGTTCACGTCGAGCGACTGCGGGTCGACGTGCAGGTATATGTAATATGCGGGCGTCTGGTCGGCTGGTATTATGCCTTTGTAGGCGTCGATGACGGCCTTGTTGAAATACGCGCTGCGCATGTAGCGGTCGTTGGCGAAGAAGTACTGGTCGCCACCCGTCTTGCGCGCCGTCTCGGGCGTGCCTATGAATCCGCTAATCCTTACTATGCTCGTCTGGGTGTCGATGGGCAGCAGCTGGCGCGCCATGCTCATTCCGGCGACGCCCGCCACCCTCTGCTTCACGTTGCCCGCCGGCAGGTTGTAGACTATGGCGCCGTTCGACGTGAGGCTCACGCCTACGCCCGGGTGGGCCAGGGCCACGCGCAGGAACTCGGAGCAGACGTGGCGCATCTCGGCGGTGTCCGATTTGAGGAACCGCCGGCGGGCGGGGACGTTGTAGAAGAGGTTCTTGACGCAGAAGCGGCTGCCCTTGGGCGTGGCGCACGGCTCCTGGCTCTCGACCTCCGATCCGTTTATGACAATCTTCACGCCCAGCTCCTCGCCCTCCTGCCTCGTCAGAAGCTCCACCTGCGCCACGGCGGCGATCGACGCGAGGGCCTCGCCGCGGAAGCCCATGGTGCTCAGGCGGTACAAGTCCTGGGCTGTCGATATTTTCGAGGTCGCATGGCGCTCGAAGGCGAGACGGGAGTCGGTCTCGTTCATCCCGCACCCGTCGTCAATCACCTGGATCTGGGTCCGCCCGGCGTCCTGCACCATGACGCGGATGTCTGTGGCGCCTGCGTCTATGGCGTTCTCCATAAGCTCCTTGATTACCGAGGCGGGCCGCTGGATGACCTCGCCTGCGGCAATCTGGTTCGCCACGGAGTCCGGAAGCAGATGTATTACGCTCATTTGCTTTGCAGGAGGTGCCCTATTATCGTGTCGAGGTTGCCCGTGACGAAGTAGTAGGCCAGGGCCACGAGTATGCCCATGATGAACAGCCGCCTGACGCGCACCATCCGGCTGTCGTCCTCCATCTTCGGCTTATATTGCGAGTGCTTCAGGCGCATGGCGCCGTTGCGGAGCATTCCGCCCGTGCCGGCCAGCTTCTCTACCTCCTCGGTCAGCCCCAGTGCCTTGCGGCGCTCGGCCACGTAGTCCTTGTAGGGGTTGTAGAACCAAGGCTTGTAGTCGAACTCCTTGTGCTTGGGCAGTTGGATGAATGATTTCATAAGGTGTCGCCTATCACGTTAGATTTCGTAGTCGGTGCATGCCCTCACGTCGAGCATCTCGCCCACCTGCTTGGCCACGGCCACGTGGCGGGGGTCGGTGGCGTAGGCGCTCAGCCCGGCAAGGTCGTCAAACGTGGCCACGAGGGCGAGGTCGAACTTCTCCTTAGGGTTGCAGTTCAGCCCTATCTCTATGCTGCGCAGGGTGGGTATCACGCCCTGGAGGGCGAGAAACTGTGTCTTGATTGAAGGGAGGCGGTTAGCCCTGACGCTCTCCTCCACGTCGTCGCGGAGCTTGAAGAGTACTATGTGTTTGATCATATTTTTCTTTTTGCCATTATAGGGTTCTACGCGAAAATAACGCCTTAATCGCACATTATGGCTCGTGCCGCTGACTTTTTGTAGCTCCCCTTTTTGTAACTTTACGTGCTGACCGTCAGACCGCGCGTGGCCGGAAAAGCCTTGTTGCGGGGTCGCTTTTCTAATACCAGTATAAGAAGTGAAAATGTATAAAAGGGGCGCAGACTCCGATTCGCGCCCAAAGACGCCTTTCGTGCCCGACGGCACAACCTCGCTCCGCTCCATCTCACTTGAGGATGTCGTTTTCGTCAATGTAGAGGGAGTCCCCGAACTTACGGATTATGACAATCTTACGCCCGAGATGAAGTCCTTTTGGGAGTCCACGCAGTCGAGCCGTCTGGCCGACGGGGCAACGGCAGAGTCGCTCTACTCAACTGCCGGCGAGGTGCCGGAGTTCGGCAAAGTGGCGAGCATCACGGCGGGCGTGGTCCGCAGGCGCGGCGACGACGAGTCGCCTTATTTCGTCACGACGAGCTACGTCGGCGACGACGAGCGATCCCTCCTCTCCCAGTTCTCCGTGATGATTGACAAGTTCTTTTCCGACAAAGAGGGTCTCCATTATCTCTGTGGCCACGGCATCTGGCAGCGCGACGTGCCTTTCCTTGCAAAGCGCATGCTCATCAACGGTCTGCCTCTGCCCGCCCTTTTCGACAGCAATGGCCGACGCCCTCTCCGCGCTCAGCTCGTCGATACCGCCGAGTTCTGGACATTCTCGGACCACTCGGCCTCACGGGTTTCTGCCCCGCTCCTCGCGGCTGTCTTCGGACTCGATGCCGAGGCTTCGGACTTCAATCCGGCCGAGGCTGCGCGCCTCTTCCGCGAGGACGATACTGACGCCCTCCAGCTCAGGTCTGAGCGCAAGGCTCTTCTCTATGCTCAGCTCTTGCTCCGTTTCCGCGGCGAGGGTGTCATCGACCCGTCGCACGTGGTGCGCAAGGTCTAACAAAAAATCAGCAGCACTATGGCAAACATCATAAGCGTGAGGGGCAAGTCGCCCGTCATCGGCAAAGGCTGTTTCATCGCACCCACGGCCACGCTCATCGGCGATGTCACTCTTGGCGACGGTTGCAGCGTCTGGTTCGGGGCGGTCTTGAGGGGCGACGTGGCTCCCATAACCCTCGGGCGGAACGTCAATGTTCAGGACAATGCTGTTATCCATGGCACCTACGAGCGCCACGCCACTTTGGTTGGCGACGATGTCTCAATCGGCCATGGCGCCATTGTCCACGGAGCGACAATCAAGGACCGTGTGCTGGTGGGCATGGGGGCGATTGTCCTCGACGGCGCTACTGTCATGCCGGACACTATCATTGCCGCCGGGGCCGTCCTTACTGGCGGCAAAGTGGCTGAGAGCCACGGCGTTTATGCCGGGACGCCCGCCAAGCGGATTAATGAGCTCTCGCCTGAGCAAAGTGCCGACACCATTGGCCGCATCGCGTCGCACTATGCGGAGTACGCGTCGTGGTACCCCGACGGCCACGTCCCTTCTGGTGACTAACGCGGCACGTTTTTTGCGCTCCCGCTCCTAACTGATTTTCTGAACACTATGCGCCATTCAATACTTTCAAGCGTCATTCTCATCCTCTTCGCGGCGTCGTCGGTTCACGCCTTGGCGCAGGACGATGAGTACTTCAACAACGCCTGGTACAGCTGCGAACTGTCGGGCCGCCAGACCGCTTGGCAGATTACGAAGTACAAGGTCAACGTGTCGAACGTATTCCCTCTTCTTGAGGACCACGGCACTCTCACCTTTTCCGACGATTGCATTGAGATAAACTGCGAGAACGTCCAGATGCACTTCCCTGTGAAGAAGTATAACAGGCTGACTCCCACCTCATTCTCTGCCGAACGCAATGGTGAGGACGACTATTTCGACTATGTGGAGGTGACGCCGAACCGGCAAGGCGGCAGAGGCTCATACAAAGTCATGATTGCGATGCGCGACCCCGACGGCACTATGCAGAATACGCATATCTTCGTCTGCAAGGCCAAGCCCAACGCGCTCTTTCCGCCCCAGGTTCCTGAAATATGATTGCCCTCTTCGACTCGGGCTATGGCGGGCTGACAATCTTCAGTGCCGTCCGCGACCGTCTGCCACAGTACGATTACGTCTACCTTGGCGACAACGCCCGTACGCCCTATGGCACCCGCTCCTTCGACGTCGTCTACCGTTTCACTCTTGAGGCGGTCAAGACGCTCTTCGGCCTCGGGGCTGATCTTGTCATCCTGGCCTGCAACACGGCGTCGGCCAAGGCCTTGCGAACCATCCAGCAGAAAGATCTGCCCATTCTCGACCCGACGGGCAGCAAGAGGGTGCTCGGGATAATCAGGCCTTCGGCCGAGCGCCTTGGGCAATATACCCGCACGGGGCACGTCGGCATAATGGCCACCTCGGGCACTGTGACGTCCGAATCGTACATCCTCGAGATGCGTAAGCTTTGGCCCGACGTCGTTGTGAGCCAACAGGCTTGCCCCCTGTGGGTCCCGCTCGTTGAGAACGGAGAGTTCGATAAGCCGGGGGCTGACTATTTTGTCGATAAGTATACGGGGCAGCTCCTTGCGCAGGACGGCCAGATTGACACCGTGATGTTGGCATGCACGCATTACCCGCTCTTGTCCCCGAAGATTGAGAAGGCTCTGCCAGAGGGCGTGCGACTGCTCACGCAAGGTGGCATTGTGGCAGACAGCCTTACGGACTACCTGGCCCGGCATCAGGATCTTGAGGCGAACTTGTCAAAGGGTGGGACTGCCCGTTTCTTTACAACGGAAAGCCCTGAGAAGTTTGCGGGTACTGCCGGCCTGTTCTTTAGCGGCGACTTGGCCGTTGAGCATATTGAACTCTCATAGTGAGGACTGGGGAAGTCTGGCAGTCTATAATGAAGAGGCTCGCCCGCGCTTTATTTCAAAGCCGGAAGAGCCTCTTCAATTTTACCCTTCGATTCCTTACTCTGGCGGAGCAAACCCCATTGGCACTGTTCTCGCCCAATCAAAATGTGCTTTTCCCTCTCCCGCCGGCTGTCGCCTATGGAGATGAGGGCGGATGCGGACTTCCTATGCGTTTATCTCCCTGTCTCTGAACCCGATGAGGTAGAGGATGGTGTCCAACCCGTTCTGCGATATTGAGTGCTGGGCCGTGGCCTTCACCTTCGGCTTTGCGTGGAAGGCTATGCCCAGCCCCGCCTCTTGAATCATGGGCAGGTCGTTAGCCCCGTCGCCCACCGCTATGCACTGCTCAAGGTGTATGTCCTCCTTGAAGGCGAGCAGCTTGAGCAGCTCGGCTTTCTTCGCCCCGTCGACAATGTCGCCCACGTGGCGGCCGGTGAGCTTGCCATCCATGACCTCAAGCTCGTTGGCGAACACGTAGTCGATGCCAAGCTTTTGCTTCAGGTAGTTGCCGTAATATGTGAACCCGCCCGACAGTATGGCGGTCTTGTAGCCGCTCTTTTTCAAGGTCTTGAACAGACGCTCGGCACCGTCGGTCAGAGGCAGGTTCTCCGCAATGTCTTTCATCACCGCGACGTCAAGCCCCTTAAGGAGTCCTATCCTACGCATAAAGCTCTGCTTGAAGTCTATCTCGCCCCTCATGGCCGCTGCCGTTATGGCCGCCACCTGGTCATATACCCCGGCGCGTCTTGCGAGCTCGTCAATGACCTCGGTCTGGATTAGTGTGGAGTCCATATCGAAGCATACGAGGCGTCTGTTGCGCCTGAAGATGTTGTCGGCTTGGAATGCTATGTCGACATCGCACTTTTTCGAGACCTCTATGAAGTCGAGTTTCAGTTTCTCCTCGTCGGCCGGCACGCCGCGCACTGAGAACTCTACGACGCTCATGACGTGCTCCCCGTCCGTGTCTTTGAGCGAGCGACGGCCTGTGAGGCGCGAGATTTTGTCTATGTTCAGTCCCTGCTCCTTTATCAGGCGCGTTACCTCCGCCACGTGCCGTCCCTCAAGCTTGCGAGCCATGAGGGTTATTATGTTGCGGCTTTTGCCTTGCTGCGACACCCACTCTTCGTAGTCCTCATGGCTGATGGGGCTGAACTTGATTTGCAGCCCTACCTCGTAGGCGGTGAAGAGGAGGTCCTTGAGGAGGGACGACGAGTCCTCCGTCTTGTCCGATATGCTGATGAGCATCCCGAGGCTGAGGTCGTTGTGGATGACGGCCTGTCCGATGTCGAGGATGTCCACTTTGTGGTTCTCCAGTACGCTGGTTATTTTGGCTGTCTGGCCTGGTTTGTCAGGCCCTTGCAGGTTGATGAGAATGAGCTCGTTGGTCTCCTCTGCCATTGTTCTGTTAACTGTTCTCTGTTTTTTTCTGAAACTCTATTCCGTACGTCCCTTGGTAAGGTTGACTTGTATCACGTCGCCCGTCTCGTCGAGAGTGAAGGCCACAATGCCGTCCACCCCATTGCCGAGGGCTACGCTGCCGCGGGCCCTGAAGGGCGACGCTGAGATCTCGCCCCCGTCCACGGCGGAGTAGACGTGAGCCTCGCCGCTCTTGCCGTCGAACATTATGATAAGCCCGTCGAGGTTCTCTACCTGGCTGATGCTCTTTAGCCCAGTGCGCCAGCTCGTGCGTAGCTTCATGTTCCCGCTGCCCGTGTCGGCAATGTAGGCGTAGGTTGTGCCGGCCACAATGTACGAGTTGGGCGACAGTGGTTGCGATATGAAGTCCGTCCCGACGCTGTCAAGCTGCAATGTGTTGATATTCCCGCTGTTGCCATCGATGGCCACCACGTTGCCGTCCGAGGAGGTCGTCACGAAGCATTTGCCGTCGCCGCTGACGGTCATCTCGCCGCGTAGGCTCGGCTCGAGCGGCAGTGTGGCGAGACGCTTGTTACCGCGCCGGTCGGCGAAGTAGTATGAGTATTTGTCGTTGTAGACGATGTAGTCCTTGTTGGCGCATAGGATGTGGCGCGGCGTGCTGAGCATGGCGCCTTCGGGCTTGCCGGCCTTCCAGCCCTCTACGCTCTGGCCGTCGGGGCCGAAGAGGGCGGGCCCGCTCTCGCAGCCAACGAATATTCGCATAGGGCTGCCATCGGAGTACTGGGCGTGCGAGGCTCCCGTTACGGAGGTTGAGGGCAGGCGCACGGGGAACGGGCCCACGTCATTGCCCAGCCTGTCTATTACGTAGAGCGACCTCTCGGTCGTGAGGAGGTACTGTAGCTTGCCGTTGGCGTAGTAGTCCACTTGGCTCACGTCGCCGACTATTTTGCCGTCTATCGGCCTGCGCCACAGGAGCATGCCGTCGGCTCCCAAGAGGCAGAGCTTGTTGTCCGCATCCTGTGCGAGGCACTCGGTCAACTTTGTGTAGTGGTTCGTCACGCCCCACAGCTTGCCGCCTATTATGGAGTCGAGCCGCGTGTGCCACGAGGTCTCTATCACGTCCACGCTGCGCTCGGTGTCGGCGGGTCGCAGGTGGGCGAAAATGCTGATGTATGGCAGGTTGCCTGCGCGGGTCATCTGGTGGCAGACGATGTCGAACGGGGCTTTGCGCTTGCCGCTTATGGTCTCGTAGGTGAGGGTGGAGCAGTCGTTGCCGAAGTGGCTCATCAGGTTGTCGAAGTCTCGCTCCCCCTCCATCGTGTTGCCCGTCACGTAGTCTACCAGCACGCGGCGGAGGGTGGGCATGTCGTCGGCGAAGACGAGGGCGTCCTCATATCGGAAGAATAGGCGGCCCGGCGCCCTCTGCCCGAGCAGGAAGTTGAGGAAGAATGTGTTGTCGCCATTCTCGAATCCTCCGTACACGGGTATCGAGATGGCAGAAATCTGTTCCGCGTCAGCCCGTCGCGACACGACTCCCGCCGGCACTGCGCCCGAGCCGGGCTGGATCTCGCCAATGACCATAGGCTGAGCGCCGCCGTGCATGGCGGTGAGAGCCTGTGTTATGAGCGCGTGGACCTTGGTCCCGCCATGTGTGTCGACAACAAGGAACGCCCCTTTGCCCGTGCCCGTCTCTCCGTAGGAGCAAAGGGCGAGCTCCGAGTCGAACACTTGCGAGAGAAGAGCTTCAATGTCCACGCCCGTCTGGGCGTAGATGTCGCTCTGAGCGGCACGGTAGCGCGTGCCAAGAGTGTCCTGGCTAAGGAAGTCGGAGAATGAGGGCGACGATATGCCCCTACGCCCCGCGCCTATGCGGAAGAAGCGTCCGACGCTCTTCGGCACGCGCCTCGCCAGCCCGAGGCTCGACGAGTTCTCTTTCGAGGTCAGCATGGCCAGCGTCTGCCTCTGCGCCACGGCGAAACCGTCGGCCGATATGCCGTCGGCCGCCACGCCTATGTCGAAGGCCATCCAGTCGCTGCCTGCGCCTTCGCTCCTGACCACGTCGCCCATCAGCCCGCCTACTATGCCACGCCCCGTGGCGGCCTTGCCTATCTCCTTGCCGTTGACGAAGATGGAGGCCTCGGCCGTGGCGGACACCGTGCGCTCTATTTGCGCGAAGTAGGCGTTTTCGCACAAGGGCGTCACGCTGTCTTTGCCGAACGACATGAGGAGGTCGGGAGTGGTGGAGGCGAAAAGGCATCCGCCGCCGGCCGCCATGAAGAGAGGCGTGTCGTTGTCCGCCTGGCGGAGGACGAAGAGGCCGTGGCCGGCAATGGCCGTGTCCGACACCTCGACCCCCTCGCGCTCGCGCAGCGCGCTCATGGCCTTGTGCCACTCCATTCGGTTGTTGAGCTTGAACGAGGCCGCCAGCTGCGCCACTTCGCCGTTGGGCGTGAGAGCGAAGGAGATGTAAAGGTCGCGCTTGCTCAATGCCGGCTCGCTTATGACGTTCTCGCCAAAGAGGGTGTCGACGCGCAAGGCTATGCGCCTCGCCTCCGTGCCGCCGAGCAAGTCGGTAAGCTCGCCCCCCGCAGGCCCCTCCGACGCCTCGCCTATGGCATGCCTGTCGCCCAGACGGGCCACGAAAGCCGTCTGCTCGGGCAGGCAGCGCATGGGCGACGGGGCTTTGTAGCGCCTGTTGAGGCCAATCCACACCGTGGCGGCCGCGGCGGCCATGATGACGGCCATGGCCACGCCCGTCACGATAATCCTTTTTACAGACGCTAACGACATGTCGATTCCTTGTTTCTAAGCCTCGCCACCCTTTTTAGAGGGGATGAGGGCCTTGATGATTGAGAAGATGGTGTAGAGTGCTATGGTGACGGCTATGCCGCCAAGCCCCATTATGATTATTGACACGAGGCCGACCACCAGGAGGATGACTTTCAGCTCGTTGCCAGCCCACGTCCAATGCTTTACCTTCAGTGAGAACATCGGGATCTCGCTCACGAGCAGCGCGCAGAACACGACCACCATGATGATGGTGACTGCCGGCGTGAGGAATGCGCGGAACGTCTCCTCGTTGCCGGGCAGCATCCAGATGAGGGAGGCCGTGAAGAGGCCGGTGGCGGTGGTCGTGAGTCCGAGGAAACTCTCGGTCTGGCGGGTGTCGATGTTGAACTTGGCGAGCCTCAGCCCGGCGAATACGCCCAGGATGAGGGGGGCGGCTGTCAGCGCTATTTGCGCTGACGTCATGTCCTCTATGGCGGTCTCAAGGCTGCCCGTGACATGCCAGCGGATATATGTGGACCATATGGCCGCCGGGGCGAGGCCGAACGATATGTTGTCGGCCAGAGAGTCGAGTTCCTTGCCCATAGGCCCGCTCACGCCCAGCGCGCGTGCGGCGAAGCCGTCGAAAAAGTCGAATACGGCGCCGGCGATAATGAAGAGCGCGGCTGCGCTGAGCTGTCCGCCGAAGGCACTCGCCGTGGCGAGGATACCGCACAGCAGGTTGAGGGACGTGATGGTGTTCGGGATGTATTTTCTGATAGACATCATTCTTGTTTTTGGGTCGGGTGCTGGGCCCGGCCTTTTTGTTTTTAGAAAGGCAGGGACCTGTCCTTAGTGAACTCTATGGCCATGACCGACGTGTCGTCGAATGACTTGCCCTTGCTTATCGTGTCCTCTGCAAGCTCGCAAATCTCGTCCATCGTCTGGTCTATGCCCATATTCTTTTTCATTATTGCCATCAGCTTCTCGGCGTTGCTGCCTATGCCGTCGGCCTCCTCAATCTCCACAAGGCCGTCGGTGTAGGTCACGAGCAGGTCGCCCTTGTGGATTCTCACCTCGCCGCAGTCTATGCCGGGCAGCTCGTCGAGCATCCCCAGCCCTATGGATCCGCTCTGCAGTTCCGTCACGTGGCCGCGGCGGTTGAGAAGAGGGGGTAGGTGGCCTGCGTTGACGTATGCCAGGTGGCCCGTGAGGCTGTTGTATCGGCCAATGAAGAGAGTGATGAATTTTTCGCCTTTTGTGTTTTGGCAGACGCGCCTGTTTAGTTCGAGTACGAGCTCCTTGAGGCTCTTGGTGGCGGTGAAGAGCGCCCTTACCATGGCTTGGAAGTTGCTCATGAGCAGTGCGGCGGCCACTCCCTTGCCACTCACGTCGGCCATGCAGAACCCCACCGTGCGCGGCGAGAGCTGCATTATGTCGAAATAGTCGCCGCCCACCTGGAAGTGGGGGTGGTAGTATGAGCGGGCGCGCGTGTGGCCAGTCTGGAGGAGCATCCCGTCGGGCGGGATGAGTCCCGACTGGATGCGTGACGCCAAGGCGAGCTCCTGCTTGAGCGACTCCTGCTTGATCAGCTTGGCCTGCATCTTCTTGTTCTCGATGGCGACGATTATGAGGTTCGAGAGCACCTGGATGAACTTCAGGTTGCGCAGGGTGGGGCTGATGCCGTCGCCCAGGATGCTGTCGCCCACCAGGACGTAGCCCATGATGTGGTACTTGTGGCGCAGCGGGATGACGGCGTCGAACCCCCTTATGGAGCTCGTCTCGTCCATCCCGAGGCTCTGGATGGCGGTTATCTTCTTCAGGTCGCGCTCGATGTCGATGGCCTCCTTCTGTGCCTCGGTCACGTTGCTCTGCAAGATGCACTTCCACGTGTCGTCGGCAAGTGTGTAGACGAGAATCTTGCCCACTTGCAAGTCCTCTTTGAGCAGGATTTCGAACTCCTGCATCAGCTCTTCGACAGTGCTGTCCTCGTTTATTGTCTGGGTGACGTCGAGAAGGAGGTTTATTTTCTCCTTGTAGAGGCGGACCACGTTCCTCTCGTTTGCCATTTTTGCTGGGGGTGTGCTAAGGGTTGGGTTCGAAAACGCCTGCCTAAAAATGAAAGGCCGCGGGATGCGCCATAATGCGCGCCCCGCGGCCACTTGGGTTCTTTTTCAAGTCACGAGGCGGGAGCCTCCTGCCGTGTCTGCCCTGATTTTTACTTGACGCGCTCGACGTATGAGCGGTCGCGGGTGTCGACCTTGATCTTGTCGCCCGTGTTGACGAAGAGGGGGACCATGATGGTTGCGCCGGTCTCGATGGTCGCGGGCTTGAGAGAGGTGGTCGACGACGTGTCGCCGCGTACGCCCGGCTCGGTGTATGTGATCTCGAAGACCATGTTGACGGGGAGCTCGGCCGTGAGGACGGTCTCGGTCTCGGCGTGGACGAGGACCTGGATGTTCTCGCCCTCCTTCATGAGGTCGGCGTTGGGGATCTGGTTCTCGTCGAGGACAATCTCCTCGTAGGTCTCAGTGTTCATGAGGTGGTAGCCAGTGGTGTCCTTATAGGTGTACTGGTACTGGCGGTGCTCCACTCGGGCCTCGTTGACCTTGACGCCCGAGTTGAAGGTGTTGTCGATGACCTTGCCGGTCTTGACGTTCTTGAGCTTAGTGCGCACGAAGGCCGGGCCTTTGCCTGGCTTGACATGGAGGAACTCGACGATGAAGTACAGCTGGTTGTTGTACTCGATGCACATGCCATTGCGGAAATCTGCAGTAGTTGCCATATTGGATGTTTGCTCTGAGTATTATTTTACAAATTCACTTGCAAAACTATAAAATCAAAACGAGAAATATGCACAAGACCCGCCCATTTCTTACTCTTAGGCAGTCGGATAAGTCTCGCCACTCCGCATTCTCACTTCGTGAAGGACTCATGACGGCCCCGCCTTTCCTTAAATTGTGATGTTGTGCACACGTTTGTATCAAAACTTTGTTAATTTTGCCGTAAGTCATTTCAGCCAACATTATACCACAAGATCTCCTTTGCCAATGGAAGCCTTTTTCTCCTACATCATCGGCCTCGGCGCGGCGGTGATGATGCCCATTATCTTCACAATCCTCGGTGTCTGCATAGGCATCAATTTCTCAAAGGCTCTCAAGAGCGGCCTCTATGTGGGCGTAGGCTTCGTCGGTCTCGGCATCGTCACGGCCCTGCTCACCAGCAGCCTCGGCCCCGCCCTCTCAAGGGTCACGGAGATCTACGGGCTTGAGCTGAGCGTCTTTGACATGGGGTGGCCTGCCGCTGCGTCCGTCGCCTACAACACCCTCGTCGGCTCGTTCATCATCCCCGTGTGCCTTGGCGTCAACCTCGTCCTGCTGCTCCTTGGCTTCACCCGCACTGTGAACATCGACCTTTGGAACTATTGGCATTTCGCCTTCATCGGCGCGGTGGTCTATTTTATGACGGACTCCGTCGCCTACGGCTTCTTTGCGGCAATCGTTTGCTACATCATAACGCTCGTGCTTGCCGATGTCACGGCCAAGAAGTTTCAGGGCTTCTATCCGGGCATGGAGGGCATAAGCATCCCGCAGCCTTTCTGCCAAGGCTTCATGCCTTTCGCCGCGGGCATCAACAAGGTGTTGGACCATGTGCCGGGCATCAACAAGGTCGAGATTGACTCCGAGGGCATGAAGAGGAAGTTCGGCCTCTTCGGCGAGCCTCTCTTCCTCGGCGTGATTATCGGAATCCTCATCGGCTGCCTCGCTTGCGAGAATATGGGCGAGATGGCGGACAAGGTGCCTGGCATCCTGGGCCTTGGCATCAAGATGGGAGCCGTCATGGAGCTCATCCCCCGCATCACCAGCCTCTTCATCGAGGGGCTCAAGCCCATCTCCGAGGCCACGCGCGCCCTCGTAGCCCGCAAGTTCGGCGATAAGAAGGAGATTTACATCGGCATGAGCCCGGCTCTCGTCATTGGCCATCCTACCACGCTCGTCGTCAGCCTCTTGCTCATCCCCGTCACTCTCATCCTCGCCGTCGCACTGCCGGGCAACACCTTCCTCCCCCTCGCAAGCCTTGCCGGGATGTTCTACGTCTTCGTCATGGTTCTCCCCTACACCCGTGGCAACGTCCTGCGCAGCTTCATTGTCGGCCTCGTGGTGATGATTCTCGGCCTTTATTTCGTCTCGCTCATGGCGCCAGACTTCTCGAAGGCCGCCGCCGACGTCTACGCCCAGACGCACGACAAGACAGTCGAGGTGCCCGAGGGCTTCATGGCCGGCTCGCTCGACTTCTGCTCGTCGCCTCTCGCTATGGTCATCTACGGCGCGGCTCGCTTCTTCAGCTCGTGGGTGGCTGTCGCCGCGCTCTCAGCCGTCTCGCTCGTCATGCTCTTCTGGAACAGGAGGCGCATAAAGGCCGACGAGTCCTCCTCTCTCAAATAGGTTTTAATGACTCTTTAAATACCATTCGCGCAATGAAAAAGACTATTGCCTTTGCCGCATTCGCTTTCGTGGCATTGACCGCGGGAGCGCAGCAGAACTACAAGGTTCAGACGGCTTGCCATCCCGACGACGTGAAGCACTACGACACGGAGAAGCTCCGCGAGCGTTTCATAATGGAGAAGGTCATGTCGCCCGACTCCATCAACCTCACCTACACTCTATACGACCGTCTCATCTACGGCGGCGCAATGCCAGTGACCAAGGCTCTCAAGCTTGAGACTTTCCGCGACCTCGGCCCCGAGATAACCTACTTCCTTGAGCGTCGCGAGCTCGGAGTCATCAATGTCGGCGGCGATGGCGTCATCTCCGTCGATGGCGTCGACTACGAGCTCGACCGCAAGGATGCCATCTATGTCGGTTGCGGCCATAAGGACATCGTTTTCAAGAGCAAGGATGCGTCGAACCCCGCCAAGTTCTACATAAACTCGGCTCCCGCCTACAAGCAGTTCGCAACCCAGGTCGTGACCGTCGACAAGAAGAAGTACGAGAAGAACAAGAAGAAGTACACACTTGGCATCACCGAGCACTACGGCAAGCCTGAGGACAGTAATGACCGTTACTGCAACCACATGATAACCAAGAAAGTGCTTGAGCAGGAGAAGGACGGCGGCACTAACCAGCTTCAGATGGGCATGACGGAGCTCATGCCAGGCAGCGTATGGAACACCATGCCCGCCCACACCCACACCCGCCGAATGGAGGCCTACTTCTACTTCGACGTCCCCGAGGGTCATGCCATCTGCCACCTTATGGGGCAGCCTCAGCAGGAGAGGCTCGTCTGGCTTCACAATGAGCAGGCCATCACGTCGCCCGAGTGGAGCATCCACGCCGCGGCCGGCACAAAGAACTATACCTTCATCTGGGGCATGGGCGGCGAGAACCTCATGTACTCCGATAAGGACGAGATTAAGTACGTCGACATGAGGTAGTTCGTCTTCGGCGAGCTTGTCACATAAAGAGCCGCCCGCATGGTGTTGAGCCATGCGGGCGGCTTGTCTTTTTTTTTGCGGGGAAAAGGGGTAAAATATAAGCCCAGACAGGAGACCGGTTTCCCTGTCTGGGACAATGCTATTATAACTTTCCGTTTTCTACCCTATCGTCACCATTGTCGCGCCGAACCCGTATTCGCGGAATGAGGCGTCCTGATAGTGGCACTTGGGGTATTGCCTGTCCAGGAACCGGCGCAGCTCGCCTTTCAACACTCCTGCGCCCACGCCGTGGATGAAGACGATCCGCAGCCCCTGCGTATGGCAGTTCCGCTCCATCGTCGTGCGGACGTGCTTCATCTGGACGTCGAGCATGTCCTTGTTGTCG
The DNA here is from genome assembly GCA_051875415.1 of Marinilabiliaceae bacterium. Classification (GTDB taxonomy): domain Bacteria; phylum Bacteroidota; class Bacteroidia; order Bacteroidales; family Marinilabiliaceae; genus W3P20-009. Next base: position 166,487 of record JBJEGU010000041.1, read on the forward strand.
AGCCCGCTCGTGTCCGGTAGCAGGCTGTCGATGTGGAGGTCGACCTCGATAAGGTCTGTCGAGCGGCTTGGCTTAGAGGCTTTTGCGGGTTCGGCGTGCCTTCCTTCGCCCGCCCCTTTGGCCGTCTCTTTCTCCGTGAGCTTCTCCACCTTCTCTGCGAACTCGTCTTTTATCACTGGCATCAGGATGGCCTTGCTGTCGAAGAAGTCGTTGGCCGTGAAGCTGCCGTCGCGGAGCATCTTGACGCCCTTGGGCTTGATTTCGGTGTTGTAGACGGGCTGTGGCGTGAAGCTGCGTATCTTCTTGAACATGAGCAGCTGCACGTTCCATGTCTGACCGTCCACCTGCATGGGGTTCAGGGTGTCGATCTTCTCCTTCGTGTTCGGCTCGATGGTTGAGGCTGCTATGAGGGTCGACTGGCCTTTGCCGTCGGTGCGCATTATGGCGTAGCTGGCGAAGTAGTTGGAATCGTTCACCACGTGCAAGTCAAGGGAGCCTGTGTTGCCTCCGTCGGTGCGGGTGAGAGCCACATAGAAGTGGGGCTCTGCGTCGTCGGTCGCGTCGGCGTCATACGTGTATCGGGGCGTCTTTGCCTCTTCGGCGGCCTTGGGCTGCTCTTTGTGCGGGGAGGCGGGGCGCAGGACTATCTCCGTCTCCTCCTCGTCATCTTCCTCCTCCTCGTCGGCTTTTATCCTTTCGCGCCAGCTGCTGCCTTCGGGCAGGCTCGCCTTGGCGGCTTTGCTGCCCTGTTGCGCAGCCTTCTGGGCGTTGCGCGCTGAGCGGCTGTATGCGTCGCCCTGCATCTTGACGTCGGCGTCGTCAATAACCACTATGGCGTTGTCGAGAACGGGGATCTCGAATCCGTCCTCGTCCTCGACGTAAACCGTGCGGCCCTCCACCCGGGCCACTTTGCCGCCGCCTTCCTGGTTGAGGAAGCGCACGGTGTCTCCTATCTTGGTTTTCATCCTTTGTAGTTTTGTCGTCTATTTCTTGTTAAACAGCCACTTCGCCTTTTATGTGTGGCCAGCACTGGTAGTTTTCCAGCTCGAAGTCCTCGTATTGGAAGCCGAAGATGTCTTTCACGTCGGGGTTTATCCTCATTGTCGGCAGCGGATAAGGCTCGCGGGTCAGTTGCAGCCTTATCTGCTCAATGTGGTTGAGGTAGATGTGCGCGTCGCCAAGGGTGTGGATGAACTTGCCTGGCTTGAGGCCGCATACCTGGGCCATCATCATTGTCAGCAAAGCGTATGACGCGATGTTGAACGGCACGCCAAGGAACACGTCGCCCGACCGCTGGTAGAGCTGGCAGCTCAGGCGGCCGTCGGCCACGTAGAACTGGAACATCGTGTGGCAAGGCGGGAGCTTCATCTGGTCGATGTCGGCCACGTTCCACGCCGAGACGATGAGCCGGCGGCTCTCGGGAGTGCGCTTTATCATCTCCACGACATTCTTTATCTGGTCAATCGTCCCTCCGTCGTGAGCTGGCCACGAACGCCACTGGTGGCCATATACGGGCCCAAGGTCGCCATTCTCATCGGCCCACTCGTTCCAAATCCTCACCCCATGCTCTTGCAGGTAGTGGACGTTGGTGTCGCCTCGGAGGAACCAGAGCAGCTCGTATATTATCGATTTCGTGTGCAGTTTCTTGGTCGTCAGAAGAGGGAATCCGTCAGCGAGGTCGAACGACATCTGGTGTCCGAATACGCTTATGGTCCCGGTTCCGGTCCTGTCTCCGCGCTTGTTGCCTTCGGCCAGGATACGTCGCGCCAGGTCTAAGTATTGTCTCATCGTCTTGTTTTTGAGTCGGCGGCCGTCTTTCAGTCGCCGAAAGTGCGCTGCCACCAGTTGGCGGGCTTCAAGGCTTTGCCCACCTTGCTCAGGTCGGCAAGCATGTCGGCGGCTGTGGCGTAACGTCCCTCTACGCCTTTCCGGAGTGTCTCGCTCACCTCTTCGGGGCTTAGCCGGCGGGGGGGGAGGCGGAACGGCTGTTTGTATGATGCGCGGCTGAGGACGGCGAAAAGTTCGTCGGTCATCCGTGCCGGCTTCTTCATCGGGTAGGTGAGCTGGAGGTTGATTAGCACTTCGGGGTTGCAGTCGGTGTAGGGCGTCTTGCCCATCACGAGGTGGTATATCGTCACGCCCAGGGCGAATATGTCGGCCTGGGGACCGACAAGCTCGTTGTGCTTGAGCAGCATCTCCGGGGGCGAGTATATGAGGGCGAACTGCGTGCGCTGCGATGGCGCTGCGGGGTAGGGCATCCCCTGCTCGAAGTCGATGAGGGCGATGTCGCCGAAGTCGCATTTTGTTATGTCGGCTCCGGGTCTATGGCGCAGCACAATGTTCGATGGCTTGATGTCGCGGTGTATCACTCCCGCCTTGTGGACGGCCTCCAGGGCCCTGAGCACGGCTCTGCCCATCAGCAGGAAGTTGTCCTCGTCTATCTTGCCATAGGTCTTCTTGTCCGCGAAGATGCTCTTCAGGTCTGTCCCCTCAATCATCTCACGGACAATGTAGTCCTTGCCGTCGTCGCCAGCGAAGTGGTCGATGACCCGTGCCACGTCGCGCCGCTCTATTCCGCGCAGACGCTCCGTGACCTCGGCAATGCCTTCGCGCCGCCTGTCGAGAGCTTTTATGGTGACTCTGCGCCCTTCGCCGTCGTGCCCGGTCATAACGCCGCCGAACTTCGATGCCCGGCCCATGCTGCCGTCGACGGCGTAGTCCCCGGCGTTGCCGTGCAGAACCCTCTCCTCGGCCATTTTGCGTCCCCCTTGCCTTGTTACTTGTCGTAGCCCAGGATGCGGAGCATGTCCTCTGGCCTCTGCTCGTCGTTGAACAGGTAGTCGACAATCTGCCCGTTCTCGTCGCGGTCTATCACCACGTGCTTAGGGCTCGGGATTAGGCAGTGCTTGATGCCGCCATATCCGCTGATGGAGTCCTGATAGGCGCCAGTATGGAAGAAGCCGATGTAGAGAGGCTCGGGGTCGTCTGGCTCGACGATGGGCATGAAGACCTGCTGGTTGAGATCCTCGGTGTTATAGTAGTCGGCATGGTCGCACGTGATGCCGCCTATGTTGATCCGCTGGTAGGGCTTGTCCCACTTGTTGATGGGCAGCAGGATGAACTTCTCCGCTATTCCCCAGCTGTCGGGGATGGTCGTCATCAGGCTGTTGTCGATGAGATACCAGAGCTCGGTGTCGTTCTGCCTCTTGGCCTCCACAACCTTGAAGATGACGGCGCCGGTCTCGCCCACGGTGTATTTGCCGAACTCCGTCACGATGTCGGGGTCGTCAATATCCTCGTTCTGGCAAACCTCCTTGAGCGAGCGGACGAGCTCGTTGACCATGTACTTATAGTCGTACTCGAAGGCGAGGTTGCTCCTGATGGGCATTCCGCCGCCGAGGTCGATTATGTGGAGGCTGTCGCATTGCTTTTTCAGCTCGGCGTAGAGGCTTATGGCCTTTTGGTAGACGCCCCAGAAGTAGAGGTTGTCCTTGATGCCGGAGTCGACGAAGAAGTGGAAGAGCGTCAGGCTGACGGCGGGGTTGTCCTTAATCTTCTCGTTGTAGAAGTTGATGATCTCGGACGGCCTTATGCCGAGGCGGCTGGTGTAGTAGGCGGCCTGAGGCTCCTCGTCGATGGCCATGCGGATGCCGATGTTGACGTGCTTGCCGTCCATGACCTTCGTCAGCCTGTCCAGCTCGTTCATGCTGTCCAGGACCGTGATGCAGTTGTTGAAGCCCATGTCCACCAGCTCCTTTATCTTCTGGAGGTAGAGGTCGCTCTTGTAGCCGTTGTTTATTATTATTATGTCGTTCTTTATCGAGCCCTCTTTGTATAGCTCCTTGACGATGTCGATGTCGTAGGCCGATGAGGTCTCGAGCTGGACTCCGTAGCGCAGGCACTCCTTGACCACGAAGCTGAAGTGGCAGCTCTTGGTGCAGTAGCAGTACTTGTACTCGCCCCTGTATCCGTTGCTGCGAATGGCCTTGCTGAAGAGGTTGCGGGCGCGCTTTATCTGGTCGCCTATCTTGGGAAGGTAGGTTATCTTGACGGGCGTGCCGTACTTACTTATGATGTATCTGAGCGATATGTTGTTAAAGAACAGGTTGCCGTTCTCAAGGTCGAATCCTTCCTGAGGGAAGTAATACGTCTGGTCTATCAGCTCGAAATAGCTACCTCTCGTTTTCACCGTGCAATCACAGTTTTATTGTTTGTTTCTACCCGAAAAAGCCCCTCCTTTGCTTTTACAAAAGGACGGGCTTTTCGTTTGTCTATCGTTGTCTTGCCGAGTCCGTCATTTCAGCCAGCCCAGGACGGTCTGACTGCCCGTCGTCTCGTCTTTCAGTTTCACGTCGACCTCCGTGCCTATCGGGAGGTAGAGGTCCACCCTTGAGCCGAGCTTTATGAAGCCCATCTCCTCCGACTGGGTCACGACCTCGCCCTCCTTGGCGTACGTCACGACGCGGCGCGCCATGGCGCCCGCCACCTGGCGCACGAGCACTTTCTGGCCGCCGTTGGTGCGGATGAGGACGCTTGAGCGCTCGTTCTCCGTCGACGACTTGGGCAGGTAGGCGCGGCTCTTGTTGCCGTCGTGGTGACGATAGTACTCCACCTCGCCGCCCACGGGGAACCAGTTGACGTGGACGTTGAACGGCGACATGAATATCGACACTTGGAGGGCGTTGCTTTTCAGAATCTCAGGCTCGTAGGTCTCCTCTATGGTGACCACCTTGCCGTCGCACGGGGCCACTATCGCGCCCTCCATCTTTACTTTCTTGCGGGCGGGCCGGCGGTAGAAGTTGACTGTCATGCACAGAGGCACGAGCGTGATTACCGTGACTATCTGCGCTGCGGCGTGAGGCAGGAACTTCCATGCCAGGCCGTTGACGACGAAGAACAGCAGTAATGACGCTATGACGGTCTTTTTGCCTTCCTTGTGTAAAAGCATTTTTGCAGTAACTTGTTATATGAAGAAATAATAGAGTAGGCTGATAACCGGGGCGGCGAACATCACAGCGTCGAAGCGGTCGAGGATTCCTCCATGCCCCGGCAGGATACGGCCCGAGTCCTTGACATTCACCGACCTTTTGAACATCGACTCCACAAGGTCGCCGCATGTGCCGATTATGGCCACGATGGCCGTGGCGATGACCGTGAAGACGAGGCCGGCGTGGAAGAAGCAGTCGCCGAGGCAGAGGTACGACACGAGGCCCACGCCCACCGTGAGCAGCACGCCGCCTATGAAGCCCTCCACGGTCTTCTTGGGCGATATGCGCTCGTAGAGCTTATGCCTCCCCATTGTCACGCCGCACAGGTAGGCGCCCGTGTCATTGACCCATACGAGGGCGAAAATCCCGATTATCGGCCAATAGTCGTACGTCCCGTTCTTGAACGCCAGGAGGTTGAACAATGCGAACGGCATCCCCACATATACGCATCCGAGGATGGTGAGTGCTATGTTGGTCAACGGGTTACGGTTGGAGCTGAACAATTCGACGAGGAACATCACCCACACGAGGGCGACGATGACGAGCAGGAACTTCGGGCTCCATCCGTAGTTGCATATCATGAAGCCGAGCCCGAAAGCCGCAAGGTTCGTGGCCATCGCCATGAGCTTGTGCGGTGTCATCCCGCCCGCGCTCAGCAAGTGGCAGTACTCGTGGGTCGCGATGATGATGACGGCAGCCATTATGGCTGCGTAGGTCAACGCGTTAGTCCTTGCGCCCAACACGAACATGCCCGCCACGACAAGCACGAAAAGTATGCCGGTCACGGCGCGCATCGCAAAATTCTTTAATAAACTGCTCATTTGTAGGCTTAGCTGATTGACTGCCGTTCAATCCCGCAAAATTAGAATAAAAATCACTAATTCCAATTAGCACAGGGGCTATATGGCTTTGGCGCGTCCGCACGCTTGGACTCCTATTTCAGGCCGTGGCTTTTCTTATACTCGTCGAGGTCGCTGTTGTACTTCTCCTTCTCGGCCTCGTAGTTGTCGACGCGCATGGGGTCTATCGTCTGCCGCGGGACGTCGACCGACACGTTGGACATCGCATACCACACTTGCATCTGTATCTCGCGGGTCTCGGTGTTCACGTAGCCCGTCAGCGTCGAGCCGTCGCCCTTGTCAATGGTCGTGTCGACGGCGGTGTCGGGCATCTGCCCGTTCATGCCTATGCGGCCCCTCTTGCCGCTGAAGCGCACCCACCCGTCGCCGCTGAAGTCGCTCTTCTCAAGGCTTGGGACGGGCGAGAGGCTCACCTCTATCTTGAAGCATATGCTGAACGGCATGTTGCCCACCTTGAAGTCCTCCTGGCTCACTATCATAGTCCCCTCGCCCGATTTGGCGAAGCTGAATTTGCAAGGGGCCCCGCCATCGAGCAGCGTCTTGTCCACGCCGCTCACCCTGGCCTTGGCCGAGACAACCATGTCGCCCTGCAGGGTGGCCATGGCCTTGTCTGTCTGCCCTTTGCTCAGTGTCTCGTCGTCGTCGCTCTTGCATCCGTTGATGGCCGCTGCGAGTGCGAGCAGGCCGAGTGCGAGCAGGGCTGTCTTTTTCATTTGTCTTATTTTCTGTTGGCTATTCATTGTCTGAGAGTATCGCCGTGGCCTGGGCGGTCATAGCGTCGATCGGCTGGCTGGCGTCTATCCAGTTGATTTTTACGCCGCGGCGTTCCATCCCGCGGAACCATGTCATCTGCCGCTTGGCGAACTGGTGGATGGCTATCTCCAGCTGCTCCGTCATCTCGTCCATCGAGATCTGGCCTGTGCAGTAGAGGGTGACGTATTTGTACTCCAGTCCGTAGTATATCAGGTCTTCGGGCCTTACGCCCGAGTCCAGGAGCTTGCGGATTTCGTCGACCATGCCTTCGCGCAGCCTTGCCCTTAGCCGCCTCGTGATGCGCTCGCGGCGCAGCTCGCGCGGGATGTCGAGGCCGATGACGGCGTATCGCAGCCCAGCCATCGGGCCGCAGCCCTCGGGGTGGCTCTTGAGGTAGTCGGCAATCTCTATGGCGCGGGTCGTCCGGCGGCGGTTGTCGAGGTCCGTAGTGTTGTGGAGGGGCTGGTACGAGGCGAGAATCTGGGCCAGCTCGTCCATAGTCTTGCCCTCAAGCTCTGCCCTGAGGGCGGTGTTGGGCGGGGCGGAGAGCAGGCTGTAGTTCTTTATCACCGCCTCTATGTAGAGTCCGGAGCCTCCGCAGAGGATGGGCTGCTTGCCGCGGGCCGTGACGTCGGCGTACGCCTCGGCGAAGTCCTGCTGATAGCGGTACACGTTATATTTTTCGCCCGGGGCGGCGATGTCTATAAGGTGGTAGGGGATTTTGTGCCCGTCGATGGTGTAGTCCGACAGGTCTTTGCCCGTCCCGATATCCATCCCCCGGTACACTTGGCGGGAGTCGCCGCTGAGTATCTCTCCGTCTGTCTGCAGGGCGAGGCTTGTCGCGAAGGCGGTCTTGCCGCATGCGGTGGGGCCTACGATTACAATGAGTCTCTCTTTGTTCATCCTCATTTTGCCTGGTCGGGCTCCGCGCTGTGCTTAGCCCGTGAGAATAGGTTGTCGAGTTTTGATCCCAATGCCGTGCGCTCTACCAATGGTATGAGGACGGACGTGAGCAGGATGCTGTATAGGACTACGTGGTATGTTATCGCCTGGATGTCGGGACCCTCAACCATCCCATATTGGCCGGGCAGGCCTGCGAGCACGGCTGCGGCGAGTCCCTTGGGCAGCATCACGGCCGTAAGGCTCTTGTCGTGGGGTGTCATCTGGTCGCCCGTCAGGAAGAAAGCGCATGCCGGGCGCATCACGAAGAGGGCTATGACTATGGAGAGCGCGACCGCGACTATGCCCGAGCTCTCGAACGGGATGGACAGGCCGAGGTAGATGAAGAAGAACGTCTTCACGAGGAAGGCCAGCTCCTCGTAGAGGTTCTTCTCGGCGTCGGATATGACGCCCACGGGGTAGCTGTCGTTGTATATGCGGCTGAGCCTGTGGCTTACTATCCGCGCGTTGCCGATGACGATGCCGAAGGCCAATGCCGCTATGGCCCCGCTGAAGCCGCCAAGCTCCGCCAGCCCGTATATGCCGAACATGAAGAAGCACGTGGCGAACTGGGTGTTCTTAAACCGGCGCACCCAGTTGATGACCTTCAGCCAGAAGATTCCGCTCAGGAGGCCTATGGCCGCCGCTATCACGAGCGACGTGACGAGTGTGTAGACAATCCTCCCTATCTTGAACTCGCCGCTCGTTATGCTCTGCAGCACGCCGATGGTGAAGACTATGCACAGCACGTCGGTCAGGGCCGACTCTATCACGAGCATAGCTCCCGCCTTCTTGCTCGCGCGTATCATCCTGAGGAACGGTATCACCACGGCGGACGACGTGCCGCCGCATATGAAGCCCGTGACGGCCGCCGCCATGGGCGAGTAGTCGAACCCGAAGCGCATGACCGCCCATATCGCGCCTGCCGACACCGCGAAGAAGGCCGTCGACATTATGACGCTCTGGCGAGCCGAACGCATCAGGTTGCCAAGCTCTATGTCCAGGCCCCCCTGGAACAGAATTATGATCAGGGCGAACTGCGTGAACAGATGGCCGGCCGCACCGATGCGCTCAACGGTCATGATGCCCGTCACCGGCCCGACTATTATGCCGAAGAGTATGAGCATCAGCACGTCTGGCACTTTCGAACGCTCGAAAAAGTGGGTCAGGAGGTGGCCGATGAAATATATCAAGCCTGTCGCCAGAATGATAGACTCCATAACTACTCTATTTAATGGCAAATATAATGCTTCGTTGTTAAATAAACACAACGTGCGGCCGCGGACTGCGCGTTTTAAAACCGCTTGATTAACTTCGCGTCGTCTTTTCAGAACATCGGCATCGCCGAGATTTCCACGTCTTCAGTTAAAACCGCCGTCGCTGGCGGGGCCGCGGTGGGTGCGCACCCCCCGGCTCAGATGGGTTGCCACCTGTTATGTTTTTCGTCGTAGAGGCCACCGGACGCGCCTCTCTAAGGATGCGAAGGCGCTTGGGAACACGGGCTGTGTCGGCAGTTCTTCAGAATTGACCGGCGGGCGCGCAAGTCTGTATGCGTTTTCTCAAGTGTCGCTACCCCGAGATGGGCGTGCGGCGCGTTGATGCCCCAGCTCCTTTATTTCACACATTACAGGTTTCCTCTAAAAAAATGGCAACTTTCCAAGAAACTGGCCTCGATGAGCAGATGCTCCAGGCCATCTCCGAGCTCGGCTTCGTCGAGCCGACACCCGTCCAGGAGAAAAGCATCCCCGAAATCCTTAATTGCGGCCGCGATATCGTCTCGCTCGCGCAGACCGGCACTGGCAAGACCGGCGCATTCGGCCTCCCCATCGTCCAGATGGTCGACCCCGAGATTTTGCACGTCCAGGCCATGATTCTCAGCCCTACGCGCGAGCTCTGCCTCCAGATAGCCAAGGATCTTACCAACTTCTCGAAGTTCAAGCCCCAGGTCGACGTATGCCCCGTCTACGGCGGCTCCGACATCCGCAAGCAGATCAAGCAGCTCCGCTCCAACCCGCAGATCGTCGTCGGTACGCCGGGCCGCGTCATTGACCTCATCGAGCGCGGCGTCCTCAAAATCGACGAGATCCGCTGGCTCGTACTCGACGAGGCCGACGAGATGCTCGACATGGGCTTCAAGGATGACCTCGAGACCATCCTCAACGAGACGCCCGAGACCCGCCAGACGCTCCTCTTCTCGGCCACCATGCCTCCTTTCATCGCAAAGGTCGCAAGCAAGTATATGAAGGACCCGCTCGAGATCAAGATCGGCCGCACCAACCAGGGCGCCGACACTGTCGAGCATCATTACTACCTCGTCCGCCCGTCCGACCGCTACCTCGCCCTCAAGCGCATTGTCGACATGGTGCCGGATATCTACTCCATCGTCTTCTGCCGCACCCGCGAGGAGACTAAGGAGGTGGCCGAGAAGCTCATTGCCGACGGTTATAATGCCGACGCTCTCCATGGCGATCTCTCACAGGCGCAGCGCGACATGGTCATGCAGCGCTTCAAGATGAAGCACCTCCAGATTCTCGTGGCTACCGACGTCGCCGCCCGTGGCATCGATGTCCATGACCTCACGCATGTCATCAACTATAACCTCCCGGACGACATCGAGGTCTACATCCACCGTTCCGGCCGTACGGGCCGCGCGGGTAAGGCTGGCATATCCGTCGCCATTGTCTGCAAGAAGGATCTTTCGAAGATTAAGCAGATCGAGAAGATATCGGGCAAGAAGTTCGAGCGCAAGATGGTCCCCAACGCCGACGAGATCTGCCAGATTAAGCTCCAGCACTTCGTCGAGGGCATCGCCGCTCAGCAGGTTGAGGAGGATACCGCCGTCTCCAAGTTCATCCCCGAGGCCATTGAAAAACTTGCCGAGTTCTCCAAGGAGGACATCATCGCCAAGTTCATCTCGGCCGAGTTTGAGAGCGTCAATAAGTACTATCAGGCTGCGAACGACCTCAACATCTCCGACGAGCCTCGCCAGAAAGGCGAGAAGGGCGACCGTCCTGACAGGGGCGAGCGCATGGGCGATGAGAACATGGATCGCCTCTTCATCAACGTGGGCAAGATTGACGCCATACGCCCGTCGGACATCATCGGCCTCATCAACCAGTTCACACGCGAGCTGCCCAAGATAAATATCGGTCACATCGACATCATGCGCAACTTCTCGTTCGTCGATGTCGACGGACAGTACTCTGAGCAGATTGTCAACGCCATCAATGGCCGCGTGGTCGACGGCTACCGTCTCATTTGCGAGAAGGCCGAGCCCCGCCAGGATTCTGACGACGATGAGTCGCCAAGGCGCGACGGACATAAGGGCGGCCGTGGTGGTCGTGGCGGTTTCGGCTTCGGCGGCGGACGTCGTCGCCGTGAGGACCGTCGCGACGGACGTGACTTCCGCGACGACTATGTCCCCTCTGCGCGTCCTAACCGCGCCGAGCGCAGGCATCGCGACCGCGGTGGCAAACAGAAGTAGTCTTTAGCCTCATAATCGCATACGGTGGTGAGCCGCACGGAGTCATTCTCTGTGCGGCTCACTTTTTTCTAATGTGTTGTATGTTTGCATTTTTCGACCTTTTTACCTTTTTTTGCTTTCAGCGTTTCGCCTCCCGCATCATTTTCGGGCGGCCCCTTCCTGAGCTAAAAGTTATTCTCTTTTGCGTCACTTCTCATCCCATAGCAACTTCTCCTCCTTTGTCCTCTCCTTCCGTTTGGCACGCCTGGCGGGGCTAATGTGTGCGTTCCGCTCAACGGTTCTTTTGGCTGCGCTCGCCGCTCTTGCCGCGGTGCCTGACGCGTCTGCACAGTTGCTCAAGGTGGAGTTGAGTGGTTGCTCGCTTTTCTTCACTCCGTCGGCCGACAGCGCGTCGTGCAGCCTTTCGTCGTTTAGCCGTTCGGGTGGAAGACTGCTGTCCGTTGCAGTCCCCGCTTTTGTTACGTCTGGCCAGCGTAGGCTCGCTGTGAGGTCGGTTGGGGTGGGTGATGTCGGTCCTTTTCAAGGGGTCGAGGGGCTGTGGAGGGTCTCTTTGCCGTCGTCTGTGGCCTCGGTCTCGTCCTTCGGCTCTTGCCCCGACCTGACGTCTGTCGTCATCGAGTCCACCGTCCCTCCCGTGCTTGGTCGTGGGGCTTTCTCTAAAGGACGACGGTCGGAGGCTATTGACACTCTGCGTGTCCCTGCCTCGGCTGTCGAGGCGTATTCCGAATCGCAGTGGGGTAGGGCGTTCACCGTTATAGCGCCACTCTACACTTTTTCTTTTGATCGCTCCGGTGCTGACGGCGTAGTATCGGCCGTCGCCTCCTCTCCTGCCAATTTTGCCGACCTTTTCTTCGCTTATACCGACGGGGCGGCGGGTCTCACGCCTCGCACCCCTGTGTCTGTCACAAAGTCTATTAGTTTTCCCGCCCTGTCCGTCTCTTCGTCCGATGCTAAGGGCTTGATGTCCAAGCTCCCGACGTGGCCTACCGTCGAGTCTGTCGCGGCCGCATTCCGTGGTAACACGGTGTCCAATCTGGCCGCAAAGGTCAATGGCGTGTTTGGCTCAGTCAAGTCAGGAGCCAGTGTGAGCAACCTGGTCCTCGATGATGCCATTCTTGTTGTCGACCCGGAGGATGAGACTTTTGAGCGAAGTGAAGATGGCAAGACGCTTTATGTCCATGCCATTGCCGGTCGCAACCATGGTGGGCTTACTGCGGTAGGCTTTGCCGGCTCTGTCGTTATGCCTAAGGGTGCTGAGGCCTATGGAGTAGAAAAATATGTTGTGTCGCTCGTCGGACGGCAAGGCCGTACAGGCTCTGTCAACGGTTTCCTTTTTCTTGAGGCTCCGTCCGCCCCACCTCGCCAGCTCGCCTATCTGACCGATTGCCAGGGCGTCGGCATCGATGAGAGCCTCGCGTCGAAAGTCGCTCTGCGTAAGAACCCTTCGCAGCAGGCGGCGAAGTCCGAAGCCCCCTTTAATCCCGATGACCAGCGTTTCCGCTTCACATCCTGCTATTTTTCCGATCAGGAGTTCGCCTCGGGTCTCGTGGCCTATTGGCTCAATTTTCGGGGGGTGGGCTTCTCTGGCGACTACAAACCTCTTTGGCGGCAAGGACTTAGCCATCCCGAGGCTGAAAGCAACCCCGCAAAGGCTCTCTACAAAGTTGACTATCAGATTGATGGAGAGTCGTATATGACCTCCGCTCCCGTATTTGCTAATGGCGGCGACCGCGTCACTGTGTCCTATTCACGTAAACCTGTCACCCTGACTGTCGGCGGTCGCTCCGTACAGCCGGGTGAGCAGTCCGCCACATTCTCCTATTCGGCCGACGATGTTGTGGCCATCTCGTGGACACGCGCCGACTTCAAGCCCGCCGAGCGTGTGCGCGAGCCAGGTGTCGAGGTTAATGCCAAAGGCTCGCTCATCACGGTCGCCGGAGCGGGTAAGCAGCTCAAGGAACTCTATACTATTACGGGTATCAAGATTTGTGAGACGACCGGAAGCACTCTTTCCGCCCCTCGTCGGGGTGCCTACTCCGTCCGCATCGGCAAACGCTCATGGCGCGTCTTCGTCAAGTAAAGCGTCTTCCTCGTTAACGCTCACGCCAGACTCCGCACATCGCAATATAATATTCTCTCAACCTCGTTCACATTTTCCCGTCTCTATGCGCATCTCGCTCATCGCGGCAGTCGACCTCAACAACGCCATAGGTCTCCACGGCGACCAACTCATATACATAAGTCAGGATCTCAAACATTTTAAGGAGACGACGATGGGCTGCCCGGTCATCATGGGCAGCCGTACCAACAAGGCGTTGCCCAAGCGCAGGCTTCCTGGGCGGCGCAATATTGTCATGACCCGTTCTGTCGATTTTGCCGCCTCAGTCTCCGATGTCGATGGGGTTGAGGTCGCCAGCTCCGTCGAAGAGGCTCTTGCTAAGGTCGAGGGCGAAAGCCATGTATTCGTCATCGGCGGGGAGCAGATTTACAAGGCATTTATGCCCGTTGCCGACGAGCTTGTCCTCACCATTATCGACGCCCGCTTTCCCGAGGCTGACGCCTACTTCCCATCTTTCGACGGGTGGCGGGCCGTGTCGTCGTCCGAGGTGTTCACTGACCCTAAGTCGGGCCTCCGGTTCCGCTATGTTACCCTCGCCCGCAGTAGATAGGTCCGCCCTCCTTCTTTATCTCATATCGCCGCCTATCGAGCTGAGGATGTTTTCCGACACTGCTTTGTCTATAAATAATATACCCGCGTGGGCTCCGTGCTCGGCGGTGTATGTTATGCTGAGCATGATAGTGAGTCCGCCTTTCTCAAATTTTGTCGTGTAGTCCACCTTGTCGGCTTTGACTGCCGACATTATGGCTTTGCTGTCTTCGCCCAAGGAGGCGGGTACTGATTCTGAGCAGTCTTTCGGCGTACCGTATGCCTTAGTGAGGCTCTCTTTAAGCCCTTCATAGTCGGCTTTGAGGTCTGCCCAGCTGCCTCGCTCTGGCAAAAAGAGGGAGGCGTGGAGAATTTTCCGCCCGTTCTCTTTGTTCGTGGCCGTCAGCAAAATGCATTTGCGCTGCGAGCCGAGGCGACCTGACATTCTGATGAGTGTGAGACCGTCGTCGTCCTTTGTCTCGACCTTGCCAAAGCCCGCGCTCCTCGCCCTCTTTGCAAAGTCCGCCTCGCTTCGCCCTATCCCGCTGCCAATCTCTGTCAGGGAGGCCGTTTCCGCGCTCTCCCTCTTTTGCCCGTTTATATGTTGGCTGAAGAGCGTGGTCGTGAGAATTATAATAACTGCGACTGCTATTCTTGTTAAAAACATTTATCAGAGCCGGTTTTATTGTTCTAATATTTATCAGTAGCTATGTCCAAATTTACGCATAAATATTCATAGAAATCCGCCTTCACGCCGTCGAAAGCCCCTTCTCCTGTCATTATCCTACTCTTAAGGCGGGTTAATTCCACTATCAAGGCGCATATTTTTCCATATATTCGCGTTTACAAAATTTTGCGTTCCGAAATGATTACTTTCATAATTGCCCTCGTCGCTCTCGTCCTGGGCTATTTTCTCTACGGCCGCCTTGTTGAGCGGGTTCTTGGCTACGACTACAGCAAGCCCACGCCCGCCATCGCCCACCCCGATGGTGTCGACTATATCCCTCTCCCCACCTGGAAGGTCTACATGATTCAGTTCCTCAACATTGCCGGCCTCGGTCCCATCTTCGGTGCCATTATGGGTGCTAAGTTCGGCACAGCCAGCTACTTGTGGATTGTCTTCGGCACAATATTCGCTGGTGCTGTCCATGATTTCATTGCGGCAATGATGAGCCTTTCGCACGGCGGCGAAAGCCTGCCGGAGATTATCGGCCGCTATCTTGGCAAGCGGACTAAGGCCGTGTTCGGGGTCTTCACCGTCGTGCTCATGATCCTTGTGGGCGCGGTGTTCATTTCTGGCCCGGCAGAGCTTCTGGCTGGCATGACGCCCGATTGGGCTACGCCAACTTTCTGGATTATCGTCATTTTCGTCTATTACATCGCCGCGACCATGCTCCCCATCGACAAGGTCATTGGCCGCTTCTACCCCATTTTCGCCTTCGCCCTCATATTCATGGCCGTTGGCATACTCTTTGGCATCTTCTTCTACCGACCCGACCTGCCCGAGATGTGGGACGGCTTCGGCACTAAGTATGAGACCAACCCGATCTTCCCCATGATGTTCGTCTCCATCGCCTGCGGCGCTATCTCCGGCTTCCATGCCACCCAGTCGCCGCTTATGGCGCGCTGCATCAAGGATTCGCGCCACGGCCGCCCGGTCTTCTACGGTGCCATGGTGACGGAGGGTGTCGTCGCCCTCATATGGGCGGCTGCGGCTACGGCTTTCTTCGGCGAGCACGGGGCTGTCAATGAGGCTACCGGCGTCGCGTATACCGGTGCCGGCGTGGCCACCACCATCTCGCACGAGTGGCTCGGCTACTTCGGCAGCATCCTTGCTATCCTTGGCATCGTGGCTGCGCCTATCACGTCGGGCGACACAGCCCTCCGCTCCGCAAGGCTCATTGTGGCCGACTCCATCCACGTCGAGCAGAAGTCCATCCCCAAGCGTCTTCTCATCTCCATTCCCCTCTTCGTACTCACCTTCGGTGTCCTGCTCTACAGCCTCGAGGATAAGAACGGTTTCAACATCATTTGGCGCTACTTCGCGTGGTGCAATCAGGCCCTCTCGGTCTTCACCCTCTGGTCCATAACAGTCTATTTCACTCTGACGCGCAAGCCCTTCATCATGACGCTCATCCCCGCTCTTTGGATGACTGCCGTCTGCACCACCTACGTCTTTGTCGCTCCCGAGTGCCTCGCCCTGATGCCTGGCTCCGACTGGTTCGGTCCCACGGTCGGTTGCGTCGCTGCGTCCGTAGCCGCAGTGCTTTTCTTCGTTTGGAAGTCGCGGCTCGCCAAACTCTCCCCCGAGAGCCGCGTTGCCTGAACCCTATATTCTCGCGGAAACCAAATTACATGCCGATATATGATTTACGATACCCCCCTGTGCGCAGCCTTAGCCCTCGCCTCTCTTGCCTTGGCGGGATGCTCGTCGCCCACTCAGCCTTGCCAGTCGGACGCTATCCGTGTCGACCAGTGCGGCTATCTGCCGACGGAGGATAAGGTGGCTCTCCTTTTTGCCGAAGGATCCAAATTCAAGGTGCTCGACGAGAATCAGAATGTAGCGTTCTCTGGCAATGTCGGTGCCGCGGCCTATTGGCCCGAGGCGGGCGACTCCGTCCGCTTGATTGACTTCTCGGCTCTCAATGCCGATGGTCGCTACACCATCCTGGTCGACGATTCTCTCCTCTCGTTCCCATTCGTCATTAGCCCAAAGGCTCACGCCTGCGCCCTCCGTATGGCGGCCCGCGCATTCTACTATAACCGCGCCTCTATGCCCATCTCTTCCGAGTGTGGCGGAAGGTGGGCTCGTCCCGCTGGCCATCCCGACACTCTCGTACTCGTCCATAAGTCCGCGGCTTCGGCTCCGAGGCCCGAGGGCTATCGTCTCTCTCTCCCAGGCGGGTGGTATGATGCCGGCGACTACAATAAGTACATTGTCAACAGCTCCATCTCGACCTACACTCTCCTCCTCGCCTCCAATCTCTTCGCCTCCGTGACCGACACGCTCTCTCTTGGCATTCCCGAGAGCGGCTCCGCCGTCCCCGACCTTACGAGCGAGACTCTCTACAATCTCCGCTGGATGCTCTCTATGCAGGATCCCAACGACGGCGGCGTCTACACCAAGCTCACCTCGCTCAGTTTCGAGGGCTTCATCATGCCCGCCGACTGTCATAAGCAGCGTTATGTCGTTGCCAAGAGCACGGCCGCCGCGCTCGACCTTGCCGCCACGGCCGCCTATGCCGCTCGCGTGCTTCCTCTGAGGTCCGAGTCTCTCAAAGCTTTGGCCGATTCTTGCGCCTCTGTGGCTTCGCGTGCCTACGAGTGGGCTAAGGCCAATCCCAATGTCATTTTTAAGAATCCGGACGATGTCTCCACGGGCGAGTATGGCGACGGCGACGTCTCCGACGAGTGGTTCTGGGCTGCTACCGAGATGTGGCTCCTCACGGGTTCCCAAGTCTATGCCGCCGATGCCGCCGCTCATGCTCATCCGTGCGGCGTCCCTTCGTGGGGTTCTGTCGCTCCGCTTGCCTTCTTCTCAATGGCCGATGCCGGTCGAGCCGTTCCTGGTGTGGATTACGTTTCCGCCCTCAAGTCTGTCGCCGACTCCCTCGTGGCTCTCGACGTGGCTTCGCCCGCACGTGTTGGCATGGTGGGTTACGATTGGGGCAGCAATTCCACAGTGGCCAATTCCGCAATGGTCAAGGCACTGGCTTTCAAGGCGTCAGGCGTAAGTGACTATCTTGCTTCGTTGCGCAATGATATTCACTATCTCTTCGGCCGCAATGCCACGGGCTACTCGTTCGTCACGGGCGTTGGCTCCCGTTCCCCTATGCACATTCATCACCGTCCTTCTTCGGCCGACGGTGTTGACGACCCTGTCCCGGGCTTCCTTGCTGGCGGGCCTAACACCATCGTGCCAACCGACTGCGGCGGCGTGGAGACGCGCAGCGCGTTCCCGGCCAAGGCATATGCCGATCAGGAGTGCAGCTATTCCACTAACGAGGTGGCCATCAACTGGAACGCCCCGCTCGTCTTCGCTCTTCTTGCCGACCTCTCGCTCCAGTAGGCGATAGGCTCGTCTGTCGTCAAGCATTCCTCATTCCGCCCCGGAAGCCTCATCGGTTTCCGGGGCTTTCTCTTGCCGCTATTCTCTTTTGCTCTCTGCGTTGTGTAGCTCCGGCGTTATATTCAGTCTTCCCTATCAATTTCAATTTTTCGGCAAGCCAACTTTTTGAAAAAGTTGCCGTCTGAACATTTTGTTTTTTTTTGCATCTCTTTGTTAAGTTTGCGTCATAAAGTCGATGCGAGCGCGTGGTATGGCGTGTTTCCGCCTTCAACGTGCGCCCGCGGCGCTTCTTTTCAACCTACAATTACCAGTAAATCAACCTAAAAGTAATCCTATGATTAAAACCTTTACTTCCTTTTTCGCCGCTGCGCTTCTTTCCGTGGCAGCTTCCGCCCAGACTGTACTCGTTGAGTACGATGGTGAGGCGTCTCTTCCCTCTGGCATTGAGCTTCTCAGTGCGGCAGAATCGGGCAAAGTTGCGGCTGGCTCTGTCAAGATTCACCTCAACAAAGATCAGGTCAATTGTATCGCATTGGCTAAGAGCTATACTGTAAATGACGAAGGAGCAGTAGACTTTGCTGTCAAGCTCACTGCCCAAGGCGGTTTCAAGGCTGGTGACATCGTCTCTATCACGGGTGTCTATAACAATAGCCAAGACAAGAATGCCGCTGTGTCTGTTTTCTCCCTCAGCGAGGAAAACAAAGCGGATGTTATAGAGACCACTGACAACTTCATCAATGGCAGATTGGGTGAAGATGATCCTGTTGCCAAAACCATCACCCTTCATGCCGATGCCGATGTGATCTATCTCGGCCGTAAGGGCAACACAACAACCTGCATCACTGCGTTCTCCGTCACACGCCCCAACACCCCGACCCCTCCCACATCTATCCAGTCCCCCAGCACTGACTCCGCTTCTGCCCGTCCCCATAAGGAGGTCCGCGACGGTCGCCTTGTAATCGTCAGTGGTGGCAAAGTATACTCGCTCACAGGGGCCATCCTCAAGTAGCCATTCTCTGACCATCAGGTAAAGGTCTCGCCTCGTTCCCCGGGGCGGGACTTTTTGTTGAACACCGAGTCTTGCCCTTGCTATGTAAGAAAGATTTCCTACCTTGCTGCAAGAAGGGTAATGACTGTTGTTATGATAAAATCGTTTCGCTATGACTTTTCTTGTAATGCTGCTATTCGTTATTATAAATGTTTGCCTATGAAGAGATTAGTCTTTCTGTTGTGCTTTGCGTCTCAACGAGTCAAGCCCGTCTTCTATCAGGCTGTCAGCCTCGTCTACATCGCTAAAGAATATTGACAATGAGATTCCTCATATTGCTCCTGTTCCTCTTCGCTCCCTTTTCTCACTCTTTCTCGAAAGTCCCAGTCTCGCCATGCGTCGCCACTGCTGCCGAACTCGACATTGAAGAAGGTGGGGTACTCTATAGCTTCAAATATTCAGGCGAAGGTGATGACCCCGCATGGGTGGTAATACCCGACGAGTTCGGAATTGCTGAAATCTCTCATTTCGGGGGTGCACCGCAAACGAAACTCCAGCGAGACTACTCTTAAGCGTGTCACTTTGCCGCACTCTCTCAAACGAATAGGCAATACCGCTTTCAATCAGTGCCGACTTGAGAGTGCCTCAAAAATGTGGTGTTCAACCCGAACTTGCGCACAATCGCGGAGCGCGCTTTCCTCAATTGCCACCAACTGTCGGACTGTCGTCTGCCCACAATCTCGCGGATCTTGGCCGTGAGGCTTTCCGTGGCACCTGCATCTCCAACTTGCTTATCCCGGCTTCGCTCAAAGTCGTACCGGTTCTCAGCTTCTCCTATTGCTCCTACGCCCCCGACGCCAGTGTCTCGTTCGCCGTGGGGATCGAGGAAATAGCCGATTCAGCATTCTACGGTTTCGTGACTATTACCGAGGATTCCCGTTTTACGGATTCCGTCACAATCAGCCTCCCCCCATACGCTCCGACGTATCGGTCGTAGCGCTTTCGAGATGGTCTGGCTCCGCCAAGCCAATCTGCCTCAAGTCGACGAGTACGGTCGTCGCCTCGTCTGGAACGCCTACCTCAATGGAGTCTTTGAAAGGGCCGATGTCAAGACCATCGGCGGCCGTAAGCAGAAAGGCTTCCAACGCACGGCTCTCTATGAATACGTTGCCTCCTATCCACCCTCCGACCCAGCGAGCGTGCCGTCAGCCCCTCAGTCCTCCGCCTCTCGCGCACCGCACTACGACATCTCCGGCCGAAAAACGCGTCACGCGGCAACAAATACGAGGCTGCCCGCCAAACGCGCCAAGGCTGCCACAGTCCTCCTCCACTGACCCCTAACCCCCTTATTTTCTTTGCGATGCTATTGACTTTTTGAACCGAATGAGATAACTTCGCACCGAAATTTGTGTGGACTGGCGTGCAATAACTATGCACCTCCGTCCGCAAATCATTGATTATTTATTAGTTAAAAGCGAAATGCCTACAATTCAACAACTCGTCCGCAAGGGCCGTGCCGAGATTAAGGTGAACAGCAAGTCTCCGGCGCTCGACTCTTGCCCCCAGCGTCGCGGCGTGTGCGTGCGTGTCTACACCACCACCCCCAAGAAGCCTAACTCCGCAATGCGTAAGGTGGCTCGTGTCCGCCTCACCAACGGCAAGGAGGTCAACGCCTACATCCCCGGCGAGGGCCACAACCTCCAGGAGCACTCCATCGTGCTCGTCCGCGGTGGCCGTGTCAAGGATCTCCCTGGCGTACGTTACCACCTCGTCCGCGGCACTCTCGACGCCTCCGGTGTTGAGGGCCGTAACCAGCGCCGCTCTAAGTACGGCGCTAAGCGTCCCAAGGCCGGCAAGGCCGCAGCAGGCGCAAAGAAAAAGTAGTCCGGTAGCCACTACTCTCAACAGGTTACCATAGTAATTTTAATAGCCAGTCTTCTGTTTATCCGTTGTTGCTTACGGTTGAGTAAATGGGCGAATGCGCCTATTGAAGACATCCTTTAATTGACAGCTGATATAGAAGCTGATAAACAGACTGTAATAAAATGCGTAAGTCTAAGCCAAAGAAGAGAATCCTTCTCCCCGATCCCAAGTTCGGCGACACTCTCGTCACCCAGTTCGTCAACAACCTCATGTACGACGGCAAGAAGTCTACCGCCTTCGGTATCTTCTACAACGCCATGGACACCATCGCCCCCAAGGCTGAGAAAGAGGGCAAGCAGCCCCTCGAGTTCTTCAAGAAGGCTCTTGAGAACATCACCCCGATGGTCGAGGTTAAGAGCCGCCGCGTAGGTGGCGCGACATTCCAGGTCCCGACCGAAATCCGTCCCGACCGTAAGGTCACCATCTCTATCAAGAACATGATCCTCTACGCACGCAAGCGTAGCGGTCACTCTATGGCGGAGAAACTGGCTGCCGAAATCGTTTCGGCCTACAACCTCGAGGGCGGCGCTTTCAAGCGCAAGGAGGATATGCACAAGATGGCCGAGGCCAACCGTGCTTTCGCCCACTTCCGTTTCTAACTAATAAATAAAGCCAATTTCAATGTCTGACCTTAAATATACGCGCAACATCGGCATCATGGCACACATCGATGCCGGCAAGACCACGACCACTGAGCGTATCCTCTTCTACACGGGTATCACTCACAAGATCGGCGAGGTCCATGACGGTGCTGCGACAATGGACTGGATGGTCCAGGAGCAGGAGCGTGGTATCACCATCACCTCCGCAGCCGTCACGGCTAACTGGAAGTACGACAACCAGACCTACAAGATCAACATCATCGATACCCCGGGCCACGTCGACTTCACCGTCGAGGTCGAGCGTTCTCTCCGTATCCTCGATGGAGCGGTAGCCCTGTTCTGCGCTGTCGGCGGCGTTCAGCCCCAGTCTGAGACCGTCTGGCATCAGGCCACCCGCTACAACGTCCCCCGCATCGCTTTCGTCAACAAGATGGACCGCTCTGGCGCCAACTTCTTCGATGTTGTCCGTCAGATTCGCGACGTCCTCCACGCCAACCCAGTCCCCGTCGTCATCCCTATCGGTGCTGAGGACTCTTTCGAGGGTGTTGTCGACCTCATCAAGATGAAAGAGATGGTTTGGACCGACCACGATGTCCTTGGCTCAACCTACGAGTACAAGGAGATTCGTGAGAGCCTCAGAGCCGAGGCCGAGGAGTACCGCGCTAAGATGCTTGAGGAGGTCGCAGGTACCGACGAGGCTCTTATGGAGAAATACCTCGAGACCAACGATCTCTCTGAGGAGGAGATTATCGCCGGCCTCCGCAAGGGTACCATCGAGCAGACGCTCAATCCTGTCCTCTGCGGCTCTTCTTTCCGCAACAAGGGCGTTCAGCGCCTTCTCGACGCCATCGTCACCTTCCTCCCCTCTCCTCTCGACCTCCCGCCCGTCGAGGGTACCAACCCCCACACTGGCGAGACCGAGACCCGTAAGCACTCTGTCGACGATCATATGGCTACTCTCGCCTTCAAGATCGCTACCGATCCTTTCGTCGGCCGTCTCGCTTACATCCGTGTCTACTCGGGTCACATCGACGCGGGCTCTTACGTCCTCAATACCCGTACCGACAAGAAGGAGCGTATTGCGCGCCTCTATCAGATGAAGTCCAATAAGCAGATCCCTCTCGATCGCATCGACGCGGGCGACATCGGAGCAGCCGTTGGCTTCAAGGACATCAAGACTGGCGATACCCTCTGCGACGAGAACGCTCCTATCGCTCTCGAGTCTATGGAGTTCCCAGATCCTGTCATCGGCATCTCTGTCGAGCCTAAGAGCCAGCAGGATATGGACAAGCTCACCAACGCGCTTCTCAAGCTCGCTGAGGAGGATCCTACCTTCCGCTTCCACACAGACGAGGAGACCGGCCAGACCGTCATCGAGGGTATGGGTGAGCTTCACCTCGACATCATCCTCGACCGTCTCCGCCGTGAGTTCAAGGTTGAGTGCAACCAGGGTAAGCCTCAGGTTTCTTACCGCGAGGCTATCAAGGGTTCTTGCGAGCACCGTGAGGTCTTCAAGAAGCAGACTGGTGGCCGTGGCAAGTTCGCCGATATCATCGTCCGCATCGAGCCCGCCGAGGAAGGCAAGCTCGGTCTTACCTTCGTCAATGAGGTCAAGGGCGGTAACGTGCCCAAGGAGTTCGTCCCGGCAGTCCAGAAGGGCTTCGAGGATGCTATGAAGAACGGTGTCCTCGCAGGCTACGCTGTTGAGAGTCTCAAGGTCACCCTCCTCGACGGTTCTTTCCACCCCGTCGACTCCGATGCTCTCTCGTTCGAGCTCGCTGCCCGTGGCGCCTTCAAGGAGGCTTGCGCCAAGGCTCAGCCCATCCTCCTCGAGCCTATAATGAAGGTCGAGGTCCTCACCCCCGAGGAGTACATGGGTAGCATCATCGGCGACCTCAACACCCGCCGTGGTCAGATTGAGGGTATGGAGGAGAAGAATGGTCAGCGTATCATCAAGGCCAAGGTGCCCCTCGCTAACCTCTTCGGCTATGTCACCGACCTCCGTACCATATCCTCTGGCCGCGCAACGCAGTCAATGGAGTTCCTCGAGTACGCCGAGCTCTCCAAGAGTCTCGCAACCGAGGTTCTCAAGGAGGTAAAGGGTCATCCCGAACTTCTTAAATAATTATAAAAATGGGGCGAGCGAGCGAATGACTCTTCGCTCGCCCCGTTCTTTTTGTATCTTTGCACCGTAAGTAAGGCGGTGAGACACAGTCGTATCCATTATTGCGACCGTATCTTGCTGTGTACGACGGGTTTATTGTGCCGTGCGTTGACTTTGCGCTCGACCCTTAATCTCTGTGTCCCAATGACTTACTGCGTGAACGGATGCATAATTAATCGTTCATCTTAATTTTACAATGAGTCAGAAGATTCGTATCAAGCTCAAGTCTTACGACCACAATCTGGTCGACAAGTCTGCGGAGAAGATCGTGAAGACGGTCAAGGCTACCGACGCTGTCGTCAGCGGCCCTATCCCCCTGCCAACTGACAAGAGGATTTTCACCGTCCTCCGCTCCACCTTCGTCAACAAGAAGTCGCGCGAGCAGTTCCAGCTCAGCTCCTACAAGCGCCTCATCGACATCTATAGCTCTACCTCTAAGACTATCGATGCCCTCATGAAGCTCGAACTGCCCAGCGGCGTTGAGGTCGAGATCAAGGTGTAGTGACTACGCCCTGCGCAGAGATGCGCGGCGATCAACCCAGAATCATTAACTATCTATTTTAATTTTCAATGCCAGGTTTAATTGGAAAGAAAATCGGAATGACTTCCGTTTTCAGTGCCGAGGGGAAGAGCATCCCATGCACTGTTATCGAAGCAGGCCCTTGCCACGTTACGCAGATCAAGTCTGTCGAGACCGATGGCTACGAGGCCGTTCAGCTGGCCTATGACGAGAAGAGCGAGAAGCACACCTCCGCTCCTATGCTCGGCCACTTCAAAAAGGCAGGTGTCGCACCCGCACGCAAGCTCGTCGAGTTCTCCGGCTTTGACAAGGAACTCAACCTAGGCGACGCTGTCACTGTCGACATCTTCGCTGAGAACTCTTTCGTCGACATCGTCGGCACCTCAAAGGGTAAGGGCTTCCAAGGCGTCGTCGGCCGTTACGGCTTCGGCGGCGTAGGCCAGAGCACCCACGGTCAGGACGACCGCCTCCGTGCACCGGGTTCTGTCGGCGCATCCTCCTACCCGTCCCGCGTATTCCCGGGCATGCGTATGGCTGGCCACACTGGCTGCGACCGTGTTAAGATTGAGAATCTCAAGATTATCAAGGTCATCCCCGAGAACAACCTCATCGTAGTCAAGGGTTCCGTCCCTGGTTGCAAGGGTTCTTACTTAATCATTGAGCAGTAGTAGAAATGGAACTTAAGGTTTTAAACAAAGAAGGTAAAGAGACTGGCAGGACTGTCACTCTCCCGGAGGCTATTTTCGGCATCGAGCAGCCTAACGACCACGCTATCTACCTCGACGTTAAGCAATACCTCGCTAACCAGCGTCAGGGTACACACAAGTCTAAGGAGCGCTCTGAGGTCAAGGGCTCTACCCGTAAAATCAAGAAGCAGAAAGGAACTGGCGGCGCTCGTGCCGGCGCTCTTCGCAGCCCGGTCTTCATCGGCGGTGGCCGTGTTTTCGGTCCCAAGCCCCGCAACTACTCTTTCAAGCTCAACAAGAAGCTGAAAGACCTCGCTCGCCGCTCCGCCCTCACCTACAAGGCTCAGGAAGGCAGCATAATCGTTGTCGAGGACTTCACTTTCGAGGCTCCTAAGACCAAGGATTATATCGCATTCAAGAACAATCTCAACATCGCCGAGGGCACGCGCTCTCTGCTCGTGTTGCCTACCGTCGATAAGAACATCTATCTCTCGGCTCGCAACCTCCAGAAGACTGAGATTGTCTCCGCATGCGACATCAACACCTACGGGATTCTCAAGGCCAAGAGCCTCGTAATCTTCGAGGGCGCCCTCAAGCAGATCGAGTCTAAAAACGCCTAAAGAGTACTACCAACATGAGTGTTATAATTAAGCCTCTGGTCACTGAGAAGATGACCAAGATTACCGAGAAGATGAGCAACCGTTACGGTTTCATCGTCGAGAAGAAAGCCGACAAGTTTCAAATCAAGAAGGCTGTCGAGGCTCTCTACGATGTCAAGGTCGTAAAGGTCAACACCCTCATCGCTCCCGCCAAGAAGAGGAACCGTTACACCAAGTCCGGTGTCATCTCCGGCCGCGTCCCCTCCTACAAGAAGGCAATTGTTACCCTGGCTGAGGGCAACACTATCGACTTTTACAGCAATATCTAGCACAAATGGCAGTCAAGAAATTAAAGCCCGTAACACCGGGGCAGAGAAACAAAGTTATTGGCACGTTTGATACGATTACGTCAAGCAAGCCAGAGAAGTCTTTGCTGCGTCCTCTTAAGAAGACCGGTGGCCGTAACAACACCGGCAAGATGACCATGCGCAATATCGGCGGTGGTCACAAGAGGAAATACCGTGTAATCGATTTCAAGAGAAACAAAGACGGTGTACCTGCAGTAGTCGATTCAATCCAGTACGATCCTAATCGTTCTGCACGCATCGCGCTGCTCGTCTATCAGGACGGTGAGAAGCGATACATCCTCGCCCCCAACGGCCTTCAGGTCGGTCAGACCATCGAGTCCGGTGCCGAGGTCGCTCCCGAGGTCGGCAACGCTCTCCCCCTCTCTGTCATCCCTATCGGCACTATCATCCACAACATCGAGCTCCGCCCTGGCCAGGGTGGCATCATCGCTCGCAGTGCCGGTGTTTTCGCTCAGCTCTCCGCTCGTGACGGCAATTACGCTATCATCAAGATGCCTTCTGGCGAGATGCGCCGTATCCTTGTAACCTGCAAGGCTACAGTTGGCGCCATTGGCAACTCTGATCACGCTCTTGAGAAGTCTGGTAAGGCTGGCCGTTCTCGTTGGCTCGGTCGTCGTCCGCGTGTCCGTGGCGTCGTCATGAACCCTGTCGACCACCCAATGGGTGGTGGCGAAGGCCGCGCTTCTGGTGGACATCCGCGTTCTCGTAAGGGCCTTCTCGCTAAGGGCCTCAAGACTCGCGCTCCCAAGAAGACTTCTAACAAGTACATCATCGAGAGACGTAAAAAGTAACTGCCTAACCTAAATTAACATGAGCAGATCTTTAAAGAAAGGACCGTACATCAACATCAAGCTCGAGAAGAAAATCTTGGCTATGAACGAGTCCGGCAAAAAGTCCGTCGTCAAGACTTGGGCAAGGGCTTCTATGATCTCCCCCGACTTCGTCGGCCACACTGTCGCCGTCCACAACGGCAACAAGTTCATCCCGGTATATGTCACCGAGAATATGGTCGGCCACAAGCTCGGAGAGTTCGCTCCTACGCGTACGTTCCGTGGTCACAGCGGCAACCGCAAGTAATGCCCCTGTAATCAACCTTTTCAAGAACTAAGAAATGAGCAAAAGAAAACGAAATATGGCGGAGGCCATCAAGGAGGCAAGGAAGACTCAGTACTTCGCCAAGTTGAACAATGTCCCCACCTCTCCCCGCAAGATGAAGCTCGTTGCTGACCTCATCCGCGGCAAGGAAGTAAATCTCGCTCTCGGTATCCTCAAGTTCTCCCGCCAGGACGCATCTTACCGACTCGAGAAGCTCCTCCTCTCGGCTATCGACAACTGGAAGCAGAAGAACGAGGGCAAAAACGTCGAGGACGCTAACCTCTACGTCAAGACCATCTATGTCGATTCTGCGCGCATCCTCAAGCGTATCCAGCCGGCTCCTCAGGGCCGTGCTCACCGAATCCTCAAGCGTTCCAACCACGTAACTATCTTCGTGGATAGCAAACCAACCGATAACCAGGAAAAATAAGTCATGGGACAAAAAATTAATCCAGTAAGCAACAGGCTCGGTATCACCCGCGGTTGGGATTCCGTCTGGTACGGCGGCAAGGATTTCGGCGACAAGATTGTCGAGGATCGCAAGATACGCTCTTACCTCAACGAGCGTATCGACAAGAAGAACCTCTCCCGCATCCTCATCGAGCGCACTATCAAGAATGTAACTGTAACCATCTTCACCGCAAAGCCCGGCCTTATCATCGGTAAGGACGGCGCCGAGGTCAACAAGCTCAAAGAGGAGCTCTGCAAACTCACCGGCAAGGATGTGCAGATTAACATCTACGAGGTTAAGCGCCCCGATCTCGACGCTACCATTGTAGCCAACAGCATCGCACGCCAGCTCGAGGGCCGTGTGGCTTATCGCCGCGCAGTCAAGCAGGCCATCGCCAACGCTCAGCGCAACCAGGCCGAGGGCATCAAGATTCAAGTCTCCGGCCGTCTCAATGGCGCCGAGATGACTCGTAAGGAGATGTTCAAGGACGGCCGTACTCCTCTCCACACTTTCCGTGCGGACATCGACTATTGCCTCGCTGAGGCTCATACCAAGATGGGCGTCATCGGTGTCAAGGTCTGGATCTGCCGTGGTGAAGTTTACGGCAAGAGGGATTTGACCCAGCCTATCATCGACAAGGGTCAGAAACCTGCCGCTGATCGCGACAATGGCTACCGTGGTGACCGCCGTCCCCGTGGCCGCAGGAATAACAACCAGCAACGTTAATTGATTAGAGATGTTACAACCTAAGAGAGTCAAATATAGAAGGCCGCAAGACGGTAGGCGCAAGAATGATGGCGTCGCACACCGTGGCACCGAACTCGCTTTCGGCTCTTTCGGCATAAAGGCGCTCGGTACCCTCTGGATTACCGCTCGCCAGATTGAGGCAGCACGTATTGCGGTTACGCGCTATATGCAGCGTGAAGGTCAGATTTGGATCCGCATTTTCCCCGACAAGCCCATAACCCGCAAGCCCGCCGACACCCGTCAGGGTAAGGGTAAGGGTGATCCCGCTGGCTTCGTTGCCGCTGTCAAGCCTGGCATGATGCTCATCGAGTGCGAAGGCGTTTCGCTCGCTGTCGCTAAGGAGGCTCTCCGCCTTGCTGCGCAGAAGCTCCCCATCCCCACCAAGTTCATCGTCCGTCGTGACTATGTTGAATCCGCAAACGCTTAAAAATGAAGGCATCTGAGATTAAGGGTCTTTCTATCTCTGAAATTGAGGAGAAGCTCGCAGCTGCACGACTCGAACTTGAGAAGATGAAGCTTGCTCACTCTATCTCCCCACTCGAGAACCCGATGAAAATCAGGCAGACGCGTAAGGATATCGCTCGTATGCTCACCATCCTTACCGAGAAGAAGAACACTGAAAAATAAACGTGATGGAAGAAAGAAATCATAGGAAGGAGCGCATCGGTGTCGTAGTCAGCGACAAGATGCAGAAGTCCATCGTCGTCGCCATCAAGGATCGCGAGCAGCACCCTCTCTACGGCAAGTTCGTGAAGAAGACGAAGAAGTTCCATGCCCATGACGAGAACAACGACGCCCACGTCGGCGACACTGTCCGAATCATGGAGACTCGACCCCTCAGCAAGTCTAAGAGGTGGAGGTTAGTTGAAATCGTCGAAAAGGCTAAGTAAGCAATGATACAAACTGAATCAAGACTCGCTGTTGCCGACAACAGCGGCGCAAAGGAGGTCCTTTGCATCCACGTACTTGGCGGCTCGTTCAAGCGCTACGCTTCTATCGGTGACAAGATTGTCGTCACCGTTAAGTCTGCTATCCCTTCGAGCGACATTAAGCCTGGCACCGTCAGCAAGGCTGTTATCGTTAGGACGAAGAAGGAAGTCCGTCGCCCCGATGGATCCTACATCCGCTTCGACGACAATGCCTGCGTCCTCCTCAACAACGCCGACGAACTCAGGGGCACCCGCATCTTCGGCCCGGTAGCCCGCGAGCTCCGCGACGGCTATATGAAGGTCGTTTCTCTCGCTCCCGAGGTAATCTAATCCTTTTATCTTAAGACAATGGCTAAATTGCATATTAAGAAAGGCGACATCGTCATCGTTAACAGTGGCGATGATAAGGGCAAGGAGGGCAAGGTCCTCTCCGTCGACCCCAAAAAGTCCCGTGCCATAGTCGAGGGTCTCAACATGGTAAGCAAGGCTACTAAGCCCTCTGCTTCCAACCCTCAGGGTGGCATCGTTAAGACGGAGGCTCCCATCCATATCTCCAACCTTAACGTTAAGGACCCCAAAACCGGCGCGGCTACACGCATCGGCCGTCGTAAGAACGACGAAGGCAAATCAGTTAGGTACTCTAAAAAATCAGGGGAGGAAATCAAATAATGGCTTACGAACCATCTCTTAAGAAGTTCTACAAGGAGCAGGTCGTCCCTCAGCTCATGAAGGAGTTCAGCTACACCTCCATCATGCAGTGCCCAAAGATTGAGAAGATCGTCCTCAATCAGGGTCTCGGCGAGGCTACGCAGGATAAGAAGATCATAGAGATCGCAATGAAGGAGATGTCCATCATAACCGGCCAGAAGCCTATCGCTACCAAGGCTCGCAAGGACATCGCCGGCTTCAAGCTCCGCGCCGGCTCCCCCATCGGTGTCAAGGTCACCCTCCGTCGCGAGCGTATGTATGAGTTCCTCGAGAGGCTCATCCGTGTCGCTCTCCCGCGAATCCGCGACTTCAACGGCGTCGCCGGCAAGATGGACGGCCGTGGCAACTACACCCTCGGCATCACAGAGCAAATCATTTTCCCAGAAATTAATCTCGACTCCGTTGCGAAAATTCAGGGAATGAATATTACCTTTGTGACTTCCGCAGGATCCGACGCTGAGGCTTTCTCGCTCCTCAAGGCGTTTGGTGTGCCCTTTAAGCATTAAACAATTAATTGACAAAGCTGTATGGCAAAAGAATCAATGAAGGCCCGCGAGCGTAAGAGGGCCGCGCTTGTTGCTAAGTACGCTGAGAAGCGCAAGCAGCTCAAGGCTGAGGGTAATTACGAGGCTCTCCAGGAGCTTCCCAAGAACTCTTGCCCCACGCGCATCCACAACCGTTGCAAAATCTCCGGTCGTCCTCGCGGCTTCATGCGTCAGTTCGGTATCTCCCGTATCGACTTCCGCCTCCTCGCATCTCAGGGTCTCATCCCTGGCGTCAAGAAGGCCAGCTGGTAAACACGTTAATTCACTAAGTATTAAATATTGTCACGGTCAACCGTGATTAATTTAAACTTCCGTTTTTTATATGGTATCTGATCCCATAGCGGACTTCCTGACTCGCATCAGGAATGCCATCCTTGCAAAGCACAGGGTCGTTGAGATCCCCGCTTCCAACTTGAAGAAAGGCATAACCAAGATTCTCTTCGAGAAGGGTTATATCCTTAACTACAAGTTTATCGATGACGACAAGCAAGGCGTTATCAAGATTGCTCTCAAGTACGATCCGCAGAGCAACGTGTCTGCCATCAAGGCCCTCAAAAGGGTCTCTACCCCGGGTCTCCGCAGCTATGTCGGTTATCGTGAGATGCCGCGCGTGCTCAATGGCCTCGGCATTGCCATTGTCTCAACCTCTAAGGGCGTGATGACCGACAAGGAGGCTCGCGTCCAGAAGGTAGGCGGCGAAGTCCTTTGTTACATCTACTAAATCAGGAGGGTTAGAAATGTCAAGAATTGGTAAGTTACCGGTGGCTATCCCCTCCGGAGTCAACGTGGATATCAAGGACGGTATCGTAACCGTCAAGGGCCCCAAGGGCCAGCTCAGCCAGAAGATTGACAGCTCCATCACCGCGAAGGTCGAGGACGGTCATATCAACTTCACCAGGGCTACCGACGACAAGGAGCATCGCTCACTTCACGGCCTTTATCGCGCACTCGTCCACAATATGGTCGTCGGCGTCTCTGAGGGCTTCAAGAAGCAGCTCGAACTCGTAGGTGTCGGCTACCGTGCAACTGCTCAGAATAATATCCTTGAGCTCGCGCTCGGCTACTCTCACGCTATCTTCATTCAGCTCCCGCCCGAAATCAAGGTCGAAGCTGTTACCGATAGGAAGAGCAACCCGATTATCACCATCGAGTCCGCTGACAAGCAGCTCCTCGGTCAGGTCTGCGCAAAGATTCGCTCTTTCCGTATGCCTGAGCCTTACAAGGGCAAGGGTATCAAGTTCGTCGGCGAGCAGATCCGTCGTAAGGCCGGTAAGTCGGCTAAGGCAGGTGCTTAGTAGGTGCGCTGGCAATTTTAATTGTTAATTTATTCGACAATGGCTTTCTCTAAAATAGCAAGACGCAATAAGATCAAGACGCGTATCCGCGGCAAGATCAGCGGAACTGCAGAGCGCCCGCGCATGACTGTTTTCCGCAGCAACAAGCAGATTTACGTCCAGCTCGTCAACGATCTCGAGGGTAGGACGCTTGTAGCTAAGAGCTCTAAGAACATCGAGAACATTCAGGGTGATAAGACTGCTCAGGCGGCTCAGGTCGGCAAACTCATCGCCGAGGCCGCAATCGCTGCTGGTATCAACACTGTTGTTTTCGACCGCAACGGCTACCTCTATCACGGACGTGTCAAATCTTTGGCCGACGCCGCTCGCGAGGCCGGTCTCAAATTCTAAACTCCGATGGCAGAAAATAATAACAGAGTAAGGAACACCAACGATCTCGAACTTACGGATCGTCTCGTTCACATCAACCGCGTCACCAAGGTAACAAAGGGTGGTCGTGCTTTCAGCTTCGCTGCAATCGTTGTTGTTGGCGACGGTAAGGGTGTCATCGGTATGGGTCTCGGCAAGGCGAGCGAGGTCACTGCTGCCATCTCTAAGGGCACAGAGGCCGCTAAGAAGAACCTCATCAAGGTTCCTCTTATCAACGGTACTCTTCCCCATGAGCAGTACTTCTCTTTCGGTGGTGCTAAGGTATTCCTCAAGCCCGCATCTCACGGTACCGGTCTCACTTGCGGTGGCGCAATGCGTGCAGTCCTTGAGACCGTCGGCGTAACCGACGTCCTTGCGAAGTCCAAGGGTTCGTCCAACCCTCACAACCTCGTTAAGGCGACCATTATGGCTCTCGGTGAGCTTCGCGACGCTTACACCGTGGCTCAGCAGCGTGGTATCTCTCTCGACAAAGTGTTTAACGGTTAATCAGCTCAGAAATGGCAAAGATCAAAATTACCCAGATCAGGAGCTTCATCAATAAGCCGGCTTACCAGAGGAGGCTCATCAAGGCTCTCGGTATCCACAAGACTTACAACTCCGTTATCAAGGAGGATACTCCAAGTGTCCGCGGCATCATTGTCCGTGTGCAGCACCTTGTCAAGGTAGAATCAGTAAACAACTAATTGATTAGTCAATTATCATGGATTTAAGCAATTTGAAGCCCGCATACGG
Source organism: Marinilabiliaceae bacterium (assembly GCA_051875415.1). Classification (GTDB taxonomy): domain Bacteria; phylum Bacteroidota; class Bacteroidia; order Bacteroidales; family Marinilabiliaceae; genus W3P20-009. The sequence continues at coordinate 199,008 of JBJEGU010000041.1, forward strand.
TTCTACCCATCATGACAAGAGGGTCGGCCGCGGTGAGGGTTCGGGTCGTGGCGGCACGTCTACGCGTGGTAGCAAGGGTGCCAAGTCAAGATCCGGATATAAGACCAAGTTCGGTTTCGAGGGCGGTCAGATGCCTCTCCAGAGGCGTCTCCCGAAGTTCGGTTTCAAGAACTTCAATCGTGTCGAGTATAAGGCTATCAACATCTCCGAGCTCCAAAAGCTCGCCGATAAGAATAATCTTACTGAGATCACGCCTGCCGTCCTGAACGAGTGTGGTATGGTTTCCAAGAATGACCTCGTTAAGATTCTCGCTAACGGTACTCTCACAGCAAAACTCAACGTAAAGGCTCATAAGTTCTCTCAGAAGGCTAAGGAGCTCATCGCAGCTGCAGGTGGTACCACCGAGGAGGTCTCTAAAAAAACCGGGAACATCGAAAAATAGTAACAGATGAAACTGGTCGAAACCATTCGCAACATCTGGAAAATCGATGAACTCAAAAACAGGATCCTAACAACGTTAGGATTCCTGTTGGTTTATCGTTTGGGCTCTTTTGTCGTTCTGCCAGGTGTCAATCCTAATTTACTCGCCAACCTCGAAGGTCAGGTAAGTAGTGGTGTCATGGGTCTGCTCGATATGTTCTCGGGTGGCGCTTTCTCCAATGCGTCTATTCTTGGACTCGGCATTATGCCCTACATCTCGGCATCGATCGTGGTCCAGCTTCTCGGTATGGTTATCCCTTACTTCCAGAGGCTTCAGAGAGATGGTGAGAGTGGGCGCAATAAAATCAACCAGATTACTCGTCTGCTGACTGTTGTTATCCTGCTTATTCAGGCTCCGGCCTATATCGCCAACCTCTACTATCAGTTGCCCGCCGATGCGTTCGCTCCTGGGATGAGTCGCACGTTCTTTACCATCTCGAGTACGATTATCCTCACGGCAGGCACTATGTTCGTCATGTGGCTCGGTGAGAAGATAACCGACAGGGGCATCGGTAACGGCATCTCGCTCATCATTATGGTGGGTATCATCGCCCGACTCCCGCAGTCCTTGTGGGCCGAGTTCCTCGACAAGTTCTCCATCAGCAATACAAGTGGTGGTCTTGTCATGCTCCTCATCGAGTTTGTCGTCCTCTTCTTCGTATTCGTAGGTACTATTGCGCTCGTTCAGGCAACTCGCCGAATCCCGGTTCAATACGCCAAGAGAATTGAGGGCAACAAGCAGTATGGTGGTGTACGTCAGTATATCCCTTTGAAGATTAATGCAGCAAACGTTATGCCTATAATCTTTGCGCAGGCTCTGATGTTCCTTCCTGTGACTTTCGCAGGATTCATCAATCAAGACGCTTCTCAGGGGTTCGTCTCTACTTTCTCCGACTTCACGGGTTTCTGGTATAACCTTGTGTTCGCTCTCCTCATCGTCCTCTTCACCTATTTCTACACGGCGCTCATCATGAACCCGCAGCAGATGGCGGAGGATATGAAAAAGAACAACGGCTATATCCCGGGAGTCAAGCCAGGAAAGAAGACAGCTGAGTACATTGACACTATCATGTCGCGGATTACTCTTCCAGGGTCGATAATGCTCGCAATAGTGGCAATTCTCCCTGCTTTTGCAACTATTTCAGGCGTAGAACCCTCGTTTGCGCAGTTCTATGGTGGTACATCGCTCCTCATTCTCGTTGGTGTCGTCCTTGACACTCTCCAGCAGATCGAGAGCTACCTCCTTATGAGGCACTACGATGGACTTATGAAGTCAGGTCGAATTATGGGTCGATCTTTCGGACCCGCAGTTCACTAATAAGTTTCACTTCCCGCTGGGGCTTCTCAGCGGGGAGTGCTTTTATGCCAAATGGCTTTTTGTTTGTGTATTAGAACTTATTGTGTAAATTCGCGCTTGATTTAAAACATCTTATGCCGAAACAATCCTCCATAGAACAAGACGGAACGATAAAGGAGGCTCTGTCCAATGCAATGTTCAGGGTAGAGCTTGAAAACGGTCACGTAATCACTGCCCATATCTCGGGTAAGATGCGTATGAACTACATCAAGATCCTCCCAGGCGACAGAGTAAAGGTTGAAATCTCACCATACGACCTGACCAAAGGGCGTATTTCCTATCGCTACAAATAACTTATTATGAAAGTTAGAACTTCTATCAAAAAAAGGAGCGCTGACTGCAAAATCGTCAGCCGCAAGGGTCGCTTGTACGTGATCTGCAAGAAGAACCCCAAACTTAAACAACGTCAAGGTTAATCAATTATGGCAAGAATCGCAGGAGTCGACGTCCCAAGCAACAAGATTGGCGAGGTCGCATTGACTTACATTTACGGTATTGGCCGGAACACAGCAGTTGACATTCTTCAGAAGGCCGGGATCGATCGTAGTGTAAAGGTATCAGACTGGACAGACGCTCAAATCCAGTCAGTTCGCGAAATTATTGGTGCCAACTATAAGGTTGAAGGTGAGCTCCGCTCGGAGGTGCAGCTCAACATTAAGCGACTGATGGATATCGGTTGCTATCGTGGTATCCGCCACCGTCTTGGTCTCCCCGTTCGCGGTCAGTCTACCAAGAACAACGCTCGTACGCGCAAAGGCAAGAAGAAGACGGTCGCTAACAAGAAGAAGGCTACTAAATAATTGAATCATGGCTAAGAAAGTAGGCGCACAGAAGAAAAGGGTAGTCAAGGTCGAGACTCAGGGCGAGGCTCACATCCACTCCTCTTTCAATAACATAATCGTAACCCTCACCAACCTCCAAGGTCAGGCTATCTCCTGGTCCAGCGCAGGTAAGATGAATTTCAGGGGTAACAAGAAGAATACTCCCTACGCGGCACAGACAGCAGCCACCGACTGTGCCAAAGTAGCCTTTGACCTCGGTCTCCGCAAGGTCAAGGTCTACGTCAAGGGCCCGGGTAATGGACGTGAGTCCGCTATCCGCGCAATCCATGCCGCCGGCATCGAGGTCTCTGAGATAGTAGACGTCACGCCGCTGCCTCATAATGGTTGCCGCCCTCCAAAGCGTCGTAAGGTTTAGTTTTATTTCAACCAATCAATGTTTTTGATTTTGTGTTTTGAATAATGAATGGTTTATGATTGTTTCTCAATAATCTTAGCGGCTGCCATATTCATCATTTGAAATCAAAATCATAAAGTCAAAAATCAAATGGCAAAGTACATCGGCCCGAAAACAAGAATTGCCCGTAGATTTGGTGAGGCAATTTTTGGACCTGACAAGTATTTCGAGAAGCGTAAGCTTGTTCCCCCGGGACAGCATGGTCAGAACCGTCGTGGTAAGGTCAGCGAGTATGGCCTCCAGCTCAAAGAGAAGCAGAAGGCTAAGTATACCTACGGTCTCCTCGAGCGTCAGTTCCGTATCGCTTACGCCGACGCTAAGCGTTCTAAGGGTGTAACGGGTGAGGTCCTCCTCGCAATCCTCGAGAGCCGTCTCGACAATGTGGTTTATCGCCTTGGTATCGCACCCACGCGCGCAGCTGCACGTCAGCTCGTCGGCCACAAGCATATAGTTGTCGACGGTAAGGTTGTAAACATTCCGTCTTATCGTGTTAAGCCTGGCCAGGTAGTTGGTGTCCGCGAGAAGAGCAAGTCGCTCGAGGTCATCACAAACTCTCTTGCTGCGAACTCGGCTTCGCGCTACTCTTGGCTCCAGTGGGACGCTAATGCTACTGCTGGCACTTTCCTTAACCTCCCCGAGAGGGCTGACATTCCTGAGAACATCAAGGAGCAGTTGATCGTCGACCTGTACTCTAAATAAAATTATTCTTATGGCAATTTTAGCTTTCCAAAAACCAGAAAAAGTCATAATGCTCGAGAACGACGATAAGTTCGGTCGTTTCGAATTTCGTCCTCTTGAACCAGGTTATGGCATTACCATTGGAAATGCCTTAAGAAGAATTTTAATCAACTCGCTCGAAGGTTTCGCTATCACCTCAATCAAAATTGACGGTGTTCAACACGAGTTCGCTACTATCCCGGGTGTCATCGATGATGTCACGCAAATAATCCTCAACCTCAAACAAGTTCGTTTCCGCAAGATAGATCAGTCTTCGGATGTCGAGCAAGAGGAGGTTACCGTCCATATCACTAACCAGGATGTCATTAAGGCTGGTGATTTCGGCAAGTTCATTCACTCTTTCCAGGTTCTCAATCCCGATCTTGTGGTCTGCAACCTTAACCCCGACGTTAAGTTCAACATGACCTTCAAAATCAACAAGGGTCGTGGCTATGTCAGAGCCGACGAGAACGAGGAGGAGAATGAGCAACAGCAGGATCAGGATGTTAACGTGATTGCTATCGACTCCATCTACACTCCAATCGTCAACGTCAAGTACTCCATCGAGAACTTCCGTGTCGCTCAAAAAACCGACTACGAGAAGCTCCTCCTTGAGATTACGACGGACGGATCCATCCTCCCTAAGGATGCCCTTAAGGAGGCCGCCAAGATTCTCATCTACCACTTTATGCTCTTCTCTGACGAGAAGATTACGATGGATGAGGGTGAGAAGGCTGGTAACGACGAGTTCGATGAGGAGGTGCTCCGTATGAGGCAGCTTCTCAAGACAAGACTCGCTGATATGGATCTCTCAGTCCGCGCTCTCAACTGCCTCAAGGCTGCTGATGTTGAGACTCTCGGCGAGCTCGTGACATACCACAGGAATGATCTCCTCAAGTTCCGCAACTTCGGTAGGAAGTCCCTTGAGGAGCTGGATCAAGTTCTCTCTGATCTTGGCCTCCAGTTCGGTATGGATACAGCTAAGTATAAACTTGATAAAGATTAATTACGATGAGACATAATAAGAAATTCAACCACCTTGGTCGGACGGCTTCACATCGTAAAGCTATGCTCTCCAACATGGCAATCTCGCTCATCCTCCATAAGAGGATTACAACGACTGTTGCCAAGGCTAAGGCTTTGCGTGTCTATGTCGAGCCTCTCATCAATAAGACCAAGAACCTGACCACTGTCGACGAGAAGCGCAGTGCTCAGCGTCTTGTCTTCAGCTACCTCCAAAACAACGCTGCAACTAAGGAGCTGTTTGAGAACGTAGCAGAGAAGGTCGCTAACCGTCCCGGCGGATATACCCGCATCCTCAAGACCGGTTTCCGTCTTGGCGACTCTGCAGATATGTGCATCATTGAGCTCGTTGACTACAACGCAAATATGCTCTCTGCTCCTAAGGCTCAGGGCGACAAGAAGAAGACCACTCGTCGTGGCCGTTCTAAGAAGGCTGCTGATGCGGCTGCTCCCGCTGAGGAGCCTAAGGCTGAGTAGTTTTAGAGCTTCAAGCATATAGTAAGAGAGGAGATTTTGTCTCCTCTCTTTTTGTTTTATAGCGATGTGGCATTACCTTTGTTACGCCTTACTATGAAAAGGTCTGCCATTCCAAGTCCTTCGAGTAATGCGTCCTTTAAAAGTGTTGACTAATTGATGTTCTCGAACTTGTATTGTCGTTCTCTATTTTCGACCTTCTTTGTGCTTTATCTCGTCGCATGTTCTGAGGATGTCGGTTCTGTCGATCCTGTCGCCGAGGTCGGTGACGCGGTTTTGTCCCGGGCGACACTGATGTCCGCTATACCCGTTACCTCTTCTGCAGCCGACAGAGCAGTTTATGCTGACGATTACGTTCGTTCTTGGGTCTATCGCCAGGTTCTTCTCCAGAAGGCTGAGCAATATTTGACAAGTGAAACCGAGGATATTGACGCTCAGGTTGATGAATATCGTAGCTCGTTGATCATTGAGACGTATCAGAACAAGCTTGTTGAGCAAAAATTCGTCTCAAATGTCAAACAATCGGATGTTGAGAACTACTATGAGCGTATGAAGCAGAATTTCATTCTGCGTGAGCCGATCATAAAAGGTATGTACGCAGTTCTTCCAATCCAAGGACGAGAGTTGAAGGATTTCTTGAAGTTGCTCACTCGTATGGACGAGGAGTCGTCTTTAAAAGTCGAAGAGTACTTGTTCAATCATACAAAACAATATAAGACTTTCTTCGATTCCTGGTCTTCCTATGCGTCAGTACGAAAGTTCTTCCCTCAGGAGGCTCTGCCTGATGACCCAAGGACGGCGGCCAATTCCCCCTATATGATTTTCGAGAAAGATGGCCAGAGCTTTATCTTAAAAGTCACATCGGCGATAAATGCAGGGGGACAGGCTCCTCTTGATTTTGTCAAGGGAGACATCACCAACATTTTAATTAGTCAACAAAAGCTCGAGTTCCTTTCTTCGGCGAACCGTGAGCTTTACGATCAGGCCATGAAGGCAGGCCGCATTAAGTTCCATGAAGTCAATGACTAAACACGCTTTATCTTTCATCCTTGCCGCCATCCTGGCAACTGCTTCCAACGCTCAACAGCGAACGAAGCTTATAGACGAAGTAGTCGCATCAGTAGGCGACGATGCCGTCCTAAGCTCCGACATCGAGTACCAGTATGGTCAGGCTATGATTGAGGGTGTCAATTTCAACGGAGATATGAAATGCCATATCCTCGAACAGCTCCTCGTCCAAAAACTGATGCTCAATCAGGCCAAGATTGACAGTGTCGAGGTGAAGGACTCCGAGGTCATGCAACAAGTCGACGCACGCATCAACTACTTCACCCAGCAAGTCGGTGGGCAGGATAAGCTTGAGGAGTACTTCAAAAAGCCTATACTCCAAATCCGCCGCGATCAGAAGGAGGCCGTCCGCATGCAGATGATTACGCAGAGGATGCAATCCTCCATCACGAAGGATGTCAAAGTGACTCCATCCGACATCCGCAAATACTATTCCCGTCTCAGTGACGACAGCATACCATTCGTCCCCGCAGAGTACGAGATTCAGCAGATTGTCGTCTACCCCGAGATTGAGCAAGCTGAGATTGATAGAATCAAGGAGAGGCTGCGCGATTTTCAACGCCAAGTCGCAGAAGGACGTGATTTTGCCACTCTGGCGGTTCTTTATTCCGAGGATCCAGGTTCTGCTTCACGAGGCGGCGACCTCGGCTGGTATTCCAAGGCCGGATTTGTGCCCGAGTTCTCCGCCGTGGCATTCAACATGCACGAGAAGGGAAAAGTGTCGAAAATAGTCCAGACTGAGTTTGGCTACCATATCATCCAGTTCATCGACCGCAAAGGCGACCGAATAAATTGTCGCCATATCCTCCTGAAACCCAAAGTGTCGGCCGATAGCCGCAACAAGGGAATCGCCTTCCTCGATTCAGTCTCCAATTGGGTTAAGGATGAGAAAATGACGTTCGAGCAGGCGGCGATGAGCTTCTCGATGGATAAGGATTCCCGTTCCAATGGCGGACTTATGGTGAATCCCGAAGACGGCACGCGAAAATTCCAGCTTAGCCAGATTCCTGCCGAGATTGCCAAGGCTATCCAAGGCCTCAACGAGGGCGATTTCTCAAAGCCGTTCGTCATGATGGACGATAAAAAAGGTCGCGAGACAATTCGCATCGTCCGACTTGTAAAAAAATACCCGCCGCACAAGGCTAACGTGAGCGACGACTACGATATGCTCAAGTCCATGTTCGAAAGCGAGAAGCGTAAAGAGGTTCTCGATGCCTGGATTGTCAACAAGCAGAAAGACCTCTATGTCATCGTGACACCCGAATGGCAAGGCTGCAAATTCCAATACCCGGGATGGACAAACTAACAGGAATGCGTCTCTCCCTCCTCCTGTCCGCCTTCTCGCTCGCTCTCGGATTCTCCCAAGCGACGGCGCAGCAGACCATAAGGGTGCGCATTGAAAAGGCCGACGTGCTGCGCCATGACGACAAGGTGGGCAAAAACACCCAGTCTCTCAATGGCAACGTCAAACTGTCGCACGGAAACACCATACTCTATTGCGACAGCGCCTATATGTACAACGACTCAAATGTCGTCGTCTGCTATAGCAATGTCCACGTCGTCCAAAACGACTCCGTACACCTCTACGGCAACAAACTGACATACCTCGGTAATCAGAATATCGCCAAAGTGCGGCAGAATGTGAGGGCCAACAAGGGCGAGACGTGGCTCTACACCGAGTACCTCGACTACGACCGCGTCCGCGACGAGGCCTACTTCTTCAACGGCGGACGTGTCGTCAATAGGCAGAACACGCTCGTCTCCGACCGAGGTGTATATTTCCCCATGACTAACGACGTCTATTTCAAAAAAGATGTCGTAGGCACATCGCCCAAGTACACACTCATATCCGACACTGCGGCTTTCAATACCCACACGGAGGTCGTCACCATCCTCAGCCCGACTACTATTACCACGTCCGACTCGATGGTTATCGACAGTGACAACGGATGGTACGACACCCGCGCCGATGTCGCGCGTCTCAATAAGAACAACCGTCTATATTCTATCCGCAACAAGGCGACCCTCACAGGCCGAACTCTACTCTACGAGAGGCGCAAAGGCCTCGGCACCGCCTGGGACGATATGGTACTTACCGACTCCGTCGACCATGTCTCCATCCACGGCGACTACGGGTTCTACAACGAGCTTACGCAAGAGGCCCTCGCGACTCGCAAGGCGATGCTCACCCAGATTTACGCCACGGACACTCTCTTCCTCCACGCCGACACGTTCCGGGTCGTCCCTCTCGCCGACACCAGCCGCATTATCAAGGCCTTCCACCACGTCAAGGCTTTCCGCTCCGACCTCCAGGCGCGATGCGACTCGCTCGTCTTTGATTTCCGCGACTCCATTGCAACGCTCTACCATCTGCCCGTGGTGTGGTCGCAAGGCAGCCAGATGACTGCCAATGTGATTAAGCTCTATACGCGCAACCAGGCGCTCTATAAGGCGGACCTCATCGACGCGGCGTTCGTCATCTCGCAAGAGGCCGACTCCGTGGGCTTCGATCAGGTCAAGGGCAAGCTCATAACCGGTCACATCCGCAACAACGAGCTGTATCTCATCGATGTCGACGGCAACGGCCAGACAATCTACTACCCCAAGGACGGGCCGAACCTCATCGGTGTGAACCGCGCTGAAAGCTCCAATATGAGCATCTGGCTCAAGGATAAGAAAATCGACAGTATCATGATGAGGGTCGCCCCCAAGGGCAATATGAACCCGCCTCTGCTCGCCGGCGAGAAAGACCGGCAGCTCGCGGGCTTCCGTTGGCTCGACGACTATCGTCCCAAGACTAAGGACGACATCTTCAAACTTCTCGAAATACCGCCCGACATGCAAGTCCAGGAAGAGGTCTACGTAGGCTACGATTTCGACGATATTGAAGATTAATAGCGAAAAGAGTACAAACTTGGCATTCTTTTCATACATTCGCGGCTTGTTAATGATTTATAAAAATCTGATGCTATGTATTGGACACTCGAATTAGCCTCAAAGCTTGAGGATGCTCCTTGGCCTGCTACCAAGGACGAACTCATTGACTATGCGCAGCGCTCCGGCGCTCCTCTCGAGGTTATTGAGAACCTACAGGAGATTGAGGACGACGGCGAAGTCTACGAAAGCATTGAGGACATCTGGCCCGACTATCCCAGCAACGAGGACTTCTTCTTCAACGAGGATGAATATTAATACCAGAATCCCCGACTGCAGGGTATGAACAAAAGCCGCCCATTGGCATCGTTCTATGCCAGTGGGCGGCTTTCCGTATAATTTTTTACTGATAAACACCTCATAAGCCATCATATGTCACACCAAAAGCGTTTCTTCCTCTCCGAGGACCAAATCCCGCGGCAGTGGTTCAACATCGCAGCCGTAATGCCCAATAAGCCACTCCCTCCCCTCAACCCTAAGACGAGGCAGCCTATGGCGGCCGAGGATCTCTTCCCCATCTTCGCCGAGGAGGTCTCACGGCAGGAAATGAACGTGACCGACGAGTGGATTGACATACCCGATCCCGTGCGCGACATCTACAAGAGCTATCGCAGCACCCCGCTCGTCAGGGCCTATGAACTCGAAAAGGCTCTCGGAACTCCTGCGCATATCTATTTCAAGAACGAGAGCGTCAGCCCCGTGGGATCCCATAAGCTCAATTCGGCTCTCGCCCAAGCCTACTACTGCAAGCAGCAGGGCGTGACTAATGTGACCACCGAGACGGGCGCCGGCCAGTGGGGATGCGCGCTCTCCTACGCCGCGAAAGTCTTCGGACTCGAGGCCGCCGTCTATCAGGTCAAGATAAGCTACAACCAGAAGCCATACCGCCGGAGCATAATGCAAACCTTCGGCGCTCAGGTGACTCCCTCGCCCTCCATGTCCACCCGTGCGGGCAAAGATGTACTCACACGAGACCCGAACAACCAGGGTTCGCTCGGCACCGCCATTTCCGAGGCCGTCGAGCTCGCCCTCTCTACGCCTAACTGCAAGTACACGCTCGGCTCCGTCCTCAACCACGTCACGCTCCACCAGACAGTCATCGGCCTCGAGGCCGAGAAGCAGATGGAGATGGCTGGCGAGTACCCCGATGTAGTCATAGCTTGTTTCGGCGGCGGCTCCAACTTCGGCGGCATCTCCTTCCCCTTCATGAGGCACAAGATTAAGGATGGCAAGCCCACCCGCTTCATAGCCGCCGAGCCGACATCCTGCCCCAAGCTCACCCACGGCGTCTTCCAGTATGACTACGGCGACGTGGCGGGCTATACGCCCCTCCTCCCCATGTTCACCCTCGGCCACAACTTCATGCCGGCCAACATCCACGCTGGCGGACTCCGCTATCACGGCGCCGGCACCATCGTCAGCCAGCTCCTCAAGGACGGCCTCATGGAGGCGGCAGATATCCGTCAGCTCGAGAGCTTCGACGCCGGCCTCACCTTCGCGCGCACCGAGGGCATAATCCCTGCGCCCGAGTCGTGCCACGCCATTGCGACCGCCATCCGCGAGGCGAAGCGGTGCAAGGAGGAGGGCAGGCAGGAGGTCATCCTCTTCAACCTCTCAGGTCACGGCCTTATCGATATGAGCGCATACGACCAGTACCTCAGTGGCAGTCTTCAGGACTATGAGGTCACCGACGAGGAGGTGGCTCGTAACCTAAGCCAGATAGAGAAGATTATCTAATTCGTTGGGCGGTGAGCCCGTTAATGTCCAAAGCCGCACGCCGCCTCGCCAAGAGGTCGCCGTGCGGCTGATTTTTCAACTTTATGCGTTGTTCTGACGTTCGTCCCGATTCGCCTTCCGTGGCGCGAGCCGCCGCTTTCTTCGACGTGCTGGTCGCCACGTTGCTCGTCATCGTGGTCATGGCGGCGGTGAGGGTGGTTTTCGCACTTAAGTTCGCCTCCCTTGCCCTTTTTACTGCAAACTCGGGTTCCACCCCCCTTTTCTTGCTCAATGCGCTGCGGTTCGATGCGCAAGTCGGGGCCTATGTGGCCCTGCCTGTGCTTGTGGCCGCCATATTTGCGGCAGTCTCGCCCCGCCGCTTCTTCCGCGGGGCGATGAGGTTCAACCATGGCTGGCTCTCTTTCGCCGTCACTGTCGTGGGGCTCGTCGACTTGGCCGACATCCATTGGTACAACAATTTCAGCCGCCATTTCGACATTGTGGCCTTCGACTTCTTCGATGAGGAGCCGTCGGTGCTCATCAAGGGCATCATAAGCGAGGCCCCTGTCGTTCCTATGCTGATTGGCGGCGTGGCGGTGTTCCTCGTGGCATGGTTCGCCAGCCGTTGGCTGCTCCGCCTGTCTCTCCGCCTTTGCGGCCGAGCCAAGGCGTGGGCGGTGATAGCCCCCGTGGTTCTTGTCGAGGCGGTTGCCCTTCGTGGAAGCCTCGGCACTTTCACCCTTCGCCCCGAGGATGTATATGTGTCGCCATCCACGGCCATGAACGACTGCGTGCCGAATGGTGTCTTCATGCTCAAAAAAGCCTGGAGCGAGAAGAAGAAGCAGTTCCGCATGGAGTCCGACGAGGCCATCCTTGCGGCCGATGGCTTCAAGTCGGAGAGCGAGGCTGCCGCGGCGTTCCTCGGCGTCGAGGATAGCGGTTCTCTTACCGCCGACAGCGCCATCGTGGGAGTCTCGCCCGGCGCGCCTCTGAGGCAGGGCTACGACGTGGTGCTGCTCGTCTGCGAGAGCTGGGGGCATAAACTAATGGAATATGACAAAAAATACGGCATCGACCTCCTCTGCTCCATGCGCGGCCACCTCGCCCACGACCCCGTCTGGCTCAATTTCCTCTCGGCCACCAATGGCACAATCGACGCCGTAGAGGCTTTCACAACCTCGTGCCCTTACCCCCGCCTCTTCACGAGCCGCTACCGCGACACGGAACTCCCGTTCTCTACCGCTCGTGTCTTTGCCGATGCCGGCTACTCTACGCACTTCGTCTCTGGCATTGAAATCTCCTGGCGAAACCTCTATGAGGTGCTGCCTCATCAGGGGTTCGACGATGTCACGGGCAAATTCGAGATTCTGAAGGAGATGCCCGATGCCGAGCTCAACCACACGTGGGGAGTCTACGACCATTCCATGCTCTCCTTCCTGCTTGACAGGCTGTCCGAGCCGGCCGCCGACGGCAAGCCCCGATTCTTCATGGCCCTCACGTCGACCAACCATACGCCTTTCGAATTCCCCAAGGACTACGCCCTGCCCGATATCACTATTCCCTCCGACCCGGCGGCCTTCGCGGTCGACGACAGGCAGGTCATCTACGACTACCTCCGCGGCTACCAGTACACGAGCCGCGCCCTTGGCGACTTCCTTACCGCACTCAAGGCATCCCCGGCAGGCAGGCGCACCATAGTGGCCATCACGGGCGACCACAACACTCGCCTCATCCTCCCATACCCCGACGGCGAGGACCTGATGTTCAAGTACTCCGTTCCGTTCTACCTCTATGTGCCCGACGCTCCCGCCCAGTGGAAGCGGCTTGCCGCCCGACGCTTCGGAGGCCATGCCGACATTGTCCCCACTCTCGTCGACCTCACACTCCCCCGCGCCCGCTACCTGGCTGTGGGGCAGGATTTGCTCGCCGACTCCATTGCGGGGGGCACTTGCGGCGTCAATGTGGCTCACGAGATATTCTCGCCCGAGGCCGACACCGCGCGTCTGCTGATGCGTCTGCGCGCGCAGGACGCCCTGAAGAAAATATGGTTCAAGAGGCAGTTCCAGAAATAAGCGAAGCCCCGGGGTCTTATGAAACCCGGGGCTTTTTGCGTTTCGCCAGCCCGATGTCCCGCTCCGCCTACACGAAGTTGACCTCGGCCGCCAACTCTATGCCGAACGTCTCTTTCACGCGGCTCTTCACGGCCTCGCACATGGCGGTTATGTCGCTGCCCGTCGCTCCGCCCTTGTTCACTATCACGAGTGCCTGCTTGTCGTGGACTGCGGCCGGGCCGAGGCTACTGCCCTTCATCCCGCTCTTCTCTATCAGCCACCCGGCGGGAATCTTCACTTTGCCCGTCGGCAGGGCGAAACTCGGCATCTCCGGGTAGCTCGCCCTTATCTCGTCGGCTACCTCCTGGGCGACTTCCGGGTTTTTGAAGAAGCTGCCGGCGTTGCCCAGCATCTTCGGGTCGGGCAGTTTGCTGTCGCGGATCTTAATTATTGCGTCGCGTATGCTTGCGGCCGTTATGTCAGCCCCGTCAGCCTCTATCTGCTGGCGGATGGCGCCGTAGTCGAGCTTGTAGCTGGGGGCGTTGTTGAGGCGGAACGTGACGTGGGTTATAACGCCGCGGCCGCGCATCTCGTGCTTGAAGATGCTGTCGCGGTAGCCGAATGCGCACTCCTTGGCGTCGAGGTCGAACATGCCCGCCTTGTCGGCCCATACGCCCTCGACGTTCAGTATCACGTCCTTGGCCTCCACGCCATACGCGCCTATGTTCTGCACGGGCGACGCCCCGACGTGGCCGGGGATGCCGCTCAGGTTCTCAATGCCATACAGGCCGTTCTCTACCGACCACCGCACAAAGTCGTCCCACACCACGCCCGCGCCAACGCTCACGTAGGTGTGCTCCCTGTCGCTCAGCCTCACCTCCACGCCACCTATCAGAGGGCGGATTATCGCCCCGTGGAAGTCGCTCGTGAGCAGGATGTTGCTGCCCCCGCCAATCACGTAGCGGCGCTTGCCTTCCGTTCGCTTTATGGCTTCGTGAACCTCCTCCTCGTCATAGCAGTCGTACATCTCGTCGGCTTTTGCCGAGATCCCGAACGTGTTGAAGGGCTTGAGGTCTATGTTGTCGAATCTTTCCATTTGATGGGGGTGTTTGGGGGCTTACTCTGTTCGTGTCGCTAAGTTACGATTTTAAAGAAGTCCAACGCCCGCGGCTTTCGCTCTTTAAGATGTTTTAGCCTATGCGCATGTCGGTCTATTACAAAATTTATCCTTTCTGCTGGTCAAATTATTCTGGCCTTTTCTTCTGTATTTAAATGATTTTTGCCACTTTTGCCTATCCTATGCTTCTTCTTTAAGAAGCCTCACTTTAGATAACACACGATGTTGCGTAAGTTTTTCGTCTTTCTGACACTGCTAACGCTCCTGCCTTGCTTGGCGGAAGCCCAATATAACAACCCGCGTGGGCGAGTTCCCAAGCAGCTTTTAGGGCTTTCCGTCGGTTGCCGTGCTGGCGCTACGGTCTATTTCGGCGACCTCGTCGACGCAGGTCGCGCGAGGTGGACTGTCGGCGGCTATGTGGAGAAGGCGACTTCGAGCTGGCTCTCTGTCCGGGGAATGGTCGATGTCGGCCAGGTCCATGGCTCTCAGAAGGAGGGCATAGAGTTCAAGACATTCTTCGCCGATGTCAACTTTATCGCCAAAGTCAGCTTCCTCGACCTCATCCAGGGCTATGACGACTCGCGCGCCTTCTGCCCATACTTCGGCCTCGGAGCCGGCGGCGTCCTCTTCAACTGCAAGAAGAACCCCGACGAGTCGGTTATCAACGTCGAGGAATATCTGGCCAAGGCCACTGAGGGCGGTTGGGAAGATTTGGCAAACAAGTGGCTCTACTATGACGGCGGGATGAAAGGCGCGCCCGACGCCATCGGAATTGTCGGAGTCCGCTACGCTCTCTCTTCCAAGATTTGGCTCTCATGCGAGGCCCAAGGCAACATAGTCTTCTCCGACGAGGTCGACGGGCACTCCGGCTACCCCGACGGCAATGGCGGCTGGGTCGAGTCCGACGGCAAATACGACTGCCTCTGGACTTACAGCCTCGGCTTCCAGTACAGGTTCTACAACGTCTCCAAGTACACAAGCTCATCGAAATACTCGCGCAAGAACTACCTCAAGACGCGTAAGATATACGAGCGCAACGCCAAGCGCATGAGGCGCAGGTAGACCATCTGCCAGCCGCAAAGATATCATCAGCAGGCAGGCCCTGGGATTCCCACTCCCTCGGCCTGCCACATTGTTTGACTCTCATCCTGCCCACTCAACCGACAATGTCCGACTTCAAACTCGTCTCGCCCTACAGCCCGACAGGCGACCAGCCCGAGGCCATCAGGCAGCTCGCCAACGGTGTCGAGGCTGGCGAGACTGGCCAGACGCTCCTCGGAGTCACTGGCTCCGGCAAGACGTTCACCATCGCCAACGTCATCGCCCGCACCAACCGCCCAACGCTCGTCCTCAGCCACAATAAGACCCTCGCCGCGCAGCTCTATGAGGAGTTCAAGGGCTTCTTCCCCGACAACGCAGTAGAGTACTTCGTATCATATTACGACTACTATCAGCCCGAGGCCTATATAGCCTCCACCGACACCTATATCGAGAAGGACCTCGCCGTAAATCAGGAGCTCGATAAACTCCGGCTCAGCTCCACCATGGCCCTCATGAGCGGCCGCCGCGACATCGTCGTCGTCTCCTCCGTCTCGTGCCTCTACGGCCTCGGCAACCCCGAAGATTTCTACGGCGGTGTCATAAGCGTGAGGGTGGGGCAGGCCATCTCGCCCACCACCTTCCTCCGCCAGCTCCAGGAGTCGCAGTATTCGCGCAACGAGGTGTCGTTCGACAGGTGCAACTTCCGCGTCAAGGGCGACACCGTCGACGTCTTCGTCGCCTATGAGGATTTCGCCTACCGCTTCATGTTCTTCGGCGACGAGGTCGAGAGCATCGAGACCATCGACCCCATATCGGCCGACACGCTCTCTGAGGTCAACGAGGTGACCATATACCCCGCCAACCTCTTCATAACCAGTCAGGACAAAGTCCACGATGCCGTGCGCCACATCCAGGACGACCTCGTCCGCGAGGCCCAGGCTTTCCGCGACGCCGGCAAGGAGACCGAGGCCAAGAGGCTCGAGCAGAGGGTGACGTACGATGTCGAGATGATAAAGGAGCTCGGCTACTGCCCTGGCATAGAGAACTATTCGCGCTATTTCGACGGGCGCACCGAGGGCGAGAGGCCCTACTGCCTGCTCGACTATTTCCCCAAAGACTTCCTGCTCGTCATCGACGAGAGCCATGTCACCATCCCCCAAATCCGCGCCATGTACGGCGGCGACCGCAAGAGGAAGGAGAGCCTCGTCGATTTCGGCTTCCGCCTCCAGGCCGCCAAGGACAACCGGCCGCTCAAGTTCGAGGAGTTCGAGCAGATGACCAACCAGGTCATCTACGTCTCGGCCACGCCGGCCGACTATGAGCTCCAAAAATCGGGCGGAGTCATCGTGGAGCAGGTCGTCCGACCCACAGGCCTCCTCGACCCCGAGATCGAGGTGCGCCAAAGCCTCAACCAGATTGACGACCTCATGGAGGAGGTGTCCAAGCGCATCAAGGCCAACGAGCGTACACTCGTGACGACCCTCACCAAGCGGATGGCCGAGGAGCTTAGCGAGTATATGACCCGCCTCGGAGTCAAGTGCGCCTATATCCACTCCGACGTCGACACCCTTGAGCGTGTGGAGATTATGCGCAAGCTCCGCGAGGGCGTCTTCGACGTTCTCATCGGCGTCAACATGCTCCGCGAGGGCCTCGACATGCCCGAGGTCTCGCTCGTCGCCATACTCGATGCCGACAAGGAGGGCTTCCTGCGCACCGAGCGTTCGCTCACGCAGACTGTCGGCCGCGCCGCCCGAAACCTCAACGGCCTCGCAATAATGTACGCCGACAAGATTACCCCCGCCATGCAGGCCACCATCGACGCCACCAATGCCCGCCGTGCCAAGCAGATGGCCTACAACGAGGAGCACCACATCACGCCCAAGGGACTCAATAAGGCCATTGTCCGAAGCTCGCTCATCGCCGACACCGCACCTGACGGCGACCGCGCCCACAATATGGTGGCCGAGGAGCAAGCCGCCTACGGGCGCTCAAAAGCCCCTGCCGAGATGGGCAAGGACGAGCTTAAAAAGGCCGTCGACAAGGCCAAGAAGGCCATGAAGAAGGCGGCAAAGGAGATGAACTTCATCGAGGCGGCGCAGCTCCGCGACGAGATGAAGGCCCTTCAGGCAAGGCTCGACGCCATGCCATAAGCCGCACGTTGCGTTTTAAGGCGCAAGGCGTTATATTTGCGAACAAAGAATCAAAAAACAGGCAATGAATATCATGACATCTCAATGGGTCAAGGCTATGGCCGTCGCGCTGCTCTCGCTCTGCGCCGCCGATGCCGTGGCGGGCGATAAGGGCGGGCGTTCCGCCACAGTGACTCCCGTCAGTCAGGATGCCGATGCCGCAAACGGCGGACTTGTCTACGCTCTGCCGCAGACCGTGCTCCGTGTCAGGCTCACGGCCAAGGCCGTGGTGGAGACGGCCGGACCCTTCTTCCAGTACTCCACCAGGCTGCTCAACCTCACCGATGTCGTCACTCAGAACTCCGTCCGCTGGTCGCTCGTGACAGCCGATGTCGAGACTGTCGGCATCCCCGACTACGCCAAGCGCTTCAAGATCGTGCCGGCCGATGGCGCCACTATGCCCTCCATCGCCCTTTCGCCCGACGGCGTTCTGCTGTCAGTCAACTCTGAGCCTTCGGCCGATGGCTGCCATCCCGCCGCGCAGGCTGAGAATCCCGTGCGTTTCGCCGATTTCTCAGGCGCGCCCCTGTCACAGTCGACCCTCTCGCGCACCTCGAAGGCCGCCATGGCTGAGGATGTCGCCCAGTCCATCTATGCGCTGCGCGCCACGCGCCTGAGCCTCGTCTCGGGCGACAAGGAGGCTTCGCTGCCCGATGTGGGTTCGCTTCGCGAGGCTCTCGCGCGCATCGATGCCATGGAGCGTCAGTTTGTCGAGCTCTTCGCCGGCCGCCGCGACACTGTCGTCGTGACGAAGATTGTCGATGTCGTCCCATCCTACGATGGTGAGAATAGCGTCATCCCGCTTCGCTTCTCCGAGTCCGACGGGTTTGTCGACGCCCTCGACCTCACCGGCAAGCCGGTCTATGTCGATTTCGAGTTCAGCGACGCCAATAGGCTCAACGCGTATCCCGAGGAGTCGAAGGCCCGTAAGGCGAGGGCGCTCGACGGCTTACGCTTTTGCGTGCCGTCGTGCCTCTCCGTCCGTGTGCTTGACCGCAACATCTTGCTTTGTCAGAAGTCTGTGCTTTGCTCGCAAGGTGGCCAGGTGGCCGAGCTGCCGGCGTCGATGCTCTCCACCCACGCCATTCTGCTGGACCCCGCCACGGGTGCCGTGCGTTCCGCGGCGGCTTTGCCTCGAAAGTAAAAATGTAAGAGCCGAAGGCCCGCAACGAGCCGTCGGACAATTCTTTATATCACGATAGACAATGGAGATAAACGATAACCTGCTGTCACTTGAGCCCGCCGAGCTGTGGCGGCAGTTCAGGCAGCTGACGCTCATCCCGCGCCCCTCGGGTCACGAGGCCGCGGCCCTTGACTATGTGGCCGACCTCGCCACCCGCCTCGGCCATGAGGTGGTGCGCAGCGGCGGCAACGTCATAGTCCGTGTCAAGGCCACGCCGGGTTATGAGGATCGCAAGCCCGTCATCCTCCAAGGCCATGCCGACATGGTCCCGCAAAAGGATGACGACGTGAAGCACGATTTCACGATCGATCCGGTCCTGACGCGCATAGTCGACGGCTCTGTTATGGCCACTGGCACCACCCTCGGCGCCGACGACGGCATAGGAGTGGCGGCCGCCTTGGCCGTTATTGCCGATAAGTCCGTAGAGCACGGCCCTCTTGAAATTCTCGTCACCCGCGAGGAGGAGACATGTATGGGCGGCGCGTCGGCTCTTGAACCCGGTGTCCTCGACGGCGTGATGCTCCTCAACCTCGACACCGAGTCGTGGGGCGGGTTGTGCATAGGCGGCGCGTCGGGTGTCGATGTCAACGTCACTTTCCACACGGCTCACGTCGAGACGGCCGACACCGACGTGGCCGTCCGCGTCAAGATCGACGGCCTGCGAGGCGGTCACTCCGGTATGGATATCAACCTCGGCAGGGCCAACGCCAACAAGCTGATGGCGCGTTTCCTTAAGTTCGCTGCTGCAAACTACGAGAGCATGCTCGTCGACTTCAATGGAGGCAATATGCGCAACGCCATCCCACGCTCCGCTGTGGCCACTGTCACCATCGACGAGGAGGATTTCGACGATTTCCTTGAGGCCGTCGACGAGTTCGAGGATATGTACCGCTCCGAGTACGCGTCCACCGAGCCGAAGCTCTCTTTCACGGCCGAGAAGGTGGACCTCCCCGCCACAGTCATCGACGAGATGACGGCCGACGACCTCATCAACGCCCTTCAGGCAGCTCCCAATGGTGTCATCCGCATGAATCCCGATATGCCGGGCATGGTGCAGACTTCGTCCAATATGGCCATTGTCAAGACTGAGGGCGATGTCATCACGGTCAATTTCCTCGTCCGTAGCTCCATTGAGAGCGAGAGGGACGATGTCGTGTCGTCTATCGACAGCTCTTTCCGCCTTGCCGACGCACATGTCGAGACCTCGGGCGCATACCCTGGTTGGCAGCCCGACATCCATTCGCAGGCCCTGGCCGTCGTCAAGGAGCAGTATCGCGACCTGTTTGGCTCCGACCCCGATGTCTATGCCGTCCACGCCGGCCTGGAGTGCGGCATTCTGGCGGACTCCTATCCTAATTGGGACATGGTTTCGTTCGGTCCGACCATTCTCCACCCCCATTCGCCCGCCGAGAGCGTCAATATCGACACCGTGCGGAAGTTCTGGACTCTCCTCACGGCCGTCCTCAAAAACATCCCCAAGGCTTAATTCTCCCTATGCGTAAGACTCTTATAGCACCCGTGGCCGCCCTCGCCCTTGCGGCGTCAGCTTGCGTGCCTACGAGCAAGTTCCAGCAGTGCCAAAAGGCCACGGCGGACAACCAGCGGAAGGTTGAGGAACGCGACGTGACAATCGGCCAGCTCCGGACTCAGATGGCGGAGCGGGAGGCCGATATGGCCGACCTCAGCAAGGCCGCCGAGTCCCTTAAGCAGGATACCGCGCTCGCCGGTGTCCGCAACCGGACTCTCTCCAACCGTCTCGACGTCCTTCAGAACGACCTCGCCGCGCTCGCCGCCAGGATGGGCGACGTGCCGGAGTACCGCTCCCTCATGAGCCACCTCTCCCTCATGCAGGACGAGCTTGCCACCTCCACCGACCAGCTCATCAACTCCGAGCGCGACCTCGAGAAGCAGAAGGCCGCCCTCGCAGAGGCCAACCGCTCGCTCTCCGAGAGTGCCGAGCAGCTTCTGCAAAGCAACGAGGCCCTGGCGGATAAGACTCGCGAGGTCGCCGACCAGCAGAAAGCCCTCGCCGACCAGCAGAAGGAGCTTGAGGCGCGCCAGGCCGAGATTGAGCGCCAGGCGCGTCAGCTCAAGGATCTTGAGAGCCAGCTTAAGGCCAAAGACGAGGCCATGGCTTCGCTCAAGAGTTCCATTGCCAACGCCCTCTCGGGCTTCTCGCCCGACGAGCTGACCGTCGAGCACAAGGATGGCAAGGTCTACGTCTCGCTCGAAGAGAAGCTCCTTTTCGCATCGGGCCAATACGAGGTCAATAACAAGGGAGTGTCGGCCATCCGTAAGATTGCGGCCGTGCTAAAGGATGTCACTGACGACGTCGACATTTCCGTCGAGGGCCACACAGACAATGTCCCCCTCCGCGGCCAGGTGATTCAGGATAACTGGGATCTGAGCGCCAAGCGCGCCACTTCCGTCGTCCGTATCCTCATTGCGGGCGGAGTGCCCGACGGCCGTGTCCAGGCCATAGGGCGGGCCGATACCGCTCCCGTGGCCGACAACGCCACAGAGGAGGGCCGTTGCAAGAACCGTCGCACCGACATTGTCCTCACCCCTCGCATCGACCAGATTCTCAAGTCGCTGTAGCGATTCTAAATTCGGCTTGGCCCGCGTGGGCTTACATAAAAACGCGTTCCGCCCGCCAATCTGCGCTTAGGCAGTTTGGCGGGCGGAGTCGTTATACGTTATCGTGTAGTGTTATGTCTGTCAGTCTTGTCGTCAGCTCTTCTCACCAAGTGTCCTCTTTTTGCACTTCCTCCACGCCCTCAATCTTGTCGAGGTGCGATTCTATGAACCTGAGCTCGTTGAACGAGTGGATGTAGAAGCGTATCGAGCAGTCGACGATGCAGTCTTCCGTCACCGTGTGGAGGCTGTCTATCGAGAGGCCGAGCTTGTTCGTGATGCAGTCTATGAGGTCGGACAGCAGGTGGTAGCGGTCTATGGCTTTTATGTGAACCTGCGCGGGGTATAGCTTGTCAATCTCCTCTTTGAAGTCGACGGAGACTATGGAGTCGCCGAACTGAGTGGCGAGGCGGATCACTATGGGGCAATTGCGCTTGTGGACTGTCACCGCGCCGCTCTGCTCGCGGAAGCCTATCACTTCGTCGCCCGGGATTGGGTGGCACTCCTTACATCGGCAGTAGGCCGACTGCGGCCTCGACGCCACGTAGTTCCTTAGGAACCGCTTTGCCTTGTAGGTCAGGACGTGGTCCTGCCAGTCGGGCTGCGGCTCTATCTGGTCGTCGGTCCCTATCTCGATGCAGTCGCCGCGCCTCAGCTCTGTCTTCACGCTGCACAGCTTGCCGTTTATCCGCGCATATTTGGCGTGGCTGCCTATCTTGCTGTGCACCTCGAAAGCGAAGTCGAGGGCGGTGGCCTTCTTGGGCAGTATTATCGCGCGGCCTTTGGGCGTGAACACCATTATGTCGTCGTTGTAGAACGAGGTGGCCACGTTCTCTATGAAGTTCTCCGTGAGGCTCTGCTGGGCGAGATCCTTGAGTACGGTGCGGAACTTCTCGAGCCATATGTTTATGTTCTCCTCCGACCTCGTGGCCATGCAGCCCATCTGCGAGTCCTTCACCATCTGCTCGCTGCTTATGTGCACCTCCTCCCACTGCCCATGGTCTGAGAGCAGCTTCACGTGGAAACACCTGTAGCCGTTGCCCTTGGGGTTGTCGACGTAGTTGGCTATGCCGCCCGGCTTTTCGCGGAACCTGTCGGTGAGAAGCGAGTAGATCAGGAGGCACATGTTCTTCTCCGTGCGCTTCTGCTTGTCTGGGAATATGATGGAAATGAAGTGCCTGTGCTCGGTGTGCCAGAAGTCGCGGTTGTTTTTCTGCATCTTGCGCCAAATGCTGTATGGCATTCGGTACTCCACCTCCGTGCGGGCGCAGATGTCGTTGGCGTCCAGCACCTCGCGGATTTGCCCCATGAAGGTGTCGAGCATCTCGCGGTTGGCCGTCTGGTCTTTGCGGAGCATGCTCTCCATCTCGGCGTATTCGTGCGGACATCGGTAGCGGAAGCTCAGGTTCTCGAGCTCGGTCTTTATCTTGTAGAGGCCGAGCCTGTTGGCGAGCGGGGCGTAGAAGTAGTCCGTCTCTCCGGCTATCTTCATCTGCTTGTCTGGCCGCATGCTGTCCAGGGTGCGCATGTTGTGCAGCCTGTCGGCCAACTTCACGAGGATGGCGCGTATGTCGTACCTTACGGAGTCGAGGATCTGCTTGAAGTTGTCGAGCTGCTTGCTCATTTCATAGTGATCCTTCTTCTGCTTGGTCACCACGCGCACAAGGAACGCCACGTCCGGCCCGAACTTCTTCTCAACCTCGTCAACGGTGTAGGGCGTGTCCTCCACCACGTCGTGAAGAAATGCCGCTATGACCGGGTTCGCGCCGAGCTGGAGCTCGACGCCGGCAATCCGCGCGACTGCGATAGGGTGGATTATGTAAGGCTCGCCGCTCTTGCGCTTCTGGTCTTTGTGGGCCTCGCGGGCCACCCTGTACGCCTCCTTTATCCGCGCCAAATCCTCCGCCGACACGCGTTTCGCCATGACTTCGAATATCTCTTCGGCGCTCCGGTCTATGCTCGGGTCATATCCTTGTTCCATAATGAGGTTCCTTTCCTGTTGCCCTAAAGGTAATTTTTTCGCGACTCTTTCGCAAGAACTTGGTTCCTAATCATATGTTTCGCCACGCTTGTTGACATACGGCCGCGCCTCTGTTCGCGCCCCACTCTCCTTTATTTTGGTATATTTGCCCACGTCATACCCTATTTCTCCCGATGCAGAAGCCCTATAATGCCATCGATGCCATCCGGTGCATCCTCATCTGCCTGGTAGTCATTGTCCATACGGTCAACTTCGGCCGTCTCCACCCCGATTTTAAGGAGGCTGTGAATTTTTTCTTCATGCCCGCCTTCCTTATCGTGACGGGCTATCTGGTCAACGTCGGCTGCGACGCCCGGCGTTTCGGCCTCTATGTCGTGCGCATTGCGCTCCCCTATGCCATACTTTCGCTTGGCTTCGCTGCCCTTTCGCTCTACCTGCCGGTGGAGGGCGGGCTTAGTGAGTGCTCCGTCGGCGCCTTCTGCCGTGTGCTGCTCGTAAGCCCCATAGGCCCATACTGGTATCTGCACGCTATGATTGTCTGTGGAGCCCTTTATTTCGCCGCCCACTCGCTTGCCGCCCGTTTCGGCGTGGTGGCTCAGCTTTGCCTCTTCGGGCTGTTGCTTGCCGTCGTGTCGCTCACTTCGCCGCTGCTCGTTTTCCTCTATGCCGCGTCATATTTCATCGGGGCGGCTCTGCGCCTTGGCGGTGTCGATTTCGGTCGTCTCTTCCCGCCGTCGCCGTGGGCGGTGTTGCCATTCGTGGCTCTCATCGTGTTGGGGCGTGAGGCGGGCGGCGGCCTCGCTGTGCTTGGCCTCTCGGCCTGTTTCTTCTGCTTCGTCTCGTGGGGGTGGGGCTTGCTTGGCGGCAGGTTCGCCAAGTGGGTGGGTTTTGTCGGGCGGAATACGTTGCCCATCTACCTTTTCCACCCCGTTTTTACCATGATTGGCAAATTCGCCCTCCCGCTCTTCTCGTTCGACTCCTCTGGCCTCGCCCATATGTTTTTCACCCTTGCCCTTGCCGTCGCGGGCAGTCTCACCATAGCCCGTGCGCTCGACTTCACGGGGCTTTCGCTCGTCTTTGGCCGACGATCCCTCTTGCGATAAGCTGGTAGTTGCAAACGCGCCCCTCAGTTCAGCATCGCCAGGATTGAGGCCGACTTGAGATGCCCGAAGCTCGGCAGGTGCAGACGGTAGTATTGGCTCATGGTCTCAATGAGCGACTGCCTCTCGCCCCTGCTCATCGCGATACTCCCAAGTCCCGACGCCTCCGCCTGGCACAACGCCTCCCACAGGTCGGCCATCCGCCCGTCAATCGTGTTAGGGTGGGGGGGCTGATGCCCGACCCACGTCCCCGCCTCAAGGTCGAATATGGCGCGCCCTCTGCGCTCAACCTCTGGCTCTATGCCAAGGTAGGCCGCCAAGTGCATCATAAGCCACAGGTGGAAGTTATAAGCGCCATCCATGTCGCTGTCCAGCATCCTGATGGCCGAATCGGCGAAGTCGAACAGCTCGGGGTCCGGCACGTCCTCCGGGGTCGAACGGTAGAGCAATTCGGCCGTGAACATGGCCACGGCGCGCCTCGTGGGGTCGGTCTGGAGCCTCACGGACGGGTGGCGCAGCCGCGTCTGGCTCATCCTCCCCATCCGTCCGCCGCGCCCGCCCGTCTGCACGAAACCTATGAGCGACAGCGGCATCAGGAGGGCCATCCGTGAGCCGCCGCCCTTCTTGCCCGCAGTGGCCGAGGCCATGAACGAGCGGCGACCCTCGTCGCGGGTCAGGATGTTGACAACCACGCCGTTGTCGCCATACCTCACCGTCGTGAGCACTATGCCCTCTTTCTCTCCGTTCTGCACCGCAATGCCTTTCTTACCTTATGCCGAACCCGCGCAGCCATTCCGCATAGTCCGCTCCCTCAGCCAGCCTGAACGACCCTATCTCGCGGCGAAGGTGATAGTCGCCGCGCAGTTTCTCGAATTTGTCAGTGTTCTCCCTCAGAGCCTTGCAGTCGGCCTCTATGTCATACACGTGCGTGAACATCCGTGCGGCGGCCTCCTCCTCGTCGGCGCAGCCGCGGGTGTCGACTGTCGGGTCGGTAGGCTCGGGCAGGGTGGGGGCGACCCACGGGGTGCTTAGCCCGAAGTGGCGGCAGAGGGCGGCCACGGCCATCGTCGTGCCGCGCAGTTTGCTGTCTGTGCTGTAGCCCGCTATGTGGGGCGTGGCGATGGTCGCGAGCGAGAGCAGGTCGCGGCTTATGTCCGGCTCGTTCTCCCATACGTCTATCACTGCATGGCCTATCCGGCCGTTGCGCAGTCCGCTGACGAGCGAGCGTGTGCCGCACACGGGTCCTCGGCTCGTGTTGATGACGGTCACGCCTGGCTTGAGCAGGGCGAGGGCGTCGCTGCCCAGCAGGTGGAGGGTGGGGTGTGGCCCCTTGGCCGTGAGGGGCGTGTGGAACGTCACAATGTCGGCCAGAGGCAAAGCCTCCTCAAAGGGCGTGAACCCATCAGCCCCCTCCGCCTCAGCCCGGGGCGGGTCGACGCGCAGCACCCGCATCCCGAGCCTCTCGCACAGGCCCGCCACCAGGCTGCCTACGTGGCCCACGCCCACCACGGCCACTGTCTTGCCCCTCAGCCCCATCCCGTGCCTCAGCCTGAGCTCGCCCAGAGCCGATGCCACGTATTGCTCCACGGAGTGCGAGTTGCAGGCGGGAGCGTTCTCCCAGTATATCCCTGCGCGCTTGCAGTACGCCGTGTCTATGTGGTCGTAGCCTATCGTGGCTGTGAATATTCCCTTCACGCTCGTGCCATCGAGCAGCGTGGCGTCGCAGCGGGTGCGCGTGCGCGTTATGATGGCGTCGCAGTCCACGACGTCGGCGTGGCTTATGCTCTTGCCCTCCTTGTACACCACTTCGGCCACTGGCTCAAGGGCGCCGCGAAGGAATGGTATCTTGTCGTCTGCTATTATCTTCATCTTGTCGTCGTTTTTCGTGTGTGTTAGTAAGGGTCCACGTCTATGCGGACTGTGGCTGCCTTGAACTGCTGCTCGGCCAGGAGCTTGTTCACGTCGTCCATCATCATCGCCTTCACCTGGCTCGGCGAGGCCGTGCGTGGCATTTTTATGGTTATCTCTTGCAAATACAGGTTCGACACTCTGCCCACGGGTGGCTGCACAGGCTCGCTGACCGTGTTGCCGAATTTCGCCTTCAGCCATTGTGACAGTGTTCGGGCGGCGTCGAGAGCCGTCGCCTGGTCGCGGTGCTTCACCGTGAGCGACATCAGGCGGTAGAAGGGCGGGAAGTGGTAGGCGCGCCTCTCCTCCATCAGGCGGGCGGCGTTGCCCTCGTAGTCGCACACTCTCACGCTCTCTATCACGGGGTGGTCCGGCCTGCTGACCTGTATGTAGACGTGTCCCTGCGAGCCTTTGCGCCCGGCGCGTCCGCTCACCTGGGCCATAAGCTGGTAGGCCCGCTCGTCGGCGCGGAAGTCGGACATGCTCATCAGGGCGTCGGCGTTCATTATGCCCACTGTCGACACGCCCTCGAAGTCCAGACCCTTGGCCACCATCTGGGTGCCGATGAGTATGTCGTACTCTCGGGCGGCGAAATGCGATATTATTTCCTCGAACTGTTTGCGGCTGCGTGCCGTGTCGAGGTCCATCCTCGCCACGCGTGCCTGGGGAAATAGGGTTTTGCACTCCTCCTCAATCTTTTCCGTGCCGAAGCCTTGCGGGGCGAGGGTAGGGTTGCCGCACGCCGGGCATGTGGTGGGCATCGGGGTGGAGTAGCCGCAGTAGTGGCATACGAGCTGCCCCGTCGCCTTGTGGTATGTGAGGCTGACGTCGCAGTTGAGGCACTTGGGCACCATGGCGCACTGCTTGCACTCCACCACGGGCGAGAAGCCGCGCCTGTTCTGGAAGAGTATCACCTGCTCGCGCCGGCTTATGGCGCCGTCTATCACCTCTTTGAGGCGGAGCGAGAACATCGACCGCGTCGCCTTTTTCCGGCGTGCCTCCGCCATGTCTATTACCTCCACGGCAGGCAGTTCAAGCCCCGCGTGGCGTTGCGTCAGCTTCACCAGCCCGTAGCGCCCGGCCTCCACGTTGGCCCAGCTCTCAAGGCTCGGGGTCGCGCTGCCCAGCACCACGCCGCAGCCTTTGTTGAGGCCGGACAGGACTATGGCCATGTCGCGGGCGTTGTAGCGCGGCGCGGGGTCATATTGTTTGAAGCTGCCCTCGTGCTCCTCGTCGACGATTATGAGGCCAAGGCCCGTGAGCGGCAGCAGTATCGACGATCGCACGCCAAGGATTATCCGCGGCGGAGTCGCGCTGAGCAGCTTTTTCCATACCTCGACGCGTTCCGAGTCGGAGAACTTGCTGTGGTAGACGGCCATCAGGTCGCCAAAGTGGCGGCGCAGGCGCTCCGTTATCTGGGTCGTCAGGGCTATCTCGGGCAGGAGGTACAGGATGTTCTTGCCCTCTTTTATCGCCTTGTCTATCAGGTGGATGTATATCTCGGTCTTGCCCGAGCCGGTCACTCCGTAGAGTAGCGTGGGGCGGCCCGTGTCCATAGACTCCTCCACTTGCCGCAGTGCCTCTTCCTGAATCTCGGTCAACGCGTTGGGCGGGGTGGGGGGGGCGTCGGTCGTGGCGAGGCGCGACACTTCCACGCTCTCCACCGCGAGCACTCCCTTGCGCGTGAGCTCCGTCAGCTGGGCGGCGAACTCCCGTAGTTTCGGGGCGGCGTCGACCCTCACGCGGTGGCCTTCAGTGGCCTTGCCGGTGCCTCCCGCGGCTTGCAGGAAGGCCATCAGGGCCTCCATCTGTCGGGGGGCGCGTTTCTCTATCGAGTCCATAGCCGCGTATACGGCGTCCTCGCTCCTCAGGTCGCGGCCCAGGCTGTATGCCTTGACTTTCTTGGGCTTATAGCTGTCGCGCAGCTCTTCGCTTATGTATATGGCCTCGCAGTCCAGCAGGGCGCGTATGTGGCCTATGGGGTTCACGCCGCCAAGGTGGCTCGCCACGTCGCTTATCGTGCAGACCTTCTTCTCCCTTATGAAGTCCAGTGCCTCGGCCTGCCGCGGCGTGAGAGGCGCGCGCTCCGCAGTGTCGCCCGTCTCGAACTGGGCGTTGTACATCAGCTTGCTCTCGCTCTCGAGCTTCAGCCCCTGTGGCATAGCGGCTTTCATCACCTCGCCAAGGGTGCATATGTAGTAATCGGCAATCCATTGCCACAGGCGCAGCTGCCCCTCCGTCACTATCGGCTCTGTGTCTACAATCTCGCTTATCGGCTTAGTCTCATAGCCCGGCTCGCGGTCGTGGACTTCCATGACTATGCCAGCGTAGAACTTCTTCTTGCCGAACTGGACAAGGGCCCGGCATCCGCGCCTCACGATGTTCTCCATGCTTGGCGGAACTTCGTAAGTGAAAAGGCGTTGCAGCGGAACGGGCAGCAGCAGGTCTACGTATGTCATCTCTTTCGTCCTCTCGTTGTTCTGTGGCAAAGTTAATCTCTTTTCCTGCCTGCCGTTATGCTCTCGTGGCCAATTGAAGGCTTTGCCGGCCGGTGATGACTTACGAATTTGCGTTTCTGTTGGACAATTTCCACACACTTTACGTTATTTGTGCTTTTTTAGGGAGAGGGCGGCAACCGTGTTATTTCTCCGTCCGTATATTCGCACAGTTCGGCGGAAATGCCGCCCTTAGCCGTTTTTTCATAAGGCGGCGGAGTCCGAATGGGCCGTCGGTGGGCGGCAATACGAAACGTGTTTTTATATGAAGAAACTATTTACTGCCATTCTCTTAGCCTCATTGGCATTGGCTGCATCCGCGCAGGAACGCCTCACGCGTGAGCAGATTCTGGCAATGAGCACCGACGAACTGTCGGAGTTGCCGCTCGACCAGCTGATGCAAGCCGTCGAGACTCTTGGCGTCAGCTCTGTCGACGAGCTTTTCGCCCTCATAATGAATAAGAACGTCTCCTCGGCCTCGAAAGAGGAGGAGCAGACCTTCACCTCGCCACTCTCAAGCACCGTCATCACACGCGACGAGATGCGCTCCTACGGCGTCTCCTCAATCGAGGAGGCCCTCCGTCTCATCCCCGGCATGATTGTCTCCGAGAAGACCAACGGCGTATACGATGTCCAGATGCGCGGCCTCTCCAACATCCCGGACAACAATATGCTCCTCTACACCGAGAATGCCAACATCCTCGTCATGGTCGACGGACGCGTAACCCACAACTACGCCACCGGCGCGCCTTTCTTCGAGACCCTACCCGTCAGCATTGAGGATGTCGAGCGCATCGAGGTCGTCCGCGGAGCCACTTCCGCGCTCTACGGCCCCAACGCCGTCAACGGCGTCGTGAACATCATTACCGAGAAGCCCGATGCCGCCAAGTGCGTCGCCCAGGGCAGCATGCAGGTGGGCAACAGGACCTCCACCGCCGATTTCGGATTCCGCAAGAGCGTCAACGGCACGTGGGCTCTGGGCCTCACGGGCAACTTCCAAGTCCGCCAGAGGCAGAACGCCAAGCTCCCCCTCATCCCGCAAGACGGGTTCTACGTCCTCAACGACGAGAGCCTCCTCGCTGGTGGCACTACACTCTCCGAGAGTCAGTACAACGACGCCATAAGCAGCGGCAAACTGCTCGACGTCTCGGGCGGTGCCAATCTCACTGTCTCGCAAATATCCAACCTCCACAAGGGCAGTAAGGACAGTGAGACGGGCTCATACTCCTTCTCCCCCACCATCTCGCAAGAGGTCAACGTCTTCGACCAGTGGTCCGAGCCTGAGATATCAAGGCGCACCGCCGGCGTCAACGGCTATGTCACCTTCACCCCGTCGCCCGATGTCCGCATCGACGCCCAGGGCGGCTACCAGTACGCGTTCTACGCCACCACGCCTATCGGCAATGAGGATGTCGCCCTCCGCTACCGCAAGTCCGAGACGGGCTACGCCAACCTCTCGGCCCGCGTCTTCGGCCTCAACTTCATCGCCAACTACTCGGGCGGCCCCGTCGATATGGCTGTCGGCTCCCAGGGCTTCAAGATGGACGAGACGCACAACTTCAACGTCCAGGCCGACTACGATTTTCAGGCAGGCTCCGTCTCCATACGTCCGGGCGTCAGCTACCAGTACATCAAGTTCAAGGACGCGCGCCCGCGCTACTTCGACTACGGCAACGGCCCTGAGGAGATGTCCGGCTACTGGGGCTACTATAGCAAGGGCATGAACACCGCCGATCTCAGCGATGTCGCGCCCAGCCTGCGCCTCGACTTCAAGCAGGGCGGCTTCCGCGCCATCGCCGCCGTGCGCGCCGACAAGACGAGCATCCCCGACAAGTGGAACACGTCATGGCAGCTCGCCGCAAGCTACCTCATCAACGACGCCAACTTCGTCCGCCTCGTCTATGGCCGCTCTTTCCGCTCCGCTGCCCTCGCCAACACGAGCTCCAACTTCAACTGGAGCCGCGCCAATGGCTCCGCCCCGCGCTACATCCAGTTCCTTGGCAATGAGGATGCCGACCTCATGCACATCGACAATTTCGAGGTCGGCTACAGGTGGAAGCCGTCGCCGCGAATCCTTGTCGACGCCGAGGCTTTCTACTCCCGCAGCACGGACTATGGCGAGCTGAAGTCCTACCAGAGCAACGTCTACATCTCTGGCTCCGACCTGCAGGGTACGATGGTCGGCTTCATGACAGGCCAGGTCGGCATGGATGATGTCTCACAGGCTCTCTCCAGCGCGCTCAACACTAAGAGCTACATCCGTTTCGACAATGTGCCTTTCGTCGTCCACCAGTTCGGCATAGGTGTCAATCTCGATTGGATTATCTCGTCAAAGCTTATCGCCAAGGTCAACGCCAACATCCAGCGCACGACCATCGACAACTACTACCAGTACTCCCAGGCCGACATGATCGCCCGTCAGCTCGTTCAGAGCCTTACGGCCGTCGCCGACCCCAACCTCGGCATCTCGGCCCTTGTCACTGATATCTATATGGGTGCCATGCGTGCTGAGGCGGCCAACCCGGGCGGGGCTGTCAAGTACGTCACCGACTGCATGGGCTACACCGCCCTCCGCAATGCGCTCGAAAAGTATGAGCCGATGTCGCCAGCGCAGAAAGACGCATACCTCCAGTCTCTCCTCGACGCCTACAACGGCGGCCCGGCCGTAGAGGGAGTGGAGAAGCCCCTCGGGCTCTACTACGCGCTCAAGTACAACGTCCGCTATAATAGGGACGGCGACGAGTACTACCTCGGCACGAGCGTCGCCGAACCCTACACCACCAGCGACAACTATCGCCACAAGGCGGCGCCCGCCGTCTACGGGATGCTCGGCCTCATCTACAAGCCTACTGACCAATGGAATATCTCGGCTTTCGCCAACGTCATCGGCAAGAGGGAGTACACGACCCTCTTCGGCACGCAGGAGATTGACCCGCGCTGCTCTGTCAACCTCAAGGTCGGCTATAAGCCCGTGCAGCAGTGCGAGGTCTTCTTCAACGCCCACAACCTCTTCAATACCGACAAGCAGGAGTTCATCTATACCGATAAGATTGGCGGCATCTATACAGTGGGTGTCAATTTCGGCATCTGATAAATAACCCGTGGCCCTTCCCTGAGCCGCTTGGCACAGCAAGCCGCCTCGCCGTCATCGGCGGGGCGGCTTCGCTATTTCCTTCAGCCGTGCCCGCCCTACCCGTGTATCACATTGTCAATTTTACAGATTGAGCTACTTTAGAAAGTGGTCAATTTCAGTTTTAGTCGATTAATTATTACTTTTAACCTTTCAAAAGAAATTACAGCGGGCCC
Organism: Marinilabiliaceae bacterium; assembly: GCA_051875415.1. Classification (GTDB taxonomy): domain Bacteria; phylum Bacteroidota; class Bacteroidia; order Bacteroidales; family Marinilabiliaceae; genus W3P20-009. Next base: position 231,018 of record JBJEGU010000041.1, read on the forward strand.
GCTTCCCTGGCCGTCTCCTGTTTTGGGCGGCTGAAGGGCTGGGCGTGAGAATATCGCCAGAATAACAAACATGAAGACCTTACTATTGCCGGCGGCAAAAGCTCTGTGTTCCGCGACGCTATGCCTCGCGGCCGCGACGGCGTCCGCCCAGTCCGATGCGCCTGCCATCGCATGCGACCGCCTTACGGAGAACGTCTGCGACCTCATCAACAATGTGAAAGTCCAGTTCGTCTTGAGCGGCATCGATGCCGACGACATCAAGTCCTACTCACGCCTCGTGGTCACGTATGACGACGGCCGCGCCGAGACCCAGGCCAGGTTCGACTGCAAGAACAACATAGTAAACTTCAAGACCTCCGACATCAGCCTCGGCACCCTCTCGCCCGACAGGAAGGACGGCTCCGCCTCGCGCACCCTCCGTATCGTCAGGGCCAGGTTCGAGAATAGCTCACGCGATACGCTCGCCCTCTCTGTCGCCGAACCCGCCACCAAGACGTGGAACGTCTTCGCCACGCCCGTGGCAAACGACCTCCTTCCGCAGGACGACCCTTCCAGGCTCTCCATTCTCAACGAGTCGGAGATTTGCGGTTTCGAGACGACCCTCGAGACAGGCAGCGCCTGGGCCTCCATATCCTCTTTCGAGTGGTCTGTCCTCGACAACAACAATTTCACCATCACCCCCGACGCCGACAAGGCTCTCCTCGCCCAAAAACGGACCGTGGGCGGCATCTACGCCTCCACTGCAAAAACCACTACGGTTATGCTGACGCAGACCGTCGGCGGGACTTGCTCCGCCACGACAACCAAGAAGATAACCCTCCTCGGCCGCCCCGAGGTGACAATGGGGGTCGATGAGACCGTCTACCCCGACGGCTCCATCCGCATTTGCTCCTCTGCCGACGAGGCCGACGACCCCGGCCGCGACTTCTCCGGCTGGCTCTCGGTCAACGGCTCCATCCCTATGCAAGTGACGCTCTCCACGGGCGACAAGTACACTGTCCATCAGCTCGGCCGGCAGGCTTTCCGCAACGCGCATGTCAACAAGGCCGGACGTGTGACGGTAAGTGAGGTGTCCGACGCCAACGGCTGCACCACCAATGCCTCCACGGCCGACCTCATCCACGGCGGCGTGAGCATCTACGACCGCAAGCCGGTCTTCTCCTTCCCCGCCGATTCGGTCTACACGTCCACCACGTCGGCCGCGGTCAACGGTGAGCCGGAGACCGATGCCGACTTCTTCCGCTGGGGACTGAGAAGCGAGTTCAAAGGCTACAACGCGGGTGTCAGCTCGTCGTCTTCTTCCGCCACTGTGTGGTCGAATATGCAGGGCAAGGTCGGAGTCTACGTCGTCGAGGTCAACCCCCGCGACGGCGAACTGCCGGAGTGCCCTTCCGACACTGCGACGGTCGACGTCTACTTCGACATGCCGCTCCGCTACCCTAATGCCATAAGCCCCAACGGCGATGGCAAGAACGACAAACTCGTCATCGAGAGGCTTCCGGCGCGCAACCAGATCTTCGTCTTCGACAGCCGTGGCAAGAAGGTCTACGAGAAGACGGACTACCGTAACCGATGGGGGGCTGAGGACCTTGACGACGGCTACTATGTCTACGTCCTCAAAGGCGACGGCATCAAGACCATCAAGGAGACTCTCGCCGTCAAACGAACTGCCAACTAACGAGTCCAAAGCGTCAGAATACACTCAGCAATGATGATAAAGAGACTTATAGCGGCGGCCTCCCTCTCCGTGGCCCTCTTCGCCGGCACTGATGCTCGGGCGCAGAACGAGCTCCTCGTGTCGCAATATATGCACAACTATTTCGCCGTAAACCCATCCTTCGCCGGCAGCCGCGACGGCCTAACCATTTTCGGCAGTTTTCGTAAGCAGTGGGCGGGCATTGAGAGCGCGCCCACGAGCGAACTCCTCTCGGCTCATACGCCCATGAGGCACGAGAAACTGACGGCCGGCCTCTCCGTCTACAACCAGACAATCCGCGAGAGCCGCAATATGGGCGCGATGCTCGCCATCGGCTACCGGACTAAGATTGGCAGCGACTCATGGCTTGGCCTCGCCCTCCAGCCTGGCGCGGCTTTCCGCTCCGTCGACTGGACAAAGATGAGGGTCATGCAAGACGACGACCCCGTCTTTGCCGAGAATCATACGGGCGTGGCCCCGCTCCTCGGTCTCGGCGTGAGCGTCTATGGCGACAAGTTTTTCGCTGGCGTCAGCACGTCGTCGCTACTCGTGACGGACGACTTCGACAATGTCGACACTGAGTTCGCTCCCGCCGATGCCACCTACGTCCTTTGCGGTGGATATTGGTTCGACATCGGGACCAGCTTCGCACTCCAGCCCTCGGTTATGGTCGACTATAGCAAGAGGGCCGATGCCGCGGCCAACTTTACGCTGTCGGCCATCTGGCGCGACATGTTCTGGCTCTCCGCGGCCTACCGCACTTGCGACGAGGCCACGGCCGGTCTCGCCTTCAAGCCCAACCCCAGGCTCAAGGTGGCCTACTCCTACACCCTCTCCACGGGCGACATCCAGAGCTACAACAACGGCTCGCACGAGGTCTCTCTCCAATACGATTTCGTCTACAGGGTCAAGACCGTCAGTCATCGTTTCTTTTAAGCTCACAGGCTGATTTTTATCATGAAAAGCATTGCACTCCTCTCGCTCGCTCTGGTCTTCGGCGGACTGGTCTCCGGCGGTCTCCGCGCCTCGGCGCAGGACGTGGCCGTCGAGCCTCTCAACGTCGTGAGCGACGCGCAGGCCATATACCCCGTCCTGAGGGACTCGACTCTCTACTTCGCGAGCAATGAGAAGTGGGATCTCGGCAAGACGTATTTCAACCAGAGGGGGCAGTACCTCTACAAGATTTTCGCCGTCCGGGTCAAGAACCGCAAGCCCTCCGGCTCGCCCCGCCCCTATTTCTCCAAAGCAGGAAAGGGTACCAACATGTTCTGCCTCTCGTTCGACCCCGATGGCGCGGCCTACGTCACTGAGAACGATATGTCGCAAAGCCTGCTCCGCGGCGCGCCTATGCGCATCAGCCGCTATGCCAGTGCTTCCGACTCTAAGGGGCGGCCAGTCGACACGCCCTCAAAATCCAACTCGGGCATGGCGGCCGTCTCGCCCGATGGCAAGACGCTCGTCTTTGCTTCCGACACCAGGGGGGGCGAGGGCCGGGCCGACCTCTATTACTGCACTTGGTCGCTCAGCGGATGGAGCGCCCCGGTCAACCTTGGCCCGCTGGTCAACACGCCGGGCAACGAGACTGCGCCCTACATCCACCCCTCGGGCAAGATTTTCTTCGCTTCCGACGGGCGCGACGACAGCCAGGGCCTCGATATCTATTACACGATGATGAACTCCGACGGCTCTTTCGCCGAACCTCAGAAGGTCGAGGACGGTATAAATGGCATGAGGGACGACTATGGCATCTTCCTCAGCGACGACGAGACGTGGGGCTACATCACCTCCAACCGCGATGGCAAGGACGGACTCTACTATTTCCATCGGACCTTCCCCTCGTTCCCCGACGCCGAGGAGCTGCAGCGCGTCGAGCTTTGCTATACGCTCTACGAGGCTTCGGCTGAGAACTATGACACCACCACTTTCCAGTGCAAATGGTCGTTCGGCGATGGCGAATCAGCCTATGGCATAGAGGTCGACCATTGCTATAAGCAGCTCGGCACGTACAATGTCGAGCTGAGCGTCCTTGACAAGACTTCGGGCGAGGAGATGTTCTCCCTTGCGCAATATGAGCTTGATCTTGAGAAGCCCGACCAAGTCGAGATTGTCGTCCCCGAGGAAATAAAGGCGGGCCAGACGGCCTCTTTCTCTGCCAATGTCGACGGCATCCCCGATTTCCGACCGTTCAATTTCTACTGGGAAATGGGCAATGGCGACCGCCTGAAGGGCGACAAGGTCTCCACAGTCTTCGCGTCCCCGGGAGTATACCGCGTCAAGTGTGGCACGATTGATGCAAGGAATCAGAACAAGAAGAGGTGCACTTGGGTCGACGTTACGGTCAAATAGCCGCCTTCCTCTAATGCCTCTCCTTGTCCATAAGTTGAATTACAATAGGTGATAAATATGATAGCCAAAAGATTCCTGACGGGCGTCGCAGCCTTCCTCGGCCTCACTTCGGCCATGGCGCAGCCCGTACCTGGAGCTGATGAGAACATCCCTTTCCTCATGACGTTCGGCAAGGATAGCCAGACTGAGTGGGGCGACGACAATTTCGTGCAGATCATTTTCTTCTCTGTCCCCTCCGACTGCTCCACGCCCGTCTATATCCGCGTTTTCGACCCCGATTGCGGCGGCAAGAACGATGAGGTGCGAGGCGACTTCAACACCCGCACCCGCTTCTCCGTCTACGGCGGCAAGGAGTCTTGCTCGTGCAAGGATGCGCAGAAGAGCAACATAAAGGGAAAGTTCAAGAGTGGCACCATGCTCGCCACCAAGACTTTCGGCGTCGACCCTAAGTTTGATGACAATTGGTACACCTTCGGGCCTTTCAACCCTTCCGAGGGTGAGGACCTCCCCGAGTTCGGCGGCCGCACTTTCAAGCTCGTGGTTGAGGGGCTCGCGGGCGACGATGGCAACATGTACCGCCTCTTCCTCAGTCGCAAGAAGGACGAGAACGTGAAGGTCGACGGCGCTTTCGCATACTACTTCAAGTATAAGTTCCGTATGCACGACTCCGCCAATGAGGTCTCCCACATCTACCCCTATATCGATGACAAGACCATATCCCTCAAGCAGAGCAACTTCGACTGGGATAACGACGGAATGCTGCGCATAATCTCTGTAGCCAAGAACGGCGAGATGATGAAAGTCAGCGGAAACAACGAGTGGGTCACCAGCACCCACAAGGTCGTCGATGCCGAGAAGAACACGTCGTGGGACATCCAGATGGTCAAGTTCAAGAACAAGCCCCTCAAGAACAACAATGTCGTCATCTTCCTCGAAAACCAGTATGGCGAGCTGATGCCGTTCTACAGCGTCCCCATCGGCGGCATCCCCAAATACAAGTACTCCATTGGCATCAAGCCCAAAAAGAAGTAGCAGGCTCTTTGTGCCACTAAGTCAGCATCCGCTTGGCCAGAGCCTAGCGGATGCTCTCTTGCCGTCTTCGATGCCCAACGTCTTGATTAACAAAAAGGCAGGCAGAAACAGCTTGCTTCGCTGAGCGTCAAAAAACGCAGGATGATTTCCATGTATATGACTATGATGAAAAAGCTGGCGATGGTTGCGCTGCTCCTCTTCGGGGCTGTGTCGGCCTCCTTGGCGCAGAACTTCAACCTATCGAAGTTCACCAACGCGCAAGGTCTACCACAGAACTACATATACAGCCTTGTCCAGGACAACAATGGCTTCGTCTGGATCGGCATGGGCGAGGGACTCTCGCGCTACGACGGGTTGCACTTCACCAACTACTCCGTCCGCGACTCTTTGTCGGATAACTTCATCTCCGACATGATTATCGACACCGACGGCCTCCTCTGGTGCGGACACGGCAACGGCTCTTTCACCTACAACGACGGACGGAAGTTCATCAAGCTCCCGCACGATGAGCAGATGAACGCCCCCATCAAGGATATGTGTCTCGACGACCGAGGCAACATATGGGCTGTCGAGCAGAACATGGGCATTGTCAAGATTTCGCCCGACCACAAGATGACCACCTATTTCGACGATGACATCTTCGGCGGACGAATGTATACCTCCATCTGCGCCGTCAACTCTATGATTCTCCTCGTCGGGACATCTGACGGGCTTATGACCGTCCGCGTCGATGTCGACGGTACTCTCCGCGCTCCCGAGGAGATCGACGACCTGCCCATGACCACCGTCAACTGCATCACGCCCACAAGGCGCGGCTCCGACTTCTGGGTCGGCTTCGACGATGGCAGCATCTACCGCTATTCGCCCACCAACGGAGCGCAGCTCCTCAGCCAGTGCACAAAGGTGTGCTCTTCTGGCCGTGTGGCGGCCTACGACGTCCGCGCCATCTATGAGGAGGAGAGCGGCAACCTCTACCTCGCCACTTGGGGCGACGGTATTAAGGAGTGGGAGTATCGCGAGGAGACGAGGGACTACGTCGAGGCTCTGACGCTCGATGAGCAGAACGGCCTTGGCAATAACTACGTCTCCGACATCATGGTCGACCGCGAGGGCATCTTCTGGTTCGCGACATACGGCAGCGGCGTCGTAGTCTGGATCAATAACTACTTCGCCCAGTATAACCTCGCCGACGTCGGACTTCCCAAGACGAGGGTGGTCTCGGCGCAGATCCATGGCGAGAGGCTCTGGCTCGGACTTTCCGACGGTCTCATAAACATGGACACCAAGTGCATCTCTAACTACGAGTATTTCGACAAGATGTCGGGGCTGCCCGACAGGAGAGATGTCGTCCGGACAGTCTTCGACGATCGCCGTGGCGCGATGTACGTCGGCACCAAGGGCGAGGGGGTCTATTTCCGCCGCGCGGGCGAGGACCGGTTCCGCCGCCTCCCGATGGGCGACATTCAGCGCAGCCAGATGACCGTCAACGATATGGCTATTGACAGTACGCACCTCTACGTAGCCACTACGGGCGGCCTCATCGTCTACGATGTCGAGTCGCATTCAGCTAAAGTATTCACCACGGCCGACGGCCTCCCGCACAACAACATCAATTTCGTCAAGCTCGATCGCGATGGCCAGCTCTGGTTCGGCCCCAAGGACAGTGGCATTGCCATGCTCGCCAATGGCGACGAGTTCGATATCCACAGGCTCGCCGACTCGCCTATCGACGTGGTCGGCATGGCTTTCGACGACCGCGACAGGTTCTGGCTCGCCACTCTCAACAATGGTATCCTCTGTACCAATAATGACTCCGTGGTCTCCATATCCACTGTCGACGGGCTGCATAAAAACTATTGCTACGGCATCTCTGAGGACGGCAACGGCCATATCTGGGTCTGCCATCAGCCCGGACTCAGCTGCATCGACCTCTCCAACGGCAACATCCGGACTTATGGCCAGGGCAGCGGAATGGACTACGAGTTCAACGGGGTGGTCAGCGCGCCCAATGGCGACCTTTGGTTCTCTACGTCGGCCGGTGCGGTGCACTACATCAGTGCCTACGACAGGCGCAACAGCGTCGCGCCGATTATGAACCTGACCTCTGTCCTCGTCTCCGGCCACAGGCACGACATCCATGAGGACATAGACCTCGACTACCCCTACCGTGGCGAGCCTGACAAACTTGAGTTCGAGTTCGTCGGCATATGCATGAAGGATCAGGCGAATGTAACATACGAATATTGGATGCAGAGGCTCGACGACGAGGGAACTTTGCCGCGTTGGATGCCGCTCGGGACTCAGAACCACAAGGAGTTCGACTACATCCCCGATGGCGACTACATCCTCAACGTGCGAGCTTTCAACAGTTCGGGCATCGTGAGCCAGCAGCCTCTCCGGATTCGGATCCACATCGACAAGCCCTTTTGGAAGATGGTCTGGTTCCCGTTCCTCGCCTTCGTCGTGCTCATCCTCTCAGTCCGCTCCTTCGCCAAGTGGAGGGAGAAAAAACTGATGGCAAGGCAGCAGGAGCTTGAAGACGAGGTGGCGCGCCAGACAAAAGAGATTAACGAGAAGAAAAACGAGATTGAGCGCAAGAACAAGGATATCACGGGCAGCATCACCTACGCCAACCGGATACAGACGGCAGTGTTGCCCTCACGCGCCAGCCTCAAGGACATTCCTTTTGCCGATTCGTTCCTCATTTTCCGCCCGCGCGACATTGTCAGCGGCGACTTCTACTGGTTCAATAACTATGGCAGCCATGCCCTCATCTGTTGCGGCGATTGCACGGGCCACGGCGTGCCAGGAGCGTTTATGACGCTCATCGGCACCACCATCCTCAACGATGCCACGCGCGACCCCGAGATGAGGCACCCGAAGCCACTGCTCGAGAAACTCGACAAGGAGGTCAAGCAGACACTCAATAAGAACCAGACGGTCGAGACGCGTGACGGTATGGACTGCTCGATCATCGATGTCGACATGTCGACCGGAATTATGGTTTCCGCAGCCGCAAAACGACCCATTTTCATTGTCCGAAAGGGCAAACTCACCACCATCAAGGGCACGCGCCGCGCCATAGGCGATGTCTGGAACGACAACGAGTTCAACGAGACCACGACCCAGCTCGTCGATGGCGATTGCATATATATGTGTTCCGACGGCTTCACCGACCAGCTCGGCGCTGACGCTCCCGCGGGCTCCGTCATCAACGAGGAGGAGGCCGTCAAGTTCTCGACTAAGAGGTTCACCAACACGCTTGAGGACATCTCGCAATTGCCGATGGAGGATCAAATGCGCAAGCTCAACGAGGCCTATGACAATTGGAGGCATAATATCGACCCCGTCGACGATGTCATTGTGATGGGCTTCAAGTATATGGCCGGGAAATAGTGCGGCGCGTGTCGTGCCGCGCAACCGTGTGTCCCCCTATGCGTTTGCTTCGCTCTGTCAGGCGTTTTCTCGCCCGCTATCTCTATGGGCTTGAGGCTGTCTTCCTGCCAAACGTGTGCCTCGTGTGTGGGCGGCAGATGTTGCCGTCAGAGCGTTGCGTCTGTCGTCTGTGCCTCGACGGCTTGCCCGCCACAATGTTTGAGGACTTTAGGGATAACCCTCTTGAGCAGCGGATGATGGGGCGAGTCGAGCTCCGCTCCGGCTTCTCGTGCTTTTACTTTCGGCGGGGCGAGGCTCTGAGGGAACTGATTCACGATTTCAAATATCACTCAAATAGGGAACTCGCCCGCGAGATGGGACGCGAGATGGGGCGTCGAGCCCTCCGCTCCGGATTTCTCAATGGCTACGACGTTCTTGTGCCGGTGCCGCTCCACCCCAAGCGACAGAGGCAGAGGGGCTATAACCAGAGCCTGCTCCTCGCGCAGGGGGTGAGCGAGGTGACAGGTATCGATGTCCTCCCCAATGCGCTTACTCGTACGGCCTTTGTCGGCTCTCAGACAAAGCTTGGCGCAATCAGGCGCTTCATCAACGTGAAAACTGATTTCGCCCTTGGCCCTGACGCCTCAATGTTGGCTGGCAAATCTGTCCTGCTCATCGACGATGTCTTTACAACGGGTGCGACCACGGAGTCCTGCGTCAGGGCTTTGCTCTCAGTGGAGGGTGTAAGCGCCGGCGTCGCCACTTTAGGCTTTGTGCAGCATTAATCCCTTGTCATTAATCGGGCCGAACGCCGCTTTATTGCCGTTTTAATATATTGTCCTGTAGTTTCTTAGCTTTGCGGCGAGTTCGTCATGCCTGCCGCCCAAGTGTTCGTTCAGGACGGCATAGAACGCCTTGCTGTGGTCGAAGTGGACGGTGTGTGTCAGTTCGTGGAGGATTACGAGGTCTATCAGTTCATCGGGTAGCCTCATAAGTTGAATGTTGAGGCAGATGCGCCCCTCTGTTGAGCAGCTGCCCCATTGGCTGGTCATGTTGCGGAGGGCGACGCGGTCGTACTTGAATCCGTGCTTTGCGGCGAGTTCCGCGGTGCGCTTGGGCAGGTAGTTCATAGCCTCGTTCTTCAGGGCGGCGTCGATGGCTTTGCGGGTGAATTTTTGAAAGAAGTCGCTCTCGAATTTTGTGTCCTTTGGGTAGAGTATTGTCACCTTGTCGTATGTGATCCTGGCTTTCAGATCTTTCTCGCCCTCAGTCTGGGGCCTGAACGTAAGCTCCCTCTGGCGTGTTTTGAACCGTGTGCCTGGTGCGAAAACTATGTCGCCGGGCTGCGCCGAAGTCTTCTCCTTCGCACGCTCTATGGCCTCTACGATGGAGGACTGGTTGAGCTTTATGAACGTGTGGATGGATTTCGGCTCCGTCTTCAGCGGCGCGCTGACTTTCAATACGCCACCGGGGTATATCTTTACTGCGATCCTTCTGCTTCGTGCCGTCTCCGACACCTCTATCCGGCCGAAAGGCTCAATGTCCATCGTGTATGTCATTGCCGCCTCATTTGCCCTTTTCGTTCTTTCCTCTTATGGCCTTTGCTATGCCGTACGCCACGGGCCATGTGGCGGCCCCAAGAAGCAGTCCAAGGATGACTGCCCCAACGACGTACGCCACAGCCGAGTCCTTCACCACGTCCATACTCGCCTCCGTCAAGTCGGCTGGAGCCTGCGTGCCTGTGACGGCCGTCCCTATGCTCAGTGATCCGTAGACTATGAACGGGATGAAAGGCGGCAGACTGGCGTTCGAAAAGGCCACGGCCACAACCTTGTTCAGCTTCAGTACGTGCGCAAGGCCGATGGTCGCGAGCATCTGGAACCCCCATATCGGCATCACGGACATCATGACGCCTGTCGCCACGGCCGAGGCTGTTTTGCTCGGAGGCTCCCTCTGCGTCAGAGTCCGTTTCAGCCACCTGACGAACATGTAGGGGTAGATGAACAAAAGAGCCACGAGAAGGACGGCGGAGCAAGTCGCCCATAGGCGCATCCGCTCCCTCATCCTCTCACGACCCGAAGTGTTCTGCTCCGATGGCATCTACTCCTCCTCGGCTGCCAGTGTCATGCGCACCTTGGTGTAGGTCTCGCCGTCGTCCGACGTTACGTCGGCCTTTATGTTCTTGGCCTCGTCTATCGTGAATGTGACAACCACCTTGCGCCCGTCGGGCTTGATTGGGGCGATGTACTTCGCCTCTTTCACGAACGAGATTCGTGTCCGCCCAAGCGACGCCGCGTCCTCCGCGCACTTGCGCACCATCATGAGTGTGAGGACGCCCGGAACTACGGGTTTGCCAGGGAAATGACCCTCGAAGATGCTATGCCTCTCGTTGAGGGCGAGGGTGTAGGCGTAAGCTCCGCCCTCGTTGGTCGTGCTTGATACTATTGAGAAAAAATCATCCATAGTGCAAAACTACGCCAAAATGATGTCATTGCCCGAAGCGTCGGGCCGAAAAATGCAGGCGCAAGTGGGTGCTTATAAGCCACAAGCCTCTGCTAAAGCAAATGCGTTCGAGCCATATCGGCTGTAACATCATGCTTCTGTTAAGCGAGCGCAGAGCGTGCCCGCATGCTATGCCGAGCGTGAAAAACGAAGGGCGAAGCCCAACCTTTCAGGGCGGTAGTTCGTATTCCCTAATTGATTAATTTTGCCCCAATGGAATTACATAAGCTACCCCGCCTCCTTATGGCCGCGGCCGTCACGCTCTCGGCCGGGTCGACCGCCTATGCGCAGTCAGTGAGCGGCAAGTTCAAAAGCGGCAACCTGACGTTCGAGGTCACGTCGGACAGCACCGTCGCCCTCACCTTCGTCGATGCCACCGACAACGTAGTGATTCCCGACACCGTGGGCGGATACCGCGTGACAAAGGTCTCGGCCGAGGCCTTCCGCTGGTGCAGCCAGATCTCCTCTCTCGTGATTCCCAAATCGGTCAGCGTCATTGATGCCGACTTCGGTGGCGACCACGGCTACCCCGCGCTTACGGCAGTTTTCGTCGACAACGACAACAAATCATTCAGCTCAGCCTCGGGCGTCCTCTTCGACAAGGGCAAAACGCGCATAATAGTCTACCCCAAGGCCAGCCCTGCCAAATCGTACACCATACCCGCAACCGTCGGCAGCATTGCCGACGGCACTTTCGCCCTGTGCCGCACCCTCGAGGAGGTCAAAGTGCCGGCCTCGGTGCGCTGCATCGGCGACCGCGCTTTTGCTCGCTGCTCGTCGCTCAAGGCAATATCGTTGCCCACCGGGCTCAAGTCCATAGGCGTGGGGGCGTTCGATATGTGCGCACGGCTCGACAGCGTGTTCGTCCCGGGATCCGTCAGCCACGTCTCGGCGGCGGCGTTCAGCGGGTGCAAGAGTCTCCGGACTGCCGTCATGGGTGACGGGGTCGCGAGCATCGGCAGCGGCGCGTTCGCCAACTGCGGAAAGCTGAGCCGTGTCGAGATGCCCGCCTCGCTGCAATATATTGGCAATGGGGCGTTCGCTGACTGCGACGCGCTGAGCAGCCTGCGCCTGCCCGCCGGCCTGCGCCAGATAAGCGACGACGCCATTAGCCGCTGCAAAGGGCTAACGCACATCGAGGTGGACAAGGACAACAAGAGCTTCTTCGAGAAGGACGGGGTGGTCTTCACGGCCGACACGTCCGCCGTCATCCTATGCGCCAAGACGAGCGAGACGTTCTTCGTCTACCTGCCGTCCAAGGTAAGGAGGCTCGCCCCGTGCGCCTTCTGGGGCTGCGAGGGACTGGTGGCCATCTCTATGCCTTACGGGCTGACCGACATCGCCGAGAGTGCTTTCGCGGGGTGCTCGGGACTGCAAAGCATAAGCCTGAGCGGCGATGTCAAGCGCATAGGCCGGCAGGCCTTTGACGGGTGCGCCGCCCTGCGGAGGGTGGTGCTGACGGATGCCGACGGGTCGCAATATGAGGGCGGCGTCGATGGCAACCCGGTCATCATCCCGGGCGTTGAGGAGATTCCGGACGAGGCTTTCGCAAGGTGCACGTCGCTCACCGACATCATCCTTGCCGACGGGACGAGGACCGTGTCGGACGGGGCGTTCAGCGGCTGCTCCTCACTGCGGTCGGTGGTGCTGCCGCAGGGGCTGGAGACCATAGGGTGGGAGGCGTTCAGCGGGTGCAAGGCTCTTGGCGAGGTGACTATCCCAGAGACTGTGGCCAGCGTGGATTGGAAGTCGTTCAGCGGCTGCTCGTCGCTCACCAAGGCCACGGTGCTCCTTGGAGTCGCCGATGTCGGTCCGCAGGCCTTTGAGGGGTGCGAGAGCCTCCGTGAGGTCAACCTGCCCCAGAGCCTCTACTCCATTGGCGACTACGCTTTTGACGGATGCCGCTCTCTGACGAATGTCGCTCTGCCTTCCAATCTCACTTCCATAGCGTCCGGCACATTTCGAGGCTGCGCAAGCCTCAAGGCCGTGGCCTTGCCCGAGGGTGTGATGAGCATAGGCGACCAAGCTTTCCGCAACTGCCGCTCGATTAGCGCAGTCGCATTGCCCGCCGACGCGCGGATGATTGGCAAGTACTCGTTCGCCGGTTGCTCGTCCCTGAAGTCGGTCTCGTTGCCAGAGGGCATGATACGAATATCGGAGGGCGCATTCGCCGATTGCGACAGCCTGCCGGGCATCGCATTGCCATCAAGCGTCAAAGTCATTGAGGCCGACGCTTTTAGCGGATGCAAAATGCTACATTCCATTACGATACCCGAATCCACGACCAACATAGGCAACTACGCGTTCGACGATTGCGAGATGCTCGGAGCCGTCAGGTGCGAGTGCCTCAACCCGCCCACGCTCGGCCGAGAGTCGCTGCCAACCAACCTCTGGATCGACATCCCGAGGCAGTCGCGCAAACTGTACCGTGAGCAGTGGAAAGGCTACACATTGTTCAATACGTTCAGGAAAAAATGAGGACAGACCTCGACACCATACTCACGCCCGGCCGGGAGTCCGACACCACACGTAAAGTGGCCGCCGGGGCCGTGACAAAGTCCGACGGCACAGAAGGGCACGTGCTTGTCAAGCTCAGCCCCGACTGTGCTATGGACATCTTCGCCGACGATTTCCTCTTCGTTGAGGTCAATGGGGGCGTAGTCCCGATGCGGATGACCGATGTCAAGAGGCGCGGCGACCGCTCCGCCACTGTGGCTTTGGCCAATGTCGCCACCGAGAGGCAAGCCAAGGCTCTCGTGGGATGCCGAGTCTACGGCACGCCCGAAGATGACGACTGCGTCGATGAGGGTGACTGCGATATGGCGTCGCTCATTGGCTATACTGTCGTCGACGAGACGGCCGGCCCGATTGGTGAGATTGACGACATTGACGACTCTGTCGCCGCCAACCCGCTTCTCGTTGTCAGCACCCGCGAAGGTGAAGCCCTCATCCCCGCTGCCGACGAGTTTGTCGTGAGCGTCGATGACAAGAGCCGCACCCTGACGCTGCGGTTGCCGGAGGGACTGCTCAACCTTGGTGATGCCCCCGAAGTTTAGGCGAATGAATGAATATCTTGTCGTTTGCTCCGCTGAGCGGGAGGAACAGAGTGATAATAAGTAATAAGCACACGAAAAATTAACCTTTAGACATGACGACCCAGGACCAGATAAAGGACCTGAACGAGCGCGAGCACGCGCTGAGGAGGTATCTTTGACGTCGACCGCCGACGAGTAGAACTTGAGGAGGACGATCTCCGCGCCCAGGAGCCAGGCTTTTGGGACGACCGCGCCAAAAGTGACGAGGTGATGAAACGAGTCAAGGCCAACAAAAAATGGGTCTCCAGCTACGACAAGGTCCATGCCGCCAACGAGGAGCTGAACCTCGCGATGGAATATTTCAAGGAGGGCATTGTCGACGAGGCCGACATCGATGCCGCCTACGCCGAGGCCCGCCGCCTCACCGAGGAGGCCGAACTTGCCAACATGCTCCAAGGCGAGGAAGACCAGCTCAGCGCGGTCCTTAAGATTGTGGCCGGGGCAGGTGGCACGGAAAGCCAGGACTGGGCGCAGATGCTCATGCGCCTCTACCAGAGGTGGGCCGAGGCGCACGGCTACAAGGTCACTGTGGCCAACTTGCAAGATGGCGACGACGCCGGCATCAAGACCGTCACCTTCGAAATCGAGGGCGACACCGCCTATGGATATCTTAAGAGCGAGAACGGCGTCCACCGACTCGTGCGCGTGTCGCCATTCAATGCCCAAGGCAAGCGAATGACGTCCTTCGCTTCCGTGTTCGTCACGCCGCTCGTCGACGATACCATCGAGGTGTACGTCGACCCGTCCAAAGTGTCGTGGGACCTGTTCCGCTCTGGCGGTGCGGGCGGACAGAATGTCAATAAGGTTGAGACGGGCGTGCGCCTCCGTTACCAGTATACCGACCCCGACACGGGCGAGACGGAGGAAATCCTCATCGAGAACACCGAGACGCGTAAGCAGACCGAGAACCGCGAGAACGCCATGAGGCTTCTCCGCTCACAGCTCTACGACCGCGAACTCAAGCGGCGCAACGCCGCCAAGGCCAAGATTGAGGCCGGCAAGAAGAAAATAGAGTGGGGGTCGCAGATCCGCAGCTACGTCTTCGACGACCGCCGAGTCAAGGACCACCGCACTGGCTACCAGACCTCTAACGTCCAGGCCGTCATGGATGGCGACATCGACGCATTCATAAAGGCCTACCTCATGGAGTTCGGCGCTCCCGAGACAAAAGAGTAATGCATGCTCTGCCGAGCGTAAAAAACGAAAGGTGAAACCCAAATACACAACCAAGCTTTATAAGCAATGGATAAAGACAACCTGACAAAGCCCGAAGAGCGGCAGACGGATCCTGAGGAAAAACGCAGGGTCGACACGTCGGGGATGAGCGAAAGCGACGCCATCCGCGCCAAGATTATCGCGGGCGAGCTTGAGGTCGGCACCGTATACGAGGAACCCGACCCTACTCCCGACCCCGAGCATATGGTGCTGAGGACAGACAAGCTCGTCAAGATATACGGCAGCAGGAAGGTTGTCGACGGCCCGTCCATCATGGTAAGGCAGGGCGAGATCGTAGGTCTCCTCGGCCCCAACGGAGCTGGCAAAACCACGACATTCTATATGACCGTGGGTCTCATAGAGCCAAACGAGGGCACTGTCTACCTCAACGACCAGGACATAACGCACCTGCCCGTCTACCGCCGCGCCCAGCTCGGCGTGGGCTACCTCGCCCAGGAGGCGTCTGTGTTCCGCACGCTCTCCGTAGAGGACAACATAATGGGCGTTCTTGAGATGACCGACTACTCCAAGGAGTACCAGAGGCAACGCCTTGAAGAGCTCATATCCGAGTTCGGTCTCGGCCACATCCGCAAGAGCAAGGGCATCCAGCTCTCCGGCGGCGAGCGGCGTCGCACCGAGATCGCCCGCGCCCTGGCCATCAACCCCAAGTTCATCATGCTCGACGAACCCTTCGCCGGCGTCGACCCCATAGCGGTCTACGACATCCAGAAAATCGTCTGGCACCTCAAAGATAAGAACATCGGCGTCCTCATCTCCGACCACAATGTCGGCGAGACCCTCGCCATCTGCGACCGTGCCTACATCCAGGTGCAAGGCCGCCTCTTCAGGGCAGGCTCCGCCGAGCAATTGGCGGGCGACGAGAAGGTTCGCGAGGTCTACCTCGGCAAAGATTTCATACTCCGCCGACGCAAATTTGACGACTGACCGAGGCCATTTCACGTCAGGCGCGCGCAAAGTAAAAATAGGTCTGATTTTGCTGTTTTCAATTATAAATGACTAACTTTGCACCGCTCTTTGCGGATGTGGCGTAATTGGTAGCCGTGTCAGACTTAGGATCTGATGCCGAAAGGCGTAGGGGTTCGAGTCCCCTCATCCGTACTCCTCAACACAAGTAAAAACTTATTTATCCAACAATAGTTTGAAATGAACGTTTCAAAAGAAAACATTGATGAGCTCAACGCAGTCCTCACCATCGAGCTCGAGAAGGCAGATTATGAGCCGAAGGTAGAGAAAGGCATCAAGGATTACGGCAAGCGCGTCGCCATCAAGGGTTTCCGTCCTGGTCATGCTCCCGCTGGCATGATAAAGAAGATGTACGGCAAGTCCATCCTCGTCGAGACCATCGACAGGATGATTGGCGAGGAGCTCTCTAAATATATTAAGGACAATAATCTCGACATCCTGGGCGAGCCTCTCCCCAATGAGAAGCAGGAACCCATCGACTTCGATAAGGATGTCGACAAGATTACGTTCAAGTTCGACCTCGGCCTCTCGCCCGAGGTGAATGTCGCTATCGACAACACTCTCAACATCCCCTCATACTCCATCAGCGTCGACGACAAGGCTATCGACGAGCAGATTGAGAACATCGCAGGCCGCTACGGCAGCCACGTTCCCGTCGAGGTCTCCACCGAGAACTCGCTCCTCAAGGGCGTTGTGACCCTCGGCGAGACAAAGAACGAGAAGGCTCTCGTCTCCGTAGCCGTCATCAAGGACGAGGCCGAGAAGGCCAAGTTCATCGGCAAGAAGGCTGGCGACACCGTCGAGTTCAACATCCGCAAGGCTTTCCCTGAGGATACTGAGATCTCCTATATCCTCGGCACGACCAAGGAGGAGGCTGCCAACGTGGCGGCTGACGCCGTCGCAGCAATCGCCATCAGCGAGGTCAGCGAGTTCAAGAACGCTGAGGTAAACAAGGAACTTTTCGACAAGGTGTTCCCCGATGGCAGCGTAGCCGACATCAACGCCTTCCGCGAGAAGATTAAGGAGCAGCTTATCACCTCCAACGCTTTCGTCGAGGAGTACCGCTTCGGCATCGATACCCGCAAGGCCATCATCGCCGCCGCTGGCGACATCAAGCTCCCCGAGGAGTTCCTCAAGCGTTGGCTCACCGTCGTCAACCGCGACAACAAGAACTTCTCCGCCGAGGTTCTCGAGCAGGAGTTCCCCAAGTTCCTCAACGACCTCAAGTGGCAGGTAGTGAAGAACCGTGTTGCCAAGAAGAACGACCTCAAGATCGACCATGACGATGTCCTGAACTTCGCCAAGAAGACCGGCAAGGCTCAGCTTATGCAGTACGGCATCACCAACTACCCCGAAGAGCAGCTCACCACCTATGCCGAGAACATGGTGAAGAACGAGGAGCAGCGTCAGCACCTCGTCGAGGGCGCAGTCGAGGAGAAGGTTTTCGCTTTCGCCAAGGAACACGCCAACATTGAGAGCAAGGCTATCTCGCAAGACGACTTCAACAAGCTCTTCGAAGCTGAGAAATAATCGGCCCACAACAGCACAAGCAGCCTTGCCCCGCCCCCGTGGCGGCAAGGCTGCTGCGCTGTTAATATACCAACTCCCACCCCACCCACACACCAACCGATATGATTGACAGCAAAGACTTCCGTAAATACGCAGTCGGGCATTGCGGCATCAGCGGCAACCTCTTCGACTCGTACTCCAACATAACCAGTTCTTACATCTCCCCGACAATCATCGAGGAGAGGCAGCTCAACGTGGCCAGCATGGATGTCTTCTCGCGCCTGATGATGGATCGCATCATCTTCCTTGGCACCGAGATTAACGACGACGTGGCAAACATCGTCCAGGCGCAGCTCCTCTACCTTGAGTCGGCCGACGCGTCGAAGGATATCTCCATCTACTTCAACTCCCCTGGCGGCAGCGTTTACGCCGGCCTTGGCATCTACGACACGATGCAGTACATCTCCAGCGACGTGGCGACCATCTGCACCGGTCTCGCCGCCTCCATGGCAGCTGTGCTCCTCGTGGCAGGGGCTAAGGGCAAACGCTCTGCGCTGCCTCACTCGCGCATCATGATTCACCAGCCTATGGGCGGTGCGCAAGGTCAGGCCACGGATATCGAAATTACAGCGCGCGAGATTCTCAAGCTCAAGAAGGAGCTCTTCGAGATCATATCTACCCACTCCGGCAAGCCGTTCGACGAGGTCGCCAAGGACTCCGACCGCGACTATTGGATGACGGCAGAGGAGGCCAAGGCCTACGGTATGATTGACGAAGTCCTCATTCGGGAGAAGAAATAACCCCAGTCATATCGATTGGGGCGTGCCGCATGACAGGTCGACCTGATTTGCGGCGCGAATAAAAACAAAGGGTGAAACCCAACATAAGTGACTTCAACATCTCGCAAGGAGCCATAACCGACACCATAAGATGCAGCGCCGAGGCCTTCCCAAGCCTTGGCACTGCGTTCTTTTTTGTTTTTCCGCCGAGCGAGGCTGAAGCCGCCACTACATACCAACAATGGCAAAAACTAAAGAAGACAAGTGCTCCTTCTGCGGCCGCAGCCGCAGTGAGGTCCCGTTCCTCATATCCGGCATCTCGGGGTTCATATGCAGCGAGTGTGTCAATCAGGCACACGAGATTGTGACTGAAGCCATGAAGCAGGCCGGGCTTCAGAGCTTGACCGACCTTAAGCTGCGCAAGCCTCAGGAGATCAAGGAGTACCTCGACGAGTACGTCATCGGGCAGGATGAGGCTAAAAAATACCTCTCCGTGGCCGTATACAACCACTACAAGAGGCTGATGCACAATGCCGATGAGGATGGCGTGGAGCTCGAGAAGTCGAATATCATAATGGTAGGCGACACCGGCACGGGAAAGACCCTCCTTGCGCGGACAATTGCCCGCCTGCTCGATGTCCCATTCACCATCGTCGACGCCACCGTCCTCACCGAGGCGGGCTATGTGGGTGAGGACGTTGAGAGCATCCTCAGCCGCCTGCTCCAAGAGGCCGACTACAACGTCGAGCGAGCCGAGCGAGGCATCATCTTCATCGACGAGATTGACAAGATAGCCCGTAAGGGCGACAACCCCTCCATCACCCGCGACGTAAGCGGCGAGGGCGTGCAGCAAGGCCTCCTCAAGCTCCTCGAAGGCTCCATTGTCAACGTGCCGCCCCAAGGCGGGCGCAAGCACCCCGAGCAGAGGCTCATCCCCGTCAATACGCGCAACATCCTCTTCATCTGTGGCGGCGCCTTCGATGGCATAAGGAACAAGATTGCCCAGAGGCTCAATAGCAGGGTCGTGGGCTACAACTCCGACAAGGATAAGGATAAGATTGACTTCTCGAACCTCATGCAATACATCGCCCCGCAGGATCTGAAGTCGTTCGGCCTCATCCCCGAGATTATCGGACGTCTCCCCATCCTTACGTCACTCCAGCCTCTTGACAGGGACGCGCTGCGACGTATCCTTACCGAGCCCAAGAACTCGCTCATCAAGCAGTACACCAAGCTCTTCGCTCTCGACGGCGTCAAGCTCACTGTCCCCGAGGATGTCCTCGACTACATAGTCGACAAGGCCGTCGAGTTCAAAATCGGCGCGCGCGGCCTTCGCTCCATATGCGAGACCATAATGATGGACAAGATGTACACCGTCCCCACAACGGGCGAAAAGGAGCTTGTCATCAGCCTCGACTACGCCAAGGAGCGCATCAGCCATCTCAACGCCGCACGCCTTAAGGAGGCTTAGGCCACATGTAAGTCTCCTGTGGCGACCTATTTGCGCCGCGCAAAGTGACATTTTGTCACGTTTGGCCGAGTATGCTAACCTGTTGGCACGATATTGGCCGACAAAAGCACATCCCATCGAACATACAGATGAGCGAAAAAGACAACAAGAGCAACAAAAAGAACAGCACAGCACTGGGGGATAACGCCCGTATGATTGTCATATCTAAGCCCGTGACTGGCAAGACGAGCCTGCCGGACCAACTGCCTGTGTTGGCGCTTAGGAACTCCGCACTGTTCCCCGGTGCCGTCATCCCGGTGGCGGTCAACCGTGCCAAGTCGCGTGCCCTCGTCGACAGCATAAACGGCCCGCATAGCATTCTCGTGGCCGCCTCCCAGCGCAACCCGGAGGTTGAGGAACCCGACCTCGACGACCTCTACAAGTTCGGCGTCGCCGCCAACATAGTCAAGTCGATGACCTTGCCCGACGGCACGCAGACCATAATTCTCCAAGGCATCGAGAGGGTGGAGCTGACCGAGATTGTCAGCTCTGAGCCTTTCCTTACGGCCAGCATAAAGCGGGCGCGCGAATCTCGAATTTCGGCCGCGCAAAAGGAGCAGCTCCCAGCAATGATAAGCTCGCTGCGCGATGCGGCGTTCGGGATGTTCAAGCTTATGGAGAATGCTCCTGCCGAGGCCGGTCTCGCCATAAGGAACATCGACGACAACGGCTTCCTGGTCAATTTCATCGCCTCGAACCTCGACATCTCGGTGGCCGAGAAGAACGCAATCCTCGAGTGCAACAATCTCTTCCAGAGGGCGGAGAAGGTGCTGACAGCCGTGGCAAGCGTCAACCAGTTCCTCAAGATTAAGGACGACATCCAGACCAAGGCCCGCCGCGACATCGACAAGCAGCAGAGGGAGTACATCCTCCAGCAGCAGATGCGCACCATCCAGGACGAGCTCGGCAACGATCCTCAGAAAGCCATCGTGGAAAAGTACCGCGAGAAGGCCGCCTGCAAGAAGTGGAGCAAGGAGGTCGCCGAGGCTTTCGACCGGGAGGTGGAGCGTTTCTCGCAGATGAACACCAACTCGCCCGAGTACGCCATTGCGCAGAACTACCTCGATACAATGGTGAGCCTCCCGTGGGGCGAATACAGCCATGACAATCAGGACCTTGACAACGCCGAGAGGATTCTTAACAACGAGCATTACGGGCTCGACAAGGTAAAGGAGCGTATCATAGAGCATCTGGCCGTGCTCAAGCTCAAGGGCGACATGAAAAGCCCCATCCTGTGCCTCTACGGCCCCCCGGGAGTCGGCAAGACTTCGCTCGGCAAGAGCATCGCTGAGGCCCTGGGACGCAAGTACGTCCGCATCTCGCTCGGCGGTATGCACGACGAGGCCGAAATCCGCGGACATCGCCGAACCTACATCGGCGCAATGCCCGGACGGATAATCGAGGGACTGCGCAATGCCGGCACGTCAAATCCCGTGTTCGTGCTCGACGAGATTGACAAGATTAGCAGCGACTTCCGTGGCGACCCCGCTTCCGCTCTGCTCGAAGTCCTCGACCCTGAGCAGAACGCTGCTTTCCACGACAACTTCCTCGACGTTGATTATGACCTCTCGAAGGTTATGTTCATCGCCACTGCCAATAGCACGTCGACAATTTCCGCACCCCTGCTGGACAGGATGGAGACAATAGCCGTCGATGGCTATCTGCTCGAAGAAAAGCTCGAAATCGCCAAGAGGCATCTCTTGCCCAAGGAGAAGGCGAATCACGGACTTACAGATGACTCTTTCGACATAGCCGACGATGTCCTTGCCTACGTCATTGACAAGTACACTCGTGAGAGCGGTGTCCGCCAACTGGACAAGGTCATAGCGCACATCTGCCGCAAGGTGGCTTTGGAGGTGGCGAAAAGCGGCAAGGCCGCGCAAGGTGCGCTAAGCAAGGAGAAGGTTCAAGAATTTCTCGGTGTGGAGAAGTTCGACCACGATATCTGGCATGACGACCTCGGCGCAGGCGTGGTCACCGGTCTCGCATGGACGGCCGTGGGCGGCGAGATCCTCTTCGTTGAGTGCGCCACGAGCAAGGGCAAAGGCCAGATGACGCTGACTGGCAACCTTGGCAACGTCATGAAGGAGTCTGCCATCCTGGCCTTGGGCTACATCCGCTCAAATGCGGCCGCTCTGGGCGTGGAGAATGTCAAATTCGACGAGACGGACTTCAACATCCATGTGCCAGAGGGAGCAGTCCCCAAAGACGGGCCTTCGGCCGGCATAACAATGGTCACGGCAATTGTCTCAGCCCTGACAGGCAGGCGTGTAAAGAAGCGTCTGGCCATGACGGGCGAGATAACGCTCAGAGGAATGGTTATACCCGTGGGCGGGATAACGGAGAAGATTCTCGCCGCAAAACGCGCGGGCATCACCGACATAATCCTCTGCAGCCAGAACAGGAAGGACATTGGCGAGATAAAAGACAAGTACATTGAGGGGCTGACATTCCACTATGTGGACAGGATCGCAGAGGTCATAGACCTCGCCCTCGAAAAATAAACCAATAGACAAAAACAGATATGTCAGAGATAAAGAACGCCCTCGTCGATGCCATTGTGGAAGGGATGCGCGACAGGAAAGCCAAGAAAATAACCATCCTCGACCTCCGCGGCCTCGACGGCGCAACCACCGACTTCTGCGTCATCTGCGAAGGCAATTCGACAACCCACGTCGACTCAATTGGCGACGCCGTTGAGGATCGCGTCCGTGAAGACGTCGGCGAGAAGCCCCTCCACTACGAGGGACGTGCCAATTGCGAGTGGATTCTGGTGGACTACCACGACGTGGTGGCGCATATCTTCCTCCCCGAGAAGAGGGAGTTCTACAACATCGAGGGTCTGTGGGCCGACGCGCGTCGCACGGACTTGCCCGATGATGTGTAGCCGCGCCGACGGCCTCTTTAAAGAAAACGAACACACGTAACTCTCCACTATCATGGCAGACAAGAATCAGAGAAGGTCCAACAGGCCGAGCTTCAACCCCTACTGGCTCTACGGCTTGGTCGCTATCGCCTTGGTCGGCATTAGCTTCTTCTTCACGGGAAGTGCGCCGCAGAACTTATCATACAGCGTCTTCGAGACAAAGCTGCTCGGCCGCCAAGGCGTTGAGCGCATTGTGGTCGTGCGCAACGACCTTCAGGCGGAGATTACTCTCAACGCCGACTCCGTCGACAACTATAAGGATTTGTTCTCCAACGCCCTGCCAATCTCGCGCAAGGGCCCGCACTTCACCGTCTCTCTGCCAAGCATCGACAGCTTCGAGGCCAGCCGCAAGAAGATAGAGGAGTCCGAGCACCGTATGATTCCGGTGTTCTACGAGCAGCGCAGCGACCTGATGGGCAACATTATGATGTTCATCTGGCCTGTCCTCCTTTTCGGGCTGATATACTACTTCATGTTCCGCCGTATGGGCAGCGGCGGTGGCGGCGGCATATTCAATGTCGGCGCATCGAAAGCTAAGGAGGTCGGAAAAGATACTGAGGATGTCAAAGTCACGTTCAAGGACGTGGCCGGCCTTGATGGCGCCAAGCAGGAGCTCGAGGAGATTGTAGAGTTCCTCCGTCACCCGCAGAAGTACACCGAGCTCGGCGGCAAGATTCCCAAGGGCGCACTCCTCGTAGGCCCTCCAGGCACGGGTAAGACGCTCCTCGCGAAGGCTGTGGCGGGAGAGGCGCACGTGCCGTTCTTCTCAATGTCTGGTTCAGACTTCGTCGAGATGTTTGTCGGTGTGGGTGCCAGCCGCGTCCGCGACCTCTTCAAGAAGGCGAAGGACAAGGCTCCGTCCATAATATTTATCGACGAGATAGACGCCATTGGCCGAGCACGCGGCCGCAACAGCGGATTCGGCAGCAACGAGGAGCGCGAGAATACTCTCAACCAGCTCCTTACGGAGATGGACGGCTTCGGAACGAACACTGGAGTCATAATCCTCGCCGCCACCAACCGTGCAGAGATTCTCGACCGCGCATTGCTCCGCGCAGGCCGTTTCGACCGTCAGATTCAAGTTGAGCTCCCCGACATTAAGGAGCGCGAGGCCATTTTCAACGTCCACCTGCGCCCGCTCAAGCTCGCTCCGGACTTCGACCGCTCTTTCCTCCCTAAGTTGACTCCGGGCTTCTCCGGAGCCGACATCGCGAACGTGTGCAACGAGGCGGCACTGACTGCCGCTCGCAAGGGCAAGAAATATGTTGAGCGTCAGGACTTCCAGGATGCCGTAGACCGTATCGTGGGCGGACTCGAACGCAAGAATAAGATAACGACCAACGAGGAGCGTCGCACCATCGCTTGCCACGAGGCCGGGCATGCCACAGTCAGCTGGCTCTTGGAGTACGCCAACCCGCTTGTCAAGGTGACCATCGTCCCACGCGGCAAGGCCCTCGGCGCGGCATGGTACCAGCCCGAGGAGCGTCAGCTCACCACCAAGGCGCATCTGCTCGACGATATCTGCTCAGTTCTTGGCGGCCGGGCAGCCGAGGATCTCACTTTCGGCCAAGTAGGCACAGGCGCCTTGAACGACCTCGAGAAGGCCAACAAGCAGGCCTACGCCATGGTTACCTACTATGGCATGAGCGACAAACTGCCCAACATCTGCTACTACGATTCGACCGGTCAGCAGGACTCCGCTTTCCGCGCACCCTACTCCGAGGATAGGGCGAAGATTATCGACGACGAGGTCTCTGCCATCATCGATGCGCAGTACGATCGCGCCAAGCAGATCTTGAAAGAGAACGCCGACAAGCACCGCCAGCTCGCCGAGCTGCTCCTCGAGCGTGAAGTGATTTTCACCGAGGACGTGGAGAGAATTTTTGGCCCGCGCCCTTGGAAGAAGCGCGAAGACGAGATTGCGGAGGAGGAGAAAGAGTCCGAGGCCGCCGAAGCCCATAAAGACGAGCAGGCAAAGCCAGATGCGAAGACGCCCGACGCTCAGTCTCCTGATGCAACCGAAGAGGCCCCTAAAGACGGAGACCAAGAATAATCTCGACTAAAGGTTAAGCCAAACGCATCAGTGGTAAGTCCTTCTGACCCGCCCACGTGGGTCAGAAGGACATTTTCTTTCTCTCGCTCATGTGTGTTAATATTGCGAGAGATGAAAAGGTTGCTTATGTCTGTCCATAATGAAAATATGCGTTAGTGATTTCGAACCAGCAGGGTTCTGCAAACTCAACGTGTTGACACTAATCAAGATAAAGAGGCAAAAATGAAACCGAGCTTCATTCGGGACATTATTCGTGACATTAAAGATCGCTACGGCGAGTTGCTTGGCGACATTGAGCGGAACATCTCATACCTGACCGAGTGGGCTCTTAGTCCAGGATGGATGCATACGTACTATGGCACCACGCGCGATTACTCCAATATATTGCAAAAGAAGTACAACCTCACGAATGAGGAGTTCGTCCGGTGTATGAAAAGTGGCTTTAACGCCGTGATGAAGGAGAAGGGGCAAGAAGGAAAGGTGTCAAGGACAGTATTCTGGCGGATCCTTCTCCGCGCCCTGATGGCAGCCGCCGTGAGTTTCGTTTGCGAGTTGCCTCCCGCCGATATGCCGTGGTTCGCATTGATGGTGTTAGCTACGCTGTTTGATATCATCTTCTTCCAACGTCAGGTGTTCCTGATAATACAGGAACTTGAGATTATATACGTTGGCCGCGATCAGACAGATAGCAAGTTCGAGCATCTTAAAAAAGACTGCGATAAGCTGCAAGAAGGGGGTGGTCAGTTGCTGGCTTGGGCCGGCAGGCTTCTTAAATGGGGGCTTGCGTACGCTGCCAGAATATTCAAGAGGTTCATAAGATCGTTCTTAATACAGGCACTCAGAATTTTAGGAATCAAGGTGAGCGGTGGTTTGGTTGACTCAACAACATGGTTCTTCGTAACATACGGGGTGTCGTCATTGATAGCGGGAATTGCGAGCTACGCAATGTTCGTCTGGATAGCTTGGCACGAACGCAATAGGTTGCAGCGCTTCATTGGTCATGACATTACTCCTGCGTCAGACCGATGTGTCTGACGTGACAGTCGTGCGCTCCCTCCGCAGTCCACTCTGAGCGGCGGCGCAAATGTGTGAACGCTAAGGCGCATTTTAAAAGATGGCTGGCAACGTGACGTAGGTGAGTGTCGGTAAATATCACTACATTTGGGCGATTTTTTAGTAAAAGCTTTAACACTATGCTTATCATAGGTGTGGCGGGAGGCTCTGGTTCGGGCAAGACTACCGTCGTCAACAAAATTGTGAGCGACCTCGACAAGAGCCGTGTCACTGTCATCTGCCAAGACAATTATTATAATGACAATGCCGGCCTTACCCTTGAGCAGCGGCGCAAGATAAACTTCGACCACCCCAACGCCATCGAGTTCCCGCTCCTCATCAGCCACCTCAAGCAGCTCCGCGCAGGCAACGCCATCGAGATGCCAACCTACTCGTTCGTGGAGAGCACTCGTATGGCCGAGACCATCCACGTCGAGCCGCGTGACGTGGTCATCGTCGAGGGAATCCTCGTCCTGGCCATCCCCGAGCTCCGGGAGCTGATGGATCTCAAGGTCTTTGTCGATGCCGATGACGACGACCGTCTCGCAAGGCGAATACTTCGCGATGTCGCAGAACGCGGCCGCGAGCTGTCCAATGTCCTCCGTCACTACGAGACGACGGTCAAGCCCATGCACCTGCAGTTCATTGAGCCGAGCAAGAGGTATGCCGACCTCATAGTCCCGCAGGGGGGCGACAACGAGATTGCCATAGGCGTGCTGCGCCACTTCGTCCGTCGGCAGATTGGCGAGTAAGATGTCAAGCTCTATTGGTTTGTAGGTCCAAGGAAAGAAAAAATAGCGAGGGCCGCCCGAAACACATCGGGCGGCCCTCGCTATTTCATTTTTCTCCTGTGGCCGTTCTACTCAGGCTTCATTGTCACGACCACTTTGTGCGCCTCGGCGAGAATCAGCTTGGCTATTCTCTGAACGTCGGCGGCGCCTATCGAGTTGACGCGCTGCTCGTAGTCGTTGTTGTTAGTGCCGCGGAGGATGTAGGTAGCAATCTCGTCCGCCACCTCTGAGTTCTGCTGCATGTCCTCGACGTGAGCCTTCACGAGGTGCTTCTTCACCTTGTCAAGATCGTCTGCCCGCGGGCCTTCGTCGGCAATCTTGCGAATTTCGGCCTCAAGGATCGGGAAGAGCTTGTCGAAGGCGGCGGGGTCGGTGTCGAACGTTATGAAGAGGCGGTACTCCTCCGTCGGCTCCTTCGTGAGCCTGCCGTATACGCTCACGCCGTATGTCCCGCCCTGGTCCTCGCGGACGCTCTCAAGGTAGCGCATGGAGAGGATGCGGCCGAGGGTGGTGAAGCAGAGGCTCTCGCGCTGTGTATACGGGTGCTTGTGGCTGTATACCACGGCGTTGGAGACCTTGCGGGTCGTCATCGGGGCAGTGAACTCCTCCGCAACGTCGGTCTGAGGCTTGAAGTCGGCGCGCGCCACCCATTTTGTCTGTCGCTTGCCCGTGGGCAGGTTGCCAAGCCATTTGCATACGGCGGGCATCACGCTGTCGATGTCGAAAGAGCCGACGATGACGAAGTCCATGCCCTTGGCCGAAGAGAACCTCGCCTTGTGGGCGGCCACGGCGTCGGCCATGTTCACGCCTTTCAGGTCGTCCGCGCTCGCTATGACGACGCTATACGGGTTCTTGTCGGCGAGTATTTTCCGCAGGCGCGCCGCGAACACGTTGTCGGGGTTCTTGTCGGCGTTGGCGAGTAGGCTGTAGAGCCTGTTGTAGTATGAGGCGTAGGCCGCCGAGTCCTCGCGTGGGGTCGTGAAGTTGAGGTATACGAGCTGGAGCATGGTCTCGAAGTCTGCCTTGCTGCTCGACCCCGACACCTCGTCGGTGTAGAGGCTGATATCTGCCGTGGCCGATGCCGTCTTGCCAGTGAGGGCTTTGCGCAGCTCGCTGTTCGAGAAGCGGCCGAGGCCCATCTGGCCGCAGATGCCGTCTGAGAGGGCTGCCGAGCTTGCCATGGAGCCGCTGAGGGTCGAGTATCCGCCGCGGCTCACGCCCTGAAGCAGAATCTCATTGTCGGCCAGGGTCGTGGGCTTGAGGTAGACCTTGATGCCGTTGGTTAGTGTGGCCACACGGCAACCGTATACCTTGTCGTCGGTCCATTTCTTCACCTTTGCCGCATTAGGCTCGTACTCCACGAGCCGTGTGTCGACAACCTCGTCCTTATACGGGGTAAGCTCTTTCTCCCTGGCCTCGGCCATCATCTTGCCGTAGCCCTCAGCGTCGAGCACTCCGGCATCGTCCTGCAAGGCGGAGACGAGAAGCACGGGGGCGGGGGCGAGAGCCTGGTCAATGAACGCTTTGGCGATCTCGGGCGTCACCATCGGGGCTATAGCCCTTACGAGGTCGCGGTCGAAGGCGGCCGACGTTATGACGTTGTTCTTCAAGAAGGCGTTGTAATAGCTGCCCACGTAGTCCGACGACTGAACCTTCATCCTGTTCTCATAAGCGTCGTCGTAGCTCTTCACAAGGTCGTCGGCCGCACGCTGAAGCTCGCCCGGGTTCACGCCCCACCGGCGCAGTTTCTCAATCTCGTCGACGAGAATCCGTGTGGCCTCGGCCGTCTTGCCGTTCTGCGCTGTCATGAAGAAAATCATGGCGTTGAGCGTCGGGGTCAGGTCTGTGTCAAAAGCGGCGGCGTAGCCGAACGGCGCACCCTGCATTATGAGATCGTGCAGGCGGTTGTTTAACACCGAGGAGACGAGCATCGAGATTATGTCGCGGCTGGAGTACTCCACGCTGTTGCGCACGGAGTCCGGCGCCGGCTCATAGCGATACTGTATCTGGATCGAGGTTCTTGTGGCCTCCTTGTCGCGGAGGATTGAGTAGACGGGGGTCTCGCTTATCGGCACTTTGAAATATGTGCGCTCGGCTGCCCCCACGGGGGTGGGTATGTCGGCCCACAGCTCCTTGATCTTGGCCTCGATGTACTTCGGGTCGACATCGCCCACGACTACGATGCCTTGCAGGTCGGGGCGATACCACTTGTGGTAGTATTTGCGGATGGCCTCGTAGGGGAAATTGTTGACCACGGCCGTGTCGCCTATGACGTCGCGCACGGCGTAGCGGGTGCCTGGCATCGTGTTGGCGTTGTGGGCGAAGTACATGCGCCTGTTGGCCGATGCCCTTGTGCGCCACTCTTCGCGTATCACGCCGCGCTCCTTGTCAATCTCGTCGCCCGCGAGGGTTATGAAGCCGCTCCAGTCGTGGAGTACGAGCAACGCGCTGTCAACTATGGCCTTGTCAGCCGTAGGCACCGCCGACAGGTTGTATACTGTCTCGTCGAGGCTCGTGAAGGCGTTGATGTTTTCGCCAAAGCGCACGCCCACGCGCTCCAGGAAGTTGATGATGCCCTTGTCGGGGAAGTTCTTCGTCCCGTTGAACGCCATGTGCTCCAGGAAGTGGGCCAGCCCGTCCTGATCATCCTCTTCGAGTATCGCGCCCACTTTCTGGGCTATGTAGAACTCGGCCGTCTGCTTAGGCAGCTCGTTGTGCCGGATGATGTAGGTCAGCCCGTTGTCCAGGTGGCCCACCACTACCGCCGTGTCAGGTGTCAGCGGCGTAAGGCTTTGCGCCTGGGCGGCAGCGGTGGTCATGACCGTGCAGCAGATAAGCCCTATGGCGCGTGTGATTGTTTTCATTTTTTTCTGTTGTGTTTGTTATTTCGTCTCTGCGCCGCGCTCGGCTTTTAACGTGCGCCGAGGCGGCTTCCGCAAATATAGCGCATATTGCCGTTTTCAGTTTTGTGAACAAAAGTTTTCGGAGGCATATTCTTGCGTGACGGTATTTTTTTTTTACTTAGCGTTGTTTTTGTATAACTGACCGAAACTATCACTACGATGAATTTTGCAAAATGCGTGGCAGCCTCGCTCGCCGCAACCCTCATTCCCGCCTATGCCGCAGCCAGCTCTATGGCTGCCAACTCCGACTACGACGTGGTCGAGGACACCGTCGCTGCCGAGGATTACGACGAGGCCGACGCGGCGGACTATGACGACGGCGACTTCGATATCGACCTCTTCGTGGCCACCGACACGGTAAAGGGTGTCTCTGGCCAGATGGCCTCCATCGGGGCTGGCTCCCACGCCCAGATTGCCGTGCCCGCCAATATGCGGCTCATCAGCGCCTACGACACCCGCCGCCTCCTCGAGCTCTATTGGAGCAACACTGAGGACTCCGCTGTCATCGGCGCGCTCGTCCCCGCCTCCGACACCATCATGGACGACATCACCGTCGCCTACATCCTCTACTACGATGACGGCGGCCACATCGACGACTCCGATGCCGCGGATATCGACTACGACTCTATGCTCAAAGACCTCCAGGAGTCCACGCGCGAGAACAACGCCATGCTGCGCGAGATGGGCTATCCCGAGCAGGAGATCGTCGGCTGGGCCAAGAAGCCAGGCTACGACTCTGAGCGTAAAGTCCTCCGGTGGGCCAAGCACCTGCGTTTCACAAACTCCGACAGCATATCCAACGAGGTCGTCAACTACAACGTCCGCGTCCTCGGCCGGAATGGCTTTGTCGAGATTCTCGCCGTGGCCGACTATGCCGAGGCCGACGCCGTCATCGCTTGCGGCGACTCGCTCTCGACCCTCGTCTCGTTCTCCGACGGCTACGCCTACTCCGATTTCGACCCGCTGACCGACAACGTGTCGGACTGGACACTTGGCGGCCTCGTGGCGGGCGGCGCATTGCTCGCCAAGACTGGCATACTCGCCAAGATCGGCCTCTTCCTTCTCAAGGCATGGAAGCTGATTCTCATCGCCGTGGCCGCCATCGGCGCCCTGATCGCCAAGATTGTCAAGGGAAAGAAGAAGGGCGATGAGGTGGAGAAGGCTGAGAGCGATGCCAAGAAAGAGTAGCCCTTGTTAGACGCTTCACTCTGGTAGGCCCCCGTTTGTCTCAACTTTCGGAAAATGTTAGCTTTGCCATAGAAAGCAAAGTGACATTACGATGGGCGTAGTAGAGGTCGATTCGGTAAACCATAAGCGGTTGCTGCCATGGATTATAGTGGCGGCCGGGGTGACGTTGCGTGTGCTTATGGCCACGAGCCTGCGCATTCCCGTCAACGGCGACATTGAGAACTTCCTGCTCCCATGGGTCGACTACATCCGGACGCACGGCGCGGCGGGGCTTGCCGATGAGTTCAATAACTACGCCCCCGCCTATATCTATCTGCTCGCCTTCATCTCATGGGCGGGTCTGCCCGAGGTCGCCGCCATCCGTCTCCTCTCCGCCTTGTTCGACTATGTCTGCGCCTACTTCGTCGGCCGGATTCTCCGCCGTATGGGCGTGAGGATCGGTAAGGGGATCGACCCTATGCCTTGGGCGTTAGCCGTCGTCCCACTGATGCCCACAATGTTGATAAACAGCTGCTACTGGGGACAGTGCGATTCCATCTATTCTGCTTGTGCGCTTGCGGCCGTGTCCTTTGCCATGGAGGGCCGCTCTTGGCGGTCGGCCGTGGCTCTTGGCTTGGCGTTCGCTTTCAAGTTGCAGGCGGTCTTCGTCGTGCCGTTGTTCTTCGCCTTGTGGCTGCGTGGCCGTATGGGAGTTAGGCACTTTGCCATTGTGCCGCTCATATATGTTCTCGTGGCTCTTCCTGAGATA
Organism: Marinilabiliaceae bacterium; assembly: GCA_051875415.1. GTDB lineage: Bacteria > Bacteroidota > Bacteroidia > Bacteroidales > Marinilabiliaceae > W3P20-009. The sequence continues at coordinate 262,723 of JBJEGU010000041.1, forward strand.
CTCATTGGCCGCGACCCTGCTCTTGTCATGACGGTCTATCTGCATCAGGCGGGAACATACGAACAACTCAATATGGGTTTTTGCGGGATATTCTCCATAGCGGAGGCCGCGGGGCTGACTGAGGGCGATGCGCTCAAAGTGGCTGGTTGCGCTGTTGTGGCCGTGGCTGGCGTGTGCTACGGGCTTTGGTTGCGGCAACGGGAGTGGGGCGAGAGCCTCTTCCCGCTCGTGGGGCTCGTTGGTGCTGTCGCGGCAGCGTGGCTCTTGCCTGGCATGCATGAGCGTTATCTGTTCGTTGGCGACCTTTTAGGCCTGGTGTGCGCGGTGTCGTTGACTGGCCGTGCGCGGTTGGCGGCGTTGTCCGTCCCCGCAGCGTCGCTCTACTGCTACTTGTCGCGGTCGCGTTTTGAGAGTCTTATGCCTTTGTGGCCTGCCGCCATAGTGCTATTCGTGGCGGCGGTCGTCCTTTTCGTGAGCCTGCTCCGCCGCACTGGGAAAACGAAGAGTGAACCCGCTGAGATGGACATCACTGTAAATTAGATGAATCGGCACATCAATGAGAAAGCCGCCTATTTCGGCATCGTGGCGGTGATTTATGTCGCTTTGCTCGCCATAAGCGTTGGCTGGCCATACTTTTGGGATAATATTCAGCAAGTCGGCAGGGAAGCCTCGTGGATTTATGATCACGGCCTCGGCACGCTCGTCACCCGCGACGCCGACCACGTGGTCGGCACGGGCTACCACGTGCCGGGGGTGGCCTACGTCACGGCCGCGGCGTGGACGCTCGTCGGCCGCGGCGCGTGGGTGAGCCATGTCCTCGCCGCCTTTTGGACCGTGGGACTGTCGTGGGCGGTCTGGAGGCTCGCCGTGCGGCTGGTGTCGCCGGGGTGGAGGTGCCTGGTGGGCTTGGCTGTCATGGTCGAGCCGGCAGTCCTGAGCCTTATGGCCACGGCGTCGCCCGACTTCTGGATGCTGGCGGCGTTCGCCCTCGCCTTAGCCGCCTTGGCTGACGAGAAGTACGTGAGCGCGGGGCTGTGGATGCTGTCTATGGGCCTGTGCAATATGCGCGGCGTGATGGCGGCAGTTTGTCTTGGCTTGGCAGCGTGTCTCTTCCTTTGGATGCGTAAGTCGCTTTCGTGGCGCAAGATTGTGGCCTTGATTGCTCCGTCGACGGTCGTGCTTGGGGCGTATTACGTTTTCTATCTTGTTGAGTATGGCTGGTTTATGACCGATTCTCCCTATGCGGGGCATTATGATTTGCCAAGTTCGGGCGGCTCCATTGTGCGCCATATCGCTTCGCTCGGGCTGCGGATGGCTGAGGGCGGGCGCACGGCGGTGTGGGGCTTGGCTTTGTGCGTAGTGCTCTGTGGGCTGTGGCGTGCGCGGGCGGTGCGGCTTTTCCGGCGTCAGGCTTTTATTCTGCCCCTCCTTTTCGCCGCATTGCAATTCGGGCTTTTTCTGCTCTTCTGCTTCATAAGTCAGATGCCTTTTGGCGGGCGATATTTCGCTATGATGCACCTTGCCCTGACTTTTTGCGTTCTATCTGTGGTGGTTACGGCGGCAAGTCGCCGTGTCGCGGCATTATGCCTTGCGCTCCTATTCGCGGCCGAGCTGACGGGCCATGTCTGGGTGGCGTTCTACCCCGAACGCCTGTCAAAATCGTGGGACACTACTCTCGCCCATGCGCCATATTACGGCCTCCGCCGCGAAGCCGAAGATGCGATCGACCAGATGGGTATCCCCCGCTCCGACATCGCCACAGGCTTCTGCCTCAATTGCCCTGCCGAAATGGCCTACCTCGACGACTCCCACCATGGATTTACTGGCGGCGCCGACGCTCCCTACTACCTTCTCTCGAATCTGTGCAACGAGGAGGACTCTACCCTCGATGCCATAGCCGACCAAGGCGTGCCAATCAAGACGTGGCGCAGCGGGCTAATCTATATGACGCTCTATAAAATGAACCCATGAGCCGACTCCTCTCAATCATCGTGCCCTGCTACAACGAGGCCGAGGTCATCGGCGAATCCATCTTGCGACTCCGTGCCGTGGCCGACACTCTGGCACCGGACATCGACTGCGAGATCTTCCTCATCGACGACGGCAGCTCCGACTCCACTCGCCAGATAATATCCTCATTCCTCCCCTCCGACCCGCGGCTCCGCCTCCTGTCCTTCTCTCGCAACTTCGGCCATCAGGCGGCCGTTACGGCGGGCATCAACCGTTGCCGAGGGCGGATGGCACTTATTCTCGATGCCGATATGCAGGATCCGCCTGAGCTCATACCCGACATCGTCAGAACCTTGGACTCTGAGAATGCCGACCTCGTATACTGTGTACGTCGGGAGCGCAAGGGTGAGAGCTGGTTCAAAATCCAGACGGCCAAGGCTTTCTATCGCCTCATCAACCGCATGGGCGATATCCGGCTGCCGCTCGATGCCGGCGACTTCCGACTCCTCGGCCCGCGTGTCATAAGTGAGTTCAACCGTCTGCCCGAATCCAACAAATATGTCCGCGGACTCACGGCGTGGGTCGGCTTCAAGCAAGTGCCGTTTTTCTATACGCGGCTCCCACGTCTGGCTGGACGGACCAAATACCCGTTGCGCAAGATGGTCCGCCTTTCGCTCTCGTCGCTCGTCTACTTTTCCACTACGCCGCTCAAGATAGCCGTGGCCATTGGCTCCGTGGCCACGCTCTGCGGCCTCGTCCTTCTCCTGTGGGCCGTCCTTGGCAAGCTGACGGGGTTCACCCATGCCGAATTGGGCTGGTCGTCTATCTTCGCGGCCATAACTTTCTTCGGCGGGATGCAGCTCATGGCCACGGGCATCGTCGGCCTCTACGTGGGCAGCATCTTCGAGGAGGTCAAGCGCAGGCCGGAGTACATAGTGGAGTCCGACAGCCTCGACTCAACGCGACCGTAGACCGGTTTTTCAGTCTTTTATAGTACATTTGCAACACTCGTAATTAAGATTGAACAAATGGAACTCACAATAGTCAAAGTCGGCGGCGCCGTGGTCGAGGAGCAAGCCTCCCTCGCTGCGCTGCTCGACGGCTTCGCCTCGCTCGATGGCGGCAAGGCTCTTGTCCATGGCGGCGGACGCTCCGCCACTAAGCTTTCCGAGAAACTCGGAATAGAGGCTCGGATGGTCGAGGGCCGACGCGTCACCGATGCCGAGACTCTCCGCGTCGTCACTATGGTCTACGCCGGCCTCGTCAACAAGAACATCGTCGCGCAGCTTCAGGCGCGCGGCGTCAACGCCATAGGCTTCACGGGCGCCGACCTCGGCGTGATTCTCTCGGCAAAGAGGCCGCCCAAGAAAATGTCAGACGGCCAGGTGGTCGACTTCGGTTTCGTGGGCGACGTCAAGGAGGTCCACACCGATGTCCTCGCCGGCCTCATAGCCCAAGGCGCGGTGCCGGTCATGTCGCCCATAACGCACGACGGCCACGGCAACCTCCTGAACACTAATGCCGACACCATAGCCAGCGAGTTCGCCCGAGCCATGGCTAAGGTCTCGCCCGTCCGACTCGTCTACTGCTTCGAGAAGCCGGGCGTGCTCCTCGATGCCAACGACGACTCCACAGTCATCCCGCAGCTCGACTACAAGACTTTCAAGAACTATCAGGCATCGGGCGTAGTGGCCGCCGGCATGATTCCTAAGCTCGACAACGGCTTCGAGGCCCTCCGCCAGGGTGTCACGAGCGTCGTCATAACCAACGTGCAGGGACTCAAGTCCGGCCTCGGCACAACTCTTACGCTATGACACCCGACCAGCGTCTCGACTCCCTCATCTCCGAGTCCATCGGGCTCCTCAAGGACATGATTGCCATCCCGTCCGTCAGCCGCGACGAGGCTGCCGTGGCCGATATGCTCCAGTCGCGGCTCGCAGGGTGGGGGATGCCCGTCAACCGCAAGGGCAACAACCTATGGGTGCGCGAGCAGGCCTGCTCGGCTGGAAAGCCCGTCGTCCTGCTCAATTCGCACATCGACACCGTAAAGCCCGCCGCCGGATACACCCGCGACCCCTTCACCCCCGTCGTGGAGGACGGTAGGCTCTACGGCCTCGGCAGCAACGACGCCGGCGGCCCTCTCGTCAGCCTCCTCGCCCTTTTCCGCTACCTCGTCTCGTCCGACGAGGAGCGACCTTTCACCCTCGTCTTCGCCGCATCGGCCGAGGAGGAGGTCAGCGGCCGTAATGGCCTCGAAAGCATCCTTCCGGAAATCGGAAATGTCGACCTCGCTATTGTCGGCGAGCCCACGGGCATGCAGCCCGCCGTGGCCGAGAAGGGTCTCATGGTGCTCGACTGCACCGCCTTCGGCAAGAGCGGCCATGCGGCGCGCAACGAGGGCGTCAACGCCATCTATCAGGCCCTGCCCGCCATCGAGTGGTTCCGCTCCCGCACCTTCGACCGCGTCAGCCAGTTCCTCGGCCCCGTCAAGATGTCCGTCACGCAAATTGAGGCCGGGACGCAGCACAATGTCGTGCCGGACACATGCCGCTTCGTGGTCGACGTGAGGGTCAATGAACTCTACTCCAACACCGAGCTGCTCGGCCTCATCAAGCGCGAGTGCCCAGTGGCGCAGATGCCCGTCAACATCCAGGAGCGCAGCACCCGTCTCGGCAGCTCCCGCATCCCGATGGAACACCCCATAGTGGCGCGCGCACTCAGCCTCGGGCTCAAGCCTTTCGGATCGCCTACCATGAGCGATCAGGCCCTCATGCCTTTCACTTCCATTAAGATAGGCCCCGGCCAGTCGTCGCGCTCCCATACGGCGGACGAGTTTATCGGCCTCGACGAGATTCGTGACGGGGTCCGCACCTACGTCAGCCTCCTCTCCGGACTGAAACTCTAAAGGTGGCGAGGCTCTCTCCATTTATTAAACGAGCGTTTTGATTAAGCGGGGGCAGGGCAACGAGTGTTTGCTTTGCCGAGCGTGAAAAACGAAGTAAGAAATCCAATATATGTGGTCGCCGCATGACGACGGCTGGCCCAAAACACAAAACGACAATATGAAGCTCTGGGATAAAGGCTATTCTGAAGATGAGCGCATAGACAAATTCACCGTCGGCCGCGACCGCGAGCTCGACCTCTTCCTCGCTCCGTTCGACGTGCTGGGCACCATGGCCCACATCACCATGCTCGAGACCATCGGCCTCATCGGCCACGACGAGCTGCCCGTCCTCCTCGCCGAGCTTAAGAACATCTACAAGGCTACGCAGGACGGCTCTTTTGTCATCGAGGACGACATTGAGGATGTCCATTCGCAAGTTGAGCTCATGCTCACTCGCAAGCTCGGCGACCTCGGCAAGAAGGTCCATAGCGGACGCTCGCGCAACGATCAGGTGCTGCTCGACCTCAAGCTCTACATCCGCTACCAGATTGAGGACTTGACCAAGCACCTCGCTAAGCTCTTCGACACCCTCCAGGCTCAGAGCGAGAAATATAAGGATGTCCTCATCCCGGGCTACACCCACCTCCAGGTGGCCATGCCCTCCTCTTTCGGCCTCTGGTTCGGCGCCTACGCCGAGAGCCTTACGGACGACATGACTATGCTCGCCGCGGCGTGGGACGTGGCCAACCAGAACCCCCTCGGTGCCGCCGCAGGCTACGGCAGCTCTTTCCCGCTCAACCGTACGCTCACCACTAAGCTCCTCGGCTTCAGCGATTTGGCCTACAATGTCGTCTATGCCCAGATGGGTCGTGGAAAGACTGAGCGTATCGTCACTTTCGCCCTGGCCTCCATCGCCGAGACCATCGGTCGTCTCGCTTTCGACGGCTGCCTCTTCACCAGCCAGAACTTCGGCTTCATCCATCTTCCTAAGCAGATGACCACCGGTAGCTCCATCATGCCCCACAAGAAGAACCCCGATGTCTTCGAGCTCGTCCGCGCCCACTGCAATAAGATTCAAGGCGCGCCGAACACCATCCGCCTCATCTCCGGCAACCTGCCAAGCGGCTACTTCCGCGACATGCAGATTATCAAGGAGGTCTTCATCCCCCTCTTCGAGGAGATTAAGGACTGCATCGATATCACGGCCTACGCCATCGAGAATATCGAGGTCGAGCGCGACGTGATGAAAGATCCCAAGTACAAGTACGCCTTCTCCGTCGAGGAGGTCAACCGCCGCGCCCTCGCAGGCACCCCCTTCCGCGACGCCTATCGTCAGGTGGGCATGGAGATTGAGGCTGGCCAGTTCGAGTTCAATGGCGAGCTTCACCACACCCACGAGGGCAGCATCGGCAACCTCTGCAACGCTCAGATTCGCCAGAAGATGGACCGCATCCGCAGCCGCTTCACTTTCGACGAGGTGAACAAGGCCCTCGACGACCTCCTCAAATGACGCGTCTCCGCCACATCGCCTTTGCGCTCTCTTCCCTCTGCGCCCTGTCTTTCGCGGCTTGCGCCGACGAACCTGCTTATACGGGTCGTGTCGTGGTGGATCTCAACCGCACGGTGTCAGAGCCTGTCGCCGTGCGCCAGGTTCTCGCTGACAGCGTGCGAGCCTTCTCGCTTTTGCCGGATGTCAATGGCGTATACTCATTTGTCTCCGACACTCTGCCGTCCGACATCTACGTCCTCACATTCGACTCCGCCCATGTCCTGCCGCTCGTCGTCGCGCATGGGGCTGCGCAGCAGGTGTGCGGAACTCTACGCGAGTGGGAATCTCTCGCCGCCTCATGTCCTGAGACTCGGGCTGTGATTGCCGCCGAGGCCATGCGCCGCCGCCTTGCCGATTGTGCCGACTCGGCTCTCACTGCCGCCAACGTGGCTTCGCAAGAGGGGCGCAGGGTGGTGGCCGACAGTCTTGGTCGTGTGCGTGCGGCTTTTCGAGTAGAGGCTAATGCGTGGCTCGCCCAGCTGGCCGATACGTCGCTCGCCGCGCTGCCTTTCCTTGGCTTGCCAGGTCTTTTTGACGATGCGGCCGACAATGCCATGCTCCTACGCCGCGTCTCGGCTCTTGCCGGCCAGTGGCCGGCTGTGAACCGCCTCGCGCTGAGGCGCGACCACCTCCTCAAGGTCTCCCGTCTCAATTCTTTGCGCAAGGCATATGCGGCTGGGGCTGCCGTCCCCGATTTCCTTTTTGTCTCTTCCGCGGCCGATTCCATAACCTCTGCCGGATTGTCCGGCAAGCGTATGGCTCTCGCCGTGTTGCCCGATTCGGCATCCACGCCCCGCTCCGTCGTGGCCAGACTCGGGCTTCTCGCCCTCGACGGGGCGCAGGTTCTCGTCGAGTCTCCCGATGGCAAAGCCGATGTCGCTGGGCGCAATGTCGCGCAAGGGCGGTTCGCTCGTATGGGCGGCCGTGCCGAGGTCGACGCCTTTAAGCCTGTCGTCATCATTGTGGGCAAAGATGGCCGCGTCGAGCGGCTTTCAATTGGCAAATAAGCCCGTCTTGGCTATCTTCGCGCACTGAAGTTTTTCTCGTTTTTCTATATTTAAGATGAAAAAGCAACTCATAATAATGGTGGCCGCCGCCTTGGCTCTCAATGCGTGCGACTCCGACAAGGGCAAGCCAGTCGTCGAGGGCGTTATCACTGGCGCCGAGAGCCAGAAGGTTTATCTCGATGAGGTGGGCTTCGCCTCGGCCTCTTCCGTTGTCGACTCCGCCAATGTCGAGTCCGACGGCTCGTTCCGCCTCGTGGGCAATTTGAAGGGTGAGCCTGCGTTCTACAATGTCCGCCTCGCCGACGGGCGATCTTTCGCCGTTGTGGTCGACTCGGCGCAGACGCTCCGCCTTCAGGCCGATGCCAAGGCTGCCCTCCTGCCAGGCCACGTCACCTTCGAGTCCTCTGCCGACAATGACAACCTCCAGCAGGTCATGGTCGGAGCATCCGACCTCCTCGCCAAGCTGAAAAGTGGCAAGGCCACGGCGGCAGACGTCAAGGCCTATAAGGACGAGCTCTCCAAAATCATCTTCTCCAATCCTCGCTCCATGGTAGGCTACTACATAGTCTTCCAGCAGATTGGCGGCCACCCGCTCTACGATGCCATGGACAAGAACGACGTCAAGGTCTTCTCGGCCGTCGCCACTTCCCTCCAAATAGCCTATCCTAATAGTGCGCAGGTCAAGTATCTCTGCGACTACACCCTCAGCGCGATGGCTCTTCAAAGGCAGGCCGCGCGCCGCGACTCCCTCCTCCAGACGGCCACTCAGCTCAACTCGCCCGACCTCTCCCTGCCCGATAAGGACGGGCGCGAGGTCAGCCTGACGTCGCTCCGCGGCAAGACTGTCCTCCTCTTCTTCTGGGCGGCCGCCGATGAGAACGCGCGTAAGGCCTTCGCCCAGCTCAAGTCCACCTACGCCAAGTTCCACGGCCGCGGACTCGAGATCTACGCCGTCTCGTTCGACACGGCCAAACTCGTCTGGGAGTCATCCATCGACGGCACGGGCTGGGTCAACGTCTGCGACCTCAATGGTCCCCAGAGCTTCGCCGCCGTGGCCTACAACGTCGCCCGCATCCCGTCCAACTACATCCTCGCGCCCGATGGCCAGCTCATCGGCAAGGATCTCTTCGGCACGAGGCTCGACAACAAACTGTCTGAGATTTTGCGCTAAGCCCCACCGATGCGCACAAAGCATAGGCCGCAGCTCCCGACGGTGGGGACTGCGGCCTCTTTATCAAATTAAGGCATTATGATTTATTTCGCCTCCGACTTCCACCTCGGCGCGCCCTACATTGCCGATAAGAGGGCTCACGAGGCGCGCATCGTCAAGTGGCTCGATTCCATTGGCCACGACTGCGAGGCGCTCTACGTCCTCGGCGACATTTTCGACTACTGGTTCGAGTACCGCACCGTCATTCCCAAGGGCTTCGTGCGTTTTCAGGCCAAGATTGCCGAGATGGTCGACCGCGGCGTCGACGTCCATTTCTTCACGGGCAACCACGATGTCTGGATGTTCGACTACCTGCCGTCCGAACTCGGGGTCAAGGTCCATACGGGCGACATCCGCCTCCGGCTCTCTGGAAAGGATTTCCTTATCGGTCACGGCGACGACATCGGCTACGACCGTTGGTACCACCTCCTCATGTGGGCGTTCCATAACAAGGTGTTGCAGGCCCTCTACCGATGGCTCCACCCCGACCTCGCCGGCATCATAGCCACCACGTGGAGCCACCGCAGCCGTATGGGCCACTACGCCGCCGAGCGGCGCAATCCGCGGCGGGTCGAGGTCGACAAGGAGTGGCAGGTGCTCTACGCCCGTCGGCTCGTAAGCGAGGGCCGGGGTGCCGACTTCTTTGTCTTTGGCCATCGACATGAGATTATCGATGCGCCCGCCGGTCCCGCCGGACAGAGAGTCCTCGTTATAGGGGATTGGATTCGTAACTTTTCCTACGCCCGTTTCGACGGCGAGAACTTGACAATTCACAAATATGACGCCTGAGTATTCTAAGGACATTTCAGCGGCAGCCTATCTCCTGCCCGTCGGCTGGGTCGTGGCCTTCGCGTTGCGGCGCGTGGGGGCCGACGATACTGAGTTCACCGCCTTCCACCTTCGTCAGGCCTTCGGTCTCTCGCTCCTCGAACTCTTGTGCTATTTTGCCCTGTGGAAGGGCGTCGACAACGTCGCCGTCAACAGCCTGCTCTCCATGGTTTTCTTCTACTTCTCCTACGTAGGCTTCCGCGGCGTCCGCAAGGGGCTTCTGCGCTATCAGCCGTTCCTCGGCAAGTGCTACGACCGCTGGTTTACCTTCATCAGGTAGGGGCGGGCTATCCCTTTAAAGTCAAACGCAGAGGAGTTTTTTAGCAAAATATAGACTCTATCTTGCGGAAGATCCGATTTTGTTGCCGTACTGGTCGTAATAAGTAGTAGTAGAGCCTCCGCCGTAGTTGTTGGTTGTCGTAGAGTGTCCTGTCGACATACCGTACTGGTCGTAATAAGTAGTGGTAGAGCCTCCGCCGTAGTTGTTGGTTGTCGTAGAGTGTCCTGTCGACATACCGTACTGGTCGTAATAAGTAGTGGTAGAGCCTCCGCCGCAGTTGTTGGTTGTCGTAGAGCGTCCTGTCGACATCCCGTATTGGTCGTAATAAGTAGTAGTAGAGCCTCCGCCGCAGTTGTTGGTTGTCGTAGAGCGTCCTGTCGACATACCGTACTGGTCGTAATAAGTAGTAGTAGAGCCACCACCGTAGTTGTTGGTTGTCGTAGAGCGTCCTGTCGACATACCGTACTGGTCGTAATACGTAGTCGAATGTTGAGCAAGTGAAGTTATAGCGACACCAAAGGTGAAGCATATAGTTGTAACTATTCTTTTCATAGTTTCAATGGGAAAGTTGATTTTACTTGATGTATTATGTAAATGCGTTTGCTATGCTAACGTGTTGCCGTTCCCCTTGTATATATTAAGTGAGGATGATCCGTTTGGCAGAAGTATAGGTCCCTATTCTCCCCGCCGCCTCAGCTCGTCTTTCAGCTTCTGGGCCGTCTCGTAGTCCTCGCTCTCTACCGCCTCGCTCAGCTTTTTCTCTATCAGGCTCTTAGGCATCTCCTCCAGGCTCGCCTCGCGGCTCCGGCGACCGCCCTCTTCGGCTGTCTCGCCGTTTGCTATCGCAAGAATCCACTCTTTCACGAAAATCGGCACTTGGCATCGCAGGGCCAGGGCCACGGCGTCCGACGTCCGGGCGTCGAACACTACCGGCCGCCCGCCTTGCCTGCATATTATCTGTGACTTGAAATAGCCGTTGTCCAGGTCGTCTATTATCACGCGGCTCACCTCCGCCCCAAGCTCGCGCAGCATGGTGGCCATCAGGTCGTGAGACAGGGGGCGGGGCAGGTGAACGCCCTCCATGTACACGGCTATCGACTGGGCCTCCGTCAGGCCTATGGCCATCACAATACGCCTCTGCCCCGTTATCTCATTCAGCACGAGGTTGTACGTCGAGATCGTCCCGCCGTCCATTATCGCCGCCACGCGTAGCGCCACGAGCGGCTCGCCTATGTTGTCCATGTCGGCCATCAGGTGAGTTTTTCCGTGTTGAAGATAACTCTTTTAGCCCGAAAATCAATCACATGTTTCACTTTTTCAATTTTAAGAGCTACATTCGCGCCTGTTAAGTCTGTACGGCTCCATAAGAGCGCGCCTCTCCAGGGCGGCCGCCTGCAGGCATCATCTATTACGTCATACAAAGTAAAATGTACGCAATCGTCGAAATTGCTGGTCAGCAATTCAAAGTCCAGAAGGACGCGACACTCTTCGTCCACCATCTTCCCGAGAAGAACGAGGGCGACAGCGTCGAGTTCGACAAAGTCCTCCTCATCGACAATGAGGGCCAGGTAACCATCGGCGCTCCCGCCATCGCTGGCGCTAAGGTCGCTGCCAAGGTTCTCCAGCCCCTCGTCAAGGGCGATAAGGTCATCGTCTTCAAGAAGCGTCGCCGCAAGGGCTACCAGAAGAAGAACGGCCATCGTCAGCAGTTCACCCAAATCCAGATCGAGAACATCATCGGTTAATCCTTAACCACCTTAAAGTCAGAATAAAATGGCACACAAAAAAGGTCAAGGTAGTTCTAAGAACGGCCGTGACAGCGAAAGCAAACGACTTGGCCTGAAGCTTTTCGGCGGTCAGGCTTGCAAGGCTGGCAACATCATCATCCGCCAGCGCGGCACTCAGCACCATCCCGGCGCTAACGTAGGCATGGGCAAGGATCACACCCTCTTCGCTCTCGTCGACGGCACCGTCCAGTTCGTCAAGAAGGCCGAGGGTCGCTCCTTCGTCTCCGTCATCCCCGCTCAGGCGGAGGCAGCTGAGTAAAGCTCGGCAGGAGACTACCTCAAAATCTTAACTCCCGCACGCTGCAATCTCAGCTCGTTGAGACACGCAGGGCGGGAGTTTCTCTTTATTATAAGCCCAACCACAAGGCTATATGTGTGTAAGGATGTCCTGCGGGCCATCCCCAACGACATTAAAAAAGACGCAATGCTTACCCTAAAGCTCATTCAAGAACAGAAGGATTTCGTCATCGAGAGGCTCAAGGTCAAGAACTTTGACGCAACTGCCATAGTCGACGAGATTATCGCGCTCGACAACCAGCGCAAGCAGCAGCAGACCGAGGCCGAGGCCATCCAGCAGAAGATGAACGCCATCTCCAAGTCCGTCGGCCAGCTCATGAAAGAGGGCAAGAAGGCCGAGGCCGAAGAGGCCAAGGCCGAGACGGCCAAGCTCAAGGAGCAGGTCAAGGAACTCGACACCAAGCAGAAGGAGACCGGCGATGCCCTCTTGGCCAAGCTCGTCCTCCTCCCCAACCTCCCCGCCCAGATTGTCCCGCCCGGAAAGTCGGCCGCCGACAACCAGATAGTCTACTGCTCCGTCAAGGAGGAGCCGGTCATGCCCGAGGGCTCCCTCCCCCACTGGGACCTCATCAAGAAGTATGACATCATCGACTTCGACCTCGGCACCAAGGTCACTGGAGCAGGTTTCCCCTTCTATAAGGGCAAGGGCGCTAAGCTCCAGCGCGCCCTCATCTCCTTCTTCCTCGACAATGCCATTGCCGCAGGCTATCAGGAGGTTCAGCCGCCCCTCATGGTCAACGAGGCTTCCGGCTTCGGCACTGGCCAGATTCCCGATAAGGAGGGTCAGATGTACCACGTCAACCTCGACAACTTCTACCTCATCCCCACGGCCGAGGTACCCGTCACGAACATCTACCGCGACGTAATCCTCAAGAGCACCGACTTCCCCGTCAAGAACTGTGCCTACTCGCAGTGCTTCCGCCGCGAGGCTGGCTCATGGGGCGCCGATGTGCGCGGCCTCAACCGCCTCCACCAGTTCGACAAGGTCGAGATTGTCCGTCTCTCCCACCCCGACCATTCCTATGAGGCTCTCGACGAGATGGTTGCCCACGTCCGCAGCCTCGTCGAGAAGCTCGAGCTCCCGTTCCGCATCGTTCGTCTTTGCGGCGGCGACATGAGCTTCACCTCCGCCCTCACCTACGACTTCGAGGTCTTCTCCGCCGCGCAGAGGCGTTGGCTCGAGGTCTCCTCTGTCTCCAACTTCGAGAGCTATCAGGCCAACCGGCTCAAGCTCCGTTTCAAGGAGGCTGGCGACAAGAAGACTCAGCTCTGCCACACCCTCAACGGATCGGCTCTCGCCCTCCCGCGCATCGTGGCCGCGCTCCTTGAGAACAACCAGACGCCCAACGGCATCAAGATCCCGAAGGCTCTCGTCCCCTACACTGGCTTCGAGTACATCGACTAATAGCCACGCAGGGACTCTGCAGATAAATGGTAAGAGTGCCGCCGCGGCCGTGAGCCACGGCGGCACTCTCTTTTTTACCCTCCCTTTTCTCCCAACCAGACCACTTAGGCGTAAGGGCCGCCCTCGCCCATGCCGCCTACGCTAAACAACACCCCAATGCGTTTCCTCTTCAACACCACATTCACAGTCGAGAACACCCTCCGTACGGGGTGGCTCAACTGGATGCGCGACACCTACGTCCCCGCCATGCGCGAGGCTTCTGGGGTTCGCGACCACGAGCTCTATGTCATCGACGGCCAGATTACCATCGGCGCGCAGAACTACTCCAGCCAGTGGCGATGCGACTCGCTCACGCAGCTCGGCGCGCTCCGGAGCACCAGCGCCCGCCTCTGTCAGGAGATGCTCGAGACGCACGGCGAGCATTGCCTCGCCTTCTCAACGCTTATGAGGGGGCTTAACATCCTCGACCAGTAATTATATGACTAACGACGGACTCCCAGGCGAGGCCAACCCCGGAACGCTCCGCATCCTGGGCATAGACCCGGGCACGAACGTCATGGGCTACGCCCTTCTCGATGTCGATGGCAACCACGCTCAGGTGGTCGTTCTCGGCTCGGTGCAGATGGCGCGTGTCGCCGACCACTATGCGCGCCTCAAGCGGATCTTTGAGCGCATCAATGTCATAATCGACGAGTTCAAGCCCCACGAGTTGGCCATCGAGGCCCCCTTCTGCGGCAAGAATGTCCAGACCATGCTCAAACTCGGCCGCGCGCAAGGTGTCTGCATGGCCGCTGCCCTCCACCATGGCATGCCCGTGACGGAATATCCGCCCACAAGCGTCAAGCAGTCCATCACCGGCTCGGGTGGCGCGTCCAAGGAGCAGGTGGCCGACATGCTCAGGCGTATGCTCCATTTCGCTGACATTCCCAAATATCTCGACGCGACGGACGCCCTTGCCATCGCCTACTCCCACTTCCTCGCCCTCCAGCTGAAGACAAAGATCGGCGGCTCCGATGGCGGCCACGCGGTCAAGATCCCCAAGTCGAGCGGCGCCAAAACCTCCTGGGGCGACTTTCTCAAAGCCAACCCCGACAGGGTGCACGGCAAGTAGGCGAGCAGCCTGAGGCGTACCATTCTTTGCGCAAGACGTTGCAACAGAAACCCGCGTAGTGAGCTTAGCACTCACCGCGCGGGCTTTTTATGCTCTGTTTGACTTAATAATAGTTAAATTAGGGGGTAGGGTTAATTTGTATACTAAAGTTTCCCACTTCGCTAAAACCCCGCGTGACAAGGCTCATTTGCGAAGTGGTCGCCTGTCAACTGCACTGAATAATAACGAGTTAACGTCGTATTAAATATTGTTCGCCTTGCAACTGTGCGAGTATCAGACTGCTGAGCCTGTCAAGGGCGGCCGACGCGTAGGACACGGCGTCGGTGACGCACAACCCGAGATCCTGCGCAAGCTCGCACATCTCAACGAGCTCTTCCACGAGTGTACCTACGAGTGGAAAGAAGCTGACTGGGACGCCAACGGCTCGCTCGCCGGCTACCTGCTCACCGGACCCAACGGAAATACAATCTTCCTCCCCGCTGCTGGTGACCGTTGGGATTCCGACCTCAACAACGTTGGCTCGTACAGCAGCTACTGGTCCGCCGAGCTCTACTCTGGCGACTCCCGCGGTGCTTGCTCCCTCGACTTCTACTTAGGCGGCTGGACCGCGGACTACTACAGTCGCCGCGGCTACGGTTTCCCGGTTCGCCCTGTCTGCCCTTCCGCAGAATAGCGAGCGAGAGGGCGCAGCTTAAGCGGGAGCGGGGCGAAATAGTTTGCCCCGCTCCCGCTTCCCTATGCAATCCAGACCCTGACGACGCTGGCTCGAACGGCAGCTTCTGATCCGCCGAACTCAACTCCGGCAGCTCCAACGACGCCCGTATGCTCACTCGCGCTTTCCTCCGTCCGTAATTTTACCGACCTCCGCATCGCCTACGGGCTTGTGCGTTTAATGGGCGAGGCGAAAAATAGATGAGGCGGCGGAACGCCTTTCTTAAAGAAAAGCGTTATCATTGCGTGAGGAGAAAAAGGACTAAGCTTATGTTGCGTGAAGACTCGTTGGGCTTCGCCCTTCGTTTTCCCGATCGGCAGAGCAAACAAGTTGGCTCAGCTTTCGCTGACACAGAAACGTTCTATTTGAGATACGCAGTAGCCCTCTTTGCGGAGTTTGCCAGGCGTTTCGACATAAAGGACTGCCAAGGCACGGGCTACGTTTACTCCTTCCTTGAGCATGAGTTGCGATGGGGAAAGATGGGCTGAATGAAAGTCCCAAGAACTTCAAATTGATATCAATTCATAACATCAGATAGTGGTAAACCAGAAAGACTATGACTATGAGCTCCCCGAGGACCGCATAGCCAAATACCCACTCGAGCAGCGCGACGCCTCCAAGCTCCTCGTCTACCGTGGCGGCGAGATTTCCGACGCCCATTTCCGCGACATCGCCGACCTCCTGCCCGAGGGCGCGCTCCTCGTCCGCAACAACACTAAGGTCATCCGCGCCCGCCTCAAGTTCGCCAAGGCCACGGGTGCCGTCATCGAGATTTTCTGCCTCGAGCCGCTCGACCCCGCCGAGGTGGAGCAGGCTTTCGTGGCGCGCGGCCACGCTGTCTGGAAGTGCATCGTGGGCAACTCCAAGAGGTGGAAGGAGGGCTCAATCACTTGCCGCATAGCCAGCACGGGTCTTGTCATATCCGCAACCCGCCTCTCGTCCGACGGCAACACGTCGGTCATCCGTTTCGACTGGGAGCCGGCCGACTCCACATTCGCCCAGGTTATCGAGGCGGCGGGAGTCATACCCATCCCGCCTTACCTCAACCGCGAGACCGAGGCCATCGACGACACTCGCTATCAGACGGTCTACAGCCTCCACAAGGGCTCTGTCGCCGCACCCACGGCCGGCCTCCACTTCACGCCCGAAGTCCTGGCCAAGGTCGAGGCAAAGGGTCATCGCATTGTCAACGTCACCCTCCACGTCGGGGCCGGCACTTTCAAGCCCGTCCAGACTGAGAATGTCGAGGAGCATGTCATGCACTCCGAGCATATCGTCGTCGAGGCCGACGTCATCAGGCTCCTGGCTGCGCAGCGCAAGGGCGGCATAGTGGCCGTCGGCACCACCTCTGTGCGGACCCTTGAGAGCCTCTATTGGCTCGGCGTCATGGTTCTTGAGGGGAGGGACATCGAGGGCGGCCTCGCCCAGTGGGACGCCTACCACCTGCCGCAGGACTATTCTGCGGCTCAGGCTTTGGGCGCGCTCGCCGACCACCTCGATGCCGCCAACCTCCAGGAACTCCACAGCCAGACGCAGATTATGATTATGCCCGGCTACAAGTTCCGCCTCGTCGACGCCCTCATTACCAATTTCCATCAGCCGCACAGCACCCTCCTGCTCCTCATTGGCGCTTTCGTCGGGATGGACTGGAAGAGGATCTACCGCCATGCGCTCGACAATGGCTACCGTTTTCTCAGCTACGGCGACTCTTCGCTCCTCATCCCGTAGCCATGTCAACCTTTAACGTGTCACTACAATGGGTTCTTACGTAAGCAACAACCTCTCGCGGAATGAGAGCGTACTCTACGAGGCGCACTACCATTGGAAACTATGGTTTGAGCTCAAGAGTATCCTCTCGCTCTTCATCCGCCCCCTCATTATGACCCGGACCGACGAGTTCGTCATAACCAATAAGAGGGTCATCATGAAGACAGGGCTCGTCTCGCGTAAGGTTTTCGAGATGACGCTCCCGCACATCGAGTCCGTCAACGTCGACCAGTCCATCCTTGGTCGCATTTTCAATTTCGGCACAGTGGTCATTGTCGGCTCTGGCGGCACGAGGGAGAGGTTCGACGGCATTGCCAACCCCGTGGGCTTCCGTCGTGCGTTTATGGATGCCATTTGAGGCTGCGGATAAAACAATCTGACGATTTTTTAGCCCTGCTTATTGCATTTCTCACTACTTCTCGCGATATTTGCGTTGTCTAAAAAATACAGTTGATGCTAAGTTTTAACAACATATGGTGGTGGCGCGTCTCTTACTTTCAGTCCCGGAGGTAAGCGCTCGCGTGTGTACCACACCAGTTTAAGAGCCTTGTCGATAACTCCGGCAAGGCTCTTTCTTTTTTTGTTAAAGCTTGATAATCCCCCTCTCTAAAATCAAGAAGCTGAACCATGACCGACGTCAACAAAACATTCAAGTATAAGACCGACATAACTACCCGTCTGGCCGACCTTGTCACCCCCGTGGGGCTATACATGAGGCTGCGCGACCTCTATCCGCAGAGCATCCTCATGGAGAGCTCCGACTACCATGCGGCCTCCAACGCCCGCTCTTTCATCGGCATCGACCCCATAGCCCATGTGCAGGTCTCGCATGGAGTGGCTTCGTGCCAATATCCCGACAAGAGCGTGGCCTCGCGCCCGCTGGCTGCCGACTTCTCGTCCGCCGACGCCATAAACGGTTTCCTGAGGTCGTTCGACATCGAGGGCGAGGGGCACTGCGGGCTTTTCGGCTACACGTCTTTCAATGCGGTCAGCTACTTCGAGAACATCAATGTCAAGGACGAGAAGTATCCCCAATACGACGCGCCGGACATCCTCTACGTCCTTTTCAAGACGCTCATCGAGTTCGACCATTTCAACAACCAGCTGAAGGTCATCTCGCTCCGTGCCGATGCCGACGGCGATGCCGACATCCGCAAGATTGCCAACGCCATGGGCCGCACGGACATCCGGCCCTACGAGTTCCACGCCGTGGGCGACACCACCAGCACACTCACCGACGACGAGCACAAGGCCAACATCCGCAAGGGAATAGCCCACTGCCTCCGCGGCGACGTTTTCCAGATAGTCCTCTCGCGCCGCTTCATCCAGCACTACGAGGGCGACGACTTCAAGCTCTACCGCACCCTCCGCAGCATCAACCCCTCCCCCTATCTTTTCTATATGGACCTCGGCGGCTTCCGCATCTTCGGCTCGTCGCCTGAGACTCATTGCCGCATTGATATGAAGACCCGCAAGGCGTATATCGACCCCATAGCCGGCACCACCAAGCGCACGGGAGACCCCGAGCAGGACGCCAAGAACGCCCTCTACCTCCGCAACGACCCCAAGGAGAACGCCGAGCACGTCATGCTTGTCGACCTCGCGCGCAACGACCTCAGCCGCAATTGCCACGACGTGAAGGTCGATTTCTATAAGGACATGCAGTACTACAGCCATGTCATCCACCTCGTCAGCCGCGTGTCCGGCACTCTCAATGAGGATGCCGACCCCGTCAAGGCTTTCATCGACACCTTCCCCGCCGGCACCCTCTCAGGCGCGCCAAAGGTCCGGGCCATGCAGCTCATCAGCGAGATAGAGCCGCACAACCGCGGCGCCTATGGCGGCTGCGTAGGAAGCATAGGCTTCGACGGCTCGCTCAACCAGGCCATAACCATCCGCACCTTCGTCAGCCGCAACGGCGAACTCTGGTTCCAGGCGGGCGGCGGTATCGTGGCCAAGAGCAACGAGGAGTATGAGCTCCAGGAGGTCAATAACAAGCTGGGCGCACTGCGCAAGGCCATCCTCATGGCCGAGAAGATGTAATACCAAAACACTGACACACAAGAATATGAATCGCGACGTTGTCATCATAGATAATTACGACTCGTTCACCTATAACCTGGCGCACCTCCTGCGTTCGCTCGACGCGCGCGTCACTGTCCTCCGCAACGACCAGTTCGCCCTGCCCGACCTTGAGCGTTTCGACAAGATTGTCCTTTCGCCGGGGCCGGGCATCCCGAGCGAGGCGGGGCTGCTGCTACCTGTCATCAAGGAGTACGCTTCGCGCAAGCCTATGCTCGGCGTGTGCCTTGGCCATCAGGCCATTGGCGAGGCTTTTGGCGGCAAGCTCACCAACCTGAGCGACGTCTTCCACGGCATCCAGAGTCCCATCGACATTGTGGCGGACGACTATATCTTCAGCGGACTCCCCAAGCAGGGGCTGCCCGTGGGGCGTTACCACTCGTGGGTCGTCGACACTGATGGCTTCCCCGAGTGCCTTGAGGTGACGGCCGTGAGCCAGGAGGGGCAGGTCATGGCACTCCGCCATCGCTCGCTCGACGTCCACGGCATCCAGTTCCACCCCGAGAGCGTCCTCACACCCGACGGCGCTACCATCGTCGGCAACTGGCTCCGCAAGTAGTTCCCTTCCGATTCTATTACCCTGACACTTATTGATATTCACGATGAAAGAGATTCTTCAGAGGCTCGTGGCCGGCGAGAGCCTGACAGCGGCCGAGACCGAGCAGGTCCTTATTAATATTACTCATGAGGCTTACCCGCAAGAGCAGGTGACGGCCTTCATCATGGGAATCCAGATGAGGGGCATATCTGTCGACGAGCTTCTTGGCCTCCGAGCCGGAGTGCTCGCCACGGGAGTGCCTGTCAATTTCGACGATTACCGGCCCATCGACATCGTCGGCACGGGCGGCGATGGCAAGAACACATTCAACATCTCTACGTGCGCCTGCTTCGTCGTGGCCGGTGCCGGCTATAAGGTGGCCAAGCACGGCAACTACGCCGCCACGTCGGTCAGTGGCGCGTCGAACGTCATTGAGGGCCACGGGGTCAAGTTCACCAACGACGAGGCGCAGCTCCGCCGCTCTATCGAGGAGTGCGGCATCGCCTATCTCCACGCCCCGCTCTTCGCCAAGGCTCTCAAATTCGTGGGCGGGATCCGTAAGGCTCTCCAGATCCCCACTTGCTTCAACCTCCTCGGCCCCATTGTCAACCCCTGCAAGCCCGCTTTCCAGGTGCTCGGCGTGGCCAACCTCAACCAGATGAGGCTCTACAATAACGTCTACCAGAAGATGGGCATCGGCTATTGCATCGTGAGCAGCCTCGACGGCTATGACGAGATTTCGCTCACTGGCGATTTCAAGGCCCAGACCAAGACTATGGAGAACATCTTCTCGCCCAAGGACCTCGGCTTCGATGTCGTCACGCCTTCTGATATCTATGGCGGCCAGACTAAGGCCGACGCCATCAAGATTTTCGATAGCGTGCTCGACGGCTCAGCCATAAAAAGCCAGACGGACGTGGTGGTGGCCAACGCGGCTTTCGCCATCCACGCCATCGAGCCTCAGAAGTCCGTGGCCGAGTGCGTGGCCATTGCCCGTGAGAGCCTTGAGAGCAGGAAGGCGCTCATGACGCTCCGCAAGTTCGTTGAGATTAACTCGTAGAGCAGGGGAGGGCGGCAAGAAGTGAACTACCTGAGTAAGATTGTAGAGCGTAAGCGGCAGGAGGTCGACGAGGCCAAAGTGCGCGTCCCCATTGCTGACGTCAGGGCTATGATTGCCGACGCCCCCGCGCCTCTGCCGTTCGCGCAGAGCGTAATGGGCCGGAACGGCATCATAGCAGAGTTCAAGAGGCGCAGCCCGTCGAAGGGGCTCATCCACAAGACGGATATCGAGCCGCGCGAGGTCGTCCCGGCCTATTGCGAGGCGGGCGTGTCGGCCATCTCGTGCCTTACGGACTTCGACTTTTTCGGCGGCTCGCTTGCCGACCTCAGGCAGGCCGTGGCGGCGGCGGGGCAATACCGCGTCCCAGTACTCCGTAAGGATTTCGTCATCGACGACTATCAGGTTTTCGAGGCTCGCGCCAACGGGGCATCGGCCATTCTCCTCATCGCGGCCATCCTCTCGCATGACGATTGCCGGCGCATGGCTCTCACGGCCAAGCAGCTCGGCATGGAGGCTCTGCTTGAGCTCCATGGCGAGGACGAGGTGGGCTATGTCACCGAGGGCGTCACGGTGGCGGGCATCAACAACCGCGACTTGCGCACTTTCGAGGTCGACCTCGACCATTCTATACGGGTCGCGCATCTCCTGCCCGACGGACTGCCTCGCATATCGGAGAGCGGCATCCGGGGTGTGGACGATATGAAGAGGCTGCGCCTCGCCGGCTTCGACGGGTTCCTCATTGGCGAGTGCTTTATGAGGGAGGACGACCCTGGGCGGGCATGCAAAGAACTTTGTCAACAACTTAATAGTTAAGTACCTATGAGCGTGAAAGTGAAGATATGCGGAATGACCAACATCGACAATATCAGCAAGATATTGTTCCTCGAACCCGACTACCTTGGCTTCATCCTCTGGCCCAAGTCGCCCCGTTGCGTAGCTGGCAAGCTCAATCCCGATATGCTGTCCATCATCCCTTCCACGGTCAAGAGGGTGGGTGTCTTTGTCGATGCCAGCGAGACGGAGGTCCGCGACGCTATCGCTGCCTATGGGCTGACGGCCGTGCAGCTACACGGTCATGAGAGGCCGCGTTTCTGCGCCCAGATAAAGGACCTCGGCGTGGAGGTGTTCAAGGCTTTCCACATTGAGGACAGTCACGACTTCGACTCCGTGTGGGACTACACCGAGGTTGTCGACTACTACCTGTTCGACACTAAGACTCCCGCCATGGGCGGCTCGGGCGCAAGCTTCGACTGGCAGCTCATCCTCCGCCAGCCTCTCCGCACGCCCTGGATCCTCTCCGGCGGGATAGGCCCCGACAACATCGTCGACGCGGCGCAGAGCGGGGCCGCCATCATCGACCTCAACAGCCGTTTCGAGACGGAGCCCGGAATCAAGGACTACGACAGTCTCCGGTTGGCTCTTGAGAAGATCCGCGCACTCTGAGGCGGTCTGCCAACCTCCTCTGTTATAACGTCTTTCATAAAAATGAAAATATTCTGTCAAATGTCTAAATACCAAGTGTCTGACAACGGCTTCTACGGCCGTTTCGGAGGCCAGTGGGTCCCCGAGATGCTCCACCCCAACGTGGAGAACCTGCGCGAGAACTATCTTAAGATTCTCGACTCTGAGGAGTTCAAATCACAGTTCTTCGGACTTATGAAGGACTACGTCGGCCGCCCGACGCCTCTCACCCACGCCGAGTCGCTCTCGCAGATTTTCAATACCAATGTCTACCTCAAGCGCGAGGATCTCGCACACACGGGCGCCCACAAAATCAACAACGCCATAGGCCAGGTCCTGATGGCCAAGATGATGGGCAAGACGCGCATCATAGCCGAGACTGGAGCCGGTCAGCACGGCGTGGCCACGGCGACAGCCTGCGCCCTGCTCGGACTCAAATGCCAGGTGTATATGGGCGCGCTTGACATTGAGCGCCAGGCTCCCAACGTGGCCAGGATGCGGATGCTCGGCGCGGAGGTCGTCCCCGCCACCAGCGGCAACTGCACCCTCAAGGATGCCACCAACGAGGCCCTTCGCGACTGGATTTCCAACCCCGAGGACACGTTCTACGTCATCGGCTCCGTCGTCGGACCGCACCCCTATCCCGACCTCGTGGCCCGTCTCCAGAGCATCATAAGCAAGGAGACCAAGCAGCAGGTGCGCGAGCAGACTGGCAAGGACCTGCCGGACTACGTCATAGCCTGCATCGGGGGCGGCAGCAACGCCGCCGGCTCGTTCTACAATTTCCTCGACGATGAGAGCGTCAAGCTCGTGGCCGTTGAGGCCGCCGGCCTTGGCCTAGACTCGGGCGAGACGGCAGCCTCCATCGCCCGCGGCACCGAGGGCATCATCCATGGCAGCCGCACCATGCTCATGCAGACCGATGACGGCCAGATTACCGAGCCTTACTCCATCTCCGCCGGGCTCGACTACCCGGGCGTCGGCCCGCTCCACGCCTACCTCGCCCAGCAAGGCCGTGCCACGGTACTCTCCGCCACCGACCAGGAGGCCCTCGATGCCGCCAAGCTCATAACCCTCAAGGAGGGCATCATCCCGGCTCTTGAGAGCGCCCACGCTCTGGCCGCGCTGCCCAAAATCAAGTTCAAGAAAGACGACCTCGTCGTCGTCACCGTCTCTGGCCGTGGCGACAAGGATATGGAAACATATATCAAGAGGCTCTTTTAGCGGATTGTCTCCTACTTTTTTATAAGATTATGACGATGAATCGAATAGACGATATTTTCAGTAAAAAGGACGGGCTTCTCTCCATATACTTCACGGCGGGCTACCCTGCGATAGACGACACGGTGCAGGTGCTCTCGGCCCTTGAGAAGGCCGGTGTCGACTTCGTAGAGATTGGCATGCCATTCTCCGACCCCTTGGCCGATGGCCCTGTAATCCAGCGCGCAAGCCTCGACGCTCTCCACAACGGCATGTCCGTCAAGAAGCTTATGGAGCAGCTCAAGGGCGTGAGGGAAAAAGTGTCGATGCCCATCGTGCTTATGGGCTACATCAACCCCGTGTTCCACTACGGCATTGAGCGTTTCCTCGACGACTGCAAGGAGCGCGGTGTCGACGCCCTCATCCTTCCCGACCTCCCTTGGGACGAGTACATCGCTAATTATAAGCGTCTTATGGATGAGCGCGACATCCGCTTCATCCCCCTCATAGCCCCGCAGACCCCCGACGAGCGGATTCGCCAGATTGACCGTGACGCTCAGGGCTTCATATATATGGTGGCCTCGGCCGGCATAACGGGCAACATAAAGACGAGCGTCGACTACCGCACCCGCTACTTCGAGCGCGTCAAGGCCCTCGGGCTGAGGAACAAGCGCATGATTGGCTTCGGCGTGAAAGACAAGGCCGGCTTCGACCACGCTTGCGCCCACGCCTCCGGCGCCATCATTGGCACGGCCTTTGTCAACCACGTCAAGGAGCATGGAGTCTCCGACGAGGCTGTCGCCCAGTTCGTCAGGTCGATAAAGGGTTAGCCGTACGGCTTCCGACATATTCTTTTGCGGCCTCGGGGCGATGTTCCCCCGAGGCCGCTTTTTCTGAGCGTGCTGGCGAAGACTACGGCTTGCGGGCGATGGATCTCATTTCCTTGGGGCGGGGAGGCCAAATGCAGCCACACAATCCCGTGACAGTTGCGGAATGAGTATATTTGTAGCGTGTGAACTATAATAAAGGAATATAGGCATGGGACGATACGTAAACCCGGGCTGCACAAGCATGCTTACCGATATGAACGGCGACTTTTACATAGACAAGTCGCTCATCCTAACCGTGCTCAACCGCAAGTTTATGTCGCCTGGCCGTTTTATGTGCGTCAGCCGTCCCAGGCGTTTCGGCAAGACTATGGTGGGCAACCTCGTCGCGACGTTCTACTCCAAGGGTGCCGACGCTCGTCCCATCTTTGAGAAACTTGGCATTGCCGGCGTCCCGGGCTGGGACGACCGGCTCAACAAGTGCAACGTCATTAAGCTCGACATGAACGCCTTCTATGGGCGCTATAAGAAGAGTGGCGACATCATAACGCATCTCACGGCTGATGTCGTCCGCGAGATGATTAAGGAGTTTCCCGACGCTGACATCCAACCCGACTGGCAACTTTCACAGGCCATCATAGCAGCCAACGACGCCACGTCCGTCCCCCTTCGTCGTCGTCATCGACGAGTATGACGTCATGGTTCGTGAAAATGTCCCAGCCGACGAGTTCGGCGAGTACCTCACTTTGCTCAACGACCTTTTTAAGTCCGCCGATTGCGGCGAGGCCATCGCGCTGGCCTACATAACGGGCATCATCCCCATTGTCAAGGACCGTGCCCAGTCCAAACTAAATAATTTTATCGAGTACACTATGCTCGACCCGCAGGAACTAGCACCTTTTATCGGCTTTACATTGCCCGAGGTTAAGAGCCTGTGTGACAAGTTATCCATTGACTACGACGAGTGCCTCAGGTGGTACGATGGTTACCATATAACACCTGAGGTTAGCATTTGCAACTCAAATTCGGTTTGCCGGCTCATAATGACGCGCAAATTCGCCAACTACTGGTCTCACACCGGGGCCTATGCCGCCATAAGCGACTATATCCGTATGGACTTCGATGGTATAAAACAGGACTTGGCCGCAATGGTTGGCGGTGGCAATGTGGCCGTCAATGTGACCTCTTTCTCAAACACCCTTTCGGATCTTAACACAAAGGACAAAGTCTTCACCTACCTTATCCACCTTGGCTACCTGACCTACGACGAGGCAACGGGGAGCTGCCGAATCCCAAATGGCGAGATAAGGGGCGAGTGGAAAAACGCCATAGAGGATATGCGCGACATGGGTGAGGTCTTCTCTATGATACGCAGCAGCGACGACTTGCTCGATGCCACCATTCGGGACGATGAGCAGACTGTGGCTGAGACCCTTGACAAGGCTCACGCCTACGTCTCCAACCCGCTGACATACAATAACGATGGCGCACTGCAGTCCGCTGTCGGCCTTGCCTATTTCAGTGCCACGTCGCGCTACACGATTGTGAAAGATCTCGCGGCTGGCTACGGCTTTGCGGACCTCGGTTTCATTCCCTACGTGGCCGGAGTCCCGGCGATGGTTGTCGAGCTCAAGATGAATCAGGCTCCCGAGGTGGGGCTTGCGCAGATTAAGAGGAAGGGCTACGCCAGCGTCATGAGGAGCTACCGCGGGCCCGTGGTCATCGTGGCCATAGCCTACGACAAGGAGACTAAGGCTCACACGTGCCGAATCGAGCGCGCCATCGTTTAGAGCGGCACCACTCTTCCCGCCGCGTTGTCTATCCTTTCACCCGCTTGTAGAGATCCACGGCATACAGGTCCGTCATGCCGCTCACGGTGTCCACCGCGCTCATTATCTTGTCATATACGCATGCCTCCGGCCCCACCCTGTACTGCTCCGGGATGAATGGCAGCAGCAGGCTCGAATAGTAATGGTCCTGATGCGCCAGGGCCATTAAGAACTTGTCTATCAGAGTGCCTATTATAGCGAAGCCTGTCAGCTCTATCTGTGCCACGCTCTGGTGGCGGTATATTCGCTCCACGGCAGTGCTGGCCATTGTCCTCATAGCCTCGCCAGGACGCCCGGCAAGGTGGGAGATGATCGACTTGTGGAACTCGCCGGCAAGGATTGCGTCCATATTGTCGCAGAAAATGCGTGTCGCCTCGCGCACCATCAGGCCTATGAACATGGTCCGCATGTAGGCCACCTGCTCGTGCCTGTCCGTCACCACGCGGCACACGTTGTCAAGGTTGGTGAAGATGTCCTTGTTCGCCACTGTGTCGAAGAAGCTCATGAAGAGGGTGCGCGTCTCGTCGTAGCTGAAAATCCCCAGTCGATACGCGTCCTCCACGTCCATGGCCTGATAGCAAATGTCGTCGGCCGCCTCCACGAGGTATACCAGCGGATGGCGGGCATATTCGCCTTGCGCCTCGTCTATCAGCGGAATTCCGAGCGTCTCCATTATGCTCGCGAACGTCTCCTCGTCTTGCTGGAAATACCCGAACTTCTTCACGCCGATTGACGGCCGCGGATATTTGATTATGGAGGCGAGGGTGGGGTAGGTGAGCGAGAACCCGCCGCGCCGACGGCCTGCGAACGAGTGGCTCAGCAGGCGGAACGTGTTGGCGTTGCCGTCGAAGTTCTCCACGTCGGCGCGCTGCTCAAGGCTCAGGTGGTCGGCAAAGGCGCGGCCCTCGCCGTAGGCGAAGTAGTGTTGTATGGCGCGTTCGCCAGAGTGTCCGAAAGGCGGGTTGCCCATGTCGTGAGCCAGGCATCCGGCTGAGACTATGTCGCTCACCGACATCGCCATGTCGTGGCTCATCATGTCGCGCCGTGTCAGCTCTTCCGCCACGCTCCTGCCAAGCGAGCGGCCCACCGAGGCCACCTCTATGCTGTGGGTCAGCCTGTTGTGGACGAACACCGACCCCGGGAGCGGGAATACTTGTGTCTTGTTCTGTAGCCTGCGGAACGGGGCCGAGAATATGATGCGGTCGTAGTCGCGCATGAACTCGGTCCTGGAGTGCTCCATCCGCGGCGTCTGCTTACCTGTGCGCTGCGCGATGAGCAAGTCTTCCCATCTCATTTTATGCCGTTATCTCTTGGGTTTCACCCTTCGTTTCTCACGCTCGGCAAAGCAAACGAGTTTGCTCAGCTCTCGCTTAATCAAAACGTTCCTTAATTGTGCTGTTCAATTGCCAAGCTCCGATACGAATTTTATCCTGACGAGGCGTATCAGCTCCTCGGGATACTCGTCCTCCTCCAGCTCGTCCATGGCCCTCTTCATCGAGTCGTCCTCCGCCTCCTTGAAGTACATGAAGACGTCGTCTATCTGATCCTGGTCATACTGCGCGCGCAGGTAGTAGTCTACGTTAAGCTTGGTGCCGGAGTACACTATGGCCTCCATCTCCTTTATCAGTTCGGCCATGCTCAGCCCCTTGCTCTTGGCGAGGTCGGGCAGGCTCACCTTGCGGTCCACGCCCATTATTATGGCCACCTTGTTTTTCGACTTGTTGGCCACGGTCTTTATCACCGAGTCCTGCGGGCGGTCTATCTCGTTCTCCTCCACATATTTTGCCATAAACTCGACAATCTTCTTGCCGAACTTGTGGGCCTTGCCCTCACCCACGCCCGGGATGTTCTTAAGCTCGTCGAGCGTCATAGGGTAATATGTGGCGATAGCCTCGAGCGCGGGGTCCGAGAATATCACGTGGGGCGGCAGGTTCTGCTTCTCTGCCATCTGGCGGCGGATGTCCTTGAGGGCGGAGAGCGCCGTCTCGTCAAGGGCCGACGTGCCGCCCTGTGGCTGCGCCTCCTCGTCGTCGGCGTCGCTGAAGTCGCGGTCGAGGCAGAACATTATGGGTTCTTTCCCCTTGCCCACCTCGCCAGCATTGGGACCGAGGTGCAGCAGGCCGTAGTTCTCTATGTCTTTGCTTATGTAGCCCGCCACTATCGACTGTCTGAGCACCGAGGTCCAGTATCGGCGGTCGTGGTCGGCCCCGTGTCCGAAAAGCTCGTGGGCGGTGTGTCCGTACGATTTTATCTGGTCCGTCGCCACGCCCATTATGAAGTCTATTATGTACTCCGGCTTGTATCGGCTGTCAAACTCGCCCACCACGTCGGTCAGCAGCTCCACGGCCTCGCGGGCGTCGAACCTCTCGCGCGGCTGCAAGCAGTTGTCGCAGCATCCGCAGTTGCTCTGGCCGTACGTCTCGCCGAAGTAGTTCATCAGCGTCTTGCGGCGGCATTCGCCGCTCTCGGCGTAGGCCACGGTCTCGGCTATCAGTTGCCGGCCTATCTCTTGCTCCGTCAGGGGTTTGCCCTGTAGGAATTTCTCAAGTTTCTGTACGTCCTTGCGGCTGTAGTAGGCAATGCATCGCCCCTCGCCGCCGTCGCGTCCGGCGCGGCCCGTCTCCTGGTAGTAGCCTTCGAGGCTCTTCGGGATGTCGTAGTGGAACACGTAGCGGACGTCTGGCTTGTCTATCCCCATTCCGAAGGCTATCGTCGCGCACACCACGTCCACCTTCTGCATGAGGAACTTGTCCTGATTCTCGGCGCGTGTGGCGGCATCGAGGCCGGCGTGGTAGGGTACGGCCTTTATGCCGTTTATGTTAAGGTTCTCGGCCAGCTCCTCCACTTTCTTGCGGCTCATGCAGTAGACTATGGCGCTTTTGCCGGGGTTCGCTTTCAGGGTGTGTATTATCTCCTTCGTCGCGTTCTGCTTGGGGCGCACCTCGTAGTAGAGGTTTGGGCGGTTGAACGACGACTTGAAGACCGTGGCGTCGGCTATGTCGAGGCTCTTCAGTATGTCATGCTGGACTTTGGGCGGGGCTGTGGCCGTGAGGGCTATTATCGGGGCCTTGCCTATCTCGTTGGCAATGGGGCGGATGCGCCTGTACTCAGGGCGGAAGTCGTGACCCCACTCCGAGATGCAGTGTGCCTCGTCGACGGCGTAGAAAGATATCTTGACGCTTCGCAGGAACTGGACGTTCTCCTCCTTCGTCAGCGACTCAGGGGCCACGTAGAGCAGCTTTGTCACGCCCGACGCCACGTCGCGCTTGACGTCGTTGATGCTCGCGCGGCTGAGCGACGAGTTGAGAAAGTGCGCCACGCCGTCCGACGACGAGTATCCGCGTATCATGTCCACCTGGTTCTTCATCAGCGCGATGAGCGGCGATATGACTATCGCCGTGCCCTCAAGCAGAAGGGCCGGCAACTGGTAGCACAGCGACTTGCCGCCACCCGTGGGCATGAGCACGAATGTGTTCCGCCCAGCCATCAGGTTGCGTATTATCGCCTCCTGGTTCCCTTTGAAAGTGTCGAAACCAAAATATTTCTTCAGCTGATCTTTTAATTCCATCGCCACTATCGTCTCTTTCTCTCCCTAAAGTATGAAAAAATGACATATTTGCCAAAAATGTTACCGATGGCGATCCTTATCCGTCTCCGTTCTACTTTTCTCACCGCTTGCCCCGTGCGCAAAAAAATATTCCCGCCCCGGCATACGCGCCGAGGCGGGAATCCCAACTGATGGGGTGAGTAACCGGGGTCGAACCGGCGACCTCCAGAGCCACAATCTGGCGCTCTAACCAAACTGAGCTACACCCACCATCTTTCGTCTTGTGAGCGCGAATTTCTGAATTTTATTCCGCTTTCCACAATGAAAGCGCGTGAAAAAATATCAGAAGCTGTTTTGAAATGATTAGATAATCTTGTTAAGCATGATCCGTATAAAA
>JBJEGU010000042.1:0-31545 GCA_051875415.1 Marinilabiliaceae bacterium
TAATGAGGGCGGTATGAGCGGCTATTTGCTAACTGGTCCCAACGAGAACACTATGTTCCTGCCAGCATGCGGGATAAAAATAAACCAAGAAGTGCAAGACTTGGGCAAAATGGGTTATTTTTGGACATCGGAGCGTTCGTCGGCTGAAAACGAGTATGGTTTCGCATACGAGTTGTACATTGTCAACGGCATAAGGCACAGCGGCAAATATCCACTACGTGACTGTCACCCGACGTTCGGCCTGAACATACGGCCTGTCTACGAAGGCGCCAAATAAAAAGGAAAAAGAACACGATGATTAAGAAAATTATGCTTTTGGGTTCTGGCGAGCTCGGAAAGGAGTTCGTCATTGCCACCAAGCGTCTCGGATGCCATGTAATAGCGGTCGACGCATATGACGACGCGCCAGCCATGCAGGTGGCCGATGAACGTGAGGTCCTGTCAAGCATGCTGGACGGAGATGAACTTGACCGCATTGTGGCCAAGCACAAGCCAGACATCATCGTGCCTGAGATAGAAGCCATAAGGACAGAGCGGCTTTATGACTATGAAAAGGCTGGCATGCAAGTTGTCCCATCAGCAAAAGCTGCGAACGTGACAATGAACAGGCGTGCCATCCGCGACCTTGCGGCTAAGGATCTCGGCGTCCGCACCGCACCATATCTTTATGCGAAGAGCGAAGACGAGCTCAAGGACGCCGTGGCGAAGATAGGCATACCTTGCGTGGTAAAGCCATTGATGTCGTCGTCTGGCAAAGGCCAGTCATACATAAAGGAGGAGGGCCACATCCACGATGCATGGTTAGCTGCTCAGGGGGGGCGCGGCGACTCGAAAGAGGTCATAGTCGAGGGCTTTATAAAATTCGACTATGAGATTACGCTCCTCACCGTCAAACAGAACGACGGCCCTACCCTGTTCTGCCCCCCGATAAGCCACCATCAGGTGAACGGAGACTACCACGAGAGCTGGATCCCTTGCGCAATGCCTGACAATTATTTGAAAGAGGCGCATGACATTGCGAAGAAAGTCACTGACGCATTGGGCGGCGCAGGCATATTCGGCGTGGAATTTTTCGTATGCAGCGATGGCGTAGTGTTCTCTGAGCTGTCGCCTCGTCCTCACGACACGGGCATGGTAACACTCGCCCCGACTTTGAACCTGTCAGAATTTGAACTTCACGCACGCGCCGTTCTCCATCTGCCAATCAAAGAGATAAGGCTTGAGCGAACTGGCGCATCAGCGGTCATCCTCGCACCACAAGACACGTTTGACAACCCCGACTACATTGGCGTAGAGAAGGTGCTCGCTGATCCTTACGCAGACATCAGGATTTTTGGCAAGCCAAAGGTAAAGCCGGGGAGACGGATGGGCGTGGTGGTAAAGTGGGCGGATAAGGATGCCGACCCCATCAGGATTAAGGAGGAGGCCCGAAAATTGGCAAACTTCGTGTCAGTAGTACGTAAATAAACGCCTTGTAGCTCAGGAAATATGCGACTGATCTCGCCCCATAGAATAGACTATTAACTATAACTAACACTAATTCGCACGATTACTTTGACCAAGGTAAAAAGCGAAAAGAACTAACGCCCGATAGCCCTCGCAAGACGGCACAACCACAGCGACTTATGGAAGAGAATGAAAGCTCGTTGCTGAACAATCAGCAAGAACCCGAAATCAAGACAAACGAGGCGCAGCCCGCTAATTCAGAAGCAAAGGAGGCCAACGCTTTGGAGGCCAGCAAAACCACAGATGTCCAGGCCGAGGCAAACGACGCTGATGGAGAAGCCGCTAAAGCAGAAGGCGCAGCAGCTGAGACACCAGCAATAAAGGTGCTTCTGCCGGAAGAGCTTAAAAGCATGACAGACGGTCAGATCCTTGACTATTTGAAAGATATGACCGCCAGGCGCCCTGCACGTCCAGCACGTGAAGCCGTTGACGCAGTAAAAGCCGAGGTAAGCCAGCGAATGACGGCGGCGGCAGAAAAAAGCGAGCTGTTCGAGGGAGAGCATACGGCCGAAGGAGAGACTGAGCCTACTGCGGAAAGAACTTCTGCCGAAACAGAGACCCCGGCTTTGTGGAAAGAAATAGAAGGCCTCATCGAAGCATTCGAGTCGGCAGTTGCCGCCGAGAAAGAAGAGGCACGGAAGAAGATGGAACTGAACGCCGAGGCCAAGCAGAAGCTCGTAGACAGGCTCAAGGACATAGTGAAAACTGTTGAGACGACGAGCGCATCGTCCCTCCTGCACTCTGTCCGCGAGATAACAAGCGAGTGGAAGAGCATAGGCAGTGTGCCATCGAGCAAGAAGAATCTTGCTAAAGAGTTCAAGAACCTTGCCGACGAATATTTCGGCAGCCTCAAGATTGAGCGCGAGATGCGCGACCTTGACCACAAGCGCAATATGCTCGAGAAAGAGAAGTTGTGCGAACAGGCCGAGGCTCTTGCCAACGAGCAGTCAATACGCAAGGCTTATAACCAGGTACAGAAGCTCCGCGACGCATGGAAAGCTATTGGCCCGGTAAGCCGCGAAGACAGTGAGAAGATTTGGGCGCGCTTCAGCGAAGCGGCAAACGTCATAAATAAGAAGTTCAAGCAGCTCAACGCAGAGGAACGCGAGAAAGAAAAAGAGAACTACCAGAAGAAACTCGCCATGTGCGACGAGGTGGAGGCGTACGTCGCCAAGGAACGCACAGGTCGTAAGGACTTTGAAGAGATCGCCGATAAGGCTCAGGAGTTTGTCGCAAAATGGAAAACCGTTGGTTTCGCCCCAAAATCGGTTAACGACGAAATATATGCTCGTTTTCGAAAGGCAATAGACACTCTGTATGCGCTGAGAAAATCCTTCTATAAGGAACAGGACGCGCAGTACGCCCAAAACTACAGGCTCAAAGAGGCTCTTTGCGAGAAGGCAGAATCCGTCATGAACAGCAACGACTGGCGCAAGACAACGGACTACCTCATAGAACTCCAAAGGGAGTGGAAAGACGTCGGCCCGGTAGCCCACAAGCAGTCAGAACTAATCTGGCGCAGGTTCCGCAAGGCGTGCGACACGTTTTTTGACAACAAACAGAGCCAGCGCGACGGTGAGACTGCAGAAATGCAAGAGAACCTTAAGAAGAAGCAGCAGATAATTGAAGACCTTACCAATTATCAGGCTCCAGAAAGTCAGGAGCAGCACTTGGCAGACTTGAAGGAATTCCTTCAGCGTTGGAACTCGGTCGGTATGGTTCCTGGCAAAGACTTTGCCTCCATAGGCAAGAAGTTCTCGGAACTGCTCAATAAGCACTATGACAAGCTAAACATCGACAAGGCTGAAATCGAGCTTGAACGTTTCCGCGGAAAAATAGAGGCACTTGCAGCCGAAGGTGGAGACAGGCTTCAAAAAGAGAAAGCGCACCTTATGACACAGATTCGTCAAGCAGAGCAGGCCGCAGAAACCCTTGGGAATAACATCAACTTCTTCTCCAAGTCGAAGAATGCGGACAAGCTCATCAAAGAGTATCAGAGCAAGATTGAGAAGGCCAAAGACGAAGTTGCGCAGCTCAACAAGCGGCTCGCCATAATCAATGAAATAGCAGCTCGCAAATAGCTCTGCACACAGTACAATACGTATTGCCTACAGCACAAGGCGGGTTGGGATTAATCCCAACCCGCCTTTCTTTGTATAAAAAGAATTATTATTAGCGATGGAGCGACCAAAGTACTGCGCTCGTGACCATACCATACAGACCAAGGCGGCTTGGCTTTAGAAAGGAGGAGGAAGTGAGATATCAAGACCATCACACCTACTGATACGCATGCATACCAAACGAGGGCACATCGCACACTACGAGTCTGCTACTGAATGCCGAACCTCTCGAATATCTTATCAAGATCAGTCTCTGTTTGGACGAGCACTGTGCGATTCTTCCTATGATCAGCCTCTGAAACGATGCCCATTCGCTGAAGCTGGTCCGTCATCTTGCCGGCTCGGTTATAGCCGACCTCAAACGCCCTCTGAATGTATGAAGTCGAGGCCATTTGCTGCCTTACGACCATGATGGCGACCTCTTTAATCATAGAGTCGAACTTACCGACACTTTGCGAATCACCTCCCCCGTCGGACATTACGCCCCCCCCGTCGGGTACATATTCGGGCAACTCATACGCCCCGAGGTAGCCTTGCTGACTGCTGATATAACTTGTAACGGACTCAACCTCAGGAGTGTCGACAAATGCGCACTGGACACGGACTGGCGACATGGAGCCGGTCTGACAGAAGAGAAGGTCGCCTCGACCGATGAGATATTGAGCGCCAGTCTGGTCTATGATAGTGCGCGAATCGGTCATACTGGCCACCTTAAATGCGATTCGGCTTGGGAACTGCGCTTTGATTACACCCGTGATAATGTTAGTTGACGGTCTCTGGGTCGCGAGAATCATATGGATGCCTACGGCACGCGCCTTTTGGGCGATTCTGGCAATGGGCATCTCAATCTCCTTTCCCGCCTGCATGATGAGATCGGCAAACTCGTCGATAATGACCACAATGTATGGGAGGTAACGATGCCCATTCTCTGGATTCAGCATCCGGTCGATGAACTTGGCATTGTACTCCTTGATTTGCCTTACATTGGCCTTTTCGAGGAGCTTATACCTGTTGTCCATCTCTATTGTAAGCGAAAGAAGGGTGTTTTTGACCTTCTCCACCTCCGTTATGATGGCATCGTCCTCCCCCTCCATCTTTGCGAGGAAGAATTTTTCGAGACCCTTGTAAATGCTGAACTCCACCATCTTGGGATCCACCATGACAAACTTGACTTGCGACGGGTGCTTCTTATAGAGGATGGAGGTTATGATTGCATTAAGGCCGACCGATTTACCCTGGCCTGTCGCTCCTGCCACGAGCAAGTGAGGCGTCTTCGTGAGGTCGAATACGAGAGTCTCGTTTGATATGGTTTTGCCAAGGGCGACAGGCAACTCATATTCAGACTCTTGAAACTTCTTCGACCTTATGACAGAACTCATGCTCACAACCTGCGGCTTTGAGTTTGGCACCTCGATGCCTACAGTTCCTCGCCCGGGGAGTGGCGCTATTATTCGGATTCCGAGAGCCTTGAGGCTCATGGCTATATCGTTCTCGAGAATCTGAATTTTTGACACCCTTATGCCAGGCGCAGGGACGACCTCGTAGAGCGTGACAGTAGGGCCGACAGTGGCCTTTATCTCGTCAATCTTAATGCCGAAATTCTTAAGAGCCTCGATAATCCTGTCGCTATTGGCTTTTAGCTCATCGTTGGACTGAGTCGTGACCTCGTAATCATCCTTAAGCAGGTCGACAGGGGGAAGCTTGTAATTGCTCAAATCGGCAGTCGGATCGTACTTTGTGTCAAGCCCCATATGCTGGACATCGACAGTCTCCTCCTGCTCCGTATTCTCAATCTGTAGTTCAGTCGCGGAATCCCTACCTGCAACGTCTTCCGCGTCAGCGACAGAATCCTCACCTGACGGTCTCACTATCTGCAACCCGCCGTCAACAAGAGGGTCAGAGTCTTTTTCCGCATCACTGCCGTCTTCCTCCACTACTTCTTTGTCAGGGACTTGACCGGAAGCGTCATCCTTGTCGTTCCGTTCATCATCAGCCTCTGCAACATCATCATTGGAAGGCACGGCCTTCCCCGTATCAGATGTTTCCTCATCTGTTACCGAAAATTCAAACTTTGGCAATGTTATGTGGATCTTGCCCAACAACGAGATGATGCCAGTACGCACTGCCTCTGATTTGACAGAGACGTAAGCAAAGAGAACAAAAAATATCAGAGCTAAAGTCCCGACAGGGCCAATGACACAACTTAACCATCTGGCGGAGTAATATCCCCACGCACCGCCTGCAATGGAATAAAAAGAGTCGGAAAAACGAGAGAATACGAAACCGAGCGTAATACATCCCCAGACAGTAAGGCAGGCGCACCCCAAAACCTGACTCCTAAGAGAAATGTGACCCACCAAAAAGCGCAGACCGGACATTATCGCAAGCCACGGGATGAGGATAGCCATGACCCCTACCCCGTTCGTCACCAGCATATCGGCTATCCATGCGCCGAATCGACCGAGCGGATTCACAACTACGACATCAACATTGGATAACAACTCGGATAACGGCATGTCGAAAATGCTCCGGTCTGCCCCACCCGTAAAGAAGAATGAGAGAATCGCGACAAGCAGCAGCACTCCAAAAATGATAAGTGCGCAACCCAATACGAAACGTAACGAACTTGAGGATTTGGCCTGGGCAGGCTCTGTTTCAGATTTTGATTTTTTCGACATTACCAACACGAAGAAAGGAAAACCTACATAAGTTCTATCAGGGCGACAAAGTCTTTCGCGCTCGTTTCTATGAACCCTTGCGGGCGTGCAAACTCTTCAGGATTTACAGCCTCAAGCGGCCGCACGCTCTTAAGGAGGAATATAACATTGCTCTCGCCGAAGCGTATGCTAAATGCGGTGACAAGCCCTAAAGACTGCATATCGGAGCATTTCGAGTTGTCATCAACTGCCGTAAAAATATCAACCCTGAACTCACCGCCATTCATATCGCGGAGACTGACCGAAGTCTGGCACGAATTATACCCACAAATTTTGTGTTGGGAATCGTATTTCTTAACGGCCACTTTACAGCCGGACGTATCAGTCTCCTCCGCCAATGACGAGAAGTCAGTCAAAATCCTCATATCGTTGAACGAAATTGACATGAAGTCGCCACTCTGCCCATGGACTAATGAGACCTTAGCGAAACTGAGCGGGGCGGAAGTTGAAATCTTGAAATTGGCCGAATCGTAGACTCCTATGGCTGAATGCGGAAGGAACGCACCGATGGAGCTCTGCTCCCTCAGGTTTTCAGAATAATCCACTTCATACATCAACTCACCGCTTAGCGGAATCTGCGCACTTTCACCAGACTGGCCTCCGCACGAGGACAGAACAGGGAGAAGAAGCGCGGACACGGCACCAAGCGTCGCACTTATGTATGTTCGGGAAAGAATCCTCACCTAAGCCTTGATTTGTCCTTCAACAAGATTTTCCATCTCATCCATTAGGAGTCGCAGAACGGAGTTGTTCACATTCATGGCCTTTGCGTCAACCTCTTTAATCGGGAGGATGCGCATAGGCGTACTTGAGAGAAAGGCAGCGTCAAAATTGGAAATCTCTTCGGTTTTGACCTTTTGAAAATTGACCGCAACGCCTTTTGCTTTACATATGTCAAGGATATGCTTGCGCATAATGCCACCAAGCACATCAGCGTCGGGTGCGGTGCATACGCCCCCCTGTTTGGTTATAAAATACACGTTACTGCGACT
Organism: Marinilabiliaceae bacterium; assembly: GCA_051875415.1. Taxonomy (GTDB): domain Bacteria; phylum Bacteroidota; class Bacteroidia; order Bacteroidales; family Marinilabiliaceae; genus W3P20-009. Next base: position 7,336 of record JBJEGU010000042.1, read on the forward strand.
TCCTTCCGTTATGCAGCCGTCCTTATTGACCAGAAGGCTCTCATAAGCACCCGAGTCAGCTTGTTGACGGCCTGCCTCAGATCGCATCCCGGCGTGGAATATTTTCAGCCTTGGCTTCTCCCTTTCTGCGTGGAGCAGTTCTACTTTAACGCCGTCCCTATACATTTCGGAAGAAGGATACACGGTCTCGACATAGCCACACTGTATGCCACCATCGGACGATGCCACAATACGCATATCGCAGTCGGGCAAAGTATTGCACGCTATGAGCCAACCTATGACAGTATCGAACGAGTCGGTCCATTTCGGAAGTTCACGTCCAAGCGCTCTCATACTGCTCCGCCATCGCTCAAGGTGATCCGCTAAGAACAAGGGATGTCCCGCCTCGATGCGCAAAACCTCATAGACCTCATTGTCGTCACCGATGTGCGACTGTTCGTCTACCGGCTCAATAGAGCCCTCTTTAATTATGCAACTTCCGATAAATTCCATTGTCAATACAAACTCAGCCTCATTTGCAATAAGTCCACACGCTGCGCAAGGGGCTATGACACAAATATACGACAAAGAAAAGGATTTGGGGAGCTTAGAGAAGCGAACCGTCATACATAATCGCTCGTCAGCTGTTTTGCGGTCTGTTAAAACATCTTTTTAACAGCATTCGGATCCTTTTCAAAAGCCGTTCCTACGACAACAAGGTCGGCCCCCGCCTCAAAAACATTCTTAACAGCTTCAGCGGAACGCAGACCGCCACCAACTATTATCGGCAGCCCGACAGCGGCTCGCACGGCTGTCACGACATCGGGACTTACGGGTCTTGAAGCTCCGCTACCTGCCTCAAGGTAGACCAAACGGAAACCGAGCATCTCGGCCGCTATGGCAGTCGCCACCACCAAGTCGGGTTTATCGGAAGGGATAGGCAGCGTATTGCTGACATATTGTACGGAGGTTACACGTCCTCCGTCTATCAGCAGATAGGCGGTAGGGATGGCCTCCATCCCGAGTTCGCGTATGACTGGAGCTGACTTTACTTGCTGACCTATAAGGTATTCTGGATTACGACCGGAAAGGAGGGAAAGGAACAGTATGGCATCGGCAGAAGGAGAGATTTGACTATAGTCACCAGGGAAAAGCACAACATCAGTCTTGCCACTGAACCTCGACTTGATATCACGGACGACAGCCCCCGTGTCGTGAGTGACGACGCTCCCGCCAACAAACAGCAAAGGCACGTCTTGCCCTCTTACGGCAAATGAATCGACAACGGAACGGTCGTAGCGGTCCGGATCTATTAGCGGGACCGTCACTTTCCGCCCATTGGCACGCCATTCCGCGATTTTATCAAAAACTCCCATACATTATAACGGCAAGGATGTCAACAATAGACAAGAATCAAATCATCGAACAAACTATAGTGTAATTCGACCTCGGCATAAAACCCGTCTTTATCAACGCAACCAGTGAAGACACCCTCACATCCGTTAACGACGAGCGAACGTACGGACAAGTGGCGCTCAAACAAAACATCAGAAATGTCGAACCTCTTGAAAAGAGTCTCTTTGGCACTCCATATTATGAGGGCAGTTACAATCTTATTGTCCTCATCGACATAGCGCATCTCACGCTCGGATACGAATTTCGGAATTAGCCGCAGCACGCGGTTGGACATGTACTCCATATCAAGAGCCACCGGCTGTAAGCCAAGCCTCACACCGACATATCCAATTGTATGCGTGATACTTATGAACAGTTTTGATCCCCGAAGGAAAGGTTTACCACTCTCCATATACTCAATGGAGACTCCGCTACCGAGCAGACTTGCCAAGAGTATGCGAACTGTGACCCACTCCCTCCTGCGCCTGTCATTACGGAATGCATCGAAAGCCGACTTCTCGTGAGGTTTCACCTCGTAGCAAGCCATCAACTCGTCAAGGCTTTCAGACATTCTCCAAATGCCCATAAGCTCATTCTGCGTCTCAAATTTCTTGATTAGGGGCATATAGAGTTCAGTTTTCCTGCCAACGGAATGTTTCAACCAAGTGACTTATATCAGCGTCGACATACTCGACGACAGGAGCCAGGCTGTCCTTGTTGGGGTGACAAAAGAAATAGAGTGAACCGCGGAACACTTGGCCAAGACTGTCTGTGATGGAGAACTGGGCTGGTGTCGCAGCGTTACCCTTTATGTTGAAAATTGCCGCATGTACACGAGACTCATCGTTGTCAAAATACTTTCCGACGATGGCATCGGCCGCCACTGTATGCTTAAACAGCAGGCGGTGGTTGTCCTCATAGGCCATATCCTCCTGATCCGCATTAAGACGCAGGTAGGTTACGTGGATTTTACAGTTGAGCGTGGGGTATACGATATTGAACCACCTGTCGTTCTCGTTGGGCGACTTGTCAGCGACAATCTTGCTTAGCGTAGAGAGTTCAAAAGCGAACGGGACGTCGGACTGCTCGAACGGCGCATACTCATGGCGAGGCAATGTTATGCGGAAATAACCTCGGGGCTTGGGCACAACAGAGTCCGAGCAAGACGGAAGGGCAAGAAAAAGAGCCGAGAGTGCAACGCTTAGGATGAGAGTGGGAGTAGAGGGCATCATCACTTTTTTGCGTCATTTTTCAAGATTAGCTTGACCTTATTAATCTTACGGAGGTCGGCAGACAGAATCTCGAACCTGTATTTACCTATGTCGATGAGGTCTTTTTTCTTGGGTATGACACCCGTCTTCTCAAGCAACAAGCCTGCGAGAGTCTCGGCGTCGCCCCTCATCTTGTTGAACACCCCTGTGTCGATATCTAGGACCTTGCACATATCGTTCAAGGAGATTTTAGCCTCGAAAATGTAAGAGCCGTCGGGCTGACGATACCAGTCCTTCTGCTCCTCCTCATCATCCTGCTCATCGCTGATGTCGCCGACAATCTCCTCAATTATGTCCTCAAGGGTCACGATGCCCTGCATACACCCGTACTCGTCGACAATAATGGCCATATGTGTTTTCGTAGACTGGAACTCCGTGAGCAGATCGTTGACCTTCTTGTTCTCAGGCACAAAGAAACTCTTACGGATATTTGGATGCCAATCCGAATCTCCAGCTTTACCTAAATCCCTCAATATATCCTTAATGTAGACAATTCCTTTCACGTCATCGGGAGTCTCACCGAAAACAGGGATGCGTGAATAGCCAGAGTCGACGACGGTGTGGAGCACATCGGCGAAACTGCTGTTGTAGGCGACACTTACAACATCGACACGAGGCGTCATTATGTCGCACACCTCGAGATCCATAAACTTGACGATGCCTTCGAGCATATCCTTCTCGTCGGCCATGGTTCCTGACGTAAGGTCGAGAGCCTGCTGGAGGTCGTCCTGCGACATTGCCTTCTGGTGCTTAGAGAGCTTAGAGTTGACAATGTTGGTCGAGTTCATCAAGAGCTTGCTAAAAGGCTTGAGAACCTTCGTGGCGGTATTTAACGGATAGCAGACGAACCGAGAAAATGCGAGCCTGTGTTGCTGGGCGAAGACCTTTGGCAATATTTCGCCAAAGAAAAGAATCAACGCCGTAATTATTATTGTCTCGAAGACGAACTGCAATATCCTCGCGTCGCCAAAATGGACTATCTGGCTTGAGAATATGGCGGAGAGCATAACGATGGAGACATTAATGAAGTTGTTGGCAATCAATATAGTGGCCAACAGCAGCTTGGGTTCGTCGAGCATATGCAGAAGAACCCTGTCCTTATCCTTCTCACTCTCGCGCAAAGCTTCGAGTTCTTGAGGAGTCAATGCGAAGCACGCCGCCTCGCTACCGGAAGCCAGACCGCTAACTAAGAGAAGCAGAATCAGCAGGAGACCGATGCAAAGAGTCTCGGCAGTGACGGGGCCGAAGGAAATCTCGGCAAAGCTGCCTGCTAAATTATCTATAGAGTCCAATTTCTACGACAGAGGGATTTTGAAGCCGTTTTAGAACGGCGTATTAAAATCAGATGCTGCTATGTTGCCGTCCGTTGCGTCGTCATCGTCCTGAGGCTCTCCAATAGAGCCAAAAGAGTCGACATTATTGGCATTATGCTGCGCGTAGCCATCACGGGGCTCTCTTGGGCTGAGTAGTTCAAGGGTGTCTACGGCTATCTCTGTGACAAAATGCGACTGGTTTTCCCGGTCGACGTACGTTCTGCTCCTTATCTTCCCTTCAATATAGAGTTTTGAACCTTTATGGACATACTTCTCAACGACCTGGACAAGGCCACCGCGGACGACTATATTGTGCCACTCAGTACGCTCGGGTATGACCTGATCATTCCATCCCTTTCTCGCCCTTTCTGTCGTGGCCAGAGTAAAGTTAGCCACGGCCTTATTAGCCTCAAAATACCTTACATCAGGATCCTTGCCTACGTTCCCGATAAGAATAACCTTGTTTACTGACATTGTCTCAATTTTGTAAGTCATGCAGCCCCCTCGTACGGTCTTCAGGAGGAGACCGAAGAAGGACATTACAAGCGTAAAAGTATAAAAAAAAGCGAGGCGCAACGAGTTTTAAACGAAAAATAGACTCCCGGCCAGCGGCTTCTATGCGCTGACCGGGAGTCCGATGCTTCTTGGGCTCGCCAGGCTATCGATTACTCAATGACGTAATCGACAATTCCGAGGGAGGCCGAAGGCTGGAAATCCAGCCTGAAGAAACCGTACTTCAGTTTCCATCTCAATATGAGCGAGGGGAAGCCCTTCTTGAGATAGGAGTAGATGAACGGGTGGCAGCGTACAATAATCTTCTTTTTGTCGTGACGCGATGCTTCAGCCTTAACAGCGGCCTCAATCATGTCCGGGATTTGGATGGAAGTCTGAATTTTCCCGGAGCCCCCGCACGTAGGGCATTTTTCAGTAGTGTCGATGGTCATGACTGGCCTCACGCGCTGCCTTGTGATTTGCATGAGACCGAACTTGCTCAACGGGAGTATGTTGTGCTTAGTTTTGTCTTTTGACATCGCCTCTTTCATACGCTCGTAGAGTTTTGTACGGTTGTCGGCACTCTGCATGTCGATAAAATCGACCACGACAATTCCGCCCATATCTCGAAGCCTCAGCTGCCTTGCGATCTCGTCAGCTGCGGCGAGGTTGGTTTCGAGCGCATTGTTTTCTTGATTTGAGGCAGTTTTTGATTTGTTACCACTGTTAACGTCGATGACGTTAAGAGCCTCTGTGGTTTCGATAACGAGGTAGGCACCGCTCTTGAACGAGACGGCCTTGCCGCAAGACTGCTTTATCTGTTTTTCGATATTAAAGTTGTCGAAAATAGGCAGCTTACCAGCGTAGAGCTTAACGATGTTCACCTTGTCGGGCGCTATTTTCCCGACGTAGGCCTTTATCTCATCGAAGATAGCCTTGTCATTGACATAGACGTTGTTGAAGTCTGGGCTGAAAAGGTCTCGGATCATGGCAGCGGCGCGCTCCATTTCACCGAGAACCATGGAGGGCGGGCGTGAGGCCCTGACGTGCTTTATGCACTCCTCCCATCTTTGGTTAAGAACCCTTATTTCTTCGGCTATTTCATTTTCATCCTTACCTTCAGCGACGGTACGGATGATGATGCCGACATCCTTGGGTTTTACCTTCTGAACAATCTTCTTGAGTCGCGACCTCTCCTCGGCAGACTTGATTTTCTTGCTTACGGAGATTTTGTCGGCGAAAGGCATAAAGACCAGATTGCGCCCAGCAAGAGAAATCTCAGCTGTCAACCTTGGCCCTTTGGTGGAGATAGGCTCTTTGGCCACTTGAACAAGAACTTCCTCGCCTGCTTGAAGCACGTCGGTGATGGAGCCCTTCTTGTCGATATCCTCCTCGCGCTTGACGCGCGGGATGTCATCGGAATTACGCCTTTGGATAACCTGCTGGAGGAATTTTTGCTGGGTACGGAACTGCGGGCCGAGGTCGAGATAGTGCAAGAAAGCGTCTTTCTCAAAGCCGACACTTACGAAAGCGGCGTTAAGACCTTGCATGACTTTTCTCACCTTTCCGATGTAGACATCGCCGACCTCAAATTGGACGTTCCTCTTCTCCCTCCGCAGCTCCACCAGACGCTTGTCCTCAGTGAGGGCTATGACCATCTCTTCGGGCGTGACGTTGACGAATAATTCTGCGTTCACTTTAGTAAAATTGCAAAGAACTTGATTATAAACAAACAGAAAGCTCAAAGGGCTTTCTGTTTGTACCGCCAGAGACCAAGTCTGGGGCGGTTTAAAGATTAAGTCGAGTACAGGTAAGGCTTAATGCTTGTGCCTGTTCTTTCTCAGTCTCTTCTTACGCTTGTGGGTCGCCATCTTGTGACGCTTCCTTTTCTTACCGCTTGGCATATAAAGGTTTTTTAAAGTTAGACAATCAGTTATTTCTTAATATTCTTGCTGTCCTTCACCTCGCTCATGAAAACCTTTGCGGGCTTGAAGGAAGGAATAGAGTGCTCGGGGATGGTAATGGCAACGCCCTTGGTGATGTTGCGTGCAGTCTTCTGCGCGCGAGTGCGCGTAACAAAGCTGCCGAAGCCACGGAGGAAGACGGGTTCACCGTTCACAAGGGATGCTTTTATAATATCCATGAAAGCCTCAACGGTTTTCTGGACAGCGACCTTCTCGACCCCGGTGCTTTTAGCAATCTCGTTGACGATGTCTGCTTTTGTCATCTCAATAAAATTAACTTAAAGGTTTAATTCGACTTTGCCCGGCGGCTGTCTTCCAGTCGCAAAGCGGTGCAAAGATAATGCCTAACTGCCAATAAAAAAAGAATTTAGTTTCTTTTTTGGCGGCATCGGGATTGACATTTAATCAGTTAAGCCTAAAACTTGAATAGAGTTCGACGCAGGCTGAGACAAGGAGAGGAATGGGCCAGTATGATTTGCCGTTCATCATAAAATAGGCACTTACGCAGATGGCGGCGGCGCTGAACATGAGGATGGAGTGGATCCGCCGCTGCACGAATTCTGACGCGGTCATTCTCCCCCTAAGCCTTATGAAAAAAAGCAGAAGTCCGGAGATGAGGACACCGACCCACGCCGCCGACGCTCCTGCGCAGAATGCGACGGACCCTACGACGCCACACGCCATGGCGACAATCGTCAGGAGTTCCAATTTACTTTTCATATTTCGTTGTAGCCCAGAGGTGTTGCCATCCCTATTTTAGAATGAAGATAACCTCGTCATCTTTCTTCATATAATATTCCTCACGTGCGAACTTCTCGAGCGACTCGCGGTTATTCCTCAACTCGCTCATTTTTCGCTTGTCTTTTTCAATAGAAGACTCGAGCCTGGCCTTTTCGGCCTCAAGCTTCGCGATTGCCTGCGCTTGCGAGTACTTGACAATAAGGTTGTCGTCGTCGACAAAAGCTATCCAGACGAGGAAAACACAGACTATTATGAAGTACTTGCACCTTGCAAGCGTGATGACCGTCTCCCTCAGGTCGGAGAAGTCGACTCCATGTGACGCCATATTAGTCGAAAGTCCTGTTGCTATTGGTAGATATGTCGATCATTCGCTCGTAATCGTCGGCGTCGAGATCTTCCTGGAAGTAGTATAGCTGCGGGTTCACCTTCTGCCCTTTCTTTACGACCTCGTAGTGAAGGTGGGGGCCCGTGCTTATGCCGGTGCTGCCGACATAGCCGATGACGTCGCCGCGCTTGACCTTTTGCCCAGGACGGACGTTAAACTTGCTCATATGACCGTAGATGGTCACATAGCCGAAGCCATGATCAACCTTAACATGCTTGCCGTAGCCGCTGTAGCTCGTTTCGACAGTAGTGACGACACCGTCGCCCGTGGCATATATCTCGGTGCCGACAGGGGCTGAGAAGTCCATACCCTCATGGAACTTCTTAATTTTGTAGATGGGGTGGACGCGCCATCCCCAGCCGGACGCCGTCCTGGTCAGATCCTTGTTGTTGATGGGCATGATGGCAGGAATGCAGCGCAGCATGTCGTTGTTTGAGTTGACAAGGCTGATTATCTCGTCGAAGGACTTGCTTTGGACGTAGAGCTGCTTAGAGACGACATCGAGCCTTTTTGCCGTGGCAATGATGAGGTCGGAGTTTGTCATATTCTCCATCTCCTTATACCTGTTTATGCCTCCGAAACCTGCCTTTCGGACAGACACCGGTATAGAGTCCGCCTCGTAAATGACGCGGTAGATGTTCTCATCGCGTGAATGGATGTCCTCGAGCACCTCCTCAATCTGGTCGAGCCTGCGGCTCATCTGCTCATATTGGGCCAAGAGCTCATGCTGCTCGCGTTTGAGTTTTTTCTCTTTAGGGCTATCGAATATGTACGTATAGAGGAAAAACAGCCCTATGGAGACGACGAGACCGAAAGTGAGATGGAAGGCCGCCCTCTTTGCGTAGTATTTCAAGCCGCGCTTTATCTCCTTGTAACTGAGAGTCTCAGGATCATATTTGTAGTGCGTGTTCTGCATACTCTTAATCAGATAATCGCCATCCCCGACAGAAGCAAGAGATAGACCCGCTACCGCGAATATACGTAAAAGAGTGCATAAAAAACGCGAACACTCCCCCTTTTGATGCCGTCACTCGACGACCATAGCTTCGACGCTTATATCATTCAGCGCAAAAGCGTCATCTTGCGAAGCCTTACGTCTCCAAGGATAAACTCTGACAAGGAGGCTTTGAGCCGGCTTGAGGGTTATGGACGTGTCATACGAATCGTCAGAGACCGCATCGGCTGTTGGCTGCTGCCTTTCGCCAATGACACTCATACGGTAGAAGTCTTTACCGTATGAGCATGCCACTCGGTAGGAGAAGCTTCCACTCGTCTTAAGTCCGATGTTGCGAATTTTGACGCTACGTCCGCCCGCTGTCAGTGTAAACTGAACGAAACGCTCACCGTCCTCGTCAATCTCCTCTGGCCACGCATTCATATCTGGAGCGAAGCGACTGTCGGTAATCACAAGCCCTTTAATGGCAGAAATCTTTGCGGACAGATCTGCGGCATCATTAGGCTTCTGGATATCATCCCACCTCCAAGAGAGTTTCTCGGAGCGGCTGAGCATGCGCCCCTGAGCTTTTATTGGGATGTAGACACTACCAGACGGCGTAGTAACCTTCAGCTTCAGCACTTCCTTGAGACCGGTACGCGGCGTGTAGTGGACAATGATGTCGGCGCCGCAATTGGTGTAGACGCTTATGGAGTCGAGCAATGGCGACATTAGGCTGGACGAGAGCTTTATACCGTCGGGGGCCGTGAACGTTATGTAATTCCGGTGCGACAGGTATTTCGGTGTCAGAGTCGAGATCCCGTGAAAGTCAATGGCGTCGAACGTCTGCCAGACAGTGTCGCCGATGAATACGTCGCCAAAATCGAAGGATTGCTGGTTGACGACGATATTCGGATGACGGACGGATCCCGAATCCCAAACGCCCATAGTATCGAGAGCCTCTGCCACGGCAAGCGCGAACAGCGCCGCGCCTTTCATTGACGTATGAGTATTGTCGGCCTGCACATACAATTGGTTTTTAGACTCTGCGGGGCCGTAAGCCTCGACAATCTGACCGCTCTTAGAGCACAGGTCGATAAGCGGAGTCTCCGTCTCAAGAGCCACGCACCGCATGGCGGCAGTGTAGTCGAGCGTCGAATCGGCAGGGTTGCCGAGGTTGTGGCGCGCTCTGGCGGTAAGGCTGTTACCATCGAAATAGCGGCGCACGATGGGCTGCACAAGGATGGGGTGCGCCCCAAGCGCCCGTGCCTCGCTTATGTATTTTTTGAGGTAGGCGCGATAGGTTGACCAAGGCGCAGTCCCTCGTCCGTCGACGCCGTCCCTACCCTGCTCTTTTTCGTCGTTATGGGCGAACTGAATCAAAACGACGTCGCCCTCGGAAATCTGCGTTTTGACCGCGTCCCACCGTCCTTCGTCATAGAAGCTACGCGAGCTTCGTCCGGGCTTCGCGTAATTCAAGACGGACACGTCATCGGGGGCGAAAAGCCTAAGCATCTCGCCCCAGCCCCTCATCTGCGTGACATTCTCGTCGTAGTCGGCCATTGTCGAATCGCCAATCAGATGCATACGCCTTTTGTGAGAAGAGCATCCGCTAAAGACGAGCAAAGCGAGAATAGAGCAAGTGATAAGCTTTTTCATTTAGACGTTCTGAAAAATGTGACGCGATTACGACTATTCTTACAAAGATAAGACATAGGGTGGCTACGAATACACAAAAGAGGTTAATGACTGCAAAAGGATAGCGATAAGTAAAGAGAGAAGGCGGGCGGGGAATACCCGTCCGCCTTCTCTCGCATGCGAGTGTGGAGCGTGAACTTTTACATATTCATTCCACCATCGACCTGGATTACCTGACCTGTGACATAAGACGAGAGGTCGGAAGCGAGGAAGAGGGCGACATCTGAGATGTCCTCTGGCGTACCTCCACGGTGGAGTGGAATCTTGTCGCACCAGGCCTTCTTGACCTCGTCGGAGAGCTGGTCGGTCATGGCAGTGATGATGAAGCCCGGGGCGATAGCGTTGGCCCTAATCCCACGCTTGCCCATCTCCTGAGCGATGGACTTGGCGAGGCCAATCATACCGGCCTTTGACGCGGAGTAGTTGCACTGCCCGGCGTTACCATGAACACCGACGACAGAACTCATGTTGATGATGCTGCCCTTACGCTGCTTGCTCATCACTGGAATTACGGCATGGATGAAGTTGAAAGCCGACTTGAGGTTGACAGTGAGGACGGCGTCCCACTGAGCCTCGGTCATCTTGAGCATAAGGCCGTCTTTGGTGATGCCAGCGTTGTTTACGAGGACGTCAATGGAGCCGAAGTCCTTGACAATCTCGGCGACGACCTCGTGGGTCTGGTCGAAGTTAGCAGCGTTTGAAGCGTAACCCTTGACTTTCACCCCAAGGGCGGCGATCTCCTTCTCGGTCTCCTGCGCAGCCTCGTTAATGACGAGGTCGGTGAAAGCGATATTGGCGCCCTCTTGTGCGAAACGTATGGCAAGGGCCTTGCCTATGCCTCGTGCCGCACCGGTTATGAGCGCGGTCTTTCCTTCAAGTAGTTTCATTCAATAAGCAATTTAGCTTTGCGAAATTATCCATTTTGAAAGAGAAGAGCAAAACAAGCCCCTACATTTAACTTTCGGAGTGGCAACCTGACGGCACTGTACTTTCCACCCCCAAGTGCAATCTCCCTGACAACCAAGAAGTATGGCTGACCCGAGGAAAAGAAAGGCTAATGGCTAAGCCGGCAAATCCCACGCCGAAGCGCCCATGCCAACTAAGATATTCAACGAACCATACTTCGTCCCTCACGCCAATAAGTGAGGGCTTGTCAAGAGCGAAGAGGGTAGCCGCGACGGTGACGCGACGGGTTCGACTCCCGCGCCGCTCTCATCTCAACAAATAAAAAATAAGAAGTATGGCAAAGACTGGACAAATTGCACTCGAAGCCGAAAAGGCCGGCACTGAAAGGCCGGACGCGCTCGACAACCCACGGCGGGTCAATCAACAAGAACATGTTTCACACAGGCTGGAGGCGAATGGCGGTGAGCCTTTCGCCCGGGCATAGCCTATAACGCGCAAAGATATGGCATGTATGGACACACAGTACTTCGCCCACGACTATGACGCGCGGCGCGACATCAAGATGATTCGCCTCCGCAAAGAGATGGGCTACGAGGGCGTCGGCATCTACTGGTCCCTGATTGAGTTCCTCTACGAAAACGGCAACAGGTGCCTGGCCGATGACATTGCGGCCGTCGCCGACGAGCTCCACACTGACGAGGAGAAGCTCCGCCGCGTCGTCGAGGACTTCGACTTGTTCACCCTTGAGGAGGGCGCATTCTTCTCCGAAAGCATCGCGCGCCGCCTCGGCAAGCGTAAGGAGGTTAGCGACAAGCGGTCGTCGGCCGCCGCGCGGCGGCGTGACAAGCGGGGCGAGGAAAGCGCGGCCGCCGCGGAGATTGACAGCGTCGCCGAGATTGTGGAGAAGACGGACAAGGAGGACGCGGAAAGCAGCGAGACCGTTTGCAACGATTTTGCAGACGATTTGCAAGACGTTTGCAGACCGTTTGCAAGACGTTTGCAAGACGTTTGCAACGACTTTGCAGGGGAAAATAAAAAAGAAAAAGAAAAAGATAATAATACCCCCCTACCCCCAAAGGGGGCGAGACCGCGCAAACAGGTTTCGAGTTTCGATTTTGAAATCGAGACCGCACCCGAATGGATTGCCAAAGACATGGCCGACGCCTTCCACGACTGGATTCTCTACAAGCGCCGACGGCGCAGCCCCTACGCCGACGCCATGTCCGCCAAACGGTGCTACGACCGCCTGATGCAGTGGGCGGGCGGCAGCCCCGAGACGGCGCGCCAGCGCATCGACACCGCCATCGCCAACAACTGGCAAGGCTGCGTGTTCGACAACGACCGGCAGACGGCGAGGCGGCGCGAGCCGGGGGCGGCAGATATGACGATTGGGCAACGAATGACCAAGTTCTGACCATGGAGACACGTGAAGAGCTCTTCTTCCGGCGGCTCGTCGAGCTGACCGAGAAGGAAGTCGCCGCCGAGGGCGGCCAGATGCAACCCGTCGACGAGACCGTCTACCGGCGCGTCGCACGGTGGTTCGCCACGGAGTTCGAGACGGACGAGGGGCGCGGGCTGCTCTTCGCCGGCGGCGTCGGCACGGGCAAATCGCTCCTCGCCACCAGGGTGATACCCGCCATCGTGCGGATGTTCGTCCGCAAAGACGAGAGCCTCCCCTTCGTCGACCCCAAGCGAATCTACGGAGCCGCGAGCATCTCATCCTACGACCTGCCGCAAGGCGGCCTGAAAGCCGCGCTCAAGACGGCGGGCCAGGACTTTGCGCCGGGCTCCGTGAGCTTCGGCTTCCACACGAGGCAGGTCACGCTCGACGACATGGGGGCCGAGTTCCGCTCCGACTTCGAGGACGACAAGATGTTCAGCTTCATCGACAGCGTCTACAAAATCCGCCGCCGCATGAAACTCGTCGTCACGACCAACCTCGATTCCGAGCAGCTCGTCAAGAAATACGGCCGCCGCACATGCGACAGGCTCTTCTCAATGACCAACGTCCTGCTCTTCAACGGCAGCAGCTACCGCGACACAGGCCGCTTCTACGACCTCGTCAACCGAATCGAGCAAAACTATTGACCAACATACGCTCCAACCTATGAACACCATGCTCAGCATCCTCGCGGCCCTGCCCGCCATCGTCCTCGCTCTCCTCGTCTGCGCCATAGCGTGGCTCATCATCAGGTCGGGCAAGGACTCCGACGACGGCAACGACCCCCGCGACTACGACGATTTGCTATGACCCGACCCCGCCATCTTGCCGTATGCGCCAGTCCCGCAAGGTCAATACCGCAACGCGCCCCGATAACGCCCGCCAGATACAGGTCAAACCGCGTCCGCGCCCCAACGCCGCGCGCCCGCCGCCCGGTCGAAGCCCGTCCGCACCCACGCCGCGCGGCTATCGCGGCATAAGCGTAGCATAACGTACAGTTTCGTTCACAAGCGTACGGTATCGTACACAAGCGTACAGCCGCCCGCGCCCGTCGCGCCATCTTTGCAACCGTCAACAGGTCATGATGAACAAACACGCAATCATATTCATTGGGGCGATAGGCGCGCTGGCGGCCATACTCCTGCGCAAGGCCAAGGGCTACGCCGACATGGCGCAGCGGATAACCTTCGCGCCGAAGGTCTACGACAAGCCCAAAATCAGCCTCTCGAAGCTCACCATCCCCATCTGCATCGACATCACCAACCCCTCATCAGCCAGCGTCACCGTCACCGTCCTCCAAGGCTCGGCCATCATCTCCGGCCGCGAGGTGGCGAAAGTCGACGTGCCGGAGCAAGGGGCGACGGTCGTCATCGCACCCAACGCCACAAGCAGGCTCAAAGGGCTCAGCATAGCCATCCCCCTCAACAGCCTGCTCACCACTATCCTCGACAACCTCAACGACCTGATGAGCAAAGACTTCTCCAAAGTCATCGCATCCACGTCGCTCCAGTTCGCCGTCACCGTCAACGGCCTCGCCACCATCAGCGGCGACATGAGGTTCGACAAGTCCACCACGCTCGGCTCACTCGGACTCACGGCAACCTCCCAAAGGGCCATAAGGCCGCTCTCCGACTACGCCGCCCTCATCCCACCCCGCACCGAGCTCAGGCACGAGGACTCCATCCGCCTGGCCAACGCCGCGCCCGAGCAGACAGTCCAGTTCATGCACCGCGTCATCAAGGAGACGCTGCCCGACACAGCGCGCCTCGCCCAGTCGCTCAAAGCCCCCGGACTCGCCCAGACGCTCCAGAACATATGGGACTTCGTCTACGCCCACATCCGCTACGTCCCCGACTCCGCCGTCATGGAGCAGGTGCGCCGCCCCCTGCGCACGCTCTACGACCAGAAGGGCGACTGCGACTGCTACGCCACCCTCATCGGCTCCATCCTCACCAACCTCCGAATCCCCTTCACGCTCCGCATCGCCAAGTACAACGGCCGCAGCTACTTCCAGCACGTCTACGTCGTGGTGCGGGACGGCGGCAACGAGCTCGTCGTCGACCCCGTCGTCGACAAGTGCTTCTACGAGAAGAAGCCGTCAGCCATCAAGGACTTCCCTAACGCCTAACCAATGCAACTCCAGTACCTCAACGGCACGGCGGCCGCCGAGCCGCAGACGCTCTTCGATAGCGTGCAGAGCCAGCTCCTCCACACCGGGGCCGACATCGACTCCGTTGTCGGGGGCTTCGACCTTGACGACTATCAGGGCCTCAACGACACCGCCGACACCGAGAAGCTGCGCGCCTACATCCTGCGCACCAAGAAAATCGCCGACGAGTCGCCAGCCCTCATCCAGTCCGTGCGCAACCCCGAGACCTTCTCGCAGATGTGCGCCTACCTGCTGCAATACTGGGACACCGCGGAACGCGAGCAGGCCGCGCTCCTCATGGCGCAGAAGGAGAAGCGGCTCTTCGAGAGCGGGATGATCCGCCGCGTGGAGGGAGACGAGTTCGGCTCGGAGTTCTTCAAGGCGCTCTACCTGATGCTGCGCCCGCAAAGCGAGATTGCCGGCCTCTGCGGCGCGACCATACTGCGCCGCCTCAAAGGCAAGGTGCGCGCCTCCGTGGCCAGCGCGCGCCGCACGGGGCGAGACGCGGCCGCCGCCGTCCAAAGCACCATCGCGAGGCACAAGGCCGCCACGCCAAGCCTCTCGGGAGCCGACGGCGACCCGATGGACGAACTCACCCTCGCCGGCGTCGTCTACGGCCTCGAGGACGAGTACCACGGCGGCGAGGAGAACGACCGCCGATACCTGACCCGCCTCCAAGCCGCCATCGGCGAAGCCCCCGCGCTCTTCTTCCCCACCCAGGCCGAGGCGCAAGCCGTGGTGCGGGGGCTCGGCTCAGTGCTCGACTACTGGGACAACGCCGAGCTCCGCGACATCGCCCTCTCACAGGCGCAGAACAACCCCGCGCTCACGCAGCAGACGAGCGGACTCTTCGGCCGCCTCCGCAAAAGGCTCAAAAAAATCGCCAAGGGCGTCAAAAAGGCGGTCAAGACAGTGGGCAAGGGTGTCAAGACAGCCGCCACGACCGTCGCCAAAGGAGTCAAGACAGCCGCCAAGGCAGTGGCCAAAATCACAAAGAAGATTGGCAAGCGCATAGCCCGCATAGCCAAGAAGGTCGTCAAGTTCCTCATCCGCTTCAACCCCGTCACGGCCATAATGAGAGCCATACTCTGCCTCTGCGCCCGCTGCAACTGGTTCTCGCTCGCCAGCAAGTGCTACCCCGGCTCGCTCACCCAGGCCGAAGCCCTCAAACTCGGCGTCTCCAAGGAGGACTACGAAAAGAAGCACAAGCCCTCCTTCGCCAAGTTCAAGTCCGTCTTCGAGAAGATTGGCGGCCGCGAGTCCAAACTCAAGTCAAGGCTCCGCACCGGCTACGGGCGCAAGGCAAAGGGCGACCTCAACACGGGCATCTCCAAATCGTCCCTCACCAAGCTCTACGAGGAGGGAGACAAGGACGCCAAGGAGGAGGTCGCCGACGAGAAGGCCCAGCTCAAGCAGGAGGGGGCCGTAGAGGACTCCACAGTCCCCGCCGGGCAGATTGTCAAGACCAAGGTCACAGTCGAGGTAGCCGCCAACGCCATAACCACCACCGCCGCCGCCTCGCTCTACGAGACCGCCGCCGCCAAGGTGCTTGCCAACATCCCCAAAGGCACGCCGCTGCTCTACGACACTGCCACCAACAACGCCACCTTCTACAACGTCAACTACGGCGGCAACAACGGCTACGTCAAAAAGTCCCTCTGCCGGGCCGCCACCGACGCCGAGGCGCAGAAGCTCCAGACGACCGACACCACGCGCACCGTCACCGTCGACGCCCCCGTCAGCGGCCTCGCGGGCCTCGGGTACGTCGAGCCCGTCACGCTCTCCGCCATCGCCGCATCCGTCAGCACCGTCACGGGCCTCGTAGCCACCGTGGCAAAGGCGTTCGGCAAAGACAAGGTCGCCGCAGCCGCCGAGACTGTCGACTCCGCCACCAAGCTCGCGCAAGGCGTGACAGACACCGTCAAGCAGGCCAAGGCGGGCGGCGAGGCGGCGGTGGCCGCGCTAAAGCAGCAGGGAGCGGGCGCGGCAGGCAAAGTCGCCGCCATCATATCGGCGGGCAAGCAGGTCGCCGACACGGGCAAACAGGTCGTGAGCGCCGGGGCCCAGGCCGTAAGCTCGCTCAAGCAGCAGGGAGCGAGCGCGGGAAGCAAGGTCGCCGACGTCATATCGGCGGGCAGGCAGGTCGCCGACACGGTCAAGCAGACCGTGACCTCCGCCCAGCCCGTCAGCACGCCCTTCACGCAAGCCAGCCGCGCCGACTCCCAGACGGCGGCGCGGCCCGAGCCGGCAACGCAATCATCCGACACACTCACGCAGACAGCCGCCGCCGGCGGCCAACCGCAAAACACATCACCTTCAACTTCGCTCAGCGTCGCACTATCGCCCGCAGCGAAAAAATACCTCATCATTGGCGGGGTGGTACTCGCCGGCGGCCTCGCTGTCTACGCTCTCTCACGAAAAAAGTAACCAATGGCAACAATCACATCGGCAACCGCCCTCAAAAGCATCGCCGCGGCGGGCAAGAAGGTCGTGGCCACGCAGTCCGACCCGCTCAACCTGCGCCAGTCACCATCCACCTCCGGCGCCCTCCTGCTCCGAATCCCCAGAGGCGCGACCGTCGACACCCTCAACTGCTCCACCGCTGCCGGCTGGACGGCAGTCCGCTACAACGGCAAGGAGGGCTTCGTGGCGTCACAGTACCTCGCCGCGCAAAGCCCCGCGACCGTGGTGGACAACACCCAGATTCAACCCGACTCCAGCGTCAACACCAGCGTCAACACCCTCAACCAATCAACCTACAACCAATCCTCAATGGGCGAAAAAATCAAGAAGTACGGCAAGTACGTCCTCATAGCGGCCGGCGTCGGCCTCGCCGTCTACGCAGGCTACAAGCTGATGAAAAAAGACGCCGACGGGGGCGGCTCGAAGAAAAAGAGCGGCAAGACCCTCGGCGGAGTCTCACTCAGGGTACTGAAACTCAAGAAATAGAACTCTTCCACAACAATTCACGACAATGGCAAAATCAACACTCTCCAGCGCCGTCAACTCCGACAACCTCAAGCGCATAGGCTGCATGCTTGTGGGCGTCGGCCTCGGCACCTTCATTAGCCGCAAGCTGCAAGACACCGCGCAGACCTCCGGCATCGACGGCATCTCCAACCTCTCCAACTACCTCGGCCCCGGCGCGGTAGCCCTCGCCGGCCTTATGGCGCACCAGTCGTCCAAGGACAGCATGCTCCGCGACATAGCCCTCGGAGCCTCCATCTCCGGAGCCTCGCAAATCGTCAACAACCTCATCGGCAAGCAGGTCGTCTCGCTCAACGGCGACGTCGATCCCATGCTCCCCGGCGTCGGCGACATACCCTTGCTCCCCTCCGAGAACTACGCCGCCACACACTACGACGACGCCCAGTCCGCTCCCGCCGCCCAGCTCGTCGCCGACACCGCCGAGGCCGCCAGCTCCGACTTCGACACCGTCGAGGGCATCGGCTCCGACCTCGACCCCGTCGACCTCTCAGGCATCGAGGAAGCCGCGATAGTCTAACCCCAAAACAACCACATAACACAACATCATACAACCCAACATGGCAAAAACAGTTAACGTCAACGCCTCCGAGCAGGCCACGGTCATCGGCGGCAAGCTCGTCAAGAAGCACAGCTCAGTCGGCACCTACGACTCAACATCGAAGGTCGAGTTCGAGTCACGCCTCGCGCTCCTCGACGAGGCCGTAGCCAAGGCCGTCGTCAACGGCACCCTCAAAATCGTCGACTACGAAATCTACTCCACCAAGTGCCTCTCCGACTCCACCACCGTCGAGCTCATGGAGTCCGCCGACCAGAAGAAGGTCGGCCTCCGCAACCTCAACAAGCGACAGCTCGAGGCCAACACCTACGCCGGCATCCAGTTCATCCAGATTCTCCACTCCGAGACCTCCGACACCGAGGAGAAGGCGCGCGTCGCAACCGACTGGAAGCCAGTCTCCGACTCGCTCATCCGCAACGGCGAGCTCGAGATTAAGCAGGGCGACAAAATCATCTACCCCCGCAACTCCATGGAGTGCTTCTGCACCAACGCCGACAAGCAGCACGGCCTGGCCGGCATGAAGAGGCTCGAGAACATGAAAATACTCGTCCCCCTCACCGACATCGTCCCGACCCTCTGGCTGCCAGCCGCCGCCAAGGGCGCAATCAAGATTGTCTTCAAGGGAGTCAAGAACAACGGCTAACACGCGTAGCCTCACACCTTAACCCATGTTTCACGTCATCCCCATCTCGTCCAGCCTCACCATCAGCGCGACGCCGCTCGGGGCCAAGAGCATCCGCCACGTCTTCTTCGAGAACAAGAACGACGGACTCTTCCGCTTCAAGTCCGAGCCGGACACCATCTCCATCTCCATCGACGGCAAGCAGCTCTGCCGCGACCTGCTCGTGCATCCCTTCTGCACCTCCTCGCCCTGCTCGCCCGACTTCCTGCCGTGGCGGAAAGTCGCCCTCGAGGTCAACGTCAACTGCAACCTCTCGGAGATTCGAATCCAGTCCTCGGCCATCGGAGACTTCAACGTCGTAATGGTCTGCTCGGACGAGGGGGTTGACGAGTCACATGGCTTCGACTTCTTCGAGACCAAACAGGTCACGCTCCGCAAGTCCGCCAACAGGGGTGTCATCCTCCAAGCCATCAAACAGGCATTCGCCAAGGCCCGCATCGCGTCCGCCTCCACCAGTGGCGACGGACAGTCAGGACAGGGCGTCCCGACGCCAACAAGCTCCGACGTGCCTGTAATCTGGGCGAACTTCCTCAAAATCGATTACCCGGACGTCACGTGGCCCGCCACGCTCGCCGCAGGCTCGTCCCTTACCCTGTTCTCCAAGGATTGCTCGACGGACTGGCGCGCGGCCGCCACGATAGTGGGCAAGTTCTGCTCGCTCTTCCAGCTCGGATATTCGACCTCGTTCATCTCGGCCGACGCAAGCGGCCCGCGGTTCCGTTACAGCGTCACAGGCGCACCTAAAGTCACCGAGGACAACGTCAAGTACCTCGGCGACAAGTGGTCAGGCATCGTCATCAAAGACAGCGCCTCCTTCTCGGTGCGCATCGACGGCAAAGACTACTCCACCGCGGAATACTGCAAGGACAGGAACATCGAGGGAACGGAGGTCAAGGAGGGCGACCTCGGCAAAATGGCCACCTGGGTCCAGGACAAGGCCATCTACAACGCCGACTTCTTCTCGCAGGAGAACGTCTTCAGCTTCGACCACGAGCCCAGGGTCATGTTCGTCTACAACGTCTCACGCGTCCGCTCGCCCAGAACGGACTCCGACGACGTCTGGCTGCATTGCGACTACCCGCTCACGTTCACCCTCTCCGGCGCGGGACACGAGATAACCGAGCCCGACACCGACCTCGCGCTCTTCACTGCCAACGACCGCATCCCCATGCGCGACGCGCTCCTGACCTTCGACGACGAGGACGGTGTCACACGCTCCATCTCCGTCAACGTCAACCGCCGTAAGACAGACCGCGGCGTCGACATCGCCACGACAAAACACCCCGTAGACTTCGCCGACTGGGTCCTCTACTTCCTGTTCGGCTACAAGAAAATAGTATAATGAAGAGGAGCTTTCAGATTTTCAGGAACGTCACGGCCAAGGGCATCGTCACCAACACCGACTCCGAGACCAACGCCGTCACCACCGGCGGCAACATCGTAACCATGACCGACCAGCTCCGCCAGGACTTCTCAAAGTGCACCGGCGTCTTCGTCGTCCCGCAGTCCGCCGCGACCGACCTCTCTGGCGTGACATGCTCGCTCAAAATCGCCCAGAACGAGATTCTGCCCGACGGCTTCGACCTCTCGCTCATCGCTTTCAAGGGCGACGTCTCCCTCGGCCAGGTCATCTACGACTTCGCCAAGGACGACATCCCCGCCAAGTCGTCCGAGTTCGAACTCATCCTGACCAACAACACAGGCACCAGCCAGACGTTCAACCTCTACTTCGTCCTCGAGCGATGATATACGTGGCCACAATCCAGATTCCCGACCACCAGAAATGGGGCGCCGTCCATCAGGTCGAGACCATCCTCCCGTCGCAGGTGCGCCGCGTCACCGCCTTCTGGGCCAACGCCACGCTGCCCCCAACCAGCGTGCCGGCCATGTGCGCCGCGGCGGACAAGGAGTCGCTCCGGCAGACCGCCTTCGCCCCCCGCTCCGTGCAGATAGGCTCAATCTCCGCCACGCTCAACAACACCCGTGTCGTAGCCGACTCCGCGCCACTCCGAGTCCTCGGGGTCGCCGACAAAGGCACGCTAAGCCTCGTCCGCACCCTCCTCCCCGGGGGCGGCATCGAGGTCGAGAACGGCTCCGCGCTCCGAATCATCATCGAGGAGAAGCTCGCCGAGCCTTTCGAGCGCGACACGCAGAGGCTCATCCTCGCCGGCCAGTACCACGCGCTCGACTACGAGGGCGCCAACGACGACGGCACGCCCGCCAACATAAGCACCAACGGCTACACCGCCAAGTTCTACATCGAGTACGACAAATGATTAGCAGACTGGCATACATCGAGCAGCGCAGGCTCGAAGCCCTCGGCTTCTCCACGGTGGTGACTCCCGCGAGCGTCACCGTCACAAGCCCCCTCCAGATTATGCAGCTGATGAACGACAGCTACATCCTCACCGGAATACGAGCCTCCGCGCCCAACCTCCTGGCCGACCTCAACGAGGTCTGCCTCATCTCCCCCACCGACAGCCTCCAGGCCTCCGAGCAGGAGATTGCCGCCCTCGGCACCACAGTCAACCGCATGTTCCGGGGCTACCTCATCATCAAGACTACCGGCGCGGCGGCCTACTCCGGCGACGACAAGATTACGCCCTTCAGGCTCGACTTCATCAGGGTCACGCCAATCATCAAAAGCAAGCAATGACACAGACCGAGATTCAGCTCACCCTCAACAACCTCGTCGCCAAGCTCCGCTCCTGCAACAAGAAAGTCCGGTGGAGCATCGGCTACACCAAGCAGGGAGACCCCACCGTCCGCGAGTTCGACGCGTCGTACGAGGACGGCCCGCTCGCCGCCGCCTCCGTCGAGGAGAAGATGAACCTCCTGCTCAAAGACAACCTGATTGACTACATCCGCGTCGACATGGGCAACTCGAGAGTCCGCAGCAAGGACTACGTCGAGTTCACCCTCCGCGACGGACAGCAGCTCGGAGGCGTCGCCCCTTACCGCAATGACATGGAGATTTACCCGTCCGACACGCGCGACATCCGCAACGCCAAGGCAGCCTTCAGCCAGATGCACGGCTCCGCCCCCTTCGGCAACGTCAACGCCATGCTCGGACTCCTCGGCTTCGACATAGGGCTCAACGGCGCCGACGACAACAGCCCCATCGGCGGCCTCGGAGCTATCCTCGCCGTGCGCGACGGCAACATCCGACAGCAGTACGAGATGAAGGAGCAGTCCCGCCTCCTCGACGTCGCCCACAAGGACGCCGAGCAGCTCCGCGGCGAAATAGCATCCCTCAAAAGCGAAATCGCCGACAAGGACAAGACCATCGACAAGCTCCGCCGCAAGCTCGAACGCTCCGAGGAGATGGTCGACGAGCTCGAGAAGATGAAGCCCGAGAACTCCCTCGGAGGCGTGGCCCTCAAAGCCCTCGGCCAGAGCATCCTGACGGGTGTCGTCAAATCCAACACGGGGCTCATCTCCGCGCTCTCTGGCATCCCCAAGCCCGCGCTCGACGCCGTCATGGCCTCGCAAGGTGCGGACGACGCGCAGCCACAGGGCGGCCTGGCTGACGACGACGACACGGAGGTCGAGGTCGAGGGTGAGGGCGAAAGCCCGCGCTCCACCCAGCTCGGACAGATTGAGGCCTGGTGCCAATCGCTCTCCGACGACGAGTTCAACCAGTTCCTCGCCATCATGAACGTCTTCATGCTCAACAAGGCCTCGATGACAAGCCTCTACAACCAGTGGAGGGCGGCTACGGCACAGGCGCAGCACGCCCAGCCGCAACCGCAAGCGGGACCCGCCCCCGACGCCAAAGGACTTAAACTGAGGTAGCCATGGCCGAGAAGTTCAAGCTCAACCCCATCACGGGCAAGTTCGACATGGTCGCGGACGGCAAAGACCAGGAGCTCACCTACACCAACGCCGAGAAGACCATCGAGACCATCGGAGGCGTTAAGGCCGGCACCTCGTTCGACAAGGCCACCGTCGAGGAAGTCTTCAACATGCTCTTCTACCCCGAGCGAGGCCCGCTCGTCTCCCTCGCCGCAAGCGACACCGCCTACAACCGCGAGGTCGGAGACGTCATCGAGACCCTCACCCTCACAGCCACCGTCACCAGGAAGTCCTACGACATCAAGCACGTCGAGCTCTCCGACGGCAGCCAGATTGCCGCACCCGCCAAGGACGGCGGCGTCGAGAGGTTCACCCTCACAGGCGTAGGCAAAAACGTCTCGTTCTCCGCCACCGTCACCGACGTCAAAGGGCTCACGGGCACGTCCAACGTAATCAAGTACGCCTTCCGCCGACCCGTCTTCTACGGACTCGCCACGAAAGCCGAAGCCGACTCCACGCTCGTCAACAGCCTCACAAAGGTCATCCCGACGGCCGACAGCGGCACCGTCACCGCCGCCTTCGGCAGGTTCGACTCCAAGCGCATGGTCGTCGCAGTCCCAGGCACGGTCTCCGACATCCTCAACCCCTCAGGATACAAGATTCTGCCCTCATTCGACACCCGCCTCCGCGTCAACGTCCTCTGCCTCGACGGACAGGACATCCCCTACAACGTCTACATCTCCAACCCCAGCAAGCAGGACGCCTACACATGCAAGGTCTCATACAAGCTCAACTGACACACACACCCTCCGACCAATGGCAAACTCTTTCGGCAAAGGCATAGCCATGAACTGCGGCTTCGACGTGGGCTCACAGGAGCTCGTCGACAACCGCGGCCGTTGCGACACGCTGGCCGAGCGCGACGCGCTCGAGGACATCAAGCGCGCCGTGGGCCTGCAGGTGTTTGTCCGCGAGACCGACACTGTCTACGTATGGAACGGCACGGAGTGGCTGCCCGTCGGTGGCGCGGCGAATGACGAGGGAGAGTACCAGGTCTTCGAGAACCACTTCCTCGCCTCCCAGGCCGGCAACGCTCTCGAAGATTGCCATAACTCGGAAACATCCAAAACAGATTGCTTATCATGATAACAGGCAAGTCAAACATAATGCAGAAGCAAGGCGACTTCATCGCCCGGAAGCTCATGCTGATGGAGTCCCGCCTGATGCGTTGTGAGCGTCTGATTGAGGAGTACCGCTGCAAATGCGGCGAGTCTGGCGGCGACAAGGAAGAGGAAAAGCCGCTGGTCAACGAGCTCACCTTCAAGGACTTCATCGACTTCATCGACCAGAGCAGCGGCGGCACAGGGACAGCAGAAAAGCCCGGCGATAAATGGCCGGACGACACAGACCCGGACACAGACCCGCCCGAAGACCCCGACACCCTCACCTTCGCCGACTTCGTCGAGCAGAGCGGCAGCTCCCTCACCTTCAAGGACTTCGTCGAGCAGAGCGGCAGCTCCC
>JBJEGU010000042.1:31645-45302 GCA_051875415.1 Marinilabiliaceae bacterium
GCGGCAGCTCCCTCACCTTCAAGGACTTCGTCGAGCAGAGCGGCAGCTCCCTCACATTCTCCGACTTCGTCGACCAGAGCGGCAGCTCCCTCACCTTCAAGGACTTCGTCGAGCAGAGCGGCAGCTCCCTCACCTTCAAGGACTTCGTCGACTTCTTCAAATCTCGACTAACATTCAACAATTTCATCAATTATGGCTAAATACGCACTCTCATTCACTACTCAGGGTAACGACCTGAATACGTACTACTTGGCGGCATCGGTGCTTGGCATGGTGGCAGCAAAGAACAGTGGCACATATATTTATATCGACACCTACGGCTTCAACAGCGCAACAAACGCCAATAGCTTCCAGACGCTCATAGATGGTGTCATCAACTCGAAGTATTGGCAGACAAAAGTCCAATGCTACCCAGCCCAAAAGACGTACTCGCCATCCACACTCAACGAGCTCGCCACCAAGACGGCCACATCTGTTGGCTATGTGACCTCTGGTTCATATTCTAAGTACAACATCTCGTGTCTCTCCGAATGGCTCACGAGCAGTTCGGCTTTGTCCTATACTACGGCGGCTATCAGACAATCCCTCCCCTACATCAACTACAAGATTTCGTGCATGTCCGAGACCGACTACAAGGCATTCGTGGCGGCCGTCATCAAGGCGGGCGGCCTCTCCGACTACGAGCAGACCAACACCCCCGTCCAAGCCTAAATTTCCATAACACATCAATCTTCAAACAACACTTAACACTATGACACTCAACTCAATTCTCGCAAAAGTCGGCGACTTCCTCGGCCGCAAGTTCCGCCAAATCGCCACAATGTTCGACGACGTCATCAACGTCGCCATCCCCGCCGCCAAGACCGAGGCCATCTCCGAGTCCAACAAGTACACCGACGACAAGTGCGCCGTCACCCTCACAGAGTCCAAGGCCTACACCAACACGCAGATTAACAACCTCGTCAACGGCGCGCCCGAGGCCCTCGACACCCTTAAGGAGCTCGCCGACGCCGTCAACGCCAACGGCGACCTCATCACCACAATCAACAACGCCCTCACAGGCATCGGCACCTACGAAGAGTTCGTCGCAGCATTCAACGAGCAGGTCGGCTCCGAGAGCATATTCTTCGAGAAAGTCTAATGTTTGAGACCGTCCAGAACTGGATGGCACTTGCGCTCGCGCCGCTCACCGGCGTCATCACCTGGTGGGCGGCGCGCCACAAGCGCAAAGCCGAGCAGGCGCAACTCGACAACGACACCGTCAACGACCTCCGAAAGACCATCGACGACTGCGTCGAGCAGAACAAACACCTCTACGACCAGATTTTCGAGCTCCGCGTCGACTACTCGCAGGTCAAGAACGAGTGCATCGAGCTAGCATTCAAGAACCAGCAGCTCGCCAACACCATCGACACCCTCAAACGCGCCAACGACGAGCTAAACCAGACCATCGCCGCCCTCCGCGACGAGAACGAGCAACTCCGTAAAATAATCTCTCCATGCAATACCGACTCACCATCAAAGTAGACGCCGCCTCCGAGGCTGAGGTCAAGCAGCTCGGCGCGCTCCTCCAGAAAGTCATCAACTCCACCGACAACAAGGACGTCGCCATCCTCCTCGACAAGGTCGTCAAGAACCCCGCCCTCGTCAAGACCGCCATCCGTTTCGCATGAGCAGGCTCGCATTCCTCCTCCCCCTCCTCGCGCTCCTCGCCACAGGCTGCCGCCAGGCGCGCTGCGTCGAGACCATCCGCGAGGTCCAGGTCGAGTCGCGCGACACCGTCATCGTCACCCAGCCCGACACGGCCTCACTCCGCGCCCTCGTCGAGTGCGACTCCCTCGGCAACCTCCTCGTCCGCGAGGTCGAGACGCTCCAAGGAGAGCGGGCCAGGGTCAACGCCGCCCTCTCGCGCCGCTCACCCCGCGAGGTCGAAATCCGCACCGAGTACATCCTCCAGACCGACACCGTCTACGTCCCCACATTCAAGCTCATCAAGGCCGCCCCCGCAGCCCAGCCCCGGAAGCCAGGCCTCTGGTTCGCATGGCTGCTCGTCGGCGTCATCGCCGGCTGCCTCCTGTCAATCAAGCTAATCAAATGAACCTCTCCGACAATCAACTCCGGACGCTCGTCAAGGCGGCGGGCATCGCGGCACTCGGGGTCACGGCCCTCGTCATAGGCTCGCGCGTCGTCAAGCGAATCCGCGAGAACAAGGGGCAGAAAGAGCTCAGCAACGCCGTCAACAGCCTCACCACCACCGACTCCCAGGCCGCCCAGACCATCACCGACTCCCAGGCCAAGCTCTTCGCCAACACGCTCTTCGAAGCCTTCAACGTCTGGAACGGCACCGACACCGACGCCATCCGCTCCGTCATCGCCAAGCTCCACAACGGCAAAGACTGGCTCGCCGTCATCAAGGCCTTCGGCGTAAAGCCCTACGGCACCACCGGCACGCCCTGGTTCGGCGAAGGCACGCAGCTCGACCTCATGGGATGGTTCCGCAAGGAGCTCAGCGGCTCGCTCCTCAAAGACATCGAGTCCCGGGTTGAGAAGTACGGAATCAACATATAACCCCGGCCTATGAACGTTTTTGTCAGCTCCGACGAGCGCGGAAAACGAAGAGCGAGACGCGACAAATACGCCCTCCTGCTCCTCGGGGCGGCCGCCGCCACCGCCGGCATCATAATCTCATTAAAGCACAAGACACAGATAATGAACCTCCTCGACAAGACAAAGCTCGCCCTCGTAGGCCGGACAATCAACAAGATAATAGTCCACTGCACCGCCACCCGACCCTCGCAAAGCTGCACCGTCGAGCAGATTGACCAGTGGCACCGCCAGCGAGGCTTCGACTCCATTGGCTACCACTACGTCGTCTACCGCGACGGCTCAGTCCACCAGGGCCGCCCACTCTCCAAGGCGGGGGCGCACTGCGTAGGCCAGAACTCCGACTCCATCGGCATCTCCTACTGCGGCGGCGTCGCCGAAGACGGCCTGACGCCGCAAGACAACCGCACCCCAGCCCAGAAAGCCTCCCTCATCCAGCTCATCAAGGAGCTCCGCCAGGCCTACGGCAACATACCAGTCTACGGCCACCGCGACTTCTCCAGCAAGGCATGCCCCTCCTTCGACGCCCGCAAAGAATACAATTAAGCGAGAGCAGGGCAAAACGACGTCTGAAACCCACCCAACTAACACCAGACACACCATGACGACAACGAAAAACAAGAAAGCAAAGCCGCGCAAGGCGACAGCAGGCACCTCCGTCCGGAAAGCCATACGCAAGGCGGCAGCCATCGTACGCTCCGCCGTCCGCGACAAGACCCACAACGAGAAGGCCGCCCGCCTCGCAGGCCGAGCAGTCCGAGGCGCGGCGCGCCAGACCATCGCCAAGAACGCCGGAAAGACGACGCTCGAATAAACAGCCAACGACATGAACCCCACAGACACCTCGCTCACGCTCGCCATCCTCGCCGAGCAGACCCCGCCAGCCATCGTCGAGGAGCTCTCCGACACCCTCACCTACGTCGGCTACTGCCTCCCCACCACCACCGGCTACGACGACCCCTCCTGGCTCATCCGCCGCGTCAAGAAGACAATCAACGACGACGGCTCCTGCAAATGGACAGACCGTGCCGACCTCGTCTACAAGCACAGCGGTGAGTGGGCCTGACGCTTTGCCGTCCCATATAATTTTTGTAAAATTACGCCTCCAATTCCGTGGGAATCGGGAGGCGTTTTAAGCATCCCCCGAGAGAGCCCCGTCAAAAGCCACCCGAGCAAACATGAAAAACTGCATAGTCGTGAACGGCACTGCGGTACGCGTAGGCCCGGTCTACAAGGAGGAAATCGCCTCCGCGCTCGGCCTCAGCCAACGATACGTCTGGGGCCTCATCCACAAAAACAAGCGCCTGATGGAGCAGCTCACACGGTTCGGCTACGTCAAGACATCGCGCACCATAACGCGCTCCATGGCGCGCCTCATCGCCAAGCACTTCGACACCTACATCGAGGGCGTCAACGAGGAGGACAAGTACGTCAAATAGCAGCATAACCGACACCCGCCGCAACACCTTAACTCATAACCATGCCAACAACACATGACATCGACGACTCCCTCGACGGAGTCTACACCCCGGCAGCCAAAGGCGTCGACTCCCTCGACACCCTCATCCCCGACTCCATGGACGAGGGAATGCGAACCGCCCTCACCAAGCTCAACAACGCCCTCGGAGGCGACGTGTCCGGCTTCGTCTGCGCACGGCTCAAAATAACACGCCAGCAGCTCGCCCAGTACTTCAAGGCCGAGCAGGTCGACTCCATAGCCCTCGCCATCTACAACATCGAGGCGCGCCACGAGGCCGTAATCATCGGCGACGAGACCGGCATCGGCAAAGGACGCCAAGCCGCCGGCATCGTCAGGTACGCCAAGGAGAACGGCCGCCTACCCATCTTCTTCACCGAGAAGAAAGACCTCTTCTCCGACTTCTACCGCGACGCCAAAGACACTGGCATCGCCCACTACAAGCCGCTCATATTCAACGCCGACGGCGTAGTCTACGACTACGACAAATGCACCGACGACACCCCCGGCCAGGAAAAGTACGAGAAGGTCTACAAGCCCCTGGGCAAAAGCGCCATGGACAGCGTAATCAAGGGCAGGAAGATGCCACCGGGCTACGACTACATCCTCGTCACATACTCCCAGCTCTCCACCGAAAGCAAAGAGGATGACGCCGGACTGGCAGGAGCGCGCAAAAAGGGCAAGATAGTAAAGGAGAACGCCAAGGCGAGGTTCCTCAGAGCCGTGGCGCAAGACGAAAAGGCCATCATCATCCTCGACGAGGCCCACAACGCCGCGGGCGACTCCAACACCGGCGACATCGTGCGCAGCCTCATCTGCGGCAACGGAGTCGACGTCGTCTTCCTCTCGGCCACATTCGCCAAAGCCCCACAGAACCTCCTCCTCTACGTCCCGCGCACCAAGCTCCGCGACTGCTCCACACTCCACACACTGCAAAATGCCATCCACAAGGGCGGAGTCCCGCTCCAGGAGCTCATATCATCCCTGCTCGTCCAGGGAGGCCAGATGATGCGCCGCCAGCGCGACAACTCCAAGGTCGAAGTACTCTA
Source organism: Marinilabiliaceae bacterium (assembly GCA_051875415.1). Lineage (GTDB taxonomy): Bacteria > Bacteroidota > Bacteroidia > Bacteroidales > Marinilabiliaceae > W3P20-009. The sequence goes on from JBJEGU010000042.1 coordinate 36,776, forward strand.
CAACAACACCGACGAGGCAGACAGGCAGATTGACGAAGTCAAATACAACAACATCATGCGCTTCGTGCGCGACGCCATCAGCTTCCAGAACCTGCACATCAGCCCACTCATCAGCATACTCAAGAATAAAGAGGTAATCCCCTCGAACTCCAGGGCATATTCCATCTTCTCCTACCTGTTCCAACTCGCCAACGCGCTCCTGCTCGCCATCAAGGCCAAGAGCGTTGTGCGCGAGGCGGCCCGGCACGTCAAGGACGGACACGCCGTCATCATCGGGCTCAGCACGACCTCCGCCGCCCACCTCGACCCCCAGAGGCTCGTCAACCTCATGGGGCGCGACGTCAAGGTCGGCGACACCGTCAGGGGGGACTTCGCCCAATACCTCCTCTACGCCCTCGAACGATGCCTCGTAATAGCCAGGGGCCAAAAAGGCGAGGAGGAGAACGAGGACGGCAGCCTCAAAAGCCAGAAGACCGTTCTCGACCTCGACTACGAGAACCTCTTCAAGCAGGGCAAAATAGATAGAGAGACTGTGCAGGCGGTCGAGATTATCAAGCAGGAGTACGCCCGAATCAGGCAGGAAATCCTCGACGAGAAGTTCGGAATACCCCTCTCGCCTATCGACGCCATCACCCAGATGCTCGCCAACGAGAAGGTCGGCGGCAAGCCCATCAGGGTCGGGGAGTGCACAGGGCGAAACCTCGGCCTCGAATACCCGAGCCTCGACGACTTCACCCGCGGCAAGCTCATCACCCGCAAGAAGGCCAGCACCAGCAGGCTCTACAACGACTTCCAGTGCAACAACCTCGACGTCCTCATCATCAACGCCGCCGGAGCCACAGGCGCGTCAGCCCACGCCAAGCCAATCCCCGGCAAAGTGCCGCTCGAGAAAGTACGACAGCGCGTCATGATAATCGCCCAGCCCGAGCTCAACGTCACCACCGAGATGCAGAAGCGCGGACGAATCAACCGCACAGGGCAGGTCATGCCCCCCATCTACGAGTACATCACGAGCTTCATCCCCTACGAGGTGCGGACAATGATGATGCTCCGCAAAAAACTCAAGTCCCTCGACGCCAACACAACCGGCTCGCAAAGACAGAACGAGAACCTCGTCTCCGACTTCGTCGACTTCGACAACAAGTACGGCGACGAGGTCGTGCGGAACTGGCTCGGCGCGCACGGGCAGGTCGCCACCATGCTCTTCCCCGAGAAGAAAGGCAAGGCGGACTTGAGCGGATGCGCCAACAAGGCCACTGGCCGAGCCGCCATCTTCGACTGCGACGCGCAGGAGGAGATGTTCGACGACATCATCGACGCCTATGAGGAGCAAGAGAAGAACCTGCGCTCGCTCGGCCTCTGGGACCTCGAGACGCAACGCCTCGACTACCAGGCCAAACTCGTCAAGGAGACCCTCCTGACCTACCGTGCCGACGTCAAGTCGCCGCTCGGAGGCTCGTCATACCTCGGCCTCTACGAGTGCAAGGTCAAAACCAAGCCCTACCTCGCCGAGGAAGTCCTCGCCATGGCACAGGAGGGCGTCAAGGACTATGGCGGAGAATGCCACATGACCAATGAATTCAGTTCCGCGATTTTGGATTGGTACAATTACCAGTGGAGCCACGGGGAGCAATACCTCCCGGCGTTTCAGGCGCGCCGCATGAAGCTCACCCAAGAGTACGACGAGCGTGTCAAGAATGCCGACAAGGAGGAGGACAAGGAAGCCACAAGGCAGCTCTGCCAAGTCGAGCTCCAGAAGATTGACCAGCAGAAGAAGGACGCTCTTAAGAAATGGCAAGCCTCGTACAAGCTGGTCATGGATGCGCTCAACAAGTTCCAGATAGGCAACCTCTACAACGAGTTCACCCTCCTCGAATCCACCATGCCCGACGGCTCCAGAGTCTCACCAATGGCCATACTCACGAGCATAACCTTCGGCAAGAAGGACAGTGAAAAGTACCTGCCCGGCAAAATAAAGCTCCGCTTCGCCGTCGTCAAAGCGTGCCGACACTACGACGTCAACCTCTCCAAGAAGAGCTTTGAAAAATTGTCGAAACTCATTCTCAACGACCGCCTGCTCGACTTCTATAATCCCACGGAGCATCGTGATAGGGTCCTCGACTCGTGGAGCGAAGAGATTCGCAAGCTGCCCAAAGGCATCGAGAGGAAATACATCATAACCGGCAACGTCATCGACGCTTTCAGCTCCTCCCTGACCATCCGCAGGACGCTCACCGCCTACTTCTCCACACAGCTCAAAAGCGGAGACACGGAATGGACGCCAGGCCTCGTCATCTCCGACACCTACTCCGACGGCGTCGAAAAGTGCCTGGAGACGACCAGCCTCCCCCTCAGCCTCGGACTCCCCCTCTGCAAGGTCGTCCCGTCCACCATCTTCGCCGCCAACACCCGGGAGGCCTTCTTCAAGCTCACCGGCGCCAACACCCCCGTCGACTTCCTCCTCAAAGTCCAGGACGGCGGCGACTTCGTCACCATAAGCTACCTGACCGACACCGTCACCGGCGACAAAGACTCCTGCAAGGAGTTCGAGGCGCGTGGCCAAGCCGAAGATGGAGAGTTCCACGAAATCTACCCCCTCTTCTCCAAGAACGGCAAGCAGTTCGCCTACCGCTACCGCGTCAACTCCTGGCCCCGCGTTCGCAAACTTCCTCACCCCCGAGGAGGACAAGATTGTCCAATGCCTCTCCAAGCTCGGCTACCTCATCGAACTCCCCACACGCATAATCCCCCAAAGCGTCTACGACCAGATTCAGGCCGACCGCTACAACTACGAGTGGGACCGCATCCCCTGGGACAAGGCCGACATCCCCGGAGGCGCGGAACCCGGCCAGGACGATGCGGAAGCCCGCAGAAGAAGATTGAAGCTACTGGCCCTGGAGGTACTGGCGCAAATCAAAAAGGCTGAGGAGAAGAAGAACAGGAAGGCAACTCAGAACCCACACAAAATGACATCGATGAGGAAATCGAACGCAAAAGGAAGGAGTATGAGCTGGCCAAAGAGAAAAATGCCGACGAGGCTGAAATCAGGCGCAAAAGAAAGGCGTGGATGCTGGCCTTGGCGGAAAATGTGATGGCCGCGCTGGACAAGTTAAAAAAGGACAAGGGCGTGAACGGCTTTGGTACGGACTTGGCTACAAGGGCGGCACAGCTCCGACGCTTCATAGCGCGCAACCCCCGCAAACGCTACATCAACGCCACCCCCACCGCCGACGGCTACGACATCACCGCCGACAACCACAAGCTCGCCAGCGCCGCCCACTCCTTCCCGCTCGCCACAGCCAACCCCGACCACATAATCAGGACACTTTTCAACTAACACACGATATGCAAATCACACGAGACAACTACTGGCAGAACCACGAGAAGATTCAAAAGGACATAGCCAAGGCCGGCTACCTGCCCGAAGTCTTCGCAGACAAGAATTGGAAACTGCTCGACTCCGAGGCCGAATGCGACTGGGCGGACTGGGACTACGACGGCTTCGACAAACAGAAAGAGGCCATCACGCACCTCCTCGACCTGATAAACAAGTTCTACGCCGGCGACAAGGACGACGCGAAGCCCAAGAAAAAAGCCCGCGGCAAAAAGCCCGAAAAGCAGCCCGAAAAGCAGCCCGAGGAGACACCCGAGGAAGAGCCGGAAGACGAACCCGACGAGGAACCAGAGCAAGAACCCGAAGACGAACCCGACGAGGAACCAGAGCAAGACCCCGAGGAAGACCCAGAGCAAGAGCCAGACGACGACCCCGAGGAAGAGCCGGAAAAGAAGCCGAAGAAAAAAGCCCCAAAGGCGAAGCCCTCCACCCAAACCAAGGAGGTCGACGAGCTCACGCCCGAGGTCGACGTAATCCAGCAATACGTCAAGATTCACGGCAAACGACGCGACGACGCGTACGACCACGCCCTCTCGCTCCTCCGCAAGCTCCAAAAGCTCATCAACACCCGCGCCATCCGCGCCTCCTCCCCCTACGCCGACGAGATTAACGCCATCCAGGCCCACCTCCTCAAAATCATCAAGACCCAAAACCTCGAAGTCGTCGACATTGACGACTTGCAGCACTACGCCGACATCGCAAGCTCCGAACGCGTCTCACGCGTCACGCAGTGGGTCAAGACGTTCATCGCCAACTTCGAGCATCGCCGCCCCGACCTGGTCAAAGCCAAGAAATTCCTCGCAAAAGCGCCAGACGAGCCGGAGCTGCAAGACGCGCGCAGCGCCCTCGCCGACTACATCGAGGGCAAAACGAACCAAGTAGCCCTCACCGAGAGCCAGCTTAGCGGACTTATGGGAATCCTATGATGAAACGACGACGCGACATGCTCCACATCCCAGCCCCCCGCGGCCTCGGAATGGCCTGGATTGGCCAAAAAGCCGCCCAGAGGTGGGACAGCCACAACAACAACACCGAGCTCCAGCAGAACCTCTCCACCGCCCGGCAAATGGAGATTCACGGCAAAGACCCGCTCGCAATCAAGATGGCCACAGGATGGGAGCGCGGGGCCGACATGGAGTGGCGATACGAGGTGCCGGACTTCTTCTACATGCAGAAGGTGCTCAACAAGGCCTACTCCTACGGAAAGCCGACACCCTTCTCCTCCCTCGTCAAAGACGAGCGGCTGCTCACCATGTACCCCGAACTCAACGACTACAAGGTGTTCATCAAGCTCCTGCCCCGAGGCTCCAACGTCCTCGGGTACTTCGACAGGGTCAACAAGGTGCTCGTCGCCTCAATCATCAACGGCGACCCCGACAACGAGCTCGAGTCGGTGCTAATCCACGAGACCCAGCACTTCATTCAGGAAATGGAGGGCTTCGAGAACGGCGCGGACACCAGTGCCGGACTCCGAAACTACTTCCGCACAAGCGGCGAGGTCGAGGCGCGCAACGCGCAGCACCGCCGAAAAATGAGCGCCGAGGAGCGCCGGAAGTCCATCTGGAGCGAAACAACAGAACCCTTCTTCAAAGACCCCGATAGCCACCGCTACCCGACCAAAGAGGCCACACGCGCGCAACGCAAGGATGACCTCGCGAAAGCCAGGCGGGCCACGGAAGAACGCAAAAAATGGATGCTGCGAATAGCCCTGGAAATACTCGAGGTACTCCACCGGCTGAACCTCGCCTAACATAGGCAAGCCGGCCGCCGCGGCATATGGAGATGCCGCGGCGGCCGACATTTTTCCCCACATGTCAAGGCATCGCCCTTGCGGTCTGAAATAAAAGTCCGATATTTACACCCAAGAGTATGGAACATAAACACAGCTAAATTAACAATCAGAAGTATGGGTGAAATAACTTGGGACGACACCAAGGAGTATGATGTAACATTCAAGAAAACCTACTATCAGGTGCTCGACAAAAACCTCAACCCCCTCACAGACGAAGAATTTGAGGATGAGGATGAGGCGGAGGAAGCGGCCCGCGACCTCTATTTCCAGATGAAACGCGAACTCGAGGAGGAGGACGAGCATGAGGAAAACCCTGAGTTCCCCGACTTTCCCGACCTCCCCGACCTCTATCCCGAAATCAACGACGGACTCGAGTCCATCAAAGACGACAAAGAATGGCAAGGCATCCTCATCGCCAAAATAACCTCGGAAGACTGTGAGGTGATTACCGAAACTTACGACGGTTACGCCTGGGGAGACTCCGGCTTCGACTATGGCTCCCTCGAAGACGTCGCGGAGGCGGTAGATAATTGGGGAGGGTGGTATGACACCAAGACGGAAATCATCAGAGAGATTGACGAACACGAATACGACGAGGACGACGACTGGCTCAACGACGAGTTCTGTGACAAAGTAAACGACATCCTGCACATTGCCGCCCCCCGCATGACGCTCACCCTGAAGCAGGTGAAGGCCACATACCGGGGCATTGACCAAGACGAAAAAAGCCTCTATCCCGACAACTTCTTCCCCGATGCCGCCAGAAAGGTCGCAGCCAAGGCATACGTTGACGCGAGGGTGAAGCCAGACGACACGGAAGACCGTAAAACGAGCAAACGGCGCGACCAGCTCCGCCGCGTCAACCAGACGCGACTCGAGCAACTCCGCATCGTGAACTCCGATTTCGCGAAGAGCGTGATGCAGCTGCCCAAGGTGGTGAGCCGGACGGACAAGGACGGGTTCGTCCGGATGTATTTCCGCGCGTCTAACGGACTGATGGTCCCACAAGCCCTCACAATAGACTCGGACCTAAGTGACTGCACAATATACGACGGCGACAATGTTGTCCGCGGCACAGACGAAGCCAGGGCGGCATGGCGCGAATATCAGGACGCAATCAAGCGAGAGCGAAAATCCGCAAAGAGGAGACACCGAGACGAACTTCAGCTGGCCGGCCAGCTGCGCCAAAAAAGCGAGAGACTGCAAGCCGAAATATCCGACAGTGTCGCCAAGAAGAAAAGCATATGCCAGGACAAACGCAGACAGGCATATTTCGAGTTCAGCGAAATCATCAAAAGAGCGTCCAGGGAAAGAAAGTCCAACGTGCTGCACCTCCGTTTTTCCATAGGGGAACAAAGAGAGCAAAAATGACGGCTTGCCGCGGACGGAAAGCCGCCAATTCGCAAAACACTGGACAAATAGATTGTGGACAACCACGCAAAACACCCGTCATACGAAAATGGCGGGTGTTTTGCGCTCAAACAACACGAAGTATGGGAAAGCAGTATCACCACCTCACAAGAGAGCAGCGGTACCACTTGTACATCCAATGGAGCAAAGGCGCATCACGGAAAGAAATATCCGAGGAGCTGTCCGTCCACCCGTCCACAGTTAGCCGAGAGCTGAAACGGAACAGGTTGAATAACGGAGGCTACCTGTGGCTGAAAGCCCAAGAGATGGCCGACAGGCGGAAAGCGAGGGCAGTCAACAACAACGCCATCGAAGCACCCGTGCTTATGCTGGCAAGAGACCTCATCCGAAAAGACTTCTCCCCCGAGCAAGCGTCAGGCTATCTCAGACAGAAAGGGTACCAGGTCTCAACCGAGCGGATTTACCAGATGGTAAGGAAAGACGATGAACTCCAAAAGCACCTCCACCACGGACTCAAAGGCAAGAGGAGGCCAAAAGCGAAACGAGAGACGAAAGTGAAGAACATCCCGAACAGGACATCCATACACGACCGCCCCGCCGAGGCTAACGGGCTGCGCTTCGGAGACTGGGAGATGGACTTGATTGTCGACGGGCGGGGCGGCGCAATCCTGACACTCGTAGAACGCTCAACCACGTATATGATGATGAGGCGACTCCCGCAAGGCAAGAATGCGGAAGGGGTCGCCGACGCCGCGATAGCGTTGCTCTACCCGTACCGCAAAAAGGTACTCACAATCACGACCGACAACGGAGGCGAGTTCGCTGCTCACGAGAAGATTGCCCAAAGGCTCAAAGGAGTCAAAATATACTTCGCGGACAGTTACAGCTCCTGGCAAAAAGGCTGCATAGAGAACACCAATAAACTCGTGCGATTTTACTTCCCGAAAGGTCATGACCTGAAGAGCCTCTCCGACGAGCAGGTAATGCGCGTCCAAAAGACGCTTAACACGCGCCCAAGAAAAAAGTTAAAATTCAATTGCCCCAAAGACGTGTTTTTCAAAAACTTCGCTTAGCTTCGCGCCGAGAGAAGTTGCACTTCGTAATAGAATTTACACAACCTGACGGCACTTCACCCCCATCTAATGAAGCCCGTAGATCTCACTTTCAAGAAATCCAAAGGCTTCAACCGCCCTGGTCGGAATGAAAATATCGGCGAAACGGGTCAACTCTGACGGTTTAGGATTCACTTCAATAACACATCCGCCATGGGACTTTACGAGCTGCGGAATCATTGCGGCGGGCATGACCTCACCGGACGTGCCGACCACGATACACAAATCCGCCTTATTCCGCGCAAGGTCGAAACTCTCAGCATAGGCACCAGAAGGGATAGCCTCGCCAAAGAACACGAAATCGGGCTTCATCACGCCGCCACAAACTGGGCAAGTAGGGACATCGGCCTCGATGTTAAGTTGCTCGGCCATTATCCTCTTGCCGCACTTGATGCACGAGGCCGTGCCGATTGATCCGTGGAATTCTATGACACGCTTGGAGCCGGCCATCTGGTGCAGGCAGTCGATGTTCTGGGTTATGACAGCCTCCACATAGCCGTCGGCCTCCAACCTGGCGAGGACCTGATGAGCCTTGTTCGGCCTGATGTCGTTGCGGCGCATGAAGAGGTAGAAGCAATCCTTTATGGTGCGCCACGATTGGGCGGGATTCGCCAAGAAATTGTCGATATCGATGTCGCTGAGGCTATACTTGCTCCAGATGCTGTCCTTATCGCCCCTGAAAGTCGGGACACCGCTCTCAAGTGAAATGCCTGCGCCAGTGAAGGCTATAGCGCAGGAGGACTGCCTAATGAGGTCCGCCGCTTGTTTTATCTTGTCGCTATTTTCCATTTTTGGGGTGGATTTTAAGAAGCTGTTTTGAATTGATTAGATAATCTTGTTAAGCATGATTCGTATAGA
>JBJEGU010000043.1:0-7424 GCA_051875415.1 Marinilabiliaceae bacterium
TGGCAGGCTGTTGGTGCTTAATAAAAGTTAATTGTTCTATTGCCTAACTGCGGGCGGATTGTTATATTTGCGTAAGTGGCTCGCGAGGAGAGGCTCCCCCCCCTGTATGCGGGCCGTCGCTCCATTGTGCTAAACTAAAAAAACCGGAATTATGATTGAGGTATTCAAAAAATGCATGACCACTGACTTCGCCAATTTCAGTGGCCGCGCGCGCAGGCGCGAGTATTGGCTCTTCGCATTGGCGACTTTCATTATCTCTGCGTTGCTGAAGGTGTTGGCGTTGTTCGTCGCCACGACAGAAAGCGCGGCCCTGATTGGCATCGTCTCTTTTGTCGTCATTGTCTATTCCGTCGGCATCCTTATACCGTCGCTCTCTGTGACAGTTCGCCGTTTGCATGATATTGGCAGGTCCGGGCTTTGGCTGCTTCTTTACCTCACCGTTGTGGGTGGTCTTGTCATCTTCATTTTCTCGCTGCTGCCGGGAACTGTCGGCGATAACCAGTACGGTGCGGATCCTAAGGCTGTGAAGGAGGCTTAGCTTTAAGCCTTTGGCTGTAACATAAAAAAGTCAGGCTGGCGCATATGATTTATGCGCCAGCCTGAACTTTTTTATGGTTATGCCGTGCAGGTTGCTAACCCGTGAGCGGCAGAGCCTCCGCTTAGAATCTGTTTTGCAATGGGCGGAAATTGCTGATATTTGACAGCTTAAATTTTCGATTATCAGTCGGTTGACTGAAATATTATTCGTAACTTAATGAGAACCAACAAATTAATGTTATGAAGTCAATTTCAGCCAACCTCACTGATAAGCAATGGGAAACTATATAAAATTTCAAAACGCTTCTTAATCCTTCCTGTAGATGAGTAGGGCGGAGTATGTGTTGACGCCCAGAGCCGAGTGACCCTCGTACTTCACGTCGACGACATCCTTGTCCGTGATGCCTTCGGCCTTAAGGAACTCGTTGAGCTGCACATCAATGGTCTGGTCGAAATCGTCCGTGCCTGTGTACTGGAAATGCTTTGTCAGAATTTTAGCCATGACTATGTTTTTTGCGACGTGGGCAGCAGCCTGCGCGCGTCAGGTGTTAGTTTGCGTTCTCTGTCTTTCGCCGCATTTGCGGTTAGGCAGAGCAAATGTAGCTTTTTTTGCTAAAAAGTCAAAGCAGGGTCGCCATAAGCGGCTCGGCCAATGTGCGCCGTCAGCCTACGATACGGCAGACGAGGTCCACCATCATGTCGCGGTTGGACGTCTCGGGCCAGTTGAAGCCCTTGGAGCGCATGTCGTACTCCGTGAGGAGCGACGTGATGCGCATGCAGTCCGTCGCGGTGTAGAGCCTTGACGCCGGGCCGAAGTTTTTCGACACCATGAAGGCGTTGCGCTCGCCCACGGCCATGGCGGCCTTGACGGCCTCGTCGTCGCTCTTGGTGGTGGACTTGGCGAAGCAGTAGGTGAAGAGGTGGTCGAAGCCGTTGTAGAGTGCGGCTATGATGGCCTGGACGGGGTATGCCTTCTCGTTCTGGCCCATGGCCTTGACGATGAGCAGGGCCTTGGCCTTGTCTTTGCGGAAGAGGGCGTTGCGCAGCTCGAAGGCGTTGAACTCTTTGCTTATGCCCACGTTCTGGGCGACCATGTCGACCGTGATGGTCTTGAGGCTCGGCCCTACGGCGGCCCTTACCTTCTCTATGGCCTTGGCCGCGTCGGTCATGCTCGTGCCCACGTGCTGGGCGAGGAGGTCGGCGGCTCGCTCCTCGATACCGAAGCCGCATTTGGTGGCGAAGGTGCTGATCCAGTGCGGCATCTGGTTGTCGTAGAGTTTCTTGGTCTCCATTATGGCGCCGCCGGCCTTCTCGATGGCCTTGTAGAGCTTCAGCCTCTTGTCGAGCGTCTTATACTTATGGCAGAGGACGAGCACCGTCGAGGGCAGACAATGGCCGACGTAGGCCTCGAGGTCGCCTATCTGGCTCACGGCCTGGGCCTCGCGGACGATCACGACGCGCCGATTGGCGAAGGTGGGGTACTGGTCGCACTCCATTCCTATCTTCTTGCCCGTAGTGTCGCGCCCGTACACCACGCTCTGGTTGAACGTCCGGTCCGCCTCGGGCATGGCGTTCTGCTCAATGTAGTCGGCCACAACGTCGATGGGGTAGGGTTCTTCGCCCATGAGCAGGTAGACGGGGCGGAACGAGCCGCCCTTGATCTCCTTGAGAATGTCGTCTTGCGAAAGAGAGGCCATTATTTTGCCGCTTGATAGTCCGCGTGTTTAGAATTTCAGGTGCTTCACCGAGTTGCCGCAGGCCTCGATCTCGAGCAGCGCGTCGATGCCTATCTCGAGATGCGGGCGGACGAACTGCGACGTCACCCTCTTGTCGCTCTCGGTGGTCTTGACGCCCTCGGGAATCATCGGTTGGTCGGACACGAGGAGGAGCGCGCCTGTGGGGATCTCGTTATGGAATCCGACGGTGAAGAGCGTGGCCGTCTCCATATCCACCGCCATGCAGCGCATGGCCTCGATCTTGCGCTTGAAGTTGTCGTCATGCTCCCAGACGCGTCGGTTGGTGGTGTAGACGGTGCCCGTCCAGTAGTCGTAGCCGTGGTCCCTTATGGCACCGGACACGGCGCGCTGGAGCGAGAAGGCGGGCAGGGCCGGCACCTCGGGCGGCATGTAGTCGTTGCTCGTGCCTTCGCCGCGGATGGCGGCTATGGGGAGGATGAAGTCGCCTATCTCGTTCTTCCTCTTCGTGCCGCCGCACTTGCCGAGGAAGAGCACGGCCTTGGGCTTTATGGCCGTCAGGAGGTCCATGATGGTGGCGGCGTTGGGGCTGCCCATGCCGAAGTTTATGATGGCCACGTCCCTGGTCATGGCGTTGGGCATGTTGCCGCCTTTTATCTCCACGCCGTACGTCTCGGCGAACATCTCGACGTAGTTCATGAAGTTGGTCAGCAATATGTAGCGCGGGAACTCCTCGAGCTTGCGGCCTGTGTACCGGGGCAGCCAGTTCTCTACAATCTCTTCTTTGCTCTTCATAGTAGCATTTCCTTTTTGTGTGCTTAACGCCGCAGGAGGGGGGGGGCGACGCGCTGCGCCATGGTAGGCTGTCTTTCGTAAGTTTCTTACAAAAATAGCATAATTCCGTTATGCTTGCGGCTTTTAGCCCGCCTTGGAGTGTGAAAACCGAAGGGCGGGGCATAACATATTTCAGCCCCTTGCGTAACAGTGTATAAGCAGAGCGGGGAAATATGGCTGGTCGCGTCGGCCGCCCCCGCATTCCTAACCTTACGCGTCGTCAGTTCCTAATCGGCCCTACTCGGGGACCGTAAAAAATTTGAGCGATATGTTGTCTTCCGCATTACTCCTTTTGGCTAAGGCTCTCGTCTACGCCATGTTCTCCCTTATGCTCGCCGTCGGTGTCGACAACCTCGTGCGAACGAAGGGCAGATAGCCCTTTTGCGTGAAAGCGCGGGCTTTTAATATTATTCAACTCTATCTCAACTCCTATTTAACTCTTACCCGTTCCTCGTTGGCCGCCTGTCGTTAACTTCGCGGCGGTGAGTCCCGCGACTTTGTGGGGGCTGTTTTTTTTCTGTAAGTGGAACGTGTAATCTCCTTTTTGCGAAATTGGACACTGCCTGTGGCGATGCTTGCGGGCGTCCTTATCTATGTCGCTTTTCACAATTTGCCGGCGCTGTTTCCGTTGCGTGGCTTAGTGTGGGTTGTCGACTCTTATCTTACCCCGTCGCTCATTTTCGCTCAGCTGCTGCTGACGTTCTGCCGTGTCGACCCGTCGCGCTTCCGGTTGCGCAGGTGGCACGTGTGGCTTCTGGCGTTTCAGCTTGTGGCCGCGTCGTCGGCCTATGTGGCGTTGGCACCGCTGTCGCCCGTCATGGCGCAGGGCGCCATGGTGTGCCTTATCTGCCCTACGGCCACTGCGGCGGCCGTCATCACGCATAAGCTTGGCGGCTCGGCCGAGACGCTCATCACTTTCACGCTGATGGACAATATACTTGCCGCCGTCTATGTGCCGCTCGTCTTCCCGCTTGTCTATGCCCAGCAGGGCGGGCTCGATTTCTGCGACGCGTTCCTGCTCATCCTTGGCAAGGTCTTCCCGCTGCTCATCTTCCCGTTCATCCTGGCTCAGGCTCTCAGGCTCGTGCTGCCGTCGGCTCACGCCTACCTGCGCGACCATTCGGGTTTCGCGTTCTACATCTGGGCCTTGGCTCTCGCTATTGTCATGGGCAAGACGGCCAAGAGCATTGTCGACGACTCTGACGACATGCTTATCGTGCTGTCGCTCGCCCTTGTGGCCGTGGCGGCGTGCGCCGCCCAGTTCCTATTCGGTAAAGTCACTGGTGGACGCTATGGCGACCGCATAAGCGGGGGGCAGGCGCTTGGCCAGAAGAATACGGTCCTGGCCATATGGATGGCGCAGACATACCTCAACCCGCTTTCGTGCGTCGCGCCAGGGGCCTATGTCCTGTGGCAGAACATCGTCAACAGCTATCAGCTTTGGAAAAAACGGCACAAGGAGGCCCGGAGGGGGTAGGCCATGGCGAAGAGCTGTAACGATTTCCGGTTGCGAAGCGCGACAGTGGCTGATGCGGAAGGGCTTTTGGCTATCTATGCGCCCTACGTCACGCGGACTGCCATAACGTTTGAGTACGACGTGCCCTCTGTCGATGAGTTCCGTCGGCGCGTAGCCCATACGCTGGAGTCATACCCCTACATGGTGGCGGAGAGCGTGGCCGACGGCTCGCTCCTTGGCTATGCCTACGCCGGCCGCTTCAAGGAGAGGGCGGCCTATCAGTTCGCATGCGAGACGAGCATCTATGTGCGTCAGGATGTCCGTGGCCGCGGCGTGGGAGGCGCGTTGCTCGCCGCGCTTGAAGAGTCACTCGTCCGTCAAGGCGTGCGGAGCATCTGCGCGTGCATAACCTACGTCCAGGTGGCCGACCCGTATCTTACGAATGCGAGCATGCGTTTCCACGAGCGGATGGGCTACAGGCTCGTGGCTCATTTCCATCGCTCCGGCTTCAAATTTGGCCGTTGGTATGATATGATTTGGATGGAAAAGCTCGTGTGATTTCGTCGAAATTGAGGTTAAATAATGTTACCTCTTTGTTAATCAACCGCTCATGAAGATAATTACTTTCTGCTCTGCTTTCTTTTCTTCTCAATTTTAACATTTCATATGCCTAAAATGCCGTTTGGATTGTGCATTTTTGTGCAAAAGCACGCGAATTGTACGCGCATAAACCGTCATACGCGTGCGGATTCTGATTGTTAATTTGGAAAAGAGGAAAGTTTGACATGATAGCTAAGCTTAAACTTGACAAGAGGCGCGAGACGAAGTCCGGCCAGTACCCGATAAAGATTTACATCTGCGTGGGCAGGCGCACGAGGCTCGTGTCGACGGGCCTGTTCGTCCGCGAGGAGCTGTTCGACTCCGTGCGCGGGGAGGTCATCGGTCGCGGTCAGGCGAAGTTCAACGAGAAGCTGACGATGATACGCCGCCGTATAGAGGAGGAGCTTGAGGGTCTCACTCTCGCGCAGGCTGTGGAGATGTCGAAGCGTATCTGTGATTGGGACGGCTCGCGAGGTCTCACCCTTGCCAAGTTTTGGAAGGACAAGGTGTCCTCGATGACTATGGCTCATGCCACTGAGCGTTCATACGCTCTCGCCTTGTCTCATATGCCGGAGGCGGATGATGTCCTTATCTCTGAGGTTGACTCGACGTATGTGCGTAAGGCGTACGACATGATGAAGCGCGGCATGACGACGAACTCTTCGGCTCTGCTTATGAGCAAGCTCCGTCATATCGTGAGGCTCGCCATGGATGAGGATTTGATAACACGCGACCCTTTCCGCGGGCTGCGTGTCAAGTGGGAGGAGACTCGCAAGCGCAGCCTCACGCTCGCCAAGCTCAAGTCCTTACGGAATATGCGGCTTAGTGGCGTGTCCGCCTACGCCCGTGACATGTTCATGCTGTCATTTTACCTTATCGGTATCAATCTTGTTGACTTGTTCTCAGTCGAGCCCGCCGAGGATGGTAGGATTAGTTACCGAAGGTCAAAGACCCACAGGTTGTACGACATCAAGGTCGAGCCTGAGGCGGCGGAGCTTATCTCCAAGTACCGTGGGGACGCCAAGCTTGTTGACTTGTCGCTCCGGTACTCTAATGTCCGTTCGGCGCAGCCCGCTTTGAGTCTGCATCTCTCAAAGCTCATCCCCCACCTGTCGTGGTACTGGGCTCGCCACACGTGGGCCACGCTCGCCGCATCCATAGACACCCCCATGGACACGATAAGCATGGCCCTCGGTCACAGCTTCGGGCTCTCTGTGACGAACATATACGTGCGGCGCGACCAGTCCAAGGTCGACGAGGCTAATCGAAGGGTGCTTGACCTGCTCCTGTCATGATACTGTTTATGAGTTTTATCGTCTCCCTGTCATGGTTGGCCCACTCTTGAATACAGTCGATGGCCTCTATCATCTTGGCGTCATCCACCTTTCCTCGTTCCACTTCGTCAATGATGCAGCTCAAGCGGATTCTGAATATTTCGATGTTCTTGGCCAGTCGCCTTGCTGATGTGGAAAACACGTCGGGGCGTGCCTCTTTCAGTGTGGAGTCTATCAGAGGGCTCCATCTTTTGACGAGGTATTCGGCATCGAAGCTGAACCTAGCGACGTCTTTGCCGTCTATTGAGTTCAGCAGCTCTTTGGCTTGTATCGCAAACACTTTTCGGGTGGCGGCGATTTCTTTGTCACTGACAAATCTGTGTGGCATCTTCATCGTCTATAAATTCTAAACGTTCATTCTCGCTCATGCTGTCGATTAATATTATCTTGGCGACATTCTCTATCGTGTCTCCGTAATCCTCGAACCCATGGAATACGATGTGTCCGAACGCGATACGCAGCAGGGACGGGTTCATAGAGCCGTCGCGAGCGCTTTGGATTATCTTTCTCATCTCGCCCATGGTCTTGTCTAACATTTCCAGAAAGTTCTTGATCGGACAGGAGGCGCTCCTCTTCACAAACTCGTCAAGTTTACCTTCAAGTGCTATCTGCCATTGGTCGTTGAATTGCTTGGTGCGCATGAGAACATCCCATGCCGGGATGTCTTCACTGTCGTTTATAATAGCCTCGGCTTGCGACGCTATTACTTTCGCTATTGCTTTTTCTATTGTAATCATTGTTTCTCTTGTTAAATTCCCCGCCTCTGGGCTAATCCGAGAGGCGGGGTTTTCTTGTTGAGCGTATGGCTAATCTTTATCAGCCTGACTTTCTTCTTTGAGTTCCGCCTCGTCTTCAAGTAGCGCCCTGTCAAGGAAGCCGTTGAACCATCTGTCGTCGTCGGCGTCCTTTATGGACAGCTCCTCCATCCTCGCCATGACGTCGGGGAGGCATCGCTCCAGCATGAGCCTC
>JBJEGU010000044.1:0-7331 GCA_051875415.1 Marinilabiliaceae bacterium
TTTTGTCTATATTTGTCCAAAAATAGAAGAAAAAACGCCGATGCGGAAATTTTTAGTCGCCCTCGCGGCTCTGCTCTCTGTCCCGTGCGCCTCTCGGTCGCAGGATTTTGAAAGGCCTGGTCTCAAGCCCGTCGAGGCTATGACGGAGCGTTTCCTCTCGTCGGCCGATGCGGCTCAGCTGTCGTTCGACGGCCCGCGCTGGGCTGCCGCCGTCGAGAGTTTCCTCGCCGTGGCGTCCGATTCGTCAGTGGCGGCTTTCCGCCCGTCGTGTATGCGGCGTTTCGATTTGAATGAAGGTTGCGTGGCGTGGGCTGCGCTCTGGCAGCGCGGAGGCAAGGCCCGGCTCGTGTGGTTCGCCGTGTCGGGGCTTTGTAAGCCCGAGGGCGGATTTCCCGATGACGGGCTGCGGCGTTCCGCCGCCTTCGTCGACGATGCCGGGGCCTCCGATTCGCTCCTCTCCGTCATTCCCTTCGAGCGTGACGGGCTTGCAGGGCTCGCTGTGGCTCGTGAGGGCAGGGAGCCTCTTTTCTCCGTACCCGATGTGCCGTCGCGAATGGCCTTGCGGATTATGACCGGTGTCTCTTTCTCCGACGGCGAGAAGGAGGCGGCCGAATCTCTTTTCCGCTCCCGCCTCTCGTCGGCCAAGGCCACTTTGGCGGCCGATTTGTCCGGCTTCCCCGAACTTACGTTTTGCGATTCTCCCGACAGCCGCTTGCGTACGGTCACATACATGGTCTCCCATTTCGACTTCACGTCACACTGTGGAGGCTGGATTGTCGTCCGCCCCAAACGAGGAGTGCCGAGCCTCTTCCCTCTCTCCGACGCCACGGCAAAAATAGGGCAGCCCGATCAGGCCATTCTGACCCCGTCGAGCTGGTACGGGGCCATTTATTCCGACATCATCCAGTTCCGCAACGACCGGACTGACTACTATGCGCTCGTGGGCTACAAGGGAGCGACTCCCACTGTCAAGACACGCGTTCTGGATGTCGCGGCGGTCGGCTCTGACGGCAAACCCGTCTTCGGAGCCAAAGTCTTCCGCCACCCTAAGATGTCGTATCGCCGCCGCATTTTCCAATATTCGGCAAAGTCGAGCATGGTTATCCGCTACGACGAGAAGTCGCGCATCATCGTGATGGATCACCTCGAGCCGGCTCAACGCCTCATGGTGGGCCATCCCGAATTTTACGGGCCCGACCTCAGCTACGACGCCTATGTCCTTACCGACGATGGTTGGGAATTCCAGTCCGACATCCAGGTTACAGAGGAGGAGGGCGCTGTGCCCAATGAGGATGACGGTTCCTCACCAGCCGATGACTTCGAACTCCCGCAAGGCAATTCACGGCGGGCTGTCAATGTCGGCTCGCAGCAGCCGCAGTCGCCCAAGGTGCGCAAGTCGTCTGGCTCGTCGTCGTGGAGCGGGCGCAGCAGCCACAGCTCGCGGCGCAACAAGTCGTCGTCCGTCAATTCGTGGTTCGATAAGGGTAAGGGCAACAGCGCCCCAAACATTCGCAAGCGGTAAGGAGTCCTGGCGTGCCGCTATGCTATGTCACGCCTGAACTGGTTGGGATTGACCCCGACGTGCTGTTTGAAGAACTTTCCGAAAGCCGACTGCGACGGGAAGTCGAGCTGGCTTGCAATCTGCTGAACGCTCATATCCGAAAAGCGGAGGCGGAGCTTAGCCTCGGTCACGGTGTACTCGTTTATCCAGTCCGATGCGCTGCGACCGCTGCACGTCTTCACCATGCTGCTAAGGTAGTTTGGAGTCAGTCCCATCGCCTCGGCGAAGAATGCCGTGCTGCGCTTCGCCCCGTGAAATTTCGCCACGAGTTCCATAAACCGCTCGAAAATCTGCTCCGAGCGCAGCGGCTTGCGCAGAGCCCCGCCCGTCTGGCCGTTGGCCTGCGCCGCACGTATCATCATCCGGCCGAGCAACTGGATGAGGCCGTCCATTATGCCGTCCCGCCCCGTGCGGCTGTCGCCTATGTTGTCCTCCATAAGGTCGAACAGGCTTGTGAACTGAGCCACGTCACCCTCGCTAAGGTGGGCCACGGCGTTGCTCCTCACGCCCATGTAGAAGCTGAGCTTCTGGCCGAGGTCGACATGTAGCTTGTCAAGATAGGTGTACGACACGAGGGCTGCCAGGGCCCTGAACGACGAGCGCGGGTGGGCTTGTATGGTGCTGCTGTTGAAGTTGACGAACATGTCGCCGCCCGTCAGGCGGTATGGGCGCATGTCTACGTTGCACTCCAGCTCGCCATCGAGGCATAGGAACATCACCACGCCGTCTATCCTGCACGGGTTGCTGAAGAGGCTTATGTGGTCAATCTTGTTGGCTATCACAAGCTCGTCTCCGTAGACCTTGACATCGCCAAAGTCCAACTGCTTTATCCTTGCGATAGATATGTTGTCAAGTCCGTCGTTCATGAGTGTGGTCTCCGTTTGTTTTATGCCCTTTATTTTTGCTGAGAAGCGTGGTCAGCATGCCATTTTTGTCCCCAATTCAACAAAAATAGAAATTATTCCCGTCCAAAACTCCAATCATTGGGGCTTTATCGCTTGCTAAGCACGGCTTTGTTTTAGTACTTTGCACATTCGAAATCAATGCCAATGCTTACACAAAGGTCTGAGAAAGATGAGAAAGAAGGTTAATGTAACAATAGTTTTCGCGATTGTCCTGCTCTGCATAATCGCGGCGGTCATAATCACCGGCGTTTGCCAGCACGACAGGGTGGAGACCATCCAGGGCGAGGCCGAGATGACCGACTACCGCGTCAGCAGCAAAGTGCCAGGCCGTGTCAAGGAGATTCGTGTCGAGGAGGGTGACTTCGTGCACGCCGGCGATACGCTCGTCGTCCTTGAGGCTCCCGACATAATGGCAAAATATGGTCAGGCCAATGCGGCTCTCGCCGCCGCCCAGGCTGTCGAGGACAAGGCTAATGCGGGCGCACGCTCCGAGCAAGTCCAGAGCGCCTACGAGATGTGGCAGAAGGCCATCGCCGGCCTCGACGTGGCCCAGAAAACCTACGACCGCGTCCTCGCCCTCTACAATGACAGTGTCGTCACTGCTCAAAAATATGACGAGGCTCTCGCGCAGCTCAATGCCTACAAGGCGACGGAGCGCGCAGCCAAGAGCCAGTACGATATGGCCGTAAATGGCGCCCAGAAGGAGGATAAGGAGGCCGCCCGCGCGCAGGTCAACCGTGCCAAAGGCGCAGTGAGCGAGGTCTCAGCCTACATCGACGAGATGACGCTTACGGCACTCGCCGATGGGCAGGTGACGGAAGTCTTCCCCGAGATTGGCGAGCTCGTCGGCACCGGGGCGCCTCTGCTCAATGTCGCCATGACCGATAAAGTCTGGTTTACTTTCAATGTCCGCGAGGATCTCCTCCCGGGGCTCACTATCGGCACTGAGACCAATGTCTATATTCCCGCCCTCGACAAGTCCCTTGCCGTCCGTATCTCTAAGATGAAGGATGTCGGCACCTATGCCATTTGGAAGGCCACCAAGGCCCTCGACCAGTACGACCTCAAGACTTTCGAGCTAAAGGCCGTCCCCCTGTCGCAGGCCGAGGCCATGGGAGTACGCGAGGGTATGTCGGCTATCATAACCAAGTCTGAGGATTAGGGCCATGCTCTCCGCCTGCAAGGATAGGATTCGTAGGGTGCTCGCCATAGCGAAGCGCGAGGTGGCCGCGTTCCGACGCAGGCCGCTGCTAATCTTCTGCATGCTCGTAGCCCCCATTTTCGGGACGGTCTTCTTCACCTCGCTTATGAGCGACGGGCTGCCGTCTCAGATGCCCACAGGACTTGTCGACGAGGACGATACGCAGACCACGCGCAGCATCGTACGGGTTCTCTCGGCTATGAAGACCACGCGCCTCGACCACCGTTACCACACGTTCTCCGAGGCGAGGGAGGCAATGCAGCGGGGCGACATCTACGCCTTTTTCTACATCCCCGAAGGTACTACCGAGGCCGCCCTCAGCAGCCGCCAGCCGCAAATTTCGTTCTACACCAACGACTCGTACTACGTCGCCGGCGCCCTGCTGATGAAGGATCTCAAGGTCATCTCCGAGATGGCCGGCCTTGCGGTGACCAAAGCAACGTTGCAGGCCAAAGGTGTCCCCGACTCCCAGATAATGGGGGTTCTGCAACCCATCGTCATTGAGACCCACCCGCTCGGCAATCCCTACCTCAACTACGGTGTCCTGCTCAACAACCTCATCATGCCAGGCATAGTCATCTTGCTCGTCATGCTGACCACCACCTACACCATAGGCCTTGAGTGGAAGATTGGCACACAGCGTTACCTCCTCAACGACTTGGCGGGCGGCTCCGTCCCCGTGGCTCTCACTGGCAAGCTGTTGCCGCAGACCGTCATCTACACGTTCGTCTTCGCCTTCATCGACGTCTACTTCTATAAGTTTATGCACTACCCGTGCCAGTGCGGCATCCCTGTGATGATAGCCCTCGGCCTCTTTGTCGTGCTTGCCGCGCAGTCTTTTGGCATAGTGCTTTTCGGCGTCTTCGTCGGGCAGATGCGTATGTCTATGTCGTCGGCTGCGCTCCTTGGCGTGCTGTCGGTGTCGATGGCGGGCTTCTCTTATCCCGTGCCGGCAATGACGCCACTCCTTCAGCATGTGTCGTGGATTTTTCCGCTCAGGAACTATTTCCTCATCTACGCCAACCAGTGCCTCAATGGCTACCCGATAGTCTACGCTTGGAAGCCCATCCTTGCCCTGCTCATCATGCTGGCCATCCCGTTTCTCCTTATTGGCCGATACCGCAAGGCGTTCAACGAGACCAAGTACGTGCCTTGAAAAGGACGTGCAGAAACACTTTCTACCGTTTTATGACCATCCTGTCCGATACCTTAAATGTCTGGTGGAATGAGCTGAAGCAGATGTTCTCTGACCTCGGCGTGATAATCTTCATCATAGGACTGCCGCTCGGCTATCCGCTCCTCTACTACTATGTCTACAGTACCGAGGTCGCGAGAGACGTGCCGGTGGCCGTGGTCGACGAGAGCCTCTCCGCCATTTCGCGCGACTTCATCCGCCGTCTCGATGCCAGTCCTGAGGCCGCCGTGGTGGCGCATTGCTCCGACTTGTCGCAAGCTAAGGACCTTATGGCGAGGGGCGAGGTCTACGGCGTCATTCGTGTCCCGTCCTCCTTCTCGAAAGATTTGCAGCAAGGCCGCCAGACGCGCATCGGAGCCTACACCGATGTCAGCTCGATGATTTACTACAAGAGCATTCTGCTGCCGTGCAGCAACATATCGCTCGATATGAACAAGGAGATTAAGGTTGTCGACATGGCGCAGCAGATGACGGACCGCGAGGTGGAGATTGCCAAGGCGCCTATCGACTATCGGCACGTCCAGCTCTACAATCCCCAGGGCGGCTACGCCTCTTTCCTCATGCCGCCCATCCTTATGCTTATTCTTCAGCAGGCCATGGTTCTCGGAGTCGGCATGGCGATGGGGCGAATGAGGGAGAAGAACAAAGGCTTGGCCGCCTATGTGGGGCAAGCAGGCTACGACAATCCGCTCGCCATCATCCTCGGCAAGGTTTTGGCCATCTTCCCCATCTTCGTCCTCATGGCTGTCTATATGTATGTGGTCGTCACGTGCGGGTTCCGCCTGCCCAATCTTCTGCACTATTGGGATTGGATGGCGTTCATCCTGCCTTACATGTTGGCGTGCACCTGCTTCAGCATTGTCTGCTCATTTATGATTTATAGGCGCGAAGACTCAATGCTACTCTTCGTCTTCATGTCTGTGCCGCTTCTCTTCATGTCGGGTGTGTCGTGGCCGTCGACTGCCATCTCGGGCGTTTGGAAGTTCGTCAGCTGGTTCTTCCCCTCCACTTTTGGACTCAACGCCCACCTCAAGCTATGCTCACTCGGCGCAAGCCTCCATTCGGTCTCGTTCGAGCTTACGTGCATATGGGTCCAGGTCGTCTGCTATTTCGCCCTCGCTTGCATCCTCCAAAGGTTTCAAAAGACTCATGCCGAGATGTTTATGAGGCCGAGCCTGGCTCTTGAGGGCTTGCGTCCCGCTGCTGACGCCAAAGCCTCTGACGATGATGATGCCAGTCTCGCCAGCCGTCCCGAGGCGGGCTGAGGCAGCCCGGCTAATGTTGGTGCGGACTGAGCCTCGTTTCCTCGTGGAACGCAGACTCGGCAATTTTGCATTTGCCTCTGTTTGCGGACGTAACTCGCAATATTTTATTAATTTCACATCGCTATGTTTAGGTCTATATCTATTACGGGCAGAAGGATTGCGCTTGCGCTGTTGGCTGTCGCATCCCTCTCCTTCCTTTTCCCAGCCGACGCTGCCGCACGCAAGCGCAAGGGGAAGGTGTATGATAATATCCTCAATTTCGGCTCATGTGGCCGACATCTCTTTTGGAAGTTTGAAGGTGGAGTGCTCAAGATACGCGGTTTCGGCCCGATGGATAACTTCGCTTCGCCGTCGCAGGCGACCTATTCGCCTTTCGCCTCCCAAATTACACAGGTCATACTGTCCGACAGCGTTACAAGCATCGGGGCTAATGCCTTCGCTCAGTGCATTAACCTCCAGTCTGTCAACGTCCCGCGGTATGTCTACCGTGTGGGCAAGTCGGCTTTTGCCAATTGCATCAAATTGCAGAGTGTCGACCTCCCGTCCTATGTCGATCAGATTGGCGATTTCGCCTTTATGAGGTGTAAGAGCCTAACAAGCGCGCCCATCCCTCCCAAGGTTCGGAAAGTGGGTGTCTCCTGTTTCCAAGGTTGCGCATCTATCACCGATGTCTCGCTCCCTGAGGGCGTCACGTCCGTGGGCGACCTCTCTTTCGCCGGATGCACGTCGTTGCGCTCCATCAGCATTCCCGCCAAGGTGAAGTATTTCTCCCACTCCGCTCTTTCCGATTGCCCCTCTATCGAGACGGTGTCCGTAGCCTCGGGCAACCAGTATTACGAGACTCGCTCCGGTGTCCTCTTTACGAAAGGCGGTCTCCGCCTTATGCTCTACCCCTCAATGCTTCAGGGCGATGTGTATGAGATCCCGGCCGGTACTCGCCAAATCGCTCAAGGTGCGTTCTATTCCGCTCAGAACCTCCGTGAACTCACCATTCCTGAGGGCGTCGACAGCATTGGGGAGTCGGCTTTCACCTCGTGTACTGGCCTCCAGAAGTTGACCATCTATGAGAAGTTGGAGAATTTGCCACGGGGCGTCTTTAAGGGGAGTTCCAACATCTCCGAGGTCTACATAACATCCACGGGCGAGTCGTTCGCCATCGTGGGCGACGCCAAGCTTACTATCGACCGTAAGACCATGCTCTCCT
>JBJEGU010000045.1:0-44741 GCA_051875415.1 Marinilabiliaceae bacterium
ATAAATTAAGCTATCATATACCAATAATTTTCACCTATTTCAAAACAGCTTCTGATAGTGAGCTTTCACAGTATAACAATTAGGCCGTAAGCCGAAGAAAGGGGAGAGTCCCTCATCTTTTCCCATTTATGAAATTTCACCCTATGGGCAGATTGCCGATCGACCTCAGGGTCATGTCTTTGTTTTTTATCACGGCGTTTCTTATGACGCTCAGTGCTGCGGCTCAGTCGCTAAGCGGGAGCGTCGTTGAGGCGAAGGGCGCGAACCCAGTCCCCGGGGCGCATGTGGTCGCCTTATCGCTGCCCGACAGTGCCGTGGCGGCATTCTCCATAACCGACAGTGAAGGCCGTTTCAGCATTCGCAACGCGCCCTCGGCCCCATGCCTGCTGCGCGTCAGCTGCCTTGGCTACTCGCCGGCACTCTCGCCCATCAACTCCTTGCCAGCGACGGGGTTGAGAATTGAGCTGACGCCCAAGGCGTTCGACTTGTCCGAGGTGGCCGTAAGGAAGCGCGCCCCAGGGGCCGTAGTGAAGGGCGACACGGTAAAATATAATGTGGCCAAATATGTCGACGGCACAGAGCAGGTCCTTGGCGAGGTGCTCGATAAGTTGCCGGGTGTGGAGGTCGACGAGGGTGGCACCGTATCCGCTGGCGGCAAGAAGGTGGACAAGCTGCTGCTCAATGGGCAAGACTTCGCCGGCGAGAGGCACGATATGCTCACCAAGAACATGCCATCCGACATGGTGGCGAAGGTGGAGCTTATCAACAACTACAACGAGTATTCCCAGCTCGACGGCTTTCAAAGTAAAGGCACGGCTCTCAACATAGGGGTCGACTCCGCCTACACCCGCCGCCCTACGGGCAACGCCGAGCTTTGGGGCGGGTTCCGCGACAAGTACCGTGCCAAGGCCAACCTCTTCGTCATTGGCGACGAGGCCTTGCTCGGGCT
The DNA here is from genome assembly GCA_051875415.1 of Marinilabiliaceae bacterium. GTDB lineage: Bacteria > Bacteroidota > Bacteroidia > Bacteroidales > Marinilabiliaceae > W3P20-009. The sequence continues at coordinate 950 of JBJEGU010000045.1, forward strand.
TAACGCCAAGGCGTTCAACACGGGCGAGGAGGCCATGAGCCTCATCGACTATATGGAGCTATGCGGCGGCGTCAAGAACTTCGCCCAGGCCATATCGGGCCGCACATCGGCGGTGGAGAGACCCTCGGGCTCCACGGCGTCCTACCTATCGCCCGACGAGTCCACACGCCGGCGCGACGACCAGCTCGTCACGGCCAATGTGGCATGGAACCCGTCCGAGGCCTTGAAAATCAACTCATATGCCGTCTTCAACCGTGAGGCCGCGAAGGGCGAGTCCTGCATCCGCCGCACGTTCTTCGCTTTTCCCGACGCGATGTCCAATCTTCGTCAGTCCAGCCGGGCGGAGAACACCATTGCCAACCTTAATTCCGACGTCAAGTACGTCTTGCCCCGCAAGGGCATAGTAGCCTACCGCGGTTCCGTGGCCTACGCCTCGTCCGATGACAAACTGAGCTCCGACTTCCGCGGCAGGCAACAATGGGCGGCGGACGACCATTCGTTCCACACCGAGCATGACCTCTCGCTCACGCAGAACATCGGCTCTCGCCGCCTGCTCACCGTCAGGGTCTATGCTCTGGCCGACCGAGGAGACGCTTCGGCCTCGCTCTCGACAGACTCTGTGCTGCTGCCCGTGGCCGCCGTAGGCCGTGTGGGGCAGGACGTGGGAACGGATGTCACCATGGCGGGCGCGAGCGCGGCGTTTGTCAACAAGGTGGGGCGCAAGCTGCAAGTGAGGGCCTTTGCCGCGTTCGATTTCGACCGCATTGACTACGACTCCGAGTCCGACGCCGCCGAGTTGCGCACGCCACGTTCCGTTGGCCGGTGCGCGGCATCAACCTTTGGCGTCTCGCTAATCAAACCCAAGGGCAAGTTCCAATTCGAGGTAGGGGCGCAGGCCGTCAATGTCAGCAGCCATGACTCGCGGGTCGGTTGGAGGCTCCTGCCGCAGGCCTCGGTTGAGGTGGAACTCTCGCGGCTCAACTCACTCAGCCTCGCCTACGAGACGAGCCTCGCCCGCGACGGCAACGCCCCGTTCGCCTCCACGGTGCGGATGACTGACTATCGGACTCTTACCATCCGCCCGAGGCGGGACGAGATGCTTCACCTCAGCCAGTCGCTCTCCCTCATCTATATGCTCTTCGACCCGCTCACTGATGTCTCATGCACGCTGTCGGCCGGAGTCTCGTCCGAGGCCGATCCTGTCGGGAATGACTACCGTTCCCTTGCGGGCGGTGGCGTGACCGTGGAGCGTGTCACCACGGGCAAGGACAACCTCCTCGCCTATGCCGATGTCGACTTCCGCAAGGGCTTCGCTATTCCTCTGTCGCTGAGGCTGAAGGCATCCGGCACACATTCGTCCGATGCCGAGCTTTATGAGAGCGTACGGGCGGACAATGTCGTGGACGACGTGAAGTCGCGCCTCTCCTTTACGACCAAGTTCCGCAAGCCTGTCAACGTCGAGGTCGGCTGTGGCGGCGGTTGGCGGCGGATAGACACGGGAGTGGCGGGCGCGGTGAGCGTGTGGCGCTCGGGCACCGTCTTCGTGCAGCCGGTCGTCGTCTCGCCTGGCAAACGCCTGACGGTCAAGATTCCCGTCTCTTTCGTCACGGACAGGGCGGGCGGTGAAAGTGTCGAATATGCCGACCTTGGCCTTTTCGCCTCATTCAGTGTCCATAAGCATCTCTCTCTCTTCGCCGAGGGGCGCGACATCCTCCATTCCGACAGTCGCGACCGCATCGTCACGGATCAGAGTGACGACCACGTCGACGTGGCGACCGAGGGGCGCATGCCGGGCTTCGTCATAGTGGGCCTGAAGCTCATTTTCTGATGGCGCGCGCTGCTTGAAAGGCGTTTGAAAGGTGGTTGAAGATTACCTCGTGCCATGTCTTTAGCGATGATGCGGATAGGCCGACTTACCTGTTCAGCGCATACTTCATCCAGTTCGGTGTGTACTTCGTGACGTGGATCTGGTTCTTGCTATACTGTGAAAACTCTAAATCGACGCACAGGTCGTGGTAGACTGCGGGCGAGATTCCGTTCTCAAGCACGCCGCCGTTGCTGAACTCTACGTCGCCCGCAAGGTTAGGAAACTCACGGCCGATGCGGTTATTGGTTATAAACCAGCTCAAACTTCTTGGATCTTCAATGTCGTTCTCTCGGCAAAGAGACAAGAGTCTCTGGTACTCGCTGTTGCTCTCCCTCTCGTAGGAAATGTATTTTGTGCCATTTTCCGTCTGGCGTCTTGCTTGAAATCGCCGCTGTTCGAAGTCATATGTACCCATAGTGTTTTGGCTATTTGTTCTCTGCAAAGGGAACGAGGAACGTGCCGTTTTATTGTGGGCAAAGCAGGCAATAAATGTATGCGGTGGTGAATTTGGAGATAGCCCTTTTTTTACGATATTAGCACCACATTCGAAAATACATACCACAATGAACCAACTGACAGCAAAACTTGCGATCCTCGCGCTCTGCCTACTGCCCTCCAGCGCAGTGAGCCTCTCAGCCTGCTCGGGCGACGACGACCCAGTGGCCACGCCCGACGACAAGAAGGACGGCGACACCCCGTCGGACGACTCCGGCGACAAGAAGGACGACTCTGGCAACGACGAGTCCACCCTTTTTGCCGGCATAGATGCCGAGCTCGACGCCCAAAGCACGCCCGACGGATGGACGCCCGTCTCCCTCCCGCAATTGCCCGCCATAACATCGGCCAACACGTTAAACATCGTCGACTTTGGCGCGTCCACCGAGTCGGCGGACAACACGGCCGCCATCCAGAAGGCCCTCGACGCCGTGCCCGACGCGGGCGGCATGGTAATAGTCCCCGCCGGCACTTGGATGTTCGGCAGTAAGCAGACCAGCACGACGGAGGTCCTCGGCATTAAGTCCAAGACCGTCCTCCACCTCATGGCGGGGGCGACACTCAAACTCCTCCCCTACGGCGAGGCTCCCAACACCAAGATGATTTTTATCGGCTGCAAGAACCGCAAGCAGACAGACATCGTCATAGAGGGCGAGGGCGAGACATCCGTCATCGACGGGCAGGGCGCCCGTTGGTGGCTCGCCCGCGAGAACGGCGAGACGTTCAACCCTGGCGCCATGATACGCTTTGAGCAGGGGGCGCGCTTCCTCCTCCGCAACTTCAAGATTCAGGACACGCCGGGCGTCAACATAACCATAGGCAATAGCGGCAAGGCCAGCAACGCCACCATCCACGACGTCGTCATCAGCGAACCCGCCTCCGAAGCCGGGGCAGGCAAGGCATCCCACAACACCGACGGCGTCTCCATCTGGGGACCGTACGTCAACATCTATCATTGCTCCATCAGCAACGGCGACGACAACGTAGTGTGCGACAACGACGCGCAGTACATCCACGTCTGGGATTGCGCCTTCGGCACTGGACACGGCGCGTCCATCGGCAGCTACACGAAGAACATAAAGCATGTCATCTTCGACCAGATAACGATGGACGGGACCACGGCCGGCGTAAGGCTCAAGACGGGCATCAACTCCGACGGCTCGCTCCGCGGCGGCGGTGAGGAGGATTTCACCTTCTCGAACATCACCATGACGGGCGTCAAGAACCCGTTCTCCATGGACTGCTACTACGACAAGAAGTACAGCAAAGACCCTCAGGACGATAAGGACAACCCGCGCACGCTCGACTCCACCACGCCCACCTACGACGGCATACTGCTCAAAAACGTCAAGACGACCGACGTCTGCTCCGGCAGCGCCATCTTCCTCGTCGGCAGGCCCGAGAGCCACATAAAGAACGTGACCCTCGACAATGTCCAGATTAAGGCCAAGACGGGCATCGACGTGCGCTTTGTCGACAACCTCGTCTTCACGAACAACTCCAAAGTGACCGTCACGAGCGGGAAAGTATGGGTCAAGAAATTCGACTCGACCGTGGTTGACGAGTGCGGGGCGACGGAATAGGGCCCGGCTTCAGGCTCAGCCTATGGCGGCCGTGCGGGATTGGGGGCTACTCCCCCCTCCCGCGCGGCCGCTTGGCTTTATGTGTGCAGAAGGGGTGTGTTACAGACCGCAAAGGGGAGATAAATTCTATTATAGCGACGAGAGTGTCGTCCAGTACGTGCGTGGGACAAGTAAAACAAGTACATTTGTGGAATATGTTGTAAAAACGGAACATGGCAGTTGATAATGAGAAAGCAATACGCGCTGTCGTAAGGTCTCACGTCGAAGCCTATGCAACGGGCTTTTCTGATAGGCATATATCCGAAGTCGACGACCCTGAGGGTGCGATTAATATGGAGATACATAACGTCTTCATTTCAGCCCTTGGTGCTGACATTCAATACTATTCAGCTCTCGCCCGGTCGCTTGACTGCAGTCTTGGCAATATGCTTGAGAAAATAGCCATTAACATTGCTTCGCTTCACTTTGATGTAAGCCAGCATGTTGAGGGTGTCATATACCAAGAGCAGGCGGACTATATTGCCGTGCTGCTGGAATTATATAAGAACACAAGAGGAGGCAATCACAGGAAGCCTTCAGTATCTGATTATAAGGGAATTGTAAAGAAGCGCAAAGATGCGACCGCCCATAGTAAACGGCATGAAAGCGACTACTATTTGAAAGACCCAGAGACAGGAATGCACTACCTCATCGAACTAAAAATCGGTGGCGACTTGGACAATAAGAAAGCACGCTCCGAAAAAGAGGCCCTGTTAGAGCAGTTCTGCATTCTTGCTAACGCTCTCGGTTCGGAAGACAATATAAAGATCTGTTTTGCCACAGCATATAATCGCTACGGTGAAGGCAATCCGTGGAAACAGGGGCGTGTGCTTCAATTCTTTGCTGAGGATGAGTTGCTCATAAGCAGTAAGTTCTGGAACCTTGTATGCAAGGTTGACAACGGTTACGACATCGTGATAGACGAGTATAGAAAAAACGCGTACAAGATAGTGGACGGACTCGCAAGGATTAAGGAAGCGTATTTGCCGAACGACTGAGAATGAGCATTGACCCCAGATGGAGGAGAAGTCTGCTCCATGCAGATAGTAGGGATGTGATAAAACGCCTTCCTGACCACTTTGTCGACTTTATCCTGACCGACTTAGACCACTCACCTGTTGATTACAAATTATTGACATCTTTTCTGCTGATTGTGCCGCGCCGGCAGAGCTTCGTCGCTTGCTTCTGCTGCTTTGCCGATGGGCGCAAGGAGCAAGAGATGAGGCTCCAGTCCGCCTCGTAAAAAAGTTTATATTTGCGTAAAACACTTTATCTATGCGCAGTATTACCAAATTAATGGCGGCTCTTACGCTGCTGATTTTTGTCTTGGCCTCCTCCGTTGCCAAGGCTGAGGGCGGCCGCCAGAAAGTGCTCGTCTTCGACATCAAGGAGGAGATAGGCAGCTCTGCGTGGGTCCACACGTCGCAGGCTCTGCGCGCCGCTGCCGATGGGCGTGCCGACCACGTCATAATCGATATGAACACCTACGGGGGCGAGGTCAGCTTCGCCGACTCCATACGCTCGGCCATCCTCGCGTCGCCCATCCCGGTCTACGCGTTCATCAACGTCAATGCGGCGTCGGCGGGCGCGCTCATAGCCACGGCGTGCGACTCCATCTTCATGAGCCCGGGTGCCAGCATCGGGGCTTGCACGGTCGTGAGCGGGGGCGACGGGTCCAAGATGCCCGACAAGTACCAGAGCTACATGCGTGCCATAATGCGCTCCACGGCCGAGGCGCACCCATGGCGGGGTGGGGCGGACACGACGCGCCTCTTCCTCCGCGACCCGAGGATTGCCGAGGCCATGGTCGACGAGGCCGTGGCCATCGACGGCATTGTCGACTCGGCTCACGTCCTGACCCTGACGACCCGCGAGGCCCTGCGCCTCAACTATTGCGAGGCGCAGCTGACGAGCGTCGCCGAGGTGGTCGACCGTGTGGCGCCGGGTGCCGTGGTGGAGCGCTATGAGCCATCGGCGTTCGACAACATCAAGGGCGGTCTCCTCTCAACGGGCCTCCGCGGAATACTCATCCTGCTCATCATCGGCGGTCTCTACTTTGAGTTGCAGACCCCCGGCGTGGGCTTCCCGCTCTGCGTCTCCATTGGCGCGGCGGTGCTCTACTTCGCCCCGCTCTATATCGACGGGCTGGCCGCCAACTGGGAGGTGCTGCTGTTCCTCCTTGGCGTGGGCCTCCTCGCCGTCGAGGTGTTTGTCATCCCTGGCTTTGGCATAGCCGGCATAGCGGGCATCGTCTGCACCGTGGCCGGCCTCTCGCTGAGCCTCGTGGGCAACGACGGCCTCTCGTTCGAGGGTGTCGACTCGGCCGACGTGGCCGTATCGCTCTGGACGGTCATCATCTCGCTCGTCCTCGCCGTGGCCCTCTGCCTCGTGCTTGGCCGCAAGGTCTTCAAGGCAAGTCGGGGATCCGCCCTGTCGCGACTCACTCTGGAGACCACACAGGAGTCCGCCGAGGGGTATGTGGGAGTGGAGAAAACGGAGCTTGACGCGATGGTTGGGAGCATGGGCACGGCCGTGACCGACTTGAGGCCTGGCGGCAAGGTGAGCGTGGGCGACGCCGTTTTCGATGCCATATCCGACGGCACGTACATCGAGCGCGGGCGTCAGGTGCGCGTGGTGTCCACGTCGTCCGGGCAACTGGTGGTCAAGGCGGCTTAGGCATACCCCCTTGTGCGGTGGTAACCTTGCGCATGGAGAAAGGCGTGCGGACGAGTAATTGAACGCGTTTCTGCTCGGGTGTGATATGTTTAACGGCTGCCGTATTTTTTCTTTTAGATGCGGAACAAGTTGTCGTTTCTTTTCATATCTTTGCCCCTGTCAGAATGAAAAAGATATGCAGACAATGCGATTTTACTTCGGCTTCTATTTTTACTTCTTTGCAGACAGCAGGGGAGCAGGTGGTTGCCGCATCTAAGCGCAAGGTCCGATAACAAGATAGTGAGGCCCACCTGAGATTTCAGGCGGGCCTCAAATTTTTTCCCAAACCCAAACATCAAACACTGTACGTAGTGGAACGTAGCGACAGCAGAAACGAGGGTCTCGACATTGCCGAAATCAATGACGAGCAGCAGAAGGCCGACAAGGTCCGCCGCCCCAAGAGGCGCGTGGCCATCCAGGGCGTGAGCGGCGCCAACCATGAGATTGCCGCGAGGGAGTTTTTCCGCGACTTCGACGTCGAGGTCGTCCCATGCCTTACCTTCGAGGAGCTTTTCCGCCGCGTGCGTGAGGAAGAGGACCTCTATGGCATCTGCGCCATCGAGAATACGCTCGTGGGCTCCATCAATGCCAACTACACCCTCCTGAAGGACTCCGGGCTTGAGGTCATCGGCGAGTACAAGCTCCGCATCCGCCACAACCTCATGGCCCTGCCGGGTGTCGACATCACCGACATCCGCGAGGTCCATAGCCACCCCATGGCTCTCGCCCAGTGCAAGGCTTTCTTCGCAAACTACCCCAACATCCGCCTCATAGAGAGCGAGGACACGGCCCTTTCCGCCAAGGACGTGGCCGCCAAGGGACTGCGCGATGTCGCTGCCATAGCTCCAGAGATAGCGGCCGACATCTACGGCCTCAACATCCTCCGACGGGGCATCGAGACCAACAAGAAGAACTTCACGCGCTTCCTCGTCGTCAACGAGAGTGGAGTCTTCGACCGCGACGAGCTGCTCGCGCAGAACAGGATTAACAGGGCCTCGGTGGTCTTCAGCATCTCGCAGGCCGGCGAGGTGGGCAGCCTCTCAAAGGTGCTGACGGTCCTCGCGTTCTACGGCATCAACCTCACCAAGATTCAGTCCAACCCCGTCGTGGGCCACGAGTGGGAGTACATATTCTACGTCGACCTCTCGTTCTCCAACTATACGCGCTACGTCCAGGCCATAGCGGCCGTACGCCCGCTGTGCGCCACGCTCCGAATCCTGGGCGAGTACGAGAACGGACGTCAGAGTTCGGACTGCTGAAAAGTAACGAGTCATCCAATTAGTAACCACTGATTTTTACCTTATCACGATATGATTATATCCCCCGCCAACCGCGCCGCGCAAGTCGAGGAGTACTACTTCTCGCGCAACAACCGTCGCCTCGATGCCATGCGCAAGAGCGGCGTAGACGTCATAAACCTCGGGATAGGCAGTCCCGACATGCCGCCCGCCGACAACGTCATTCGGACGCTCGCCGAGGCCGCCGCGCAGCCCAACGTCCACGGCTACCAGCCCTACACGGGCATTCCTCAGCTCAGGCAGGGCTACGCCGACTGGTACAAGAAATGGTATGGTGTCACGCTCGACCCCGACCATGAGATTCTGCCCCTCATAGGCTCCAAGGAGGGCATTATGCATATCATGATGGCCTTCATCAACGAGGGTGACGGAGTCCTCGTACCCGACCCGGGCTACCCGACCTACTCGTCCGTCGCGAAGCTCGTCGGTGCGCGCACCGTCACCTATAAGCTCTACGAGCATCTTGGCTGGCAGCCCGACTTCGATGAGCTTGAGAGGCTCGACCTCAAGGGCGTCAAAATCATGTGGACTAACTACTCCAACATGCCCACTGGCGCGCCCGCCACGATGGAACTTTACCAGAAGCTCGTCGACTTCGGCCGCCGGCACGGGATCCTCATCTGCAACGACAACCCGTACAGCTTCATCCTCAACGACAAGCCCATCTCCATCCTTGCCGTCGAGGGAGCTAAGGATGTCTGCATAGAGCTGAACTCCATGAGCAAGGCTCACAACATGGCGGGCTGGCGTTTCGGTATGGCGGCATCGTCGCGCGAGGTCATCGAGACCGTGCTCCGAGTCAAGAGCAACATGGACAGCGGAGTCTTCCGTCCGATGCAGTTGGCCGCCGTAGAGGCGCTGAAACTCGACAGCCACTGGTTCGCCGAGCTCAACAAGGAGTACCGCGAGAGGCAGAAGTACGCGTTCGCCATTATGGACGAGCTCAAGTGCCGTTACAACCCTGCCCAGGGCGGGCTCTTCGTCTGGGCCAAGGTGGAGGACAAGTGGAAGTCCGCCGAGCAGCAGAGCGACGAGGTCCTCAACCAGACGGGCGTCTTCATCACGCCCGGCTTCATCTTCGGCTCGCAGGGTGAGCGTTTCCTGCGCATCTCGCTTTGCGCCAAGGTACCCGTCTTCCAGGAGGCATTGAAGCGGATAAAGGCCATGAAATAGCCACGGCCACAATAATCAACTACTCACACAAGAAAAAATAAAAAAAAAACATAGCAATGGAAGCACAACTCGAACTTGAATCCATCCTCCTTCCGGGTGTCGACGGCAAGAGGCCGCTCGTGATAGCCGGCCCGTGCAGCGCCGAGACTGAGGAGCAGGTGATGAACACAGCCCGCGAACTGGCGGCCAACGGCATCAAGATTTTCCGCGCCGGCATATGGAAGCCGCGTACGAGGCCAGGCTCTTTCGAGGGCGTAGGCTCTGTCGGTCTGCCATGGCTCCAGAAGGTCAAGAAGGAGACGGGCATGTACACCGCCGTAGAGGTGGCCACGGCTCAGCACGTCTATGAGGCCATCAAGTACGGCATCGACATGGTATGGGTGGGCGCGCGCACCACGGCCAACCCCTTCGCCGTGCAGGAGGTGGCCGACGCCCTCCGCGGGACAGACATGCCCGTCCTCGTCAAGAACCCTGTCAACCCTGACCTTGAGCTGTGGATAGGCGCCCTTGAGCGTCTCAACAGGGCAGGCATCAAGAGGCTCGGCGTAATCCACCGCGGGTTCTCTGTATACCAGAAGATTAAGTACCGCAACGACCCCCAGTGGCAGATTGCCATCGAGCTCCATCGTCGAATCCCCAACCTCCCCATCATCAACGACCCGAGCCACATATCTGGCGACTCGAACCTCATCCTTGAGGTAAGCCAACAGGCCATGGACCTCAACTTCGACGGCCTCATCATCGAGAGCCACGAGTGCCCCGCCCAGGCTTGGTCCGACGCCAAGCAGCAGGTGACTCCCGCTCACCTCAAGATGATACTGAACGACCTTGTCATCCGCGAGGCCAAGATTGGCGACAAGCCCCGCACCGAGATTGACGACCTCCGCCAGAAGATTGACCTCCTCGACAAGCAGGTGGTCGAGATTATGGCCAAGCGAATGAGCATCTCGGAGCAGATTGCCAAGTACAAGTATGAGAACGGCATAACCGTGCTCCAAAGCCGCCGCTACGACGAGATTCTCCAGAGCCGCCGCAAAGTGGCAGAGGAGAACAACCTCAATCCCGACTTCGTCGTAAAGCTCTACGAGGCCATCCACGAGGAGAGCGTCAACCGTCAGACTCTCGTGATGCAGAAGCTCCAGAAGGAGGAGAAGAACAAGTAGAACAAAAACAGGCCTGCGCCCGTGGCGTCATCCGCGCCGCATGGCGCAGGCTTTTCTCACGTACCTATCTATGCGAATTTGCATTGTCGGTGCCGGAAAGATGGGGGCCTTCCTCGCCGACACCATGTGCCTCCTCCACGACGTGGCGGTCTACGACGTCGACATCAAGAAGCTGCAATACGTCTTCAACACGCGGCGGCTCACCTCGTTCGACGAGATCAGGGAGTTCGACCCCGAGCTTCTCATCAACGCCGTCACCCTGAAATACACGCTCAAGACTTTTGAGGACGTCCTGCCCTATGTGTCGGAGCGTTGCATGCTGTCCGACATAGCGTCGGTCAAGACGGGGCTTCTGGAGTTCTACAAGAGGAGCGGGCGTCCTTTCGTCTCCACCCACCCAATGTTCGGCCCCACGTTCGCCAACCTGAGGGACCTCCACGCCAACCATGCAGTCATCATCTCAGAGGGCGACCACTTGGGTCGCGTCTTCTTCAAGGACCTCTATGGCTCGCTCGGGCTTCAGCTTCACGAGTTCACTTTCGAGGAGCACGACGAGATGATGACCTACTCGCTCTCCATACCGTTCGTCTCCTCAATGGTATTCGCGGCGAGCATGAAGAAGACCGACGCCCCAGGCACCACCTTCGCCAAGCATCTCGCCATAGCGAAGGGTGTCCTTTCGGAGGACGATTACCTCGTCTCTGAGATTCTTTTCAGCCCCTACACGCCCGAGAAGGTTGAGAACGTCATCAGCCAGATGGAGGACCTGCTCGAGATAATCAAGCGGCGCGACTCCGCCGAGATGAGCAAGTACCTCAACAGGCTGAGGGAGAACATAAAGCAGTAGGCGGCAGTCCGACGCAAGACGGCCACTTAGAACAGAGAGCGCCGCCCGGAAGTCATACCTCCGGGCGGCGCTCTTTTTTATTGTATAGCAATGATTTGTCTACAGCCGCGCGTTAATCCAGCTCTCGAAAGCCCCGAAGAGGCCGGCGTTCTCGCTCAGCCACGTGAGAGACTCGGTGCGATAGGCCGGCTCGAAGATGAAATATGTCATGGGCTTCACGTAGCCGCGGGCGTGGACCTCGATGAGGAAGTCGGCGTAGGTCACTTGCCAGAAGTCGAGGTTCTCCTCGCCCGTGTCCCTCATTGCCGAGAGGAGGCTGTCGGTGCGCGCCGCTATGGCCTCAATGAGGTCGGCGGGCTTGTCGCCCGCGGGGCGTATGCTGACAATGAGCGAGTCGATTGTCTTCTCCATCATCTCGCTATACGGCTCTTCGTCCTCGCGCATCTTCAGCAGGTCGATGCCCAGTCCGCCGCGGCGCCACAGGCGCAGGAGCTTGTCAGCGGCGGCCTCGCGGCCGTAGTCCGAGGCGGTGAGCATGTAGGTGTAGAGGGGCAGGAGAGCCTGGTAGCGGTGGCCTCGGGCGGTCTCGATGTCAGCGAGCAGGGCATGGGCGGGGGTGAGCCGGCCGTCGGACTTTATCGCCTTCTGGCAGATGTCTGACGCTTTGGCCTGATGGCCGATGGTGTGGAGATAGCTCGCGTAGTAGTACATCCCCTCGGCGTGGCCGTTGCGCGTCAGCCGGCGGTACATCCGCCGTGCGGCGGCAGTGAAGCCTTGCCTCTCGCGGCAGCGGGCCTCAATGAGCAGGGCGTCGTCCTTCAGGCCGAACTCTTTGTCGCGGCGCATGAGCTTGGCGTCGCTCAGTGCGCGGACCACGTTGCCCATCTCCAAGTAGGCCTGCGTACGCTCAATGCGCGCCCGCTCGGTCGGGATTTGGGAGTATGTGTTTATGGCTTCGGAGTAGTTGCCGTTGTCGGCATAGGCTCGGGCCACGTTCATCAGGCTGTCCTCGCGGGCCAGTGTCCCGTAGCCGTACGCCGTCTGCGCCGCCGCAGTCAGTGAGGCCGCAAAGCATGCGGCGAGTATCATTATTCTCTTCATAAGTCTTTCATCCTTTAGCGTCATCCTTGGCCCGTGAGCGGCTCACCATCATCACGCCGCAGAAGACGAGCGCTACGGCCAAGCCCTTCACCCACCCGAAAGAGGCGAGCCCGAGGCACAGCGACGCTATGGCCGAGATGACGGGCTGCACGTAGTTATATGAGCTGACCACCGTCGGGCGCAGCAGTTTTTGGCCTATCGGCACGAGGAAGAACGTCATGACAGTGCCGACGAACACCACGTAGGCCACCTCGCCCCATACGGCGGCCGGCACGGCGCAGTAGTCGATGTCCGCGAGGCTCGGACCTGAGAAGGGCAGGGTGACGACCGTGGCGGAGAGGAACATCCACTTCATCAGGGTCACGGGGCTATATTTCCCGATGACCCTTTTGCACAGGACGAGGTAGAAAGCGAAGCTCAGCTGCGCCCCGAGGCACATGACGTCGCCAAGGGCGTGGCTCGCGTCGAACGTCAGCCCCTCGCCGTTGCTCATGACGAGGAGGATGGCGCCGGCAGTGCCAACGGCCACGCCGCCCGCCTTGAGACCCGTTATCGGCTCTCCCAGGATGGCGGCGGCCAGAAGCATCGTGATTATCGGCAGCATCGTCGTCACCACCGACGCGTCGACGGGCGACGTGAAGGCTATGCCGCAAATGAAAAGGTTCTGGTTGAAAGCCACGCTCAGCAGCCCGCCAAGCAGCAGCAGCGGCATGTCGGCCCTTGCGACCCTCTCTTTGCGGGTGAAGAGCGACATCAGCCAGAAGCAGGCCGAGGCCCCTATCATCCGCATGGCGGGCAGGACGGCGGGGCTCACCCCGCTCGCGGCGAAAAAGTTGAGAGCCTCCTTGCTCACCGGGGCCATCAGCCCCCACATAATATTGGCCGCCAGCACTGCCGCATGTCCGGGCAAAGCCTGTCTTGTCTTAGAGTCCATCTGTCGCTAAGTTACCCATTAATCGCCATTCGGATGGCCTTTTAATGCTTATTAACCGCCGTTCGAAGGCATGTCAATAGCCCCCGACGGAACACCGTTCCGCCGGGGGCTATGTCGTTTTTTTAGGCCAGGGGGCTATCGCGTCATAATCTTGCGCGACTTGACGCTGCCGTCGGTGTAGACCGTGCGGACGATGTTCACTCCGCGCGTGGGCTTGGCTATGCGTGCGCCGCCAAGGGTGTAGTACTCCGTGCGTGCCACTTCGGCCGCCTGCACCTCCTTCGTCGCATTCGGGTCGTCGTCATCGCCGCTGCCTGTCTCGTTAGCAATGGTTATGCCGTAGAAGTTGAGGCTTGCCGAGCCGGCTATGGTCAGCTCGCTGACGCCGGCGGGGATGGTGTACTGGCCTGTGACTTTTGTCGTGTTGGATGACGATGCCACCGTCTCGCCGTTCATCAGGAGGTCGCGCGAGCCGTTCTTGCCGCCAGTGTTGGCGAATACCACGCTCACGACGTCGCCCTCGCTCACGGCGACGTGGAAAGTCATCGAGCCCTGGATGTAGCAGCCTTTGCCGCTGTCGAAGCTGACCATGATGTTGCTGCCGCTGAAGGTGATGCCTTCGGTCTCGGCGAGGCCGATGCTCTGGGCGGCATCCTTAGTCAGAGTCAGCGTATAGCGGTCAGTCTTGTCGCTCTTTTGCTCCCAGCTGCTCGTGAGGGTGGCCTGGCTCTCGGAGCTCCACTTGGTGAAGTCCCACCTCTTGGCAATGGTCAGGTCGTCATCGTCGTCGCTGGAGTCGGCCCCGCTCCACGTCGGGGTGAAGTCCTCGTGCTTCTCGGGGTCGCCGCCCGAGCCGGTGAACTCGCCGTAGTTGGCGTTCACCGTGCCGTCATAGAAGTCGTAGATGGACGACTTGTAGCTCTTGAGCTCAGCCTTCAGCTCGGCAATGACGGAGTAGTTCTCGTCCTGCGTCTTGTTGTCGAACTGCCACTTGAAGTCGCCGTGGCCCATGCGGCCTGCGCCGAGCCAGCCCATGACGGTGGCGGGGACAGAGGCCGGGTCGTCGGGCGTGCAGGAGTACATTACGGAGCTGTTGGTGTCGAAGTTGTCGTAGGATGTGCCGCCCGCGAGAGCCTTAACTGAGCTTGGCACCTGCTCGTCGCGGCTCGCGGCCTCGTAGGCGTCGAAGTTAGTGTTGTCCTTGGCGTAGTAGGTCACCTTCTTAGCTCCCTTAATGGTATTGTTGAAGGCCTTAATCACTCCGCCATTCTCGCCGCTGAACGTGCCGTCGCCCTCGGCGTCGGTGCCCTGTTTCGAGATGAGCATGGGGTATTTGCAATTGCGGAAGTAGTTGGCCTCGACGAAGGCCGAGCCGCCCATTGTCATGCCAACGCCGTACTTGGCGTTGCCGTCGAAGTAGTTGTTGTAGACGTGGACGCTCATGGTGCGGATGCGCGGGTGGCGGCTGTCGGAGTGGTCGAACCAGTTGTGGTGGTAGGTTATGTAGTTAGGCCCGCTCTCGCTCTTCATGCCGCAGAGGCTCGCCTTGCCGCTGTCGTAGAGATGGTTGTAGCTGAAGGTGAGGTACTTCGAGTTGCCCTTGAGGTCGATGGTGCCGTCGCCCTTGGCCTGGTCGGCGTCGCCGCCCGTGTTGCCGTAGAAGAGGTCGATGTTGTGGACCCAGATATGCTCATTCTTCGTGTCTATCGAGATGCAGTCGTCCATGCAGAGCATGATACCGAAGTTGCGCAGCTCGACGGAGCTTACGCTGCGCAGGAGGAAGCCGAAGCCCCAAATGGTAGCGTCGTCGCCAATGCCCTCTATCGTAATGTTGATGGGCATATAGGCGTTTGCGCCCTTAATCTGGATGCCCTCGGCCGAGCTGAGGAACTTGTCGCAATCCGTGTCCTTAATAGTGCCGACAATCCTGATATCGAGGGGGCGCGCGTCCGCGCCCTTCTGATAGCCGTAGATGATCTGCTGGAGGCCGGTGTACGTTACCTCTTTCTTGCCGTCGGAGATGCCGAGCGACACCGTCTTGGCGTTGTTGGCGTTGACGTAGACCACGCGCGCGTCGTCTTTCAGTGTGCCGTCGAGCTTATAGGCTCCAAGCCCGTCGGCTGCGTTGAACTTAACGCCCGCCTTGCTCGTCACGCCCTCCGTCATCGCGCTGAAGGCGAAGCCCGTGCGGTCGTGAGCCGTGGCGGTGAGCTCGCCCGTCTCGGCGGCCTCGGCGGTGTCCTCAGTGCCGTCGCTCTTGACGGGGACGACCTTCATCACGTACTTGCCCGCCTTTATGCCCACCACGTCGGCCCGGCCGTAGGTCTGGTAGTTGCGGACGAGCTCCTTGTCGAGCTTGGTGTAGTCGGCCGCGCCGCTCGCCTTGTAGTAGACATTGTAGCCCGCGTAGGTTGTCAAATCGTTTGTCCATTTCACGTAGGCCGACTCGAACCATCCGTTGCTCTCCGTTATGCTCACTTTCGCCTCAGCCACCGTGGCTGTCAGGGCTAAAGCGCACAACGCTGTAAGTTGACTCTTCATATTATCGTTCTTGTGGTATATCGTTTGTTCATTCAAACGTTTGCAAAAATGTGTATTTTTTTTACAAAACAACATTCAGAGCTTCTTCTTCCACGTTTTTGCACCTTCCGAGCGTCTCATAAGACGCAATAAGCCCCGGAGGCGCACAGTTTCTCGCACCCCCGGGGCTTTATGGCAACCGTGCCAATACTGAGGCCGGCGCTATTTCAACTCCTTGTAGTCGGATATGTTCTTCACGCCCTCGATGTCCTGCTCCTCAATCTTGCGGCTCAGCAGGTTGCGCAGCTCAGCGCCCGAGGCGATGTAGGTGGGGTGGAAATTGGCCGACGCGGCGTATGCCTCCAAGGCCCTCGCCCATTGCCTGCCTTCGGGGTGACCTTTCACGGCCTGCAAGTCCGTCATGCACACGAGCACCTTGCCCAGCCCTATCTTAACCCCGAACACGACGCCGAGCTTGTGGTTGCGGTTGACGTTGTCGATGGCCGCCACCTCGGGGTGGAGTGAGGAGGGCGTGCCGTCGAGGATGAGGGGGCGGCTGTGGCGCATTATGTCCCACCACTGGAAGTCGGCGTGGCTCTCGGAAGGAAACTCGTCGAAGAGGGCTTTGCCGTTGTCGATCAGGTAGCCCAGAGTCCCGGCCGAGACGGGTTTGCCGTTGTTCTCGCTTATGGTCTTGAACATGGCGTAGTTCCAATAGTCGGGGATGAACATCCCGCCCACGCTCTGCCCCTCAATCTGCCGGTGGTCGGGAGTGAGCAGGAGCGTCGCCCCCATCTCCACCTTGGCGAGGATGGCGTCGGTCAGCTGCGACGACCGGATGAGGCCCTTGCCGCCCGCAGCCTCATTCTTGTCGGGGTATGCCCAGATGTTGTAGGAGTTCCTCGCCCCGCCGATGGAGAGCGTCAGCCTCAGTTGAGTCGGCTTGCCGATGCCGTCGAGCCTTGCCACAATGGAGCCAGTGGTGGTCACTTTGCCCGCCGGAGCGGCCGCCTTGAAGCAGCCCGAGGCCATGCGCTTGCCGCCGCCCGACGTTATGACCCAGCGCAACGTGTCGCCCGCGATGCCCGCCTCGGAGTAGTTGGCCAGGGCCACGTCGGCCTTGAAGCCTTCGTCCGTGGTGAACGTGTACTTGTCCATAAGCGCGAGAGGCACGAGTGGCGAGCAGAAGCCGCGCCACTCCTCGGGAGTGACGATCCCCTTGCTGTCCATGAAAGCGTCGAGCATGCCCACGAGGGCCGAACCCTGCCCCGGATAGTCCTGAAGGTCGAGCAGCTGGAACCCGCCGAAGCCAGGCGTACGGAGGTTCATCTCGATGTCGGCCTTGTAGCACAGGGCTGAGAGCGCGCCCGACGCCTTGCGGAACACCGCCGAGAGGCTGTCCACGTCGCAGTCGGTGAACGTGCGGCCGAGCGAAAGGCGGAAATTCTCGAGGCTCAGGGGGCGGAGGACGCCCGTGTACTTCTTTATCTCGCTAAAATCGGGGTATACCTGATACTGGCCAGTCTCATGCCCCACGATAGGCACGCGGACTCTGGCCGCGGCATCGGCGAACGTCATCCGCGTGTTGGGATATGTTCCGTTCAGGATGCCCAGATCCTCTGCGTCGGCCAGAGAGAACGATGCCCTCACGTGCGCGCCGAAAGGCTTCTCGCTCCAGCCCGTGCGGCACGTCACGAGGAAGTCCTCGCCCGCCACGGTGGCCATCCAGCCGAGGAAGTTGTTGCTGCCCGAGGCGTAGAGGTGCCGCGGGTCGGCTTTGCGCAGTCCGTCTATCATCTGGCGCATGACTGCGGTGTCGCCGCCCAGCTCGTTGCCCAGGCTCATCATGACGAACGACGCGTGGTTGCCATATTGGCGGACGATGCGAAGCCCCTCGTCGAAGAGGAAGTTGTTGAGTCGGCGCGTGGCCTCGTCGGTCCCGCTTGGCTTAATCTCGCCCCAGAAGGGCAGCTCGGGCTGGAGGTAGATGCCGGCCTCGTCGGCCGCCTCGAAAGCCGCCTCGGGCGGGCACCACGAGTGGAAGCGATAGTGGTTGATGCCGTACTCCTTGGCCGTGGCGAACACCTTGGCCCAGCTGGCCTTGTCCATGGGGGCGTAGCCCGTCAGGGGGAAGACGCATGCGTCGTGCTTGCCGCGGAGGAAAGTCGTCTCGCCGTTTATAGTGAACTGTGTGCCGCGGGCCTCGAAGGTGCGGAAGCCTATCGTCTCGCGCATCTTGTCCACGCCGTCGGGGCTGTCGAGGGTCACGTCGACATCGTAGAGCGATGGTTGCCACTCGCTCCATAGTGCCGCGCCCTCGATGGCCATCTCTATCGTCGCCTTGTTGACGCCCTTCTTCAGGTCGACCTGGGTGGTGGTGGCGGTGTTGGCTATGGCGGCGGCGGTGGACATGGGGTGGGGGACGCACTTGGCGTCAATTGACACGCGCGCCGCCTTCGATGCGCATATCTCAATGTCAATCCGCAGCGTCGACGTGTCGGCACGGAGGACTCCGTCGTCGTCGCGCCTGATGGTTGTGGTGTCGATCAGCGTCGTGGTGGTCAGGTGGCTGATGTGGGTGAGAGGCGCGCTGCGCAGGCTTATCTCGCCCACGGCGCCGTTCCAGTTGGTCTGCGTGGCCTCGGTGACGGCGTGGCTGCCGGCAATGGCGGGGGGCAGCGCACCGTCGCCCGTCTCGTCCTGCCAGCTGTTGTCGATGCGCAGGCGGATGGTGTGGCGGCCGGCGCGGACGCCGCTGATGTCGTAGACGTGCGGCGTCTGGAGGTGCGTCTGGCTGCCGATGCTGTCGCCGTCGAGCCACAGGGTGCTGGGCTTCGTCCGCTCAATGAAGACCTCGACGTGCTTGCCGTCCATTGAGGCGGGGATGATAATGCTGCCCGTGTAGGTCAGGGGGCGGCAGAGACTGTGGCGGCGGCCGAGCTGGCTGTCGTTGCTGAGGTCCGACAGAGTGTCGCCTATGCCGGCCTCGTCGGTGGTGCCTGGCAGGCGCACCTTGCCGAGCTCGGTGTCCCACTGGCCGTCCAGGCTTACAGTCTGGCGCGGGCTGACGTGGCATGAGGTGAGGGCGGCGGCCGCGGCAAGGGCCGCGAATATCTGTTTCATCGTCATATGCATTGTGTGAAGAGTGATGCAGTCGGGCTAAAGGACTTTCTTCTTGCCTATGAACTTGGCCCTGAATTCGGTAGGGGTCAGTCCTTGCTTCTTGCGGAAAGTGCGGTTGAAGTTCGAGATGTTGTTGAAGCCGTTCGAGAAGCAGATCTCGCTAATGCTCATGTCGGAATCCACCATCTGCCGCGCGGCGAAGCCAATGCGGATCTCGTTGAGGAAGTCGATGAAGCTCTTACCTGTCCGCTGCTTGATGAGCCGCGTGACGGAGACGGGGCTCATGTTGAGGATGTCTGCGGCGTCGCCAAGCGTTATCTTGTCCTTGTAGTGCGCCACGATGAAGTCGTGTACTTTCTCGATCCTGTTGTCGGTGGTGGCCGTTGTGGCAGACTGGAACGTGTTGCTGGCCAAAATCCTCTGGTCGGGCGATGTGGCGAGGAACTCGAGCAGCTTGAGGAACTCTATGTACACGTCGAAGCCCTGCGCCCTGCTGATGGCTGTGAGCATGGGCTCGGCGGCCTCGGCCGTGGCGGCGCTGAAGAGGAGGCCGCTTTCGCTCCGCTTGAGCATCCGGCCGATGTTCTTATACACGTCTTTGCAGGTGAGCTCCTCGGGGAAGAGGTTGGCGAGGAACTGGAGCGTCACCTCGCGTTTGTCGGTGTCGGGCGCGCTCTTGCCCTCTTTCCACGCGTGGTAAAGGTTGGGCCCCACGAGGCACAGCTCCTGATGGCCTATGTACTCCACGCTGTCGCCCACAAGACGCTCAGCCCCATCGGCGTTGAAGAGGTAGTTGAGCTCGTACTCGGGGTGGAAGTGAAGTGGGTATTTGAAGTCCTTTTTCTGCCTGTCGAAAATAAGGATGGAGTCCGTTTTTTCGTTGAGCGCCGTTATCTCACGGCTGACAGTCGTGGTTTTCATTTTGTGCGAGTTTGTAGTTAGGCTCTGCGGCCAATCGACGCTAAGATAGTATTTTTTTAACATTGCTCCAATCATTTTTGCCTATCCGCCTTGCGCCGGCGACACTACATTAAGAGGTGTGGCGGCGGGGAAAATAGTTATCGTGGAGGAAAAAGAATTCCCCTCCTCCCGCCCTGTGCCGGGGCGGGAGGAGGGGGCTATACTGTGCTTTTCGCTATGGCCTGAGGCTGCCTATTGGAACTTCGTGAACGACGGCAGGTCGTCGCGCGAGATGACGTTCTCGCAGCTCATGGCGTCCTTCCACCAGGCGGTGTTGGCGTGCTGGTGGTTGTCGAGGCTCTTGGCTTTGTTGTCGGCGTCGTAGTCATACCACGGCATTGCCCAGCTCCAAAGGGCGCCCTTGGCCGTCTGCTCCGAGAGCTTGGCCACGCTGCCGCACTCCGAGAGGGTCACCATCTTCCTGGGGAAGGCGGCCCTTATGGCCTCGAACTCCTCCACGCTCTGGTCGGCCGTCTTGGTATACTCGTCGCGGCCGACAAAGTCGACATACTCGTCGCCCGGGTACCAGTCCTTGTCGCTCAGGATGCCCTTGCTCTCGTCGTAGCCGTAGCCCGTCTGGGTGGTCCATACCCAGATGAGGTTGTTGAGTCCCTCGGCCTTGAAGTAGTCGAACATCTTGCGCCAGAGCTTGACGTAGGTCTCGGCCCCGTCGGCGCCCCACCAGAACCAGGCCGATTGCCCGGACGGCGCGTTGCCCGCGGCCTCGTGGAGCGGACGCCAGATGACGGGGATGCCCGCCTCCTGGAGTTTCTTGAGCAGGCTCGCTATGAGGGCGAGGTCCTCATCGGCTATCTTCTGCTCCCACGTGCCCTCGACGAAGATGTTCTTGGGGCTGAAGACGGTGGTCATGTTACCGCTGGAGTTCTTTGTCCCGTCGCCCGGGGTGCAGGTGTAGTCGTCTTTCCCATATTTCTCGGCCTCCTTGTTGGGGACGTTCCAGTGCCAGCAGGCGGAGACGATGCCGCCGTCGGTCCACCAGCCGCTCAGCTGCGAGATGTCGTCGTAGGGCACTTTCCAGCCGCCCTTGTAGGGGTTGCGGGCCGCGTCGTCGTAGAGGGTGTAGAAGTGGAGGTAGTCGACGGTCGCGATGGCGGGATATTTGCCCGTGGCGGCCTTCACCATCTCGGCCTCGTCGAGGTTCCAGTCGACGTTGGCAATGGTGCTGCTGAGCGTCTTGGAACCATAAGTGCTGAGGAGGTAGTCGTAGACCTTTTTCGCGGCGGGCAGGGCGTCCTCGGTCACGAGAGCCTTTTCGATGCCGTCGGTGTTCACCGCGCTGGCCTCGGGGGTGGAGAACGTCACGGAGAATGCCGCGACCTCGGCTCCGCCGTCCTTCGTGGTGAAGAAGCCCGCGGGGACTGACAGCGTGTATGTCTCGCCGCGCTTGAGCTGAGTGTCGAAGGTGAAAGTCATCGTGCTTTGGCTCTTGGCGAAGCTCGTCAGGCCATACTGCTTGCCGGCGAACTCAGCCTGCTTGCCCGAGGCGAAGTTGACCTCCTGCGTGAAAGTCAGCTCTATCGTCCGTGTGCTTACGGCCACGTCTTTCGCCCCGCTTGCGGGGATGGATGACTTGAGGGTGGCGGCCTCGGGCGCTGAGCTTGAGCCGCCGTCGTCGCCGCATGACATCAGAGCTATGGGCGCGATAAGTAGGATAAGTCTTGAAATCAGTCTCATGATTGTTCGTCTTTAAGATGTTTGTAAATATAGTTTAAAAAGCCGTTTAAACGATTCCGATGCTCGTTTCGTACAAGCAGTTGAAGTCATCCTACCAATCGCATCCCCCTCCTTTTGCGGCCGGAAATAAAAATCCCCGCCCGACACTGCTGTCGGGCGGGGATTGGCCGTCTTTCCGCCAGTCTTGTTTAGGGGCTACTTAGTGTAGTCGCCCAGCCAAAGGACATTGCCGGAGTTTATGGCGTCTGTCCACCATGCGTCGTCGGCGTGATGCTCTTCTTTCTTCGACTTCGAGTCGTCGTACCAGGGCATGAACCAGCTCCAGTTTATGCTGGCATTCATCTGGGCGGATATCTTGGCCACCCTGCTCATGTTGCTGGAGTTGTATCCACCCTCGCTGAGGGTCAGCATCTTGCCCGTCTGGCTCAGTTTTATGTAGTCGTAGCTCGGCTCGGAGAGGTTTTCGCTCTGTGCGTCCTTGGCCGTGCCGCCGTAGATGTCGACTCCGATGATGTCGACGTATTCGTCGCCGGGGTACCACTGGCTTATGTCGCTTACCTGGCTCGTCCATACCCATATCAGGTTGTCAAGCCCGGCGTCTTTGAAGCGGTTGAACATGTCGACCCACAACCTCTTGAAGGTCGTGGCGTCCTCGCCCCACCAGAACCACTGGCCCGCGGCCTCGTGGAACGGGCGCCAGAGTACTGGTATGCCGGCGTCTTTCAGGAGGGTGAGGCGCTCGATGACGGTCTCTATCCCTCGCTTGTAGACGTAGCCCTCCCACGTGGAGTCGCAGACTGCGCCCGTGGCGTCAAAGATCCTTGAAGCCTTGAAACTTGAGCTGGGCTGGTAGGTCATTGAGCAGTTTTGGCCGCTCGTGGGGATGTTGTCATACGCCTCTTTGAGCTGCTCCTGCGTCATGCGGAGGTTATTGCCCGTCGCGGTAACGTTGGTGATGCGGAAGTCACTGCCGCTGATGGTTAAGCCGCCGCGGCTCTTAGCCTCGGTGAGGGTTGAGTCTGCGATTTCGAGGTTTAGCTTATTCTCAGTGAACTTGATATCCTTCAGCCATTTAATCTCGGTGCCGTCGGCATATTTTATGGAGTATTTGCCCTCGTCTTTCTTGTCGGCTATCACGACGTCGAAGCTGAGGTAGTCGCCACTCTTGACCTTGCTGAGATCAATCTGCTCAGTCGTGATTGTCAGATCCTTGTCGGTGTAGTAGGGCGACTGCGGGACCATCCAGTGCCATGTCATTGCGGCAATTCCGCCTTTGGCCGCCCAGTTCTTCACGGGTGTGATGTCCGTGTAGTCGATCCACTTGTCCTTCTCGGCGTAGAGGTGGATGTAGTCGAAGCCGTTGATGAGGGGAGTCTTGCCAAAGCGGTCGCCTACGCTGTCGGCGTAGTCAGTGTTCCAAGCGACCTTGGCCATCATTCCGCTGATGGTCTTCTTGCCGTAGTTCTCTCTGAGGAAGTTGTAAAGGTTGATCGCCTCGGCCTGTGTGGCTATGACGGGCTTGTCCGCTATTGCGGGAGTGGTAGCGGGTCTGAGGCTTACTTTTATGTCTTTCTCAATTCCTTTGAGCTGACCGTTGGTGATGACCGCTGCGGGGATGCCGAACTCATATTCTTTGCCGAGGTCGGGGATGTTGATGAGCATTGTGAGCGTCTTGCTGCCTGCGCCTCCTGCGTTTATGCTCGTGACTGTCGCCCCGTTGGTGGTGGTCACTTTGTCAAGGTCCAAGTCGGTGAAGAAGACTGGCTTGTCGAAGTCGATTGTGATGGTGTCGGCGTCCGCCCTGCTGATGTCGAATGCGAACGAGGCGTCGGCGTTGGTCTTCACGGTGATGCCGTTGTGTGTAGCCTGCGTAAGGCTGGGGATGCCCACTGTCGGGGCGTTGTTGTCGAGGTCGTCGTCGCAGGCGTTAAATGCCAGAGTCGCGACAGCGGTAAGGGAAATTACCCCCCCATTTTTATATTTTTATAACATTTATTCATATTATCTCAGAGTTTAAATATAAGCCGCGGGCGCAAGGCGTTGCGAGTCTTGCGCCCGCGGTATTAGCAAATTATAACTGTGTGCCGCTATTTAATAGCGACTTTGGTCAGGATGAGGTTGTCACCAGTGATGACGAGACCGCCATTCGCTACGAGGTCGTCGATTGCGGCCTGTGTGAGGGTGAACTCGATGGTAGATGTGTCATCAGCGTCGGCAACATCGTACTGACCCGGGGCATCAACCAGTGCGCCCCAGTTGTTACCATGACGGAGCGAAATGCAGCCCCAGCTGCCAGCATTGACTTTCTTGACATCGAAGTAGAGAGTCTGACCTGCGTCTACAAGGCTCCAGTCATATCCACCCCATGCGAGGTCCTGATTGCCAGCCCAACCTGCGTTATTGAACTCGCCAGTCCAAATCGCGGTCGGAGCAGAGTAGTCGACTACGTAGCCGATGGACGATATGATTACGCCGTCGGCGTTGAACATCATAGAGCCGTCCCACCACTTTTTGCCGTTCTCATCCCAGAAGAAGCGCCCTGAATTGCCGCTCGCGTCGGTGTAGTTGAACGGGTCGAACTCAACATAGCCAGTGCCGGCATCGATAGCCTCCTGCATAGTCTTCTGGCTAATCGGGCAGTTGTTTTTCTTGCTGTCATCACTAATCGACCAACTTGAACACATACCCCAGTAACCGTCCATCACTTGTAGGTCAGAACCTGCACTTGCGATGTGTATGCGGATGACAAAGCCATCAGGCATCTCGTCAACGGGGAAGCTGACTGGGAGGTTTACACCACCCCAATCTTTCACCTCAACCGGATCCGTGTAGACGAGAGTCTCTACCTTGCCAGCACCTTGTACCTTGACGATGTACTCGACCTCAACGGCGTCATCGCCTTCGCCCGAAACGAGAGTCATACGTTGCTTGCCAACAATAGTGCCAACATTGACGAAGAGAGTCGTCCCCTGAAGAATGAACGTCGTCTTATCACCATTGAGCTTGACAGACGTAAGCGATTGGCCATTCTTGACAGTACACTTGAGCAGGTTGCCGATTATAGTTTGCTCTGCGTCAAACTCGGTGACGGCGCAGAATGTGTAGGTCGACACTGTGAAGTTGTCGTTGACGGTCACTTCCTCGCCATTGTCCATCGTGTAGGTGAGCTTGCCGTTCTCAGCTTCGAGCGGTACTTGCACATAGAAGCCATTCTCAGTCTTGGTAGCCTCTGCCTCAACAGATCCGAACGTGAACTTCACCACGCGCTCGCCCAGGGTCGACTCAATGGAGAGCTTGTCCAGCGGAGTAGCCGATGCCGGGAATGTAAACACAGGCTTGGTCGTCACAAATCCCTCGACCGTGATGCTCTCGCCGTTGGCGAGGACGAGGGTGATGTCGCCACTCTTGGCGGCCTTGGTCACGTTGAGCAGGATATTGCCGTCTTTGACCTCGAACGTGGCCGGGGAGTCCGCATCAGTGCCGTTGAGGTAGCCACTCACGATGAGGTCGAGGTTCTCGCCCTCGATGGTCACGATGTCGCCAACGCCATAGCTGTCCTTCTTGTCCTTGATGGCAGCTGTCGGGACGACGGTCTTCACCTGTCCGGCCACAAACTCGAGACCAGAGAAGAGGGTCAGCGTCACGTCGCCGTCCTTAGCCTTGGCGGGCAGTGCCACCTTGATGCTCTCGCGATCCTTCGTCGGGTCGGCCGCTGCCACGTTAATCATAGTGTCAGCGCCGTTGAACGATACGTACTCCACGAGGCGCAGCAGCTTACCGGTGATCTCCACATCCTGACCAGCCTTGACGGTGGGGGTGGTTATCTTCAACTCGCTCGGCTCGGCCACTTTCAGGATCTCGGCGGACTCGAGGAGGGTCTCTACGGTGTCCTTGCCGTCTACTGAGTAGTAGCCGAGGTTGAACTTGCCGGTCGATGCGTCGACAGGTACTGTGAGCTTAAGCTCCGTCCGGTTGGTGTTCTTAATCTCCACGTTCTCGCCCGTCGCGAACTGGACGAACTCGATGTAGGTGAGGTAAGTACCCGAGATGGATATCTCGTCGCCGGCCGTCACCTCTTTCGGAGTGAAGTCGTCGAATGTTATCGGCTCAGTGAAGGCTATGGCCTTGGTCTCGAGCTCGCCGCCGTTGTAGATGAGCTTGACAGTGCCAGGCTCAGCGCCCTCCGGCACAAGTGCCTTGATGGTGTGCTCGTCGACAACCTCGGGTGTGGACGATACGCCGCCGGGGAACTCTACGCTCGTCACCCTGTCAAGGTTAGTGCCCTTGAATGTCATATATGCGCCACGGGTGACCTGGAGAGAGGCCGCCGTGAGGCTTACGCCGCCATTGGAGAACTGATTGGTGTCGTAGTCGTCGTCATCGTCGCACGAGGTGACGAGGGCGCCGCTCGACAGGGCCAGGAGGCCGGCCATCAGCATGGCTATATTTTTCTTGTAAAGCTTCATAGTTGCTTAAAATGCTTTAAGTCTTACGTCTTTTTCCCGAAAGGACCCGGCGGCGCGGGAGGGAGCGTTCTGTCGCTGCCTCCCGCCGCCTGTCCTGTCTTTACTACTTGTAGGGTACCGCGCGGATGTTGTCAATCCTGAAGATTGGCGAACACTCCGTGCCCTCTACGCCGCCGCTCCACGGCCACAGTACGAATGTGGCGAAGTCATCCGCGCTCTCAAGAGCCTTCTCGCCCTTGGTGCCATCGGCGTTGTAGATGAACTCAGAGATGGGCACCGTGACGGTGATCCACTTGTCGCCAGTGTCGAAGCTGCCAGTCTGCTCCCACGGGCGGTAGAGGCCGCGGCAGAGCTTGTTGTCAGGCTGGATGTAAGTGTTGTTCTGCCAAGAGTCGTTAGCCGCCGTCTTGGCGTTGGTGAAGACGAGCTGCATCGCGCCGGCCGACCACGGGTTGGCTTTCGGAATGTAGAGCTCGAACTTGACCGCCATGTTCTTGAAGTCGGTGAAGTCGATGAAGTTGCAGAACGGGCAGCCTGCGTTGCCCGGCTCTATGCTCATCGGGTCGCCGTTCCAGTTGCCAGCCCAGAACGGGAGCTTGAAGCTCTCAATCCAGCCGCCATCGGTGGTAGTCTTCCCGTCGCCAAGCTGCGCATATTCTCCGCAACCGGGGAGGCCGCCCTCGCTTGAGTAGGTGGCCGCAATGTTCCATCCCTGCGGCACGATGCCGTTCGAGCTTACGCCATTGCCGGCATCGAAGTCGGCCATGATGTTGCGCTTGTCGTTGAAGTTGAACTTCGTCGACTTGGTCGTGCCGTACTTGGTCTTGATGGTTATCTGTCCGCTCTCTTCACATCCGTCGGGGACGACGAACGAGACAGAAGTCTGCGAGAGGCTCTTGAACTCGGTCACCTCCGTGCCGTCGGGCATAGTTATTACCATCGGGTTGTTGTCGTAAGAGAGGAGGTAGTCGCCATTGATGGTCGCCACCTCGCCCGGAGCCACGTACTCGCAGTCCATCGAGGAGAGCAAAGGGGCAGCGATGTCGACAGTGAACGGATAGGAGGTCGTGTCGCCGCTGTTGTTCACCATGTAAATCTTGTCCGTCGGGTTGTTGGGCAGGGACCTCGGGATGGTTACGAAGAGCGCATGGTCGTTTATCAACGACGAGTTGAGGACGGCCTCCTGGTCGTTGAAGTAGAGCTTCGTGACGCTCCGGAGGTTGTTGCCTATCAGCACCACGCGGTTGTTGGTGAAAGCCGACGTGATGATGGAGTCCTTGTTGGTCGGCATGCAGACGTAGATGACCTCAGGGCTGCCGCCTGCGACCTCGTACTTGTCGGGCTCGTCCTCGCACGCAACGAGGCTTAGGGCCGCAAGCGAGCAGAGGGCTGATGAGCGGACTATGTGTTGTATGTTCATTTTCATCGCAAAGTCAGTTTTTAGTAGTTGTACTGGTTGATGTCGACATCAACAGGATCCTCAGACAGGTGCGGGTTCATCGCCAAGTCAGTGTCTGGGAACGGAAGGGTGAACATACCCTTCGTCACGTTCGTGAGACTGCTCTTCGTAAGACCGGCTTTCGACATATCCCACGTGCTGTATCCGCTTGTGAACCATGTCTTGTAGGCGTCGGAGAGTCCGTAGTACGTGCCGCGCTCCTGACCCTTAAGCTCGTTGATGGCTGCCTCGGGATTGTAGTAGGAGAGGCGGACAAAGTCGTACCAGCGGTCGCCCTCGCAAGCGAGCTCCAGGCGGCGCTCCTTCCAGATCTGCTCCCAGATGATGCTAGTCTCCTCTTTCCATGTGCAGGAGCGGTTGTGGACCTTGTTGAAGGCGTCAAGGGCGTCGGCGTTGGTCGTCGTCCCGCCATCTATGAGAGCCTGAGCCTCGGCAAGAACCAAGTAGACGTCGGCCAGACGGAGGATGTGGGTTGCGAGCGATGTCGCCATCCTCTGCATTCCGTAGCCTATGCCGGCAACGTGGTCGGCGTTGTCGCCCACGAGGTGCTTGACCTCCTGTGCGCCAGTTGGGCTCTGGAACACGCCGCCGCCAGTGAGGTTGTCGCGTGCTGCGAGATCCTTCTCGTTGGTGTTGAAGTAGAAGTCGCAAATCTCGAAGCCGCCCGCGTCGAACGTAGATGCGCGGTCAGTCCAGAAGTAGTCGTATACGTCGCCCGCCATCATGAGGGTGGCCTTGCGGCGTGCGTCAACGTTGACACGATCCTTGCTCAGAGGGTTCTCCTCGAAGGCCTGGATGAGGTCGACCGATGGGCCTGCCCAGCCGCCCCATGTCGCGCCGGTCTCGTCGAAACCGCTTGGCGCGAGGTCGCTCTGAAGGGTGTTCTGGCGAGTCCAGTTCGAGCCGTCGGCCGTCCAGCGCCATGCAATGAGGCTCTCGGGGCAAGTGTTGCCCGTGAGGCGGAAGATGTCCGAGAAGTTCTCCTCAAGCTCGCGGCCTGAGTTGTCCTTCACGTCCTTGGCGTACTCCACAGCCTTCTGAAGGTCCTCCTTGTTCAGCGAGCCACTGAGACCGGCCTTGGTGAGGTAGACCTTGGCGAGAAGGCCCTCGGCGCAGTACTTGTCGATGCGTCCTGCGGTTGCGCTCGTCGGGAGCCACTCGATGGCCTGCTCAAGGGTCTTGACAATGTAGTCGTAGACGTTCTCAGGCTTAGCGCGGTAGACGTCGTTGTACGAGTTGCCGGCTATCATGCTGGAGTTGTCGTGGATGATGGGCACGCCGCCGAACGAGCGTACGAGATAGAAGTAGGCCAAGGCCTTGAGGGTGAGGCACTCGCCCTTGCACGCCAGCTTTGCGGCCTCGGTGCAGCCAGAGCCTGCCTTCTCGTCGATGTTCTTAATCTGCGTGTTGCAATACGCGTTGACGCTCCAAAGCGATGCCGACATGTTCACGAGGTCGTCGTCGGTCGAGTTGACGGTCAGCGTCAGGTAAGGTGACGAGCCCCAGTAGTAGTTGCCCGACATGACCTCGCCTACCTTGAAGAAGCCGCGCTGGAAGTCGTACCAGGGGGAGTTGTAGATTGGGTTGACGGCCTGGTAGAGCTGAGCGTCGTTCTGGTAGAAGTTGTCGACGTTGTAGTTGTCCTCCACAGGGCGGTCGAGGAAGTCATCACAAGCCGAGAGCGAGAGACCCGCCACGGCCATCAGCGCGATGGCTTTCGTATATTTCATTTTTCCGTATTTCATAGTAGCTTGCCGAGTTAGAACGTTACATTAAGACCAACAGAGTAGACGGTAGGAGAGGGGTAACGTCCGTTATCCAGTCCGTAGACGTTGGTGCTCTGGGTGCTGGCGCCAATCTCGGGGTCGTAGCCAGAGTAGTTCGTGAAAGTGGCTATGTTCTGGAGGTTGACATAGGCGCGCACATTCTGCAGGCCGATGCGGCTGATGAGATCCTTCTTGAAGGTGTAGCCGAGTGTTATGTTCTTAATGCGCAGGTACGATCCGTCCTCAATGTAGCGATCCGATACTCGGTCGTTGTCATTCGGGTCGGCCGTTGTGGCGCGCGGGGTCGACGTGTTCGGGTTGGCGACAGTGACGTTGGTTATGTCGTCATACCATTTCGAGCCGTCGGTGTACACCTTGTCGGGGTCGATGGGCACGAGGCGGGCGCGGTCGTTGGCATCCTTCGTCTGGTTTGCCCATGCGCTGTTCATGTGCGTAAGGGTCTGGGCGAGGTAGTTGTAAACCTTGTTGCCGTATGAGCCGTTGACGAACACGGAGAGGTCGAACTCCTTGTAGGTGATGGTGTTCGTCCAGCCGAAGGTGAATTTAGGCATAGGGGAGCCGATGTTCGTGCGGTCCTTCTCGTCGATGACGCCGTCGCCGTTCAAGTCCTTGTACTTGATATCGCCAACCCATACGGTGTTAGTGCGGTTGAACTTGCCGTCGGTGGGGTACTTCGCCGGCTTCGGAGAGTTCTGGATGTCGGCGAGATCCTTGTAGACGCCGTCGGTCACGTAGCCGTAGAAGTTGTAGAGGCTCTCGCCAATCTCGGTGCGGCTCACGACGTCGCTCCACTGGCCGTAGCCCTCAATTGCCGACGATGCCTGTCCGTCGAGCGCGACGAGCTTATTCTTGTTCCAAGAAATCTGGAACTCGGAGTGCCAGTTGACGCGTCCGTTGTCGAACGGGGTGCCGCTGACGGTGAGCTCAAGACCCTTGTTCTCGATGGTGCCGTAGTTGCCCCAAGGAGCAGCGAGTGCGGAAGAGGCGTTGCCGCGGGTGCCCATGTATGACGGGAGCTGGAGGCTCATAAGCATGTCCTCTGATGTCTTCTTGTAGAGGTCGGCGGTAATCTGGAGCCTGTCGTTGAAGAAGCCGAGGTCGAGACCGAAGTTCCACTGCTCCTGCGTCTCCCACTTGATGCCGGTGTTGGGGATGTTCGACACGCGGTAGCCCATTCCGAGGCCGGTCTCCATCTTGGAGATAGAAGAGCCCCACTTGTAGCCGCCGATGCTCGAGTTACCCGTCTGGCCCCAGCCTGCGCGTATCTTACCATTGTTGAAGATGCTCTCGATGCCGAGGTTCTTGAAGAACTCCTCAGCCGTGAAGCGCCAGGATGCTGCCGCTGCGTGGAAGCCGGCCCACCTGTTGTCTTTACCGAAGTTCGACGACGCGTCGCGGCGGTAGGTGTAGGTCAGGTTGTAACGGTCGGAGTAAGCGTAGGTCACGCGGCCGAACACTGATACCATTGAGCTTGAGCCGAAGCCGTAGCCAATCATTGGGGTGCCGGTGCCGAGTGCCGGGTTGTGAACGTCGTCGCTGGGCAGGTCGGTCGACTCTATCGACTCGTAGTCATACTTGCTCTCCCATGCCTCGTGGCCAATCATGGCCGTGTAGCGATGGTCCTCTGCCACAGTGTCGCTCCATGTCAGGTAGTTCTTGGTCTGCCAGAAGGTGTTCTGGTTCTTCTGACGGCGTGCGCGGTTCTGGTTGCGGGTGTATGTTCCCATAGACACCATCGGCTCATAACGCTCCGCGTCGCTCCATCCGAGGTCGTAGCCAAGCTCGGTGTGCCATACGAGGCGGTCGTTGAGTACGCTGCCGGGCTTGACCTCGGCGAAGATGTTGCCGCTAAGCTTCTGACGATCCAGCAGGATGTCGTTGTAAAGGGCCATGGCGACAGGGTTCGGGTTCGTGTAGCCCTCCTTCGAGACGCTTGAGTAAGAGCCGTCGATGTTGTAGATGGGGATGTCGGGGGTGGCGGTCAGCGCGTAGGTGATGACGCCCTCCGACGAGTCGGCGAGGGTGAAACGCTCCTTGGTCTTGGTGTACATGGCCGAGAGGCCGAGCTTGAGCCAGCTCTTGAGGTTGGCGTCAATGTTGGCGCGGAGCGAGAGACGACGGAACTTGGATCCGATAATCGTACCCTCCTGGTTCATGAAGCCGCCCGAGACGTAATACTGGACTTTGTCCGAGCCGCCCTGCGCTGAGATCTGGTGCTGATGCTGGAATGCCGTCCGGAAGATGGCGTCCTGCCAGTTCGTACCCTTGCCCAGAAGCTCAGGGTAGGTGTAGTCCTCATTGGCGGTGAGCTCGCCCGTCGACGCGAGGTCGTTGTAGTAGGAGGCGAACTCGCGGAGGTCCATCATGTCGAGTCGCTTGGTCTGACGGTTCCATGCAGCCAGGCCCTCGTAGGTGAACTTGGCGTCGCCTGCCTTACCGCGCTTCGTGGTGATGAGGACTACGCCGTTAGCTCCCTGCGCGCCGTAGATGGCCGTGGCCGACGCGTCCTTCAGAATCTCCATCGAGACGATGTCCGACGGGTTGATGGTAGAGAGGGGCGAGATGGTCGAGGTCGAGCCGTTGCCCAGAGCGTCGCCCAAGCCGTAGTCGGCGCCAGACGAGCCTTGGCTCTGTACGATGACGCCGTCGATGACGTAGAGAGGCTCGGCGTTGGCGTTGATGGTGGCCTGTCCACGGACGCGGATTGACGACGAGGAGCCAGGGGCGCCGGATGTCGAAACGGACGTGACACCTGCGGCGCGACCTTGCAGCGACTGGTCGAGGTTGGTGATGACGGAGCCCTTGAGGGCTTCCTCGCCCACCGATACTGACGAGCCGGAGAGGTCGCTCTTCTTCATCGTGCCGTAACCTACGACAACGACGTCGTCAAGCTCCTTGCTGTCGCTCTCCATCTTGGCGTTCACCGTGCTGCGGCCGGCGATGTCGAGCGTCTGGCTCGTGAAGCCGATGAACGAGAACGACAACTTCTGCGCGTCGCCGACGTTCAGGCTGTACTTGCCGTCAAAGTCTGTCACCGTGCCTATCGTCGTGCCTGGCACGACGACGGCAACGCCTGGCAAGGGCTGGTTGGTGTCGTCTGTTACAACGCCCGTAACCACCTTGCTCTGCGCCAGCGCCGTCACCATCGACAGCACGAGGCACAAGGCAGTGATAAGGATTCTTGCTTTGTTCTTCATAAGACATTAGTTGTACTTGGGTAAATTCGATATTCGTGCCGCCGCCCTCCCGCCCCGTTTCGCGGAATGCATGCGCCACGTCGCTCCTCTTCCCGTCTCAGCGACGATTCCCTTAATTCAATCGTGCTTCAACTTCTGATTCACATTGGCAAATTTATACCTTATTTAACTTTTGGGCTTGTACTTTCTTAACGACTTAATGTAAAAAAAAAACAATGCTCCGCCGCCTTTCTTAACGAAGACCTCTATGATGGGCTTTTTCGGCACTGCCGCCGTTCGTTTCGTCTGCCATTGCGCTGATACGCTCCAGCAATTGCCATTATTGAGGTTTGTTTGTTGCTAAGTTGTTGAATGTTATATATTTAATATTATTATAACGACTTCTTGCATTTCCGCCCCCGAGGTCTTCTTTGTCCACTCATCTCGCTCTTTGCGTCCACCTCTGCGCCAATCCGTCTTGCCGCGTTCGTATAGTTTGACACCCGTTTGGCTTAACAATTTGCCACTAATCTCCCATTGTGATAATATGCTCATATTTTGCGGGTGTTTACTGTCCGTAGTGGGTAGTCTGAAAACAAAAAATGCCCCCATCGCGCCTCTTAGGGCGTCGATGGGGGCTGTGCTTTTGGCGTTTCTCTATACCCGCCTGCGGAACTCGCTCAAGGTTATCGCCGTGGCCGTGCCGACGTTGAGCGACTCGCTCGTCTGCCTGCCCGCCGGGAAGCTGGGGATGAACAGCTTGTCGGTGACATATGCGCCAAGCCCGGCCGATATGCCGTGCCCCTCGTTCCCCATCAGTATCACGCCGCCCTTAGGCAGGCTCTCCCTATATATGTCTCGCCCCTCAAGGTATGTCCCGAAAACGCGCGCGCCCCCTGCGCCACTTTCCGCATTGGCGGCGAGCCATTTGCCGAGGTCGGTGTACGCCACCCTCACGCGGGCCAATGCCCCCATGGTGGCCTGCACGGCCTTAGGCCCGTAGGCGTCGGCGCACTGTGCGGAGCAGACTATGTCGGTCACGCCGAACCAGTCCGCCGTGCGTACTATGGTGCCCAGGTTGCCCGGGTCCTGGATTCCGTCGAGCGCCAGTGTCAGTGTCGACCCGTCGGGTGTGGGAGTCTCTATCTTGGGCTTGCGGAAGATGGCTATTATCTCGCTCCGTGTCGTGAGGGCGGAGACTTCGGCAATCTCGTCTGCCTCGGTCTCGGCGCGTTCAGTCCCGGCGGCGAGTGTCCCGAGTTCTTCCAGCCGGTCGGCCGTGGCGGCAATGTATGTGGCGCTGAGTCCGCCCCGCAGCAGGTCGCCCACGGTTTTCCGGCCCTCGGCCACGAAAAGTCCCTCCGCGTCGCGCCTCTTTTTCTGCTCAAGTGAGCGTATCAGCTTGCGTTTGTTCTGGCTTATCATCTTGTTTTAGCGAACATTGTTTTTCGCTAAGTTACGTTATAATTTCCGTAACTTCGCACGGTCGTGTGCCATATCGGGGCGCAGAGCGGGTCTCCGCTTCGTGGCTGGCCCCGCAATTTTTGTTTTCATTCCGCATCACCCTCGTCATCATCCCAATGTTGCGCAGCGTCTGGGGCTTCGTGCGGCAATTGCTTTTGGCGTTTGCCGCCGTCTGTCTTGTCTCGTGTTCCGTCACACGCCGTGTGCCGGAGGGCGGGCTTCTGCTCGATCGTGTCGTGCTCAGTGGCGACCTTGGCGGGCAGTCGGATCTCATAAGCTACGTGCGTCAGCAGCCCAATACGCGTTTCATCGGCCTGTGGCGAATCAGTTTGGGGCTTTATTCCCTGGTGGGCGACTCGGCGCGCACCAGGTTCGGCGGCTGGCTCGAGAGGGTGGGGCAGGAGCCCGTCGTCTACGACAGTCTGCTCTCCGCGCGTTCCTGTCAGCAGCTGCGTCTCTTTCTCGTCTCGCGCGGTTTCTATGACGCTCAGGTGTCCGATTCGCTCGTCGTGACGGGTCGCAAGAGGTGCAAGGTCATATATAATGTCAATGCGGGCCGCGTCTACCGTCTCAACAGTCTGTCGTACGATGTCCCCGACGGCGATGTCGGTCGGCTCGTCCTTTCCGACACCGCCAAGGCTCTCATCAAGGCGGGCGACCCTTTCGACTCCAATGTGCTCGACCTTGAGAGGGAGCGCATCACGCGCCGCCTCCGCGAGGATGGGTTCTACTCCTTCGGCAAGGACTACGTCTTCTTCAAGGTCGACACCAAGGGACTCGACCATGCGATGAACGCCACCCTCGTGGTGGCCAATGCCATAGGCGGCCCCGATATGCGTACGCCGGTGCCGCACAAAAAGGCCGTCGTAGACAGCCTCACCTTTATCGTCGAGACCCCGTCAGTGCCCGGCAACGACTCCGCCCGCAGCGGCCAGATGGCTGTCGATTCGGCCGTCGTCATGAGGTTCCGTGGCTCTCGCCCTCCCTTCACTCGCAATCTCGTGGCCAGTTCAAGTTTTGTTGTCCCCGGCCGGCTCTTTTGCCTCTCTGACGGCGAGCTTATGCGCAGCCGGCTCATGTCGCTCAAGGCGATCCGTCAGGCCATGGTCTTCTATTCCGAGCCCGATACGCTCTCGTCCGACTCGCTGACCCACCTCCGTTGCGTCGCGAGGGTCGAGACGGCCCCAAGGCAGAGCTTCGGCTTCGACGTTGAGGGCACCAACTCGTCGGGCAACCTTGGCGCGGCTCTCAACATCCGCTATGCGCATGCCAACGTGTTCCGCGGCGCGGAGTCGCTCGCCGTGAAAGGTAGGCTCGCCACGCAGCACCAGAGCGCGGCCGGCGGCAAGGAGGATTTCTATACCCTTGAGACGGGTGTGGAGACTACGCTGACGTTCCCCTTTATGATGATGCCCGGCGCGTCGCTACATTTCTATAAGAACCACAACCCTAAGACTCTCTTCTCCGTCTCCTACGACTATCAGCGTCGACCCGAGTTCACGCGCAATGTCCTGTCCACCCGCATGACATACAATTGGCGAGGCTCTGCCTACGCGTCGCACAGTCTCACGCCCGTGGAGTTCAACATTGTGCGCATCCCTTCCATCGCGCCCTCTTTCGCCGACTACATCCGCGGCACATATCTCCAGTATTCTTATACCGACCACTTCATAATGTCGCTCGGCTACCAGTTCACGTTCAACCAGCAGACTGTGCGCCGCAACCAGAGCGGCGTCTTCTTCCGCTTCGGTCTCGAGACGGCTGGCAACGTGCTGAACCTTTTCACGAAAGAGCAGGAGGCCGAGGAGGATTTTAAGAAGATTTGGAACATTCGCTTCGCGCAGTATGTTAAGACTGACGCCGAGCTGCGCTACCAGTCGTCCGACATGCTTGGCAACATGTATGTGGCCCGCCTCTTCGCCGGCGTCGGCGTGCCGTATGGCAACTCCGTCATGCTGCCCTACGAGAAGAGCTATTTTGTCGGCGGCGCCAACTCCATCCGAGCCTGGCCGGTCCGTGGCCTTGGCCCTGGTTCCAAGAGGGCGGACTCGTCGCTGCGCTATCACAACCAGACGGGCGACATCCGTCTTGAGGCCAATGCGGAGTACAGGTTCAAGATTATATCTGTGCTCGAGGGTGCGGCTTTTGCCGATGCCGGCAACATCTGGATGCTCAATAAGGATTATAACGACCCGCAGTCTGTCTTCACGGGCAAGTTCTACAAACAGCTCGCCCTTGGCGCCGGACTCGGTCTCCGCCTCAACTTCAACTACTTCATCCTCCGCGCCGATGCGGCCTACAAGCTGCGCGACCCTGCGGCCGAGAGCCGCAGGTGGGTGGTCCGCAATAGGTTCGACCCCGGCGAGATCGCCTGGAACTTCGCAATCGGCTATCCGTTCTGACGCTTTCTTTCCACCACTTACTTCGCTATGCCGGTCCGCTCTTGTCTCACTGCTCTTTCTTTTGCCTCGGCTCGCCTTTGGCGGCTGGGGGCGCTCGTCGTGGCCATGTGCGTCGTGTGCGAGGTGGCCTCGGCGCAATGCTCTGTCCGTGGTGTCGTGACCGATGACGCCGACGGCTCCGTGTTGCCGAGCGCGTCGGTCGTCGCCTTTGTCAGCGATGAGGCCCGGGGCGGCGCGTCGTCCGATTCCGACGGGCGTTTTGTCGTCGACTCTCTCGCCGTCGGCGATTACTCCCTTCGCGTGTCGTTTGTTGGCTATGAACCCATGAGTGTGGATGTCAAGTTTTCCGCAGCGCGGCGAAATGTGGATGTTGGTCGGCTGCGGCTTACGCCGTCGGGGCGTATGATTGACGAGGTGAGCGTGGTCGGCCAGGTTGCTCGTCAGGAGCAGAGGGGCGACACTACTGTTTTAAACGCCGCGGCCTTTAAGGTCAATCCCGACGCGACGACCGAGGACCTGCTGCGCAAGATGCCGGGCATGCAGGTCAGGGACGGGCAAGTGACTCACGGTGGCGAGTCAGTCAAGAAGGTGCTCGTCGACGGCAAGGAGTTCTTTGGCTCCGACCCCTCCGCGGCTCTCAAGAACATCGATGCCACCATGGTGGATAAGATTGAGGTCTTTGATAAACAGAGCGAGCAGGCGGAGTTCACAGGCTTCTCCGATGGCAAGGAGGAGCGCACGATTAACATTCTGACCAAGGCGGGCTTGACGCATGGAGTCTTCGGACGCGCTGCGGCGGGACTTGGTACGAGCGGCCATTTTGAGGTCGATGGCGTCGCCAACGTCTTTTCGGCCGATACGAGGGTGTCCGTCGTCGGGTCGTTCAACGATGTCGACCGTCAGGGGTTCTCTTCGCCCGATGCGGGCGGAGGCTCCGCCGGTGTCAATAAGAACGGTTCTTTCGGTATAAATCATAATTTCGAGCGGGCTAAAAAGTTGCGCATAGAGTCGAGCTATGTCTTTGCCTATCGCGACAATAGCGTCACCAGCTCTCGCCTTCAGGAGTATTTTCAGGATTTTGAGTCGGATAGCGTCCATTCCTATGCGAGCAATAGCGTGTCGAGCAGCCTCGGGCGCGCCCATAGGCTATCGCTCCGTCTGAGGTGGCAGCCCGACGAGAGCAATGTCATTGTCCTCACGCCCTCCTATAATTGGCAGGGTAACTCGTCCGGTCGCTCGTCCGACGGTGTCGACAGCCGCGGCTCTGTGGCCTATTCGTCCACCACGCAGTCGTCGGAGTCCGACGGCTCGTCGTGGTCATTGGGCGGCGGTGTCACATGGCGGCGGAAAATGTCAGTCGCGAGGCGTACGTTCTCGGTCTCGGTCCGCACTTCGCTCCAGCGTTCTTCTTCCGATGCCCTGTCGCGTGGCGCGCAGGCCAATGGCTCCGATTTCCAGTCAGGCCTGTCCGCCCCGCCCGCAGCTCCAGACTCTTTGTCCGCCCCGCCCGACAAGCCTTCTGACGATTCTTCTGACGTGCCTCCCGATGCCGCTCCCGGTGGAGTAACCGTCACGGGCCAGCAGTCCTCGTCGTCGGGCCGCTCGCTCTCTCTCAGCGCCCGTGTAATTTATACCGAGCCTCTGGCCGAGCATTGGATGGCTTCGGTCAACTATGCGCCGTCGCTTTCGCTAAACTCTAACAACAAGGCGGTTCTCGCCGACACTGTCATAGCGGCCGGCGCGGCTGCCGATGCATCTTTCTCCTCTTTCTCGTTCTCGCCCGCGCTGAGCAACGACAAGGATAGCCGTTATCTCGTCCACCGCGCCGGAGTGGCAGTCAATGCCAACAGGGGTAAGGCGTTGCGAGCCTCAGTCGGGCTCGATGCCCAACATTCCATCCTGTCTGGCGACCAGACATACCCCGTCGAGTTCTCTACGCGCCGCTCTTTCTTCTCGCTCATGCCGTCGGTCGAGATGTCGGCCACAAGCGCCAATGGGGCGAACCTCAAGTTCAAATACCGGACGAGTTCCAGCGCCCCGTCAATCACGCAGTTGCAGGATGTGGTCGATGTCTCCGACGTCCGTCGCTATTCGGCCGGCAACCCCTCTCTGAGGCAGAGCGTGACTCATAGGCTCGACTTCGTGGCCGCGCATACCGATAAGTCGTCCGCCCGCTCGCTTTTCTTTTTGTCGAATGTGCATGTCACCCGTGGTTTCGTGGCCTCGGCTTCCGTCATGGCGACGGCCGATTCCGCCCTCGCCTCGGGCGTTACGTTGCCCGCTGGAGTCCAGCTCACGGTGCCTGTCAATCTCGATGGGCAGGTGTCGGCCTCGGTCAGTCTCACGCTCTCGTCGCCCCTTGGCCGGACTGGGTGCAACGCCTCTCTCTCACTCATTGGTAGTTTGCAACGGACGCCCGGCCTCTTCAATGGCGTGAGGATCAACAGCAGCAGCTCGTCCGTCACGCTTGGCATGAGCCTCGGCAGCGCCTTCTCCGAGACTTTCGATTTCAACGTGGCCTACAATCCTTCCTACAATGCCGTGCGGAGCACCCGTGCGGCTGAGTCTGACTACGATTATTATAGCCACGCCCTTCGCGCCGATGTCAACGCACTCTTCTTCAGTCGACATTTCGCCGCGTCGTCATCGGTGGTCCATAACTTCACGTCGGGAATGGGTGGCGGCTTCGACAATAATTATGTCCTGTGGAATGCCTCCGTCGCCTTCAAGTTCCTCCCGCGTCGTCAGGCTGAGTTCCGCCTGCGCGTCAATGACATTCTCGACTCCAATAAGTCGTCCAGCCGCTCCGTCTCCGACGCCTATGTCCAGACCTCCTCTTCCAATGTGCTTCATCGCTACGCTATGCTCACGTTCTCCTATAAGTTCAACGAGGCGGCCAGCCAGGCGCAGAGCAAGGATGACCGCGGGCGGCGGCTACCCAAACATCCTATGGGCGGCCCCGGTGGCGACGCCCCGGGTGGTCGTCCTATGTGATTTTCGTCTTCTTACATATAAAAAGGAGTCGGGCTGACGACATCGCCGTCTGCCCGACTCCTTTGCTTCTGTGCCCCGAGCGGGACTCGAACCCGCACGGCCTTGCGGCCAAGGGATTTTAAGTCCCTCGTGTCTACCATTTCACCATCAGGGCCAAATTTCTCAAAACGCTGCGCGAATATACCTCAATCCGAGCCAAATGCCAAGTTCGGCAGCCTCTTTTGTCTTTCGCCTTTAACAGTCGGTAGGGTATGTATGGCTATGTGGTTCTCTTGCCGAAATGTGTGGTTGCCGTTCCTGTACCCCCCTGTCTGATAGAGGCTGTTGCCTGCGTTTTGTCGCGTTTATGGCTTGTTGTGCCTTTAATTATGGGGGCTATCTTCGTTTTAGTTGTGTTTATCCGTCTTGACAGTGCTGCGTAATATTAAAATTGTTGCCGAGACCGCCGTTTTTTGTTTCGATTTCTTAGGTGATTAACGTAAAATATGACGATTATTAAGTATTTTCTTGGTATATGCTTACAAATAAGTATATTTGTGCTGTGAACGCGAATGAAATGAAAGTAAACACCCTTTGGCTGCTTTCAAATCGAACGGCGTTCTTCTCCGTCAAGATTATTAACTACTAAAACTACGATAGTCATGAAAAAGATTGAAGCTATCATCCGAAAAACCAAGTTCGATGATGTGCGAGACGCCCTCTTGGCTGCCGACATTGAGTGGTTCTCCTACTACGACGTCAGGGGCATCGGCAAGGCTCGTCAGGGACGAATCTACCGCGGTGTCGTCTACGACACGAGCTGCATCGAGCGCACCCTTCTCTCCATTGTCGTCAGGGATTGCAATGTCGAGAAGACCATCAACGCCGTAATCTCCGCGGCTCAGACTGGCGAGATCGGTGATGGCCGCATATGGGTCATCCCCGTCGAGGACGCCATTTCCATCCGAACCGGCAAGCACGGCGACGAGACACTCTATATTCACGACGGCAGCAAGTAGTCGTCCCTCCCTTTCAAACCTAACCTGACCCATTATTATGAAATCCATTTACCTCAAATACGTTGTGGGGGCCTTGCTCATAGCCTGCGCCGCCCTGTTCATCTCGCCGTCGCTTACGGCGCAAGAGGTGGCCGACTCCGTTGCGGCTGCCGTCCCCGATTCCGTAGCCGCCGCTCCCGAGGCTGCCGCCATTTCAGCTGCCGAGCCTGCCGCCGAGGCCGATGCCTCTTCCGGTCTCGCCGATCTCGCAAGGGGAGTCGATACCGTCTGGATGCTCCTCGCGGCCATGCTTGTGTTCTTCATGCAGCCGGGCTTCGCGATGGTCGAGGCCGGTTTCACAAGGGCCAAGAACACCTCCAACATCCTGATGAAGAACTTCATCGATTTCACTCTCGGCTCGCTCCTGTTCTGGTTCATCGGCTTCGGACTGATGTTCGGCGAAGGCGGTTTCGTCGGCCTGCCGCACCTCTTCGACTGCATGTTCTACGATCCGAGCGGCCTGCCCAAGGAGGGCTTCCTCGTCTTCCAGACGGTTTTCTGCGCGACATCCGCTACCATCGTTTCTGGCGCAATGGCTGAGCGCACCAAGTTCTCCATGTATCTCATCTACACTGTCTGCATCTCTGTCCTCATTTATCCGGTCTCAGGTCACTGGACTTGGGGCGGCGGCTGGCTCTGCGATTCCGATCCCGACTCGTTTATGATGAGCGTCTTCGGCACCACTTTCCACGATTTCGCTGGCTCTACCATTGTCCACTCTGTCGGTGGCTGGATTGCGTTCGTCGGTGCGGCCATCATTGGCCCCCGTATCGGTAAGTACCATAAGGACGGCTCTTCTAAGGCCATCCCGGGTCACAGTCTGACGATTGCCGCACTCGGTGTCTTCATCCTCTGGTTCGGCTGGTTCGGCTTCAACCCTGGCTCTCAGCTGGCTGCCTCGTCAGCCGACGATCAAGAGGCTATCTCCCATGTCTTCCTCACAACCAACCTCGCCGCATGCGCCGGTGGTTTCATGTCCATCGTCATCAGCTGGCTTAAGTATGGCAAGCCCTCCCTTTCGCTTACTCTCAACGGCATTCTGGCCGGTCTCGTCGGCATAACTGCCGGCTGCGATATGGTCTCGCCCGCTGGAGCGGTCATCATCGGCCTCATTTGCGGTGCTGTCATGGTCTTCGCGGTTGAGTTCATCGATCGCAAGCTCCACATCGACGACCCTGTCGGCGCAAGCTCTGTCCACGGTGTCTGCGGCTCGCTCGGCACCATCCTTACCGGCCTCTTCTCTACTTCCGAGGGCCTTTTCTACGGCCACGGCTGGGGCTTCCTCGGTGCTGAGGTTCTCGGTGTCGTTGTCGTCGGCTGCTGGGCGGCGTTCATGGGCTTCGTAGTCTTCAAGACTATCGATAAGATCTTCGGTCTCCGCGTCGCTCCGCGTGTTGAGGAGGAGGGGCTCGACATCTACGAGCACGGCGAGTCTTGCTACGGCAACTAAATCTTTTGCTATTGGTTAGTGCGGCTTTCTAAGCCGTGTTTTACCTCAAGTGGGCGGCTGTCTGACGCGATGTCAGGCGGCCGCTTTCTCTGTTTGTTCGCCTTTGTTTATATGTGTGTACGATGATAAAATAGTATAACCCTTTGAAAAGATAATCCAACCTCTCCCTATCTGTCTCATAATCTGATTGGTTACTATCTTGCTGTGCATTCGTTTGTATTGCTCGTCTGCCTCATTTTTGTCGAATTTTGTGTTATCAAAGTAAAATATTGTGCTAACTTCGTCCCGATGTCGGATGAGGCTGGATGCCATCCGTTGGTCTTGTTCCTCCTTCCTCCGACTGTTCGCATCGCTCCGTCGCTGTGCGGCGTGTCTTTCTGTAAACCAATATGTTACTATATCCATCAAAGTTATGAGTCTTAAATCTCTACTTCTGTGTGCCATGCTTAGCTGCATGGCTTCACTTTCTCCCGCTAAGGGCGAGACCTATACCGTCTCCGACGAGAGTAGCGAGTATAAAGGTTGGGTCTTCGAGAAGAATGACGACGGAACATATAACCTCACCTACGTCCCGAGCGATTACAATCCTGTCGGTGGTGAGCTTGTCATCCCTGGCAGTGTCGAGGTGGAAGGAACAACCATTGTCGTCTCCGGTGTCATGAGTAATGACACGACCGGCATTGTCGGCCATATTAGCGAAGGCGTCTTTAGCAGCAATCCCAATATCAAGTCGATTACTATTAACAAGGGGGTCAAAACAATCGGCAGCAGCGCTTTCGCCTATTGCACTTATCTTGAGTCCGTCAAGTTCGAGAGCGGTAGCCAAGTCGAGGCCGTCGGTGACTATGCCTTCAACGGATGCCGTAACCTTAAGACTCTTAAGTTGCCAGAGGGCGTGACCCATATTGGCCAGAGTGCTTTCGCTCAGTGCGAGTCTCTTACATCTATTTCTTTACCCTCCTCGCTCGTCGAGATTGGTTCGTGCGCTTTCCAGTGGTGCAAGGGGCTCACTAATGTCACGCTTCCGTCACGTCTTGAGACGATAGGGTCCTACGCCTTCGGCCAGTGCGAGAAGCTCAAGAGCATTACAATCCCAGGCTCAGTCTCCGTTATTGGGCAGTACGCCTTCCAATTCTGCTACTCGCTCGCCT
The DNA here is from genome assembly GCA_051875415.1 of Marinilabiliaceae bacterium. GTDB lineage: Bacteria > Bacteroidota > Bacteroidia > Bacteroidales > Marinilabiliaceae > W3P20-009. The sequence goes on from JBJEGU010000045.1 coordinate 43,849, forward strand.
CTGTCACTATTGAGGATAGCGATACCAATACCAATCGCAGAATCGAGCAGGGGGCTTTCAATCAGACCGATATTTCGTCCATCTACATTCCCGGCTCCGTATCAGTCATTGAGCGAAACGCCTTTGAGCACTGTAATAATCTCTCTACTGTCGTCATCGGCGACGGCGTCGATGAGATCCACTCCAACGCCTTCGGCGGTTGCGGCTCGCTCTCCGATGTCAAGTTTGAGGCCAAGTCCAACCCGCCATCCATCGCCGAGGGCGCTTTCACCGATTGGCGTATAAGCAATGGTAATGTCACGGTCACAGTCCCCGACGATGCCGACTATTCCATCGATCTCAAGGGTGGCTCTCTCGATGTCGTCAAAAAATCCGAGCCAACTGAGCCAACCGAACCTTCAAAGCCGACTTCTATCTCGGGCCAGACCTCAGTGTCTCCGTCCCCCGTCGCCTTCTACTCCCTCAACGGCGCAAGGCTTGCCGCCCCTAAGCGGGGTTCTATTGTCATTGCGGTCTTCTCCGACGGCTCTTCACGTAAAATCGTGACTAAGTAATAGCTTCTGCGGTCTGTAGACACCGCACGTCACGAGCCGACTGGCATCGCCCTTATGCGGCGATGCCGGTCGGCTCTTTCTTCTCCCCATTCTCTTCCTCCCTCTTTAACCTCCCTTAACATCCATCCCCAACCCCCTGACACCCACGCCCTCCAGCCCCCTCCCCGCCCGACCTCGCTAAAAAACTTCTACCCCGCCCCTTGCAGTTCCGAAAAAAGCCCCTACCTTTGCACTCGCTTTCGGACGGGAAGCCAAGCGGCGACCGCCAGACGAAAGAGTCTAACGAAGCGCAAGCACATTGAAATACTGGAAGTGACGCACACTTAGTGAAAGAAGAGT
>JBJEGU010000046.1:0-44471 GCA_051875415.1 Marinilabiliaceae bacterium
AAATTAAGCTATCATATACCAATAATTTTCACCTATTTCAAAACAGCTTCTAAGTCGTAATTGAAGTAATGGGCAACTTTAGGAGATTTACGAGCCCAAATGACAAACTCAGTCGAGTACGTGAAGTAGCGGCAAGAAATATTTGGCGGCGGGTTAGTCTTTGCCCAAGTAATCACGTTCAATATCTTGAAGCCAAGCTTTAGGAGCTGCTGCTGCACACTGAAGATATTATGATGCGTCCCAGAAATCCAAATTGTCGCATTCTCCTTCATATGCTCCCTGCATGCGGAGAGCCATCGAAAATTGAAAGCGTCCATTTCCTCTGCTGACTTTGGCTTATCCCAGTCCCCCTTGTCAACGCTCACTATCTCACCACTTTGATAGCTAATGCCCCCTCCCGACAAGAAATACGGAGGATCGGCAAATATCATATCGAAACAGAAATTGAACCTCGACAAAGTCTCTACACAATCGCCCTCAATAAGAGTGAAATCTTTGTTACGCGACTTGTAAAATGACTGCAACATGGCTTGGGTATTCGGGGCTGTGTTCAATTCCTCTTGCCCCTAATGCTGTCACACACTCCTTTGCAGTAGCCTAAAGCGAAAGCTGCTCGCGGACTCCGATGGCGCTGGGCACCCGCCTGACTGTAATCGAGACCCTCCGACACCTTGTCAATGAGCAAAGAGTCATCGAGACGAAGTCCTGCGGCATAGCCTACATTGTAGGCACATGCCGCACATTTGTGACGCCCGTCCCGCCCTGATCGATAGGCAACTTTTTCATAATTTCCTGAATATCCGAGTGATCTCTGGTGCATGTCATATTTCATTGATTTTGTCAATAAATTCCTTTACACTCGTCAAATTATAAATGTTTCGGATAGAGCCAAACGCCTCTTTCAGCTTGTTCCGGGCATCACACCATCCGACCCCGTCAGTTATCCACACAAATTCAAATGCCGGGATTTTGTCAATCCTTGGGGCAATCTCTGAATACGAACGGGCGACTTCATTTAACTTACTGCCGCCCGAACTATAGAAGTTGACCTCTATCAAATAGGTTATGGAACCTGTTCCAACAACAAAATCGAAGCGTTTCTTGTCGTCTCCGAGAGCCATTGCCACAGGTTTCCATTCGCTTGAACAGACCTCTCGCCGATAGTTAATTCCATTCTTGTCTAATATGTTAGCAACCATAGACTCCATAGCGTGCCCACTCCTGTTTTTGCGAGCATTGGAATCCAACCCAGTTTCAATGCCGAAAATATAATCAACAAGATTGTTAATCTTCTGTTGCTGAAGGACTTCCGCCAGGCCTGTGCGCCTCAGGAACTCCAAAACGCCATCTACTGATTCAGAAAATGAGTCGATAGCGACGCAACTTCCAATTTCATCAATCACCAGCTTCCGCTTCCCCCTTCTGACGGCAATCAGGATGTCCAAAACGTCAAACGCCGTCTTATCCCGTCGCCATATGGTCTCAACAGATTTACGCAAATCGGTAGAACCTATGAGGCTATTCAGCATATGCAGACTTAGCCTAACTTCTTCTACGTTTTGGGATATTTTGTCGAAATCGCAAAAGAATTCCAGCGTCTGGTTTGTCTCTTTTAGTTGAGACATAAACCTCTCAAACCTATCCATTGAGTCACACGTTTACAGTCAATTGCCTTCCTGGCCCAGCACATTCATTACTCAGCATAAACAGATTGTTTTCTGACTTTGCTTTTGTCGCTTGATAGTTATGGACGAGAATCTCAGTCAACTTGCCTCGCCTACTTGGATTCGAATTAACGCTTCGTGAAGCCCACACCCTTTCTATGTGGTATGCTCCGTATAAGGCGTCGAAGAAGTTATCATTCTCATTCCTCCCTTTGCCGTCAGAATTGCTAAGCATAAACTTAAAACCGGCGGCATTTATCCTATCGCAGAACTCTTTCAGTCGGATTTGAGCATCGTCATTGAAAGCCTCTTTAGCGTAGTCGTTGAAACTTGATGTTTCGCTTAAGGGGCGGTAGGGCGGATCGAAATAGAACAGAGTATTACCTATTGCGCTTTCGAAAGTGAGTTCAAAATCGCCATTTAGAATTTCGACTTTCCGCAGAAGCTCGCTATCTGCCCTAACGGTCTCAGGGTCACATATCTTAGGGTTTGGATACTTTCCAAAAGGAACATTGAAAAGTCCCCTCTTATTCACTCTGTACAATCCATTGAAACAAGTGCGATTGAGGAAAAAAAACTTTGTCGTATTCTCTATCGGGTCGAGGCCTTTCTCATTGTAGCGTTCGCGCACCGTCAGAAAAAAGGTCCTCTTCTCCTCTTCATTTGGGAGGTCGATGTATGCTCTTTCAATGTCTTGCAAGGACTCTATTAGCAGTTCTGGCGAATCCCTTACGGTCTTATAGCATATGACTAAATCAGGGTTTAGATCATTGATTACCGCTTTCTTGATATTAGGGTATCTCTGAAGCATATAGAAAAGCATAGCCCCCCCACCGATAAAGGGTTCTATGTACGTCACATTCTCCCAACCGCTAAAATCAGCGGGCAGTTGAGCGTCAAGTTGCTCTAAGAGCTGGCCTTTCCCGCCCACCCATTTTATGAAAGGTTTAGCTTTCGACATTACCAATACGCATTACATCAGTTTTCGCCACACTACCCCAGCCTCTTGGCCTCCTGCCAAAGAGCCTCCATCTCATCTATCGACAGTTCGTCTATCTTCTTGCCTTTCTGCCGGGCGCCATCCTCTATGTGGTTGAATCGCTTGATGAACTTACGGTTGGTACGTTCGAGGGCATTCTCGGGGTTGATGCCGTAGAGGCGCGCGATGTTCACCACGGAGAAGAGCAGGTCGCCCATTTCGGCCTCCATGGCGTCGGAGTCGCCATTCGCGACCTCGGCCTTGAACTCGGCGGCCTCCTCTGACACCTTACCCCATGCCTCGGCCGGCTCTTTCCAGTCGAAGCCGACTCCCCTCGCCTTGCCCTGAATCCGATAAGCTTTGATAAGGGCGGGCAAGGCCCGCGGCACTCCACTGAGCACGCCCTTGTTCCCGCCTTTCTCGCGGATCTTCAGCTGTTCCCAGTTGCGGCTCACGTCGTCGGGGGTGTCGGCCTTCACATCGGCGAAGACATGCGGGTGACGGTATACGAGTTTATCTGTCAGAGATGTGAGGACATCGGCGAAGTTGAACTGCCCCTTCTCCTCGGCAATGAGAGAGTAGAAGGCTATGTGGAGGAACACGTCGCCCAGTTCTTTACGGACGTCGGCCACATCGTCGTCCTCAATGGCTTGCGCAAGTTCGAAGGCCTCTTCGATCGTGAGTGGGCGGAGCGACTCCCAAGTCTGTTTTCTGTCCCAGGGGCAGTCGCTGCGAAGTCGGTAAAGGACAGAGAAAAAGCGAGCGAGAGCGTCCTCAATCTCTGGCGAGAGTGGTTTGTTCTGAATGGAATCCATAGACAAATTGGTTGAAAGCGGGGCTTGAATCATATGGTGAAGCGAACCTGCCCAGACGGACCCCCCGCGCCGCAAAAATACTGATATTTTGAATTGCCCATTGGCGGCGGTTTATTAGTTTTGCGTAGTGTATGCTACGAAACCAGAATAAGGATTTGGGCGGTAAAGAGATAGAGAAGCTGATATTGCTTGACGGGATTGACCTCGCCGAGTTCTGCGGCGTGTCGAACGCCAAACTTGAGCAGATCAGGAGCGGATTTCCGCAGCTAAACATTGTCGTCAGGGGTTCATGGCTCAAGGCGACGGGCGATGCGGCGTCCGTGGCGGAGTTCGACGAGAAGATCTCGAATCTTGTGGCGTACTACAGGGAGCATAACGTACTGCCTGAAGACATAATCAAGGCTGCCATAGAAGGCGAGCGCGTTGCTATAAAGCCTACAGACGCCGCAATAATAGTACACACGGTGGACGGGAAACCCGTCAAGCCACGAGGACTGCATCAGCAGGAGATGGCAGAGGCGGCAAAGATGGACGACATGATATTCGCCGTGGGACCTGCCGGCAGTGGCAAGACTTACCTCGCCATAGCCCTTGCCGTCAAGGCCCTGAAGGCGAAGGAGGTAAGGAAGATAGTCCTGAGCCGCCCCGCAGTCGAGGCTGGCGAGAAGCTCGGTTTCCTGCCTGGCGACATGAAGGAGAAGATAGACCCATACCTTCAACCGCTCTATGACGCTCTTGAGGATATGATCCCCGCCGCTAAGCTGAAAGAGATGATTGAGGACGGCATCATAGAGATTGCCCCCCTGGCATTTATGCGCGGCCGCACTCTATCCCACGCTTTCGTAATCCTTGACGAGGCGCAGAACACGACACTCCCACAGATTAAGATGTTCCTGACCCGAATGGGTACAGGGTCCAAATTCATTGTGACGGGCGACCCTACGCAGGTTGATTTGCCTGACGGGCAAAAGAACGGCCTGCTCCGCGCTTGCGAAATACTTGAGAAAGTTGACGGTGTAGGAGTTATTCGTTTTGACGGAGGCGACATTGTCCGCCACAAACTCGTTCAGAAAATCGTGTCAGCATTCGAGAGGGCGAAGGGTTAGCACCCCACCCCACTCTACATAAGGCGACAACATAATATTACCGGCTTAAACATAACAAACAAAAAAATGAGTACAGCCATAACGACCACAGAGTTCAAGCTTCCTGGTCAGAAGAGCGTTTTCCACGGCAAAGTGCGCGACGTCTACAACATCGGTGACAGGCTTCTCGCAATGGTGGTGACGGACCGCATATCGGCGTTTGACGTCATCCTGCCCAAGGGTATTCCATTCAAGGGGCAGGTCCTGAACCAGATTGCCGCCAAGTTCCTTGACGCTACGCAGGACATCGTCCCGAACTGGAAGGTTGCCACACCTGACCCGATGGTGACAGTTGGCGTAAAGTGCGAGCCTCTGAAGGTCGAGGTAATCATCCGCGGCTACCTCACCGGCTCGGCGTGGCGCGAGTACAAAGCCGGATGCCGTGAGCTTTGCGGCGTCAAGTTGCCAGAGGGGATGAAGGAGAACCAGAAGTTCCCGGAACCCATAATTACTCCGACTACCAAGGCCGACGAGGGTCACGACATGAACATCAGCCGCGACGAAATCATAGCCAAGGGTATCGTAGCCAAAGAGGACTGGGAGCAGATAGAGGACTACACGAGGCGTCTTTTCGCCCGTGGGACGGAGATTGCGGCTAAGCACGGTCTCATCCTCGTCGACACTAAATACGAGTTCGGCAAAAAGGACGGCAAAGTCATCCTCATAGACGAGATTCATACCCCGGACTCGTCACGTTACTTCTACGCCGACGGCTACGAGGAGCGTTTCGCCAAAGGTGAAGCTCAGCGACAGCTCAGCAAGGAGTTTGTCCGCGAGTGGCTGATTGCCAACAACTTCATGGGTCAGGCTGGTCAGACTGTGCCAGAGATGACCGACGAGAAAGTGAAGGAGATTTCCGACAGGTATATCGAGCTCTACGAGCACATAACAGGCGAGAAGTTCGTAAAGCACGAGACATCGGCCGAGAAAATAGAGACTAACCTGAAGCATTTCCTTGAGCAGGAGTAAGCTTAGGGGTTGACGCTCTTAATCTAGAAACAGAGTCCCGCCACAAGGTTTCTTGTGGCGGGACTCTGTTTTTGCATTGTCCGGATCAGACTGAGGCGGAACTTTTAGTGCCGCTACGCGACATTACCATTTCCAGGAGTCAGGGCTAAGTTTGGACTCGACAGAATCCTCGATGGAATCCGGCAAGTTGCAGAAGAAATCTATGCCGGTCTGAGACTCAAGCTCATCGACAGAGACCGCATACTTCTTCAGATCTGCGACGGTGAAGTTCTCGCCACCCGCAATTGGGGTCAGAGTTTGAGAATGAGGCGCAATGAAGCCGATGGCCTGATAAGTGTCGCCCTTTTGCGCAAGGACTGCCATAAAATAGTAGGCGGGGCAAGGCAATCCTTTAACGGTAAGTCCGGCGGCATCTGTTTTTGGGACTACGCCATCTTGACCTTTGTTAGAGCCGACATAATTGACAAGAAGTTTGTCGAGGGTGCCACCCTTGGCGACATAGACCTTATCGTAGGTGCCGCTTGCCGTCAGTCTTCCCCAAGTCTGCACCTCAGCCTCCAAGGCTTGCCAAAAACCAGCATTGAACTCGTTAAACTGCGGGCTCATGTTGCTGAAATAGAAGGTCTGCGCATTAGCTTCGGCAGAATAGACGCGATCGTCGGACGCACACAAGTGGCCGCGGTCGAAGCCGTCGCTCGTGTGATACGAGTTGTCGACGCGCATGCTTTCGGGGAGGTCGGGGTCGGCGACAAAGTCCTTGGAACGCTGCACGTTTTTGGCGCAGTTTTCTTTATTGAACTCGAAAGCTACCCACTGCGCATGCTTCTTTTCGTTGTTCCATTCAATGGAGTAGTTGACGACCTTCTCGCTGTTGAGAGTGACGTAGTGCGAGAGGAAGTAGTTGTCGGCGTTCAGGGCCGGCATCTCGAGACGGGCCGCCTCGGGGTGGGCGGAGGTGGAGTTGGCGTTTTTGTTGGCGGAGTCATCCTTGGGCTTGTCGTCGGAGCCCGATTCACCTTCTTGCGTCGAGCCGACAGCGGATTGAGTTAACAAAACCGTTGCCATAGCCGAGCCGCAGTTCAAGGTAACTGTCACATTTCGGGCAGTCGTATCGGAATTTGCGGCATATGACGCCGTAAGAACGTCATCGTTCTCACCATGAGATTTTGAGAGCCTTAGCCAAGTCTCAGAAGACGATATGACCCACGTGCCATTGGCTTCAACATATAGAGCCACCTCACCAGCTTTTGAAGATAGCGTGGTAGAGGTTGCTGTCAGCTTAGCTTTGTCGGACTCGTTATCGCATGCAGTTCCCGTAATAACAGCTGCGACAGCCACGAACAGCAGATAAAAAAATCTCTTCATTTCATTTACGCAAAAAGAGGGCGGAGCGGAGATTCCGCCCACCCTCATATATTTTATTTATATTGGACTACTCGACGGGTTGCAGAGAGTTCGCAACATACTCAAACTCGCCGATTTTCACAAGTTTGTATTTGACAGTCCACTCGTATCCTTTATTGCTACCACCATTTTCAGAGTAATAAGCCGTGAAGCTGATAGTATATGTGACATCGACACCGTCGACAGGCGAAGCATTGGGGTAGAGCTGAGCGAGTACTTTGCCGTACGTAGCGATAAGATTCTGCTTAAGGGTCGCAACGACTTCATCGTCAGAAAGATCCTTGAATGGAGCATACTGGGCCTTTGCCTTGTCAGCTCTCCAATCGACATTGTTATAGTAAGCAGAACTACCTGTAAAATACTCGTTGTTGCCATAGCTCGTCACATAGCCCTTACCCTTCTCGGTGCAACCAAGCTGAGCCACGTCCACATTTTCCCAGACCCAGTCTGTCACAGCCTGATAGAAAGTCTTGGCGAACTCGTCGGTCTTATCGTAGGGCAAAGTAAGGACAAGAGAAGGATCCCATATCCAATTACCTGCGGTCTTGACGAAACGGGATGAAGTGGCCTCCTTATTATTGTCAATAGCCGCCCATACTCCGTCGGTAAGAGAATACTCAACTGCTTGATATGTTGTTGCGCTGCTTGCATAATACTCATAGACAACGACTTTAGTATCGCCGTCCTTGGCATAGGGGAAGTTCACGGACAGGAAAGTCGGCAAATAGTCAGCGGGCTTAAGCGAGGAGCTGAAGTTGGTATAATTTGTACCCATGAGCTTATAGTCAGAGGGATTGACCACGACAACATCATTAGGTACGCTCCACTTGGAATTTGCGAAAGAATAGACAGCGATCTTCTCCTCGCCTTCGTTGCTCAAAGCCAAACTCTTGCTCGTGCCATTCACGACAAAATCTGTTCCCTCAGCATAGTCAGTGGAGACAAACGCGGCGAAATAGTCAGAGACCGGATTTCCACTGAAGAAATTTGCCGCGAAATCGAGAGTCAGCACAGACTGAGCAGAGGCACCAGACAAGTCGATTTCTGGTGAAATGAGCCAACTTTCAGCCTCATTGTTGGTCTTGTTGGCATAAGCCGAAGCTTTGAGGTAGTGGTTCTTGGTATCAAGATTCCACACATAGGACAACTCGCCAATGTTCACATCGGAGAATGCGTAGCCATCGGGCAGAGCATCGGAAGCGAAAGATGAGAGAAGATAGGATGTGAACTTTGAGTCGGGATATGTTCCGATGCTCTTGTATTGCGTGGAATATGCGACAGTACCACCTTTGGCTACATTGGTGATGAGAAGCGAGTGGCCATTGTTCGTAAAAGCCCAGACATAGCCAGTAGGGTCATCGGGGACAGCATCCGAGAAGCTGAATGAAGCATAGCCAGTGCTGTAAAGATATTGGCCGTCAGAGTTCTTGATGTAAAATCCGCCATCGGCAGCCTCAAGAGTAATGGCATTCGCCTCGAAATCATCGTTGGAGACTGCACCGCCTGTCACACTGACCTTTGCATAACCAGAGTAGCCATAGGTCTTGCCGGATTGGGCAGCAATTTTGTCAAAGGCGTAGTAATCATCGCCATTCTGCACGAGAACGAGGACTTGACCAGCCGAGACGGCCTTTTGCGAAGCCGCAACACTCTTACTGCCCTTAACAAAAAGGGTCGGAAGTATATAGCTTCCATTATCAACCCTCACACTCGACACCTCAATGGTGCCTGCCAGTTCGGATGTGCTTGTGTATCGGAAACCAATGCGAACCTTCTGACCCGCATAAGTCTCGGGAATAAGAGCATTAACCTTCTGAAAGTTCCACGACGAGCCAGCCGGCAACGAAGTCAGCGTCAGCGGAGCCCAATTTGTAACCTGTGGTTCGTCGCCGCCATCGGAAGAAGGCTCAGACTCCGAGTAATTGTACTTGACAATACACATGTCGCCATCGGTGCCCTCAATAGCCGAAGACAGGAGGGAGGGAAGCTTGGTGACAGTAGACGGGGTGAGGCAGCCCGCAGTCGCGCCAGCAGCCTCATAATCGGCAGCGGCCAGTTCGTAAACCTTGGCAGACGCGACAGCTGAGACAGTAGGGTTTACCCCGTCGGACATTAAGTTGTAATTAATGTTGACAGACGAGCCATTGTCGAGCTGATACCACTTGTTTGCGATAAGGTCAGGCAGATATTTTTTTGCCAACTCATTGTCAGGGAAAGCGGAATACTGCTTGACAAGTTTGAGGGCTGCAGTGTCGGCAGGGTCTTTCGTGAGGTAATAAGACTTCGCACCGAAAGACGCATAGTCGCTACTTGTCAGCGTATACTCGATTGAGTTGTTGACAACGCTGTTGTTTTTGGCGATCACCTCGTCGAGCCCGTCAATTTTGTCGTTGACATCCTCGCAGGCTGCGAACAGGCATGAGAGGAGAGCGGCAGAAAGTATATACTTGTTCATTGGTTGTCGGGATTAAAAGTTAAGCTTCAGTTTGACTGAATAGGTGCGACCCTTACCATAGAAGCCGTAGAAAGTCTTCCAATCGTGGTTAGAGCCATCGTCACCGTTCTGGATATACTCGACATCGAAGAGGTTGTTGACGTTGCCACTGAGCGAAGCCATAACCTTCTCGCCGAACTTGAATGAGTAGCCGGCATTGAGGTCGAAGAGATGCGATGACGGGATGCGCCACGGAGCGCCGTAAGTCAGCACAGCGCCACGCTCATCGCCGTTAGTCGCATCACCAGCCGAAATGTCGTTGGTGTTTATGGACCAGTCGGCATAGTGCTTGGCCGCAAGGTTATATTCGAGACCGATGCGCAGCCCCTTCATAGGCTTGACCTTTACACCGAGGGCGGCGGTTGTCTGGGCAGCCTCGCCGACCTTCACCTTGTCGAGGATGAGAGTCATACGGGCGTGATCAGGTGCCCGCATACCCGATGCCTGACTCTTCAAATCTTTCTGAAGCGGCTGTCCGTTGGAATCGAAGAAGTAGCCTGTCGCATCGCAATCGTCAACCCAGTTGCCAAGCGAGAGCATACCGTTGAGTTCGAGCCATGTAGCGGGAGAATAGTTAGCCTCAATCTCGACACCCATATGGCGAGCGTCGACACCGGAGAGGTTGATAGTGTAACGGTCAGGAGCACCACTCGCAGTAGTAAAGTCACCACTCTTTGCCATTGTCTGATCCATCCACTTGGTGTAGTAGCCATTGACCTTTGCCTCGAAGTTGGGGAGGTGGAAACCGTAACCCACCTCAAAAGAGAAGCACTTCTCATTAACCGCATCGGGGTTGGTGAAATTGCTTACCGCGCTCGAGAGGAACGCGCCGCCCGAGAAGAAAGGCGCACGGCTGATGTAACCAGCATTGAAGAAGACGTTGTTGTAGTCGTCGAGGTTATAGTTCACGCCACCCTTAGCGGTGAAGCCCCAGAAATCGACGGTCTCACTCTTTGCGTGAGAATCATCATAATAGAAACGGTCGTAACGCCAGTATGTTGTGTTAGATACGGAACCTGACACATATGCGTTGAGCTGGTCGAGCGAATATTCAACTTGGGCAAAGACGCCACCCTGGACAGTGTAGCCATCATAATCGCGGTAGACCACATCGCCGACGTGAAGCTTCTTATAGACGAACTCGGGGTCGTTTGCGGCAGAATTGTTAGCAGCACTTACCTTCTTACGGTTGTACGTATCCATATAGTAGTCGCCGTTGTAGAGGTCGATAATCTCGTTGGTGTGCTGCCCCTTATACCACCTGAAATCTAAACCACCAGACACCTCAAGCTGATCGTTTATCTTGTTGTCGTAGTTGGAGATGAGGCCTACCCACGTGTGGTAGTTCTTGCTCTTTGACATGATGAGGGCGGAGCCAGTCTCACTGGCCTCGTTTATCTCCTGAATCATGTCATAGCCAAAAGTACCGTCCTCATGACGGAAAGTATTGTTCAAAGCACCGTAGGAAGCTCCGTACCATGCGCTATTGGAGTAGCTGGAATTGTTGAGGCGGTTGCCCTGGCCGGAATAGCCATAACCGCGGCCAATGGACATATAGACAGAAGAGGAGAGACTCTGGCTATCAGAGATCTGCCACTGGTGGTTGAGAGAGAACTGCGGCTTGTTGTAGACGTTGCGGTTAGCAGTCCTACGCTGGCCGTTCTTGTCGAAACCATAGACAGGGTTAAACTTATACTCGCTGTCGCCGCGCATATAGTCCTTCACCTTCTGCCACTGGGCGATGGTGAGACCATTAGCGGAGTTGCGCTGATTGTGCCACTGAGGAGCGCCGAGGGCTGTGAAAGAGATCTGATGATTGTCGTTAAGCCTCTTTGCCACATTGAAGAACCAGTTGTAGCCCTCAAACTCAGTTCCCTGATAGTAACCATCGCCCCAGGTCTTGGCGAGTGAAAGGTTGAACGCCCAGCCTTTCTTGTTCATTCCACTGGAGACGGTGACCATCATCTTGTTATAGCCGTCACTGCCTACGGCGTAGGAGACGGAGCCGCCTTTCTTGGTGTCGAGACCCTTGGTGATGTAGGAAACGGTTCCGCCAACGGAAGGCGCAGAAATCTTGCTTGCGCCAAGACCGCGCTGAGTCTGGATGGTGCGGATGACATCACCGAGTCCTTGCCAGTTTGATTGATATACGCCGCCCCACTCCATATCATTAACAGGGACGCCGTTCACCATCACAGCGATATTCGCCGACTTGAAGCCACGCATCAGAATCTCAGTATCGCCATAGCCACCACCAGCATTAGACACGTAGACACTCGGGGTGGAACGCAGCACCTCGGGAAGATCCTTTGAACCTATTTTTTCTTCGAGAAGCTCAGGAGAGATAGAGGTTAAAGCCACAGGTGTCTTTCTGTCAACAGCTATTGCGCTTTTGACGACGACCTCCTCAAGAGCCTTGTTGTCGGCAGCAATGAAAACCTTGCCAAGCTCAGTTCCCTTCGCGTTGAGGGTCTGCGAGACGTAGCCGAGGAACGAGACAGTGATGTTGGCCGGCAGGGCGTCGACCTTTAGGGAGAAGTTACCGTCGAAGTCGGTGACAGTGCCGTTGGTAGTGCCGTCGACTACGACGGCGGCGCCGATGACCGGCTCGCTGGTGCCCTTGTCGAGCACCGTGCCCCTGACAGTCTTTTGCGCGATGGCGCAGACGGAAGTCAGCAGCAAGAGCATCACCCACGTCATGCGGGCAAAACTCCGAGTGATTTTCATTATCATTCTTGAGATATTATGGTTGTTGCAAATTTATACGCTTTTGCGAAAATGAGTGAACTTCAACCTATTAAAAAAAGTAAGAGTGAATTTCAGCGAAACACCTATTTTCCTGTTCCCCACCCCTCTATTTGATGAGTATGCAGGGGAAATGGCCATACCGCACATCATCGCAACCACCCGTAAAATATGCGAAGAGGCGATATGGCCATCTCATTCTTAATATTCGCTATTGTTAAAAGTTTCCTTCTCCTCGTCGTTGAGTTCACCTGGCATAGCGAAGCACTTTGCGGCTTCGACATGGTGGCGCAGTGTGTTGACCATATTCTGGGTCTCGCGAAGGATGTTGACGTAGACCATCATGACCTTGAAGTTGTTCATATTGCCGCCTGTCGTCATGCTGTCGATGCGCTCATGGCGCAGAGTCTTGAGCTGCTTGCGGATGTCGAGCGCGAGGGAGCGGACTTCGTCATAATCGGCTTTGTAGGAGCCAGTCTCAATCATCCGCCCAGCCCTTACGAAGAGGGCAGAGACCTTGCGCCTGAGTGGCGAGAACTCTTGAATTATGTCCATAGAGGCCGGCGTGAAGCCGTTGTCGACGTGTTCGAGGACGGGTTCGGCCATTCTGCGGAGTGAGCCGAGGTACTGTCGGCGGCAGTCGGCGGCGAGGTGGAGCCAGACCCCGCAATCGGCGAACAGTGGGGCGTCGGCTGTCTGCTGCGGCATGGCGACGCGCATCTCGCCCCGGGCGATCTTGCTGAAAGTCTGCATCTCCCTGCGGCGGCTGGCGTTATATGCCGCACGCTGGTTGGCGATCTCAGTGTTCGTGGTGCGCAGGGCGCGTACCCTGCGGTCGAAGAAGCCGTCTATGACATTGTTGAAGAGATTGTCGGCCAGGGCGACGGAAGCCGCGTCGACCTTGGTTATGGAAGCGGCGAAAGCCTCGGGGCTGTCGGAAGCCAGGCGGCCGTTGAGCATCTCATCCTTGGCCTCATCGGCCTCCTTGTCCTTGTCGATGAAGTTGCCCTTGATTATCACGAAGCATGCCACGGCCATCAGTATGAACTGGGCTGCGAATCCGCCCCAGTACATGAGGGCGCACACGGCCGCCGATGCCAAGAATGCCACGCCAGCGGTAAGAAACCAGCCGCCGATGACCGACAGCACGCCAGTCACACGGAAGACGGCCGTCTCACGCCCCCAAGCCTTGTCGGCCAGACTCGTACCCATTGCCACCATAAAGGTGACGTAAGTAGTCGAGAGCGGAAGCTTGAACGTCGTGCCTATGACGATGAGGACAGAGGCTACAACAAGATTCACCGAGGCCCTCACGACATCGAAAGCGGCGCCCTCGGGCATCTCTACAACAGTGTTGTCGAAACGCCTGGACACGAATCTTTTGACACCATCGGGGACAAACCGGCCGCACGTCTCAGGCCAGGACTCTACCATCCTCACGATCACCCTCGCCGCCTTGCTTGACCCGAACAGCTCATCGCCTTCGTCCTGTCGGCTGAGATCGACAGAGGTCTTGACGACATTCATCGCTTTACGCGAGAAGACGAGCGCAAGAATCATTATGACACCCGCGGCAAGTAAAAAGAGCGTAGGAGAGGCCGCCGGCCCCATGAGAGAAGTCATCATGTAGCCGTCGACATCTGGACACCCGGCCGACATCCAATCCTGCACAGAGGACAAGCCTGCCAAGGGAACGCCAATAAAGTTTACAAGGTCATTGCCGGCGAAAGCCATGGCGAGAGCGAAAGTGCCAAGGAACACGACCCATTTGAACACGCTTACCTTGAGGCAAAGCAGAACGAAGGAAATCAGAGAGGAGAGAACAAAAATAGCGCCCATCAGAAGGGCTGTGTTGTCGGCGACCCAACTGCGGACATCGGCCGAGATGTAGGGCGACTTGCCAAGCCCCTTGACGAATATGAAATACGCTATGACAGAGAATGATATGCCGCCAAACACGGACACGGCCAAACGGCTCACCTTGGAGAATTGGAACGTGAACAGCAGCCTCGCCAACCACTGCACGGCTACGCCGCAGACAAAGGCAATGGCCACGCTCACGAAAATGGCTATTATAACTGAGAGGCACTTATCAGTATTTATCAGCTCAGAATAGGGCAGTCCGTCAGGGCCTGACATCTTCACGAAAGCGAGCAGCGTGGCGGCGCCAAACAACTCGAACACGAGCGACACGGTAGTAGAAGTTGGCAACCCCATAGAGTTGAACCTGTCGAGGACAATCACGTCGGTAATCATCACGGCGAGGAAAACCACCATGACCTCGCGGAACGTGAAATTATCGGGCAACATGATCCCGTGGCGGGCCACATCCATCATGCCGGCCGACATGAGTGCGCCGACAAGCACGCCCACCGAGGCGAGGATAAGCAGGGTGCGCCACTTGGCGACGCGTGCGCCGACGCTGCTCTGCAAGAAGTTCACCGCATCGTTCGACACGCCGACAAACAAGTCGACCACCGCGAGCAGAAGCAGGAACGCGACAATGATAACATAGAGAGTTGTCATAACCTTTGTTTTTCTGTTATATCTGTCGCGATGATAGGCCACGATTTTTACAGCCGTATTATGCCCGTTTTACAAACATGTTACAGACGTGCAAACGCGTACTGAAACACTTTTGTAACGCGTTTAATGCGCTATTAAAAACAGAAAAGAGATTACTTTGCAATACCTGTAACAGACAATGGTATGGACAGGCAAAATCATAAAACACGCAACGAAATGTCGGACACGAAGCAGCATATTCTCGTAGTTGATGACGAGCAGGACATCTGCGAGATTCTTCAATTCAACCTGAAAATAAATGGTTATGATGTCGATATAGCTAATTCTGGAGAAGAGGCTATTGAAAAGATATGCGCACCATCGAGCCATTACGACCTCGTGCTCCTCGACGTAATGATGGGCGGAATATCTGGATTCGAGGTAGCCCAGCGACTGAAGGGTTCGCCATCGACGGCGAACCTGCCCATAATCTTCCTCACCGCTAAAGATTCGGAGAACGACACCATCACAGGGCTCAACATTGGCGCTGACGACTACATCTCCAAGCCATTCTCACTTCAGGAGGTCCTCCTGCGCGTCAAGGCAGTCTTGCGCCGCACCGTCTCGGCCCAGCCCGCCAACCGCGCAAACCGACTCACCTACGGGACAATGGTACTCGACCGCGACAAGAAGTCTGTTGAGATAGACGGACAGGATGTGGCATTCACAAAGACGGAATATGAGTTGCTGCGCCTGCTACTCGAAGAGAAAGGCCGAGTGCTGTCACGTCAGGAACTCATAGAGCAGGCATGGCCTAACGACGTCCTGGTGTCGGATCGCACGGTGGACGTCAATATAACGCGCATGCGCAAGAAGATTGGCAGGTATTCCGCAAACATTGTGACGCGCCTTGGCTTCGGCTACCTGTTCGAGGATTAGACATTTCCGACCTTTCATTCCCCCAAAAAACAGAGCTGCGATCATATGTCGTTAGGAAATAAGCTCTATACGAGCGTCTTAGGAATCTTTTTAATCTTCACGGCCATAATGATATTCCTTCAGCACGGCCGTG
Source organism: Marinilabiliaceae bacterium (assembly GCA_051875415.1). Lineage (GTDB taxonomy): Bacteria > Bacteroidota > Bacteroidia > Bacteroidales > Marinilabiliaceae > W3P20-009. The sequence goes on from JBJEGU010000046.1 coordinate 15,793, forward strand.
AAAGGGCATATAGGCAAGATGCCCTCAACGCCAACTTGCAGGAGTATAACTTTCGTCTCTATTGCCAGATTATCAGCGGCGACAGCATACCAGTAGCGGCTGACAGCCTTTTCGCCTCTGTCAAGAAGCATGACCTGCGCATCACCGTCGTGGGCTGCGGTGGCGATGTCATATACGACAGCTGCGACTCGATACCCGAGCGGATGGAGAACCACCTTCAGAGGAAAGAAGTCTGGGAGGCTATTGCCAATGGCGACGGCTCTGACTATGACAGACTTAGCGCCACTCTCAACAAGAAGTTCTTCTACTCGGCCACGTACTTTCCGCAGAGCGGGATTGTCGTACGCACCGCCCTACCCTACGATGCCGACCTCGCTCAAATGCTGAGCGGCGACACCCGATACCTATGGTTAATCCTCGGCATATTCGTAGTGCTGACTCTCATATTGTGGCGATTCATCAACCGTCTGGCAGTCAACATATCCAAGCTGCGCCAGTTTGCAGGAGCGATAGGAAAAGATGGGGGACAGGCCAACCTTGAAGACTCCAAGTTTCCGAACGATGAACTTGGCAACATCGCGAGTGATATTGTAACCATCTACCGCAAGCTTCAGGACACCCGCCACCAGCAGGATGTCCTCAAGCGTCAACTTACACAGAACATAGCCCACGAGCTAAAGACTCCAGTGGCGAGCATCCACGGATATATAGAGACCCTCCTCAGCAACCCGGACATAGACCCCGCAACCTACCGGCAGTTTATGGAGCGTTGCTACGCCCAGACTAACCGCCTATCGTCACTCCTCCATGACATCTCCACCCTCAACAAGCTTGACAATGCCCAGATGACACACGAGGTGGAGTCGGTCAACATAACCCAAATGGTCGCATCCATCCAAAAGGAGACTGCGCTCCAACTATCAGAAAAGGACATGGCCTTTGTAAACAACCTGCCAGCCAATGTAATTATCGAAGGCGACAAATCGCTCATCTACAGTATCTTCCGCAATCTCACGGACAATGCGATAGCATATGCGGGAGAGTCGACTACCATAGAACTCAGCGCCCACGAGACACGCCAGTCATGGTATTTCAGTTTTTCGGACAATGGGATTGGCGTGGCGGAGAGTCATTTGCCGCGTCTCTTCGAGCGGTTCTACCGCGTCGACAAGGGGCGGAGCCGCGCAAACGGGGGCACCGGGTTGGGCTTGGCTATTGTGAAAAACGCAGTCTCAGTCCACGGAGGCTCAATCAAAGTAGCCAATAGGAAAGGCGGTGGACTCATTTTCATATTCTCGCTCCGCAAGAAGCTGCAGCCTCAGCAGCCGACCGCACAACCTTGACGTTCCTTATTTGTCGGCCAGTCTGTAGACATTCCTCGCATCGACCTCAAGTTCTCCGTCGGCGAGCATCTCACGGATTACGACAGCGACTTCTTGCGAGCCGTAGCCGTCGACACATCGCAGCTCGTCGTAGTCCATCTCACCGCGATCGGCCAGACGACTACGGATGGACTTCTCAATTGAAGCCCTATCGACATTAGCCTGAGCCCATGTCTTTTTCTTTGCTATGCACACGTCGCAGCATCCGCAATCTTTCGCCGTCTCGTCGCCAAAATATTCGAGCAGGATTCGGCTGCGGCATTTATCGTCCGCCGCGCAGTAGTTGATTACGGCCTCCATTCGCGCCTTGGCATCGTCATGCCTATCTTGGTATATGCTCCGCGGGAATACCATATACTTTTCGTGGACTCTATCCGTCAGCCACGATATGAGGGAAGTCTTTTTCTGCGGGTTGTAGGAAACGACGCCGATGCGCGAGAGCTCGAGCAATTTCTCATAGACCTCATGCCGTGTCATCTCGCACATCTTCCCGATGTCCTCCTCGTTTATCATGGCATACTCCATAAAGAGACCTGTGTAGAGCCTCAGAATGGCGAAGAGCACGGGCGCCAGATGTGGATAGCTTGCGGCTACCTTTGTCAGACGCCCCCTGTCAATCAGTATCATCACGCGGGACTGGAACTCGATGTTTGGCTCGTACTCCATGTAACCCGCCCTTTCGAGCAATGCGAGCGAGCCAAGAGTCTGCTGAATTTCGCGTTTGGTATCGCGACAGAAACTCTCAACGCTGAATTGCGCCACGTGTCCACCGCCGCAACCGACACCAATCTCATTGGCGTTGCAGATACTATTGTAGACCCCCTCCACATAATCGATTGAGGGAAAGGAGTTCGTCAACTTCCTTTTGAGAGCGGCAGCGTCAATCGTACTCCAGAGGAACACGGCGTAGGACCTATTGCCGTCGCGTCCTGCTCGTCCGGCTTCCTGATAATAGGCTTCGAGCGAGTCGGGCGGATCAATGTGAATCACAGTCCTCACGTCGGGCTTGTCGATGCCCATTCCGAACGCATTGGTGCAGACAATCACCCTCGTCCTACCTGCCATCCAGTCATCCTGCCGCTTGTCTTTCTCCTTGACTGGCAGACCGGCGTGGAAGAAGTCGGCAGAGATTCCAGCCGCCCTCAGAATGTCGGCGTACTCCTTTGTCCGTTTCCTGTTCCTGACGTAGACTATGGCCGTGCCTGGCACTTTCTTAAGGATTTCGACCATAAGCCCCTCTTTATTCTCAGTGCGTCGCACGACATACGAGATGTTCTTGCGCTCGAAGCTCATCTTGAAGACGTTAGGCTTCTTGAAGCGCAGCCTGGCCATAATGTCATTGGCGACCTTTGGGGTAGCGGTGGCCGTAAGCGCGAGCACCGGCACGTTGGGCAGCACATCGCGCAACTCGGCGATGTGGAGGTAGGAGGGGCGAAAGTCATAGCCCCATTGTGAAATGCAATGCGCCTCGTCGACGACAATCATCGAGACTTGCATAGCCACGACCTTGTCCAGGAACAGGTCGGATTGAAGCCTCTCGGGTGACACGTAGAGGAAACGGCAGCCGCCATAAATGCAATTGTCATATGCCGCAAGCATCTCGTCGCGCCTCATAGTGGAATTAACGGCGTGCGCGAGAACACCTTTGCGCCTCAAGCTGGCCACCTGGTCCTTCATTAGGGCGAGAAGGGGCGTGATTACGAGACAGACCCCTTTCTCCCTCGCCAGGGCCGGCACTTGGAATGTTATCGACTTGCCGCCGCCCGTGGGCATAAGGCCGAGGGTGTCGCGCCCCTCGCCTATCGAGGTAATGATGTCCAACTGTATGGAGCGGAACGAGTCGTAGCCCCAGTACTCTTTTAAAACATCAAGGTAGTCTCTCATCCGTAAGACTATGGAACGGTCTTTAAATGGTATTCAAACGGTTTTTAAACGGTATTTGAACGTCATTTAAACGGCCTTAGAAGACTGCTCAAAAACAGCAGTGAAGAGGATCATAATTTTGGGGGAGAGACTGAGCCTATTTTTTCAGGCTCTGCGCAATCATCTCCGCACACAGCTCGCCGTCGATGGCGGACGACACAATTCCGCCCGCATAGCCGGCGCCCTCGCCGCACGGGTAGAGACCTGGCATATTGACACTCTCGAAAGTAGCATCATCCCGTGTTATGCGCACTGGCGATGAAGTACGGCTCTCCACTCCGACCACAAGGGCATCGTTCGTCACAAATCCCTTGGCGTGCTTGTCGAACTCCGCAAATCCTTTCCTAAGCCTGTCGCCTATGTTCTCGGGCAGCCAAAAGTGCATGGGCGACGAGACGAGACCTGGCACATAGGAGCAGTCGGGCAGGTCGTACGAGAGCCGTCCCTTCACGAAGTCGGCAAGAGACTGGGCTGGAGCCACGACACCATGGCCACCGTTGACATAGGCGAGCCTCTCGAGCTCGGCCTGATAGTGGATTCCGCCCAGCACGCCGTCGTTAGCATATTCGCCAATATCCTCGGGCCTAATCTCGACCACCATACCGCTATTGGCGAATGGCGAGCCACGGTGCGACGGGGACATGCCGTTGACAACCTGCTGATTAGGGCCGGTCATTGCGGGTACGATAAAGCCGCCGGGACACATACAGAAAGAGTAGACACCACGCCCGTCGACCTGAGTCACGAGCGAGTAGGACGCAGCGGGCAAATAGTCGCCGCGCCCCTCGGGAGAGTGATACTGAATCTGGTCAATAAGTTCCTGAGGGTGCTCCACTCGCACACCCATGGCCCAAGTCTTCTGCTCGAGAGCTACACCTTGCTTGGCGAGCATCTCGTAGACATCCCTCGCTGAGTGCCCAGTGGCCAGAACGATAGCCGCAGCCTCGATGTTCTCGCCGCTTGCGAGGCGAACACCCGTAGCACGTTTGCCGTCAGTCAAAATCTCGACGACCTTCCTGCCGAAGAGGACTTCGCCACCGTTATCGATTATGGTCTCCCTCATCGCACGGATGACGTAAGGCAGCTTGTCGGTGCCGATATGCGGGTGCGCATCGATGAGAATGTCGTGACTGGCGCCATGATGGCAGAAGACTTCGAGAATCTTACGCACCGAGCCACGCTTTGTGCTGCGTGTGAACAGCTTACCATCGGAGAACGTGCCGGCACCACCCTCGCCAAACGCATAGTTGGACTCGGGGTCGAGAACCTCATTGCGGTTGAGCAGGGCGAGGTCCTTCTTACGCTCGCTCACGTCCTTGCCACGCTCAATGACAATAGGCTTCAGACCGAGTTCAATGAGGCGTAGCGCGGCAAAGAGTCCACCCGGGCCTGCGCCAACAACTATTACGGGCGTTGAGTTGCGAATGTCATTATAGCCCGGCAAATCGAGTTTCTCGGGCTGCGGCTCCTCGTCGATAAAGACATCAAACGACAGCGTCACGGCGACGGAACGGTGGCGCGCATCTATTGAGCGGCGCGTCAGCCTAAGGGCGTTGATGCTCGACGCATCGACACCGAGTTTCTCGGCCGCTTTATTTTTGCAAGTCAGCTCGTCGGCTGCATCGGCCGGGGCGAGATTAAGGACAATCTGTTTAATCATATGTGGGAGATGTCGCCTTGGGATAGGAACTTTTTGAGGTCGTCTATTCTATCGAGGCGCTCGAAGGAAAATGTGTCGGTTGTTTCGTCGACCATCAGAGCGAGGGCGAGGGCTCGTTCGGCGACATCACGCCTCATGCCGTCCGAGAGGCGAGCGCACTTGAAGTCAGCGTACATAAGCGAAGCAAGCGAGTCGATGCGTTGCCTCATCTCATCGGCTGTCAGGTCGTCGGGCTTTACGCCTTGGGCATCGGCGGCGGTTCGCGCAATCGTCGCGACCGCATCGGCCGTTGTCGCGCTGCGGAAGAACTGCGCAGTGTCTCCGAATTGGGTGTAGAGGGACTCAATCCTGCGGCACTTTTCATCCTGGCCTATATCGTCACGGAGCAGCTCACCAATGGCGGCGAAAAGATCCTGAATGAGTTTGAGAAAATAGTCTCTCCTCAGCATATCGCAGCCCTCCTTGTTACTCTCGGACGGTTATCCGGCGCGACAGTTCGTGAATGACACGGAACTTGTCGACAGCGGCGACGCGGTATGCGTAGCGTTGCCTCCGTCCCCTGCTGGCGGGGATGTAGACGTACGGGTGGTCTACGATGCTATAAATAGTCTCGTTGCCGCCAAGTCCGTCGGATTCGCCGCGAGGGGCACGGAACACCATAAAGAAACGAACCATGGAAGTGTCGCCCTCAGCCTCCCACGTAAGCAGTCGGCCATCACGTTCGAGGTGCTTAATCTCTATCGCACCGGCCTTACCGTTGCGCATAGGGGATTGAAGGGCCTTGTGCTTGTAGAAGTCCGAGGAGAGGTAGTCCTCAAATCCGAGAATATTGCGATTGAACTGCCGGTAGCTGAAGAACACACTTCCGCCCAGCCTCTCGTTTTGGCGGACCTTCTGCATCTGGCTTGGCATCTCAGCCTTGGAGTTCCACCCTTGGTTCGGGACTTTACCGTCGTTTATCTTGAACACCGCATGCCCGACAAAGACCTTGGTCTTGTCCGTCGCCCTGTCGCCCCACCATTTCTCAAGGACGTCGAAGTCGCACCATTTATTGCCCGCCTCCCAATAGATTTGCGGGACCACGTAATCGATATAGTCCTCGTCGATCCATTTGAGGATGTCGGCATAGAGGACATCGTAGTCGGTTACCCCGGCGCGGGTGTCGGAGCCTGTATTGTCGTCCCTCTTGTTTCGCCAGACACCGAAGGGGCTGATGCCGAACTGCACCCATGGCTTAGCAGCCCGGATTGAGTCGGCCACAGTAGATATGACAGCCGTCACGTTGGCTCGACGCCAGTTGTCGATTTTGAGGTGACGAGGGTTATAGGCGGCGAACGACTTAGAGTCGTCGAACACTTCACCTTTCGACGGGTAGGGGTAGAAATAGTCATCGAAATGAATGCCATCGACATCGTACCTGCGGACGATGTCCATCACCACCCTTGTTACATAGTCTCTTGCGTCGGGCAGACCTGGATTGAGGTAGAGCTTGTTGGCATACTTGACGAGCCACTCGGGATGAGTCTTGGACAAATGGCTGTCGGCGCAGTTGTAGTCGGCCTTTGGGGTCACCCGGAACGGGTTAATCCATGCGTGCAACTCCATTCCTTTGGCATGCGTGGCGTCAATCCAATACTGCAGCCAGTCGGTTCGTAGCGGCGAGGCGAAGTCGGAGCCGACGAGATAGGAAGAGAGAGGCTCAATGTCGGACCGATATAAGGCATCGGAACACGGTCGTACTTGGAGGAATATGGTGTTCATGCCCATCGCCTCGGAGCGACTTATTATGGCGTCGGCCTCGGCCTTGAGGGTCTCGTCGGAGAGTCCGGGAGCTGACGGCCAGTCGATGTTGGCCACGGAAGCGACCCAAATGCCCCTCATCTCGCGGAGCTGAGTATCCACGAGGGACTGGCAAATGGCGAACGGCGTTGCCAACAGCGCAATGATGAGCGATAAAACGCGACGCATGACTTTTATGCGGGCAGGTTGCTTATGACGCTCTCGATGTATGAGACGAGCAGGTCGCGGCCTTGGAACTTGGCCGAGGAGGTGATGAACATGGGCGGCAGCGACTCCCATGACTGGAGCATCTCCTTCTTATAAGCGTCGACGGCGGGCTCGATATCCTTAGGCTTGAGTTTGTCGGCCTTGGTGAATATTATCGCGAAAGGGATGGAGTTGAGTCCGAGGAACTCCATGAAATTCCGGTCGATGGTCTGAAGGGAGTGACGGATGTCGACAAGGACGAAGAACATGACGAGCTGCTCGCGCTTCAGGGCGTAGTCGGAAATGATGGACTGGAACTTAGCCTTCTCTCCAAGCGGGACCTTGGCGTAACCATAGCCAGGGAGGTCGACGAGCATCCACTCCCCGTTATTGATAGAGAAGTGGTTAATGAGCTGAGTCTTGCCTGGAGTCGCGGACACCTTGGCCAGCCCCTTGCGCGAGCAGAGCATATTTATGAGCGAGGACTTGCCGACGTTAGAGCGGCCGATGAATGCGAATTCGGGCGCGGTCGAGTCCGGGCATTGATTAATCTTTGCGCTACTTGTTACAAACTGCGCGGACGTTATTGCCATAAAAGATTATTATGATTGTTGAAAAGGGAATGTAAAGGTAGGAACTTAATATTAAGAAAGCAATAATCATGCCTAAACGTCACTTTCTAATCCATCTTCCCAATCCTGACACCGATAAGCAGAACATCATCAGTCTGGTCACAAGAGCCTTTCCACTCGTCGAACCTGCGGCCGATAACCTCTTTCTGCTCATCGGCGGGCAAAGAATGAACCTCGGCGAGGAGGGCCTCAAGCCTCTTTCGTTTGAACTTCTGGTTCTCAGGCCCGCCGAATTGCGACACGAAGCCGTCTGATGCTATGTAGACACTGTCGCCGGCCACGACATCGAGCCTTGTGTTGGCGAAGGGCCTGCCATCCTCAACCTCAATAACCTCGCCCACGCAGCGTTTTGTGCCTTGCACAAGTTCGGAAGAGCCATCGGCCTTTACAATGTATGCCACGTGTCGCGCCATAGCAATAGAGACTGACTCCTGATTCCGGTCAATGCACAGCACAGACATATCGACGCTGTCGGCATTAACAATATCGGTGTTGTTTCTCAGGACGTTGGAGAGGCTCACACTGAGTTCCTCGAGAAGTGTGGCGGGTGTCAAATCGCAGGTATTGGAGGCGATATCCGTCAACGTGGCAGAGGCCACCATAGAAATGAACGCCCCAGGAATTCCATGGCCGGTAGCGTCGGCAGCGCAGACGAACAACTTGTCGCCGCTATCGAAAAACCAGTAGAAATCGCCGCTGACCTGATAGCAAGGGCGGAAGAACACGAAATGCTCCGCCACGCCTGGCGATGAGAGAATAGACTCCCTCGACAGAATATTTGACTGGATGTATTTGGCGAAGAAAAGTTCGGACTGTGTCGATTTGTTTTTTGACTCGAGTTGCCACTTGTGCTCAAGAATCTGATCTTTTCGGCTTTTGACATCCTGAACAAGCTTATCGCGCTGATTTTCAAGATCAGCCTTTCGCCTCCTTGCCCGTCGGAAAGAGACGACGAAATGAGCCACAATGGCAAGGACGACGCACGCGACGGCAAAGATTAGCCACAAATATTGACCAATAATCACGCTCTCGACCTTATTCTCGGCGCGGTCAATCTGCCTAACCTTAGTTGAAATAGTAGAATCTCGCCTATCTTCAAGGGTTTTTAAAGCGAGTCCGTTAGTCGTCATTTCAATTCGAAGAGAGTCAAGCAATGCGGCCTTGCTTTTAACATAGTTGTACGCCAGCTTGTCCTCTCCTCCGACTGCGGCGTAGTACTCTCCTGCGGCATCGGCATAGAGTTCGTAGAGGTAAATATCCCTGTATCGCAACGAAGCGGGGCTTATCTCGCCGATAATGGCCCGAGCCCTGTCGAGCCTACCCTCCCTCACACACAGTTTCGCCTCAAATATCTTAAGGAACGTATGCGAAGGTCTGCTATTCACTACCTTAGCATGAGGGCCAAGCGCATAGCCTATGACGCGGCGTGCGGAGTCGGGGTGGCCACATTTGAGAAAATGGTCGGCCGTGACACAGTCAATCGACAGCCCATAGTGTTTCGCAACCTCGTCATCAGCCTGCCTTAACGCGCACAGGGCGTCAACGGCCCTGACGTAGGATGCGGAGTCGGCGCCAGCATTAGACACGTATGACATCGCGAGCCAATATTTGCAGTCGCCGACACGGGAGGAAGTCTGCACAGACTCCATCTCGTCGAGGTATATCTGGGCTGTGGCAATATCATCTATACGCAAGAAAAGGAGGCACATACGGTAGAGGCACTCGATTTCGCCGTCGTCGTCGTGCCTCGTATGACACTCTGCGAGTAAATCCAAGTACCCACTTACAGAAGCATCGAGGCTGCCCGCCCTTTCGTAGAGCCATAGCAGTTTTTGCTCCGAACGGAAGTAAGCCGACCACGACTTCGACCTTTTTGCCGCCTCTGCTGCCTTGTTTTGCAGCGTTATTGCCGACTCCATATCCAGATGCAAATCGGCGACAGAGGCCGCCTTCTCGTAAAGCCTTGCCAACAGATTTCCCCGGCAAAAAGTCGACGCAACAGAATCAGTGTCATCACGATGCACGTCGGACTCGAAATAGCTGATGTGGTTGTAAACATTTTCAATGTCGTCACCGTCGAGCAGGGCATCATAGGCATCGAGCACACTTCTTTGCCATTCACCATGGGAATAGGCACGCGCCATGTCGAGCGCAGACGCAGCCAATGCGGTATCCTGCCTGTCGAGACAGCAGCCGATGCTGTCCACCCACAAGTCCCATTGTCGCCCGTCGCCGCCTCCGTCAAAGACCGAGCATGCGGCAAGAAGCAACGAGGCGACATCGACCAGAAGAGTTGCGGCAATCCGGGTTATGGTATGCGACATACGATTAATAATCGAACAGTTCGTGGAGATAAGCAGGAATGCTGATTTTAGTTCAGCAATATTGGTTATGTGGAGAGGCAAACTTTGACATACGGATTATGGGAGAGTAAAGCCTACGAGCAGGATGTCCTGAGTGAAGGGTCGGCTACTCCGCCAGTACATCAGCTCATTGAGGATTGCGTCGTGATAGAGGCTTTGCGGCAATTTGATTGACCGCTGGATTATGAGTTTAAGCCTGTCGATGCCAAGAGCCTCACCAGCCACGTTGGTCATATCGACGAACGACTTGGTAAAGAGGAATATCGAGTCGCCCTTGCCATAACTAAAAGTATAGTCTTTTAGAGGAAAGCCTGACTTCTCGAAGCTGCCCACCTTCTCAAAAGAGTCGGTTATGGTACTCACCTTACCCTTGTTGAAGACGAGCGCATCGGCGGACGCCGCAGCCACATTAACAATGCGCTCCCGAGTATCGACCACGGCCACAGACATCGAAATCCCACCGCGCCAATCGTCGTCGGGCAGGCAAGACTCGAAGTTAGAATCCACAATCCTGAGCAGCTCCGCCGCACTTTTCGACTCGCCCAATTTGGAGGCCGAGTCGTTGAATATGGTCAGCCCGACGATAGAGAGCATTGCGCCGGCGACGCTATCGCCCATACCAGAGTCGGCGCAGCATACAATGACAGAGTCGCCCACCCTCCTGTACCAATAGAAGCAGCTGGAAATGGACTCCGTCGTGCCTCTGAGGATGAAAGAGCAGGGCATGCCCAAAGAGGTGAGCTTACTGGGGTTGGGCCATATCCCGCGTTGCATTCGTTTGGCGTAGGTCCGGCTCGCCGCCATATCGAAGTTCCGCTTACTAATAAGCGCATTCTGCTCCTCGATGAGCCTGGTGCTGTCGTTGATTTCAGAGACCAGCTGCATATTATACTTTACACCGGCCTGCCAAGCGATTTTTTCCTTCCTACGAAGGATGACGTAGCCGTAGCCAACCAACGTGAGCGCGATGGCGACAGAGACGATGACGAAGCCGTAGACCTCGCGCCGTCGCCCCTCCACCTTCACCTCATCGGACTGGACAGTCCTCCTCTTTGCGACAATGAGCGAATCGTCTTGCGTCGAGATCCACATATCCTTGCAAAGGATACGAGTGTTGACGAGCTGGACCCTCCTACTTATTGAGTCGGACTTCAAAACCGCCCTGCGCGCCGTCTTATAGTCACCCCTTGCGACGGCGTTCTGCTCCACCAAATGGTAGTACGGGCCGACGAAATCGTCCGCCGCCATCAGTTGAGGTGGGATATTGGCGCTGTCGAGGTAGTTCTTAGCCACCGACGTATATCCTCTGGCCTGCTCAATCTGAGCTTGCAACAGTGCGAGACTATACTCTGACTCGAAAGGCGCGAAGGGGTGAGACGCGACCACGTAGGAGTACTTCCTGCACGAGTCGACCAGGGCCTGCGCCTCGGCGATGTGGCCAGTGTTGAAAAGGGACACTGCCCTGATGAACGCGCGACTCCACCTTTCGCAGTGCGCAAGCGAATATCTGTTGCCCACACGGAAAGCACCCCAAGAATAGACATTTGCCTCGCCAAAGTTTCCCGAGCGGATGCGATCGATGGCCATAGCCTTGCTAAACGCCGCCGCATATATGGGGTCGGAGTTGAACATGGGGTGAACCTCAATGGCATCGGCGGCCAACGACACAGCGGACTCCATCCTCACCGCCGAGTATATCCTCAGCAAAAAGAGCCGAGCGGCCAGCTGCAGATCGGGGAAATGGACGCCGTTGCACATGGTCAGGAGCGACCGGGCGCAGTAGGACGCCTCAACGAAGCGCATGGAACGGATATAGAGCTGTGTGCGGAAGGCGAGCGACATGGCTTCCAACCGCTTATTGCCCATATTCTTTGCGAGCATCTCCGCCTTTTTGAAGTAGAAATCGTTTGGCGAAGTAGAGTTCTCGAAGTCGAAATAGCCAAGCGAGCAGTAGGACAAAGCCAGCCCGAGCTGCGCTGTATCGTCGCGACGGTAGGCGAAATGGCGGACGGAATTGGATATGGAGCCGACCTCGCTTGTTTTGCCATTTGCGGCACTGACGCACGACTTCAGGCATTGAGCAATGCACACCATATCGCTGTCGGCGGCGATTGTCATCATGGCGTCGGCCCATTTGGCGGCTTTGCTCGACTCGCAGTTGAGAATGTCAATGAGGGCGGAGTCGGCGAACTGCGCTATATAGGCGTTCGCGGCCTCATTTTGCGCAATAACAGGAGTCCTCGGGGTCAAAGCCACGAGGAGAGCCACAACGCAAAAGAGCAACGAACGCAAACGACGCATCAGATTGATATTATGCCACTCCAGTAACAACGAGAATTTGGGAAAAGACGCTTGGCAGGCAACGGCGCATTGGCGGGGAAAATGCCAAACACGGAAGAGCCGCTGCCTGACATTTGGGCGTAGACCGCCCCATTGTCATAAAGGACCTTCTTATAGAGGGGGACATCAGGAATCCGAGTAGCGACGTAATCCTCAAAATCGTTGCGGATCAGCTTCTTCCACTCGGCTATATCTCGCGCGACAGCATCTTTCACGCACACCTCGGGTCGGCGGACGGGGATATTGGCGTAGGCCTCGGCTGTGGACACAGCACCATCGGGGACTGCTACGACTACTTGCATCCCGTTGAGAAGCGACAGGTCGACACTCTCAGCGACGTCGCCAATCCCTGTGCAGTAGGCTGGTTCGCCGCTCACAAAGAACGGGCAGTCGGCCCCGATACGGGCTGCGACACTTCGCAGCGTCGTGGCAGGCAAGCTGAGCTTGAGCAAATCATTCAGTCCACGCAACACGAACGCCGCATCGGCCGAACCACCCCCAAGCCCGGCGCCGTCGGGTATGACCTTATGGAGATGGAGCGCCACGGGAGGGATGTCGGCAATCTCCTTGAGCGCGCGGAGTGCCTTTATGCACAAGTTCTTCTCGGGAGCCACAGCCACAGGGTTCCCCGAAGTCTGCAAAGACCACTCAGAAGCGTCGCCCTCGGGCAAAGCCAGTTCGAGGGCGTCCGTCAGACCGATGGGGATGAAGACACTCTCGATATCGTGGTAGCCATTGGGGCGAAGACCTACAATGTTGAGACCGATGTTAAGCTTCGCGTTAGGGAATAGAATCACGGGAAAAGGGATTAAAGGAAACCCTGAACGCGCATAGGCATCGGATAATCCAGTTGAGCTTTGACGCGGTCAGGGTGAAAAGGCTATCTGCGGGATCCGCAAGATAATAGGCTACACATGCATAGGCATAATGACCATAAGCATATCGGTATTTTCGGCGTTGACACTCGGGCTTATGAGGCCGGGCTTGGACGGGTCGGAGAGGAGGATGACGACATCCTGGGCATCCATGGCGTTGAGAGCCTCGATGAGGTGCTCGCAGCTGAAGCCAATGGACATCTGGGGGCCCTCATATTCGCAAGGGAGCACCTCGTTTGCCGAACAAGAGAAATCCAAGTCCTGCGTGCTAATCTGAATGGAGTTGGAGAAGAGCTCGCACTTAACGAGATGTGACGCGTCGACGAAGACTGAGGCGCGGACGACGGCCTTGATGAAATCGGCCCTGTTGACGACGACCTTGGCATCGTTGTTGGTGGGGATGACGCTCTTGTACTGAGGATATACGCCCTCTGTCAGACGGCACGAGTAGCGATAGATGGCGGACTCGAAGACTACGTTCTTGCTGCCGAACGAAACGGAGACCATAGAGTCAGTCTTACCAAGAATGCCCTTAAGGACATTGGCTGGCTTCTTGTTGAGCACAAAGCCGGCCGTGAGATCGCCCGTCTGGACATCAGTACGGATATAACGCACGAGCTTGTGGGTATCGGTAGCTACGAAGGAAACCTTGCCAGGCTCGATATCGAAGAAGATGCCGTTCATTACAGGGCGGAGAGTATCGGTCGCTGTAGCGAAGACGGTAGAAGAGATGCCGGCGAGGAGAGCCTGCTCGGAGATCTCAAACTTCTTCATATCATCCTCGGGAGCCTGCTCGGCGGGATAGTCGTCGGCCGGGATGCAATTTTGGAGAGACTTGCCCGAGAGCGACTGAATCTCGAGGGTTACGGAGCCGTCGGGGATGGTGAATGTGACTGGCTGCTCGGGGAGATTCTTTATATAGTCAGTAAGCTTGACACCGGGGATGCAGATGTTGCTGTCAGAGCCTTCGAGGTTGTTAATATCGATGGCAGAGACCATCCTCATCTCGCTGTTAGCGGCAGAAATGACGAGCCTGGAACCGCTCACAGAGAAGAGGAAGTTGGCGAGGGCGGGCACAGCGGGCTTGTCGTCGATGATTTTACCCATGGTCTGGAGCCTGGAGAGCAGCTCGCCGCTTGAAACGCTGAATTTCATATTGTGTTTGTAGGATTATAGCTATGGGAGAAAACAGAATCAGGCCGTGACGGTGCGATAGCCCACCCTGACCTTGCCACGCGCGATTGCCATAAGCTTACTCTTAATGAGCCTCTTGCGCAGGGCGCCGAGGTGGTCGATGAAGAGTACGCCGTCGGTGTGGTCATACTCATGCTGGACGACGATGGCGGCGTAGCCGGAGATAGTCTCCTTATGCGGCTCAAAGTTCTCATCGAGATACTCGATGACAATCTCCGAGCTTCTCTTTACGTACTCGCTTATGCCTGGGAGGCTGAGGCAACCTTCGCAGGTATCCATCGTCTTCTCCTCGTTGCGGCTTATGATATGGGCATTGATGAAGACCCGTTTGAAATCCTTGACCTCGGGATAGTCGTTGGCCAACGGCGTGGCATCGATGACGAAAAGACGGATATCCTTGCCGACCTGCGAGGCCGCGATACCAATGCCGTCTGACTTATACATGGTCTCCGACATGTCGGAGATGAGTTTTTTGAGGTCGGGGTAGTCGGCCGATATGTCGGAACAAACCTTCCGGAGGACAGGGTGGCCGTAGAGATATATAGGAAGTTGCATATCAGATTGTTAGAGGATGGATTTGAAAGGCAGGCCGTTTCGCTCCATATCCATATACGTTTCGAGGATGATAGTGGCGGAGACCATGTCGACAAGTCCATTCTTGTTGTTGCGGTTCTTCTTTGAGACTCCGCCGTCAATCATAGCCCGCTGGGCGATTTTAGTAGTAAACCGCTCATCGACAAAGACGACATTGGCATCGGGCATCTTCTTGCGCAACTGATTGAGGAACTGACGTATGTACGTCATAGTCTCAGACTCCTCGCCATTGAGCTTGTGAGGTTCGCCGATGACTATCACGCCGACATCCTCGCGGGCGCAGTAGTCGACGATATACTTGGCGAGGTCGGCAGACGCCACCGTGGCGAGACCGCCTGCGACAATGCGCAGCGGGTCGCTTACGGCGAGTCCGCACCTCTTCTTACCGTAGTCGATGGCGAGAATCCTGCTCATTTAGTACGCCTTGAGGCTCATATCGAGGCTACCGACATGGTGTGTGAGGGCGCCGACTGAGATGAAGTCGACACCACACTCGGCGTAGTCGCGGAGAGTGTCGATAGTAATGCCGCCGGACGACTCAGTCTCGTAGCGGCCGCCTATGAGTTCAACGGCCTTGCGCGTCATCTCGGGGGTGAAGTTGTCGAGCATGATACGATCCACGCCACCGATGGCGAGGACCTGGTTAAGCTCATCGAAGTTACGCACCTCGATCTCAATCTTGAGATCCTTACCTTTCTGCTTCAGGTAGTCCTTGGCGCGGAGGATGGCCTTGTCGATGCCACCGGCGAAGTCGACGTGATTATCTTTGAGGAGAATCATATCGAAGAGGCCTATACGGTGGTTACCGCCGCCGCCGATTTTGACAGCCATCTTGTCGAGGAGCCTCATACCCGGAGTCGTTTTGCGGGTATCGATAACGTTGGTTTTGAGACCTTTGAGCTTCTCGACATATTTGCCAGTCATAGTCGCTATGCCGCTCATATGCTGCATAATGTTGAGGACGAGCCTCTCAGCCATCAGGAGGGTCTGCGTACGGCCTTCGACTTGGAAAGCGATGTCGCCCTTCTTGACGTGGTCGCCGTCGTTGAGAATCTGGTGGAACTTAAAGTCCTTGTCGAGGTGAAGGAACACCTTCCGTGCGACATCGACGCCAGCGAGGATGCCGTCCTCCTTGATGATGAGCTGAGCGCGGCCTGTCGCGTCGGCCGGGATGCAGGAGAGGGAGGTGTGGTCGCCATCGCCGACATCCTCTTTGATGCAGCGGTCGATGAAATCGTTGAGGTAGGAATCGAAATCAATCATTTGAGAGTCTCTATTCTGAGCTGTTTTATTTGCGGAAAATCGTTTGACTGTTGGGAGAGTATGCAGACCCTGAAGGCCTCGGACTGCCGAGTGGCCCGACCGATGGTCAGCGTAGCACCGTCGGCGACCTCCTCGTGATCGAGTTCGTAGGTCAGCCCCTGGTGGATGGCGAGGAACTGCCCGACGATCATATCGGACTGCTTCCGGCTGAAGATGCCTGACACATTTGGCAGCTGAAGTTCGACGGACGGGCCGAAAAGAGAGGAGATGGCAGTATGGTCATTGGAGTCGAAAGCCTTCCCTACGGCCTGCCCCAAGACACTGGCGGCATCATCCGCCTCGTCCTCGGCCTTCACTTGAGCGAAGGCCGAGATCGGCACGCACAAAATGAGGAGAGCGAGGACTAACGACGCGAGGTACGCGGAAATGGTCGGCTTGAGAGGGGACATTAGAATCTTACTGGCACTAATAGTGACAAAGATAGTATAAAATGGAAACCGAGTGGCAATAACAACAACAAAATTGGTTTATATTTGCCATTGGTTGAATAGCGGAACACTATTCGGAAAAGATGAAAAAAGAAGCCATTATAGACCTTATAAAAGGTGACCTCGAAGAGATAGGAACCCTCGTAGAGACGTTCCGAGAGCCGGACAGGATAGCAAAGGACTTCATAGACCTTCTTCGTCAGAAATGCGAGGGCGTAGGCAGGGAGATTTCTCTGCTAAGCTATTGGTCGACAGAGAACATGCCCGAGGCGACGACGGCGGAGCTTGCGGCGCGTGTTGGCGACGGACGTGTGGCGCAAGACGGAGTGGAGCGCAAGAAAGAGGCGGAGACGCCTCAGCCCGATGTGAGACCAGCCAAGTCGCAGCCGGCATCACAGAGGGAGGAGATTTCGGACTACTTCGCAGATGAACTCGACCAGATGGACGACCCTTTCGCCGACATCAAGTTCACCGGCCAGCAGCCGGACGGGGAGCAGTCGGACACCTCAGAAGAGGAAATGGTCATCATAGACCGGGCGACCGCGCCAGAAGAGCCCGAACATACTGAGTCCGCAGTCGATAGAGAACCGCTGCCCGCGCCAAAAGAAAAAGCGGAGGTGAAGTCAGACCTCGCAAAGACGGGCATCGGAGACAAAGAGGAGCCTACGCCAGCAACGAGGCATGCGGCGAACGCCACAGACATAGCCACATACGGCACCCCAGTATCGGACATAACGAAGGCCATCGGCATCAATGACCGCTTCCTATACCAGAGGGAGTTGTTCAAGGGCAACAAAGCCGACTTTGACACGGCCATAGCGGCCATAAACTCCTCTTCGAACTACAATCAGGCGTACATATTCCTCAAGCAGTCGTACGGATGGGACGAGACGGACTCGACCGTCGAAGCCTTTCTAAAGGCGGTCCACCGCAGATTCATATGAGCCAGCTTACCGTTGTGCCGACACCAGTCGGCAACCTGGAAGACATAACGGAGCGCGCGTTGCGCACCCTCCGCGAGGCGTCGTTCGTAATGGCGGAAGACACCCGTACGACATCGGTCCTTTTTAAGCACTACGGCATAACCACCCCCCTTATAAGCTACCACAAGTTCAACGAGCATGGCGTGGCGGACAATTACGTTAGCCGGATTGAGGCGGGTGAGTCGGCCGCCCTCGTGAGCGACGCCGGGACACCTGGAATTTCGGACCCCGGCTACCTTATCGTGGCGAAATGCATAGAAAGGGGCGTGAAAGTGTCGTGCCTGCCTGGCGCCACGGCATTCGTCCCCGCCCTGGTGAGCAGCGGACTGCCATGCGACAAATTCTGCTTCGAGGGCTTCCTGCCGAACAAGAAAGGCAGGCAGACGATACTGGAGCGCCTGAAGACGGAGCCTCGCACGATGATATTCTACGAAAGCCCGTTCCGCCTAACAAAGACTTTGAGCCAAATGGCCGAGGCGTTCGGAGCGGAAAGGCGGGCAGCCGTATGCCGTGAAATCAGCAAAATGTTCGAAGACATAGAGCGCGGCACTCTTAGCGAGCTGCAAGCGCATTTCACGGAGACTCCGGCAAAGGGCGAGATGGTCATGATAGTTGAGGGTTGCGGTTGGCGCAGGAAAGAGACGGGCGAGGACTCGGACGAAGAGGAAGAAGAGGGCAAGCCAGTAGACCTCAGCGCGATACGCCGAAGCAAGAGACACAGAGAGTTATAGACAGAAATACAATAAAACTATAAAACACAATGAAGAAACGTATCTTAGTGGGCGTGCTGGCCGGCATAGCGCTGGTCGGCTGCAACCAAGACAAGATTGACAAGTTGTCGAACACCAACGACTCCCTCGCGAACGTCATAGCGAAGAAGGACAGCAGCATGGCACTCATAGCCACCACCCTGGCCGACGTCCACAGCAACCTCAACTATATCAAGGAGCGCGAGGGCATCATAGCCATCAACGCCAACAACGAGGGCGACACGAACCAGATAAACAACGACCTCAAGGCCATATACGCCAAGCTGGTAGAGAACAAGAACAAGGTGAACGAGCTTCAGAGGAAGTTGAACAGCGCCCTTGGCAAGAACAGCGAATATAAGAAGATAATAGAGGTCCTCCAGCAGCAGATAGACCAGCAGAACGCGGAGATAGAGAAGCTCAACAACATGCTGGCGGAGAAGGATGTCGAAATTGGCTACCTCAACACGGCGGTCATCCGCCTGTCGACCTCTGTCGACTCACTTGCTACCGTCAGCACCAACACGCAGAACGCCCTTGACGCTACGACGAACGAGCTTCACACGGCCTACTACATCGTGGCAGAGAAGAGCAAGTTGAAGGACAAGGGACTGCTTGAGGGCGGCCTCTTCAGCAAGAAGGTGCTCAACGGCAGCATAGACAACAGCCTCTTCACGAAAGTTGACATCACGGAGGTAGAGAACATACCACTCTCCGGCCGCAGGTTCAAGGTGCTCACGAGCCATCCGGCGAGCTCGTACACCATAGATGAAGAGAAGAAGGTGCTCGTCATCAAAGACAAGAAGGCCTTCTGGAGCGCATCGCACTACCTCATTGTCCAGGC
This sequence comes from Marinilabiliaceae bacterium, assembly GCA_051875415.1. Lineage (GTDB taxonomy): Bacteria > Bacteroidota > Bacteroidia > Bacteroidales > Marinilabiliaceae > W3P20-009. Next base: position 35,069 of record JBJEGU010000046.1, read on the forward strand.
GCGGTCGGTAGACGAGGATTAGTAGGAAACAGAACCAAGGGGGAGTTTGCGGATTAAAGGCCATAAGCTCCCCCTGATTTTTTATGAGAAGAGATATGAAGAGATACATAGTCATGTGCGTTGCGGCATTGGGACTCGCAAGCTGCAACAAGGAGGAGTTGGCTCGTCAGCAGAAGACGATCGACTCGCTCAATATGATAGTCTCGCTCCGTGAGAACGAGAACGGCGACATCACCAAGACGTTGAACGAGATAAACGAGAACCTCAAGTACATAAAAGAGCAAGAGGGCATAACTAACGTCAACCTTGACGAGGGCGGAAACAACTCATCGGTGAGCGACATCAATGCCATATATGACCGTCTGCTTGACAACAAGAAGAAGATTGCCTCTCTTCAGCGCAGGCTCAACACCGAGATAGGGAAAAACAAACAGTACGACGAGCTCATAGCCCAGCTGCAGGCCACGACGGAGAGCAAGATGGCCGAGATAGAGGCCTTGACACAGGAGAACTCCCGCAAGGACGTGAAGATAGGCACACTGGAGAAGGCGATAAACAACCTTAGCGAGTCAATCGACTCGCTAACGACAGTGAACAAGGACATCCTCCAGAACCTTGACAACACGGTGAAGCAGCTCAACACGCGGTACTACATAGTAGCGAGCAAGAAAGACCTGAAGAGCAACGGCCTACTTGAGAGCGGCCTCTTCAAGGGTAAGAAGGCGAACCTCAATGACCGCGCGTTGAAACAGTACTTCAAGAAGATAGACCTCCGCGAGGTAGGCACGATAGCCCTCACGGGAAAGAAGGTGGAGATACTGACCCAGCACCCGGCATCGTCATACAGCATCGACGAGGACTACACCACCCTCAGCATCAACGACAAGGAGTCGTTCTGGTCGCAGTCGAACTGCCTCGTGGTCTGCACGAAGTAGCCCCAACACTACTTAGGAACAAAACAAACCCGGCCAAGCAAACAAATGCAGCTTGGCCGGGTTTATTTGTCATGTCTGTGGCGACCACAGACGGTCAGTCGTGATGGTAAGGCTCGCCCTTGATTATCGTCTGGGCGCGATAAAGCTGCTCAACGAAAATCATACGAACCATCTGGTGGGAGAAAGTCATCGGCGAAAGAGAGATTTTGGAGTTGGCCTTGGCGTAGACCTCGGGAGAGAAACCGTAGGGGCCGCCAATGATGAAGACGAGCCGCTTGACACCAGAGGACGCTATCTTGACGAAATGGGCGGCGAACTCGCGGGAGGTGAACATACGCCCCCCCTCATCGAGCAGCACGACGAGGTCGAAACTCTCTATCTGGGCCAAAATCAATCTGCCCTCAGCCGCCTTCTGCTGCTCGGCGGAAAGATTCTTGACATTCTTGACATCGGGCAGGACCTTGATATCGAACGGGATGTAGTGCTTGAGGCGTGAGACGTAGTCCTCGATGCCGACTTGCACGAACTTGGCATCGGTCTTACCGACAACAATGAGAAGGGTGTTCATCGTGAGCTACTCCACAAAATAGACCCTCTTGACCCTACGCCCGATGCCGGTGAGAATCTCGTAGGGGATGGTGCCAATCTTGCTTGACATCTCCCACACGGGGTGTGAATCGCCAAAGAGCTCGACCACGTCACCAGCTTTGACATCGGGGACATCGGTGACATCGACCATAATGATATCCATGCACACGTTGCCGGCAATGGGCGCAGGGCGGCCATTAATAAGCACCTGCCCCACCCCATTGCTCAGTCGGCGGTCGACACCGTCGGCGTAGCCTATTGGCACGATGGCGATCTTGGAGTCGCGATGAAGGACGGTGCGCCTGTTGTAGCCCACGGTCTCGCCGGCTTTGGCGTGACGCACGAGCGAAATATAGCTCTTGAGCGACGCCACGTTATTGAGGAGCGAATTGTCGATGGCAGACACTCCGTAAAGGCCGATTCCGAGGCGGACCATTTCCATCTGATAGTCCGGGAAACGCTCGATACCGGCCGAATTGAGAATGTGGCGAATGAACTTGTAGCCGAGCTTGTCGGCGAGGACATCCGTCGCCTTCTGGAACATCCGAATCTGGCCGAGCGTCGCCTCGTCCTTAGTCGGGTCCTCGCTCTCGACAAGGTGAGAGAAAGACGAGACGACCCTCAGATTTCCGAGCGACATCAACTTCTCAGCCACGGCCTCCGCCTCATCGGCGCAGAAGCCGGAGCGGTTCATGCCCGTGTTGAACTTGATGTGGACGGGAGCGGCATCGAGACCGGCACGGGCGACAGCCTCGGAGTAGGCGCTGAGCTCCTCGAAACCGTAGATCTGAGGTTCGAGGTCATATTTGAGCATAAGGTCGAAGCTATGCGCCTCGGGGTTCATCACAATGACAGGCAAGGATATGCCCGCCACGCGCAAATCGTATCCCTCATCGGCGAAAGCGACGCCCAGATAGTCGACGCCTTGCTGCTGCATGAGCTTGGCTATCTCGAAAGAGCCGGTGCCGTAGGAGTAGGCTTTGACCATGGCGAGAAGCTTGGTCTCGTGCTTGAGAAAATGCCTGAAATATGAGATGTTGTGGGCAAGCGCGGAGAGGTTGACCTCCATGACCGTACGGTTGCGGAGGCACTCGAGCATTGTCGCTATCCTCTCGAAGCCGAAAGAGCGCTGGCCTTTGAGGAGGACCGCCTCGTTGTGGAAATCGGCTGTCGACATGCGGCGGAGGAAATCGTCGGTCGACTCGAAGAAGGCTGAGTTCGGGAAGCCTGCCATATTGGCCGAGATGCGCTGCCCGATGCCAATGAGCCTGTCGACCCTCTTTTCCTCGAGGAGCCGCCCGACGCGGAAATAGAGCATGGCGTCCGGCAGTCCGGTCTGCTGGAGGTCGGAGAGGATGAGAGTGCGCGAGAGAGACTTACGACCTCCCATGACGTAGAGCATGTCGAGAGCCACTTCGAGGGAAGTTATATCAGCGTTGTAGGCATCGTTGATAATGGTGCAGCCGTTGTGGCCCTCCTTCTGCTCAAGACGCATGCCGACGGCCTCGAGCGAGGGCAGCCTCTCGGCCAGACGCTCGGGGCTGATGCCTATTTCGAGGGCGTAGATGAGGGCGTTGGTCATGTTCTCAGCCGACATGGCGTCGGTGAGGCGTGGCGAGGTGAAGACGCAGGACAGCCCGCCGCACGTGACAGTGATGCGAAGCCCGGCATCGTCGCGCGCATAGGCCACGGCATACTTGGCATCGGCCTGGCGAGCCCAGCTGACGAGCTCAGCATTGGGGCAAGCCGCCTTGACCGCGGCGGCGACATCGACCTGGTCGGCGCAGAAGAAGACCCTCTTGGCACGAGCGGCGAGGCTCACTTTCTCTTGCAGCTTATCGCGAAGAGAGGTGAAATTCTCCTGATGGGCGAGTCCGATGTTTGTGACAATGACATCGTCGGGGCGGATGACGGACTCGAGCCTGGCCATCTCGCGCGGTTTGGAAATGCCGGCCTCGATTATGGCGAGCTGCGTCTCCGGCTCAATTTTGAGGACGGAGAGCGGGACGCCGACCTGGCTGTTGTAGCTACGGGGTGAGCGCACCGACCTAAGATCGTCGGCCACGAGCTGGCTGAGCCACTCCTTGACGACCGTCTTGCCATTGCTGCCACAGATGGCGAGAACTCTGGCCGTCATGGCCTCGCGATGGGCGGCGGCCAATTGCTGGAGGGCATTGAGAGTATCGTCGACGAGGGCGAAGGACGCGCTCGGGAACCTCTTGACATTGAAGCCGCGGTGGCAGACGAACATACGTACGCCCCTCTCGTAGAGGTCGGGCACATAGTTCTCGCCGTTGTGCCTCTCGCCCTTGAGGGCGACAAAAAGCGACTTGACAGGGACGAAGAGCCGTCGGCTGTCCGTAAGAATCTCAGAGAAGCTACGCTTCTCGTCGCCAACAACGTCAGCGCAGCACAAGGCCGCGAGCTGAGATAGGGTAATACTCTTCATTTATGAATGGAAACTAATCGGCGATCTTCAACGACTTATTCTCCTGCTCGGTGGCCTTGATGAAGCACGAACGGCAGAGCGGCTCGTAGACGTCCTTCTCTCCGAGGACTAAGAGCTGGGTGCAGTCAGAGATGCGATGCGAATAGTGGGCGATAGAGCCACAGTGGGCGCAGACGGCGTGGACCTTGGTAACGTATTCGGCGACAGCCATGAGATGCGGCATAGGGCCGAAGGGGCGGCCGAGGAAATCCATATCGAGACCGGCCACGATGACCCTGACGCCATCGGCGGCCAACGACTCGCACACAGGAACAATCTCGTCGCCGAAGAACTGAGCCTCGTCGACACCTATGACATCGGCCTTGCCCACCTCGTTGTAGAGGAGCTCGGGCGACATAATCTGGACGCACGGGAGGTGGTTGGTATCGTGAGACACCACGGAGTCGGACGCGTAGCGGGTATCGATGAGCGGCTTGAAAATCTTGACAGACTTCTTGGCGTACTTAGCCCTGCGGAGCCTCCGCATAAGCTCCTCCGTCTTGCCGGAGAACATGGAGCCAGTGATGACCTCGATCCACCCCGGGTGAGACGGCGCAATGTCGTTGGGATCGTCGAACATAACAACGAAGGATTGATTAGAATGAGCGGCCAGGCGAGAAACGCAAAGGCCATATAAAAACGCCGACCTTGCGAGACCGACGTTTGGATACATTAGAAAGAGTACGATTGAGGTGGCTACCTCACATACCACTTATCGACGAATTCGCCGAAAGCATTATTGTTGAGGGAGACAGCCTGACGGCACCTGCGCTCGAAGACTGCCCTGACAGAGTCGCGCTGCGCCTCGATGACCTGGGACTGCTGGGCGGAGGCCCTCTTCTTTTGCCTCTTGAGGTCGGTGAGCACGCTGTCGACATGGGACTTGAACGAGAACCAGGCCTGCAGGGAATCGTTCTGCGGGGTGCCACCGACAGAGCTGACCTGATTGAGCCGCACCCTGATCCGGCCAGGCTCCTTGATGACGAAAGGTTCGCCGATGAAGAGCTTCATCATGGGCCTCATACGGAGAACGAAAACGCCATCGACATCGGCCTCGCCCTCGAAACGGAAACGCCCGTCGTGAATGATGGCGGAATCGGCATTCTCCTTGAGAGATGTGGCGGAAAGAGGCGTCAAATAGATTGTCTGATCCTCAAAATTCCTACCGCCATAGACCGACCCGTCAATAACATAACCGCTATCCTCGTTGCAAGAGGCGAGGGATAAAGCCATAGAGATGGCGGCGAGAAGTATGGTTAATTTCATATCAGACTACCAATTTTAGGCAAATCTAAACAAAAAAAGCGAAACAAAAACGCCTAATATGTAAAATCAAGACCAGGCTTTATCTATCGTCGCCCGGCGGAAATAGTGGTAGAGAATGCTGCGGAAATTGAAGCCGCGGCTCGCCATGACGGCCGCCCCGATTTGGCAAAGGCCGACGCCGTGCCCCCACCCTGCGCCTCGGAACGTGAAGACACGCCCATCGTCGGACTTCTCGACGACGAAAGCGGAGCTGTAGAGATGGGAGGGGGAGAGAAGCCGGCGGATTTCCAACTCCTTACCGATGGTGACAGAACGGTCGGAGCCGACAATACGCAACTTGCAGATGCGCCCAGACGGGCCGCGCCGCAGAGGCACGAGATCCCGGAGACTGCCGACATCGATGCCGCCTTTCGTACGCAACAAGGACTCAAGCTCGGAAGAAGTGAAGGAGCGAGACCAACGGAAAAAGTCGGCCGTGGAGAGGTCATAGTCGTTGAGGACCTGCGAAAGGATGGCGGAGTCGGACGTATTGCAGAAAGCATCGGGGGAAGCCCGCACCCACTCGCCAGCGCCTTCCTCGGTAGTGAGGTCGACCTTTCGGAGGAGGGCGGGCGGCATGAGGGCATCGTGAAAGGACATCAGGTAGGGGTGCTCAACGTCCGCCCAACACGTCTCGAACCTCTCGGTGACACCACCGCAGCACTTGGAGAAGCGGGCATCGCACACCTCGCCGTCGTAGGTGAGGAGTAGCCCGCGCGTCTCGGCCACGGCCTTATCGACATTGGGATTGGAGACACGGCCGACACCTTGATAGCGTTGGCAATGGTCGTCGGCGCAGACATCGAAGAGATCGTGGTCCTCGCGGTCGCGCCAAGTGACGACCTCATCGGGCGACACGGACTTATGGACACCCTTGAACTGCCCTTTGCCCCATACTTGCGCCATGAGCCAGCTGCGCGACGTGACGGCATGGGCCTTGAGCAGCTCAAGACTGGAGGTTGCGCTCATCTCGGACGAGATGACGCACCGGAGGTAGCTCTCGACATTGATGACGTTGACAGCCCACAGCAGCCCCCCGTCGACGATGAATTTGAGAGCGCCGGCGAAAGTCTGCCGTTCTTTCCTGTCCCAGTGGAACCCGATGCCGATTTGCACATCGAGCAAAGAGAAATTGGCAGAAGCGTTGGCCGGCTCGAAGAGGGCGCCGGTGACATCGACACCATCGAGGAAGGCCCTGCCGGATGACACAGAGACAGAGCGAAGCCCCTTGAACTCGCCGCCTACCGCCTTGCAACGGAACGCGCCATTGAAAGAGACGGAGATGGACTCGGCCTTGACGATGCCGACACTTATGACAGGCTCTTGTGGAAGATTATTCATAACAGGTCAGGGCAAGAGGGAAGAGTCACATTGATAGCACACTTGCGTTAGGATGTCCGAAGCGAGACTGGGCGTAAGGGCATCGAAATCGGAAAGCCTCGGCAAGACGAAGATGCCAGCCACCTCGACGGCCGCGGGGCTTATGAGGAGGTTATTCTCGTCGGCCGCCGCGAACTGCCACGGACGGAAGAGCCGGCGCGGCACGAAGTAGAAATCGACAGACGCATCATGCGCACGGGAACGGGCCACGACATTCATCATGTCCTTACGGATTCGCCTCAGGGAGAAGAGCCTACGGACGAGCGTCGCGGCACCCTGCTCGGAACCAGCCACGACGTGGTAGACAAGCCGCCCCGTGGCCTCGGACACAAAGACAGAGCCGCCGTCGGCATCGGAGAAAAGCTCAGTCTGGGCCGAGGCGTCGACCTCGCGCTGCAAAGGAGACGGAGCGAAGAGACCGTCGCCGGCCTGGAAATGGAGGTGGTCGGGAGCGGAAGCCCCGCACAGAGGGCCATTGAAAAAGACGGAGAAGCCGGGCAACTCACGCGCCAAGGCAAACATATCGGCCTCGCGGCCCTCGAAGTCCTGCGGGACGTGGGAGCGCGACGCGATGGTCAGATGGTGGCGGAAAATGGGGAACGGGTTGACGAGGACATCGTAGTCGCGCCAGAGGATGGAGCGTTGCTCTTGGGGCCTATTGGCAGAGCAGAGGAAGCACGGACGCGCGGACACGGAAGCCGAATCGACCCTGGCCGCCGTAGAGCGCACCCGTTCGGGGTTGAACATGGCCACGACGGAGGGGGCGGAAGGCCTGACCTCCTTGACCTGGAGGCGATCGAGAGCCTCATAGTTAGCCTTGGCCAAGGTCCAAAGCTGCGCCATGTCGAAGAGCAGCTGAGCGTCAATCATCACTTCGCAATTTTGCCATTCCCCTTCAGGTTTTGACGTATGCGCAGCTCGATCTCGTCGGAGCGCAGCCTGTCCTTGTAGGCATCGTGGGCGGCCTGCGCCTGCCTTGTGAGACCGGCATCGGAATTGCCACCCCATCGGCGGCAGAGGTAGAGGACACTGAAAACGCGCGCCACGAGATAGCGGCGTGTGGCAGCGAGCACCGCGGCATAGTCCTCGCCATAGCTGACGTTGGGGAAAGGGTGCTTACGCAGCCAAGAGGCAGAGAAGGCGCGTGGCGCACCCATGCCATTGACACGCAGAATGTTATTGCCCCCATTATCATCAGTCCACTCCCTGTGGTCGATGACACCGGGAGGAATCTCATTGAGGGCGAAATCGACGAGCCTGTAGGAGCCGACGACGAGGGCGTAGTCGCGTTCAGAGAACTTGTCGACAATGGTTTGCAGGGACGAGGGGGAGGAGTAGAGGTCGTCGCTATCGAGCTGGACGGCGTATGTGCCGCACCGAGGGTCGGCCACGGCCAGATTCCAGCATCCGCCAATGCCCAGGTCGCGTGACTCCGGCACGATGTGGACCACGCCCTCGTACTGCCTGGCCAAATCGGCTACGACATTGGTGGTGCCATCGTCGCTATGATTGTCGACCACTATGACGTTGAAATCGAAAGACGTCTTCTGGCTCAGGGCAGACCGGATGGCATCGGCCACGGTGTTCACCCTGTTCCTGACGGGGATAATGACCGACGCGCGACATGGGAAATCGCCGTGCGGCTTGGCCGGCACAAGACTGTCCGGCGAGACGAGCGCGCCGATGGCACGGAGGAAAGAGGCGCACAGGGCCTCACGCTCCCTCTGCACGGAAGCGTTGCGCGGGTCGACATAGTCGAACTGCTTGTCGCCCGAGTCGCGGACATCGTCGTCGGAAAGGAACCCGACAGGTACGCCCGTGTGATAGAACTCGCCGACCCTTTGGAGACCAAGCGTGAGCGAGTAGAACGCCGAAGCCTCGGAAGACGCGGTCTCGGACATGACTTTGAGAGCGTCGGCGGTACGCGCGACGATAAGCGGCCCGAAGTCGAACGAATCGCGGACAACGTATTTTTCGGGGTCGGGCAATTGGACAAGCGTCTTACGGCCGGCGGCCACGGCCACGTAGTCGGCATAGACCATCGAAGCCTCCTGCCCGTCGAGGCAGTCGACCATGAAGGACAGGCTCTCGGGCAGCACCGTGAGGGACTTGACAGAAGTGACGAGAGCCACGAATGGCGTCCGCGTGGCGAGCAGAGCGTCGGCCATGGCTTGCGACGCGAAAAGTGCGGGCACGACGCGGGCATCGAGCCCCCCGACCGAGACCGGCACGGGTGATATGATTGAGATGTCAGGCATTGACATTTGACGGCGTTTTAAATGGCGTTTGAAGAGGTTTTAAAAAGGAGTCTGGCTCAGCCATAATGACTATTGGATGGTGTCGCGCAATATCGGCACGTAGGGGAACGGCGCAACGCTTTGGCTAAGTTCGTCAGTATATGCGGAAAAAGCAAGAAAAAGGCGGCGAAGTGAGTTGCGGGACTTGTTGTCGTAAAGTCGATGCGGGGCATAAGGTATCGTGGCGCAAAACGAATGGCGACTTTCTTTTTTTTATCAGTTTGCCTCCTTATCTTTGAGACAACACTAAAAACAGGGTGCGAAAGGCGGTATGACAAAGGAAGTATTCTTAGACTTGCTCACCAAAGAAGTCGCGAAGTATAAAGAAAGTGTTTGACAATTATTGGAAAGGGTATTTCAGAAGCTGTTTTGAAATGATTAGATAATCTTGTTAAGCATGATCCGTATAA
>JBJEGU010000047.1:0-146501 GCA_051875415.1 Marinilabiliaceae bacterium
GCTTTTATACGAATCATGCTTAACAAGATTATCTAATCATTTCAAAACAGCTTCTAATTTTTTATATGTTGCTGTCTCTGCCCATACTCTACTGCTCACTGAAACCTATGGTGTTCACTGTGCAGACCGACTTGTGAGGCTCGTCGGCATGGAACGTTAGGAAAATCGCGTGTTTGCCTCTCATCCCGGCAAACAGGCCAGCTGGCAGGCTCACGCTAATCTCCTCTTGCTCGTCTGTGGCGAACACCCTGAACTCGCCTATGCGCATACCGCCGCGCTGCTCGGGGGCGTCCATCGTCACCACTACCTTACCGTCTATCCCGCACGGGACGAAGCCCACCTTCATCTTGAGCCTCCTCATTCCCCGTGTCCCCGCAAAATTGAAATATTTGTAGCCAATCACGGAGCCGTCCGTATTGTTAACCATCGGGCAGCGGTTTATGTCAAGCGAATAAGGGTCGCCGTCGCCACTGTAGGCCGAGCGCACGGCCTGGGTGTGCGAGCCGGAGTATATCATGCTTGGGTACTCCTGATGCATGCCCTCGGGGTGAGTGTAGTAGCAAGCTATGCCGGCTGGGTATGTTCGCAGCGGGTTGAGTCCGCCAATATCGAATCCCTCCGATGTGTACTCGGCCTCGGAGATGCTTACCTTGCCATCCGCGCCTTCCGTGACGCTCAGGCTTATTGGCGCTACCATTGCCTGGCGCGAGAACTCCGTCGTGTCGGCCTGCCGGTGGTAGAAGACGTACCACTGGTCGCGTATCTTTGCGATGCTTCCGTGCGTATTGCCAAAGAAGGTGGCCGTGGCTACCGTCGTCCCGTCGTGGCGGGTCTCCTTCCCGCGACCGTCGATTATAGTGCCGCCGTATGTGAACGGGCCCAGAGGCGAGTTTGAGTACGCGTAAGCCAGAGTGTAGTTCGTTGAGGGCAGTCCCCATTCGCCATCGTTCGTCACTCGGCTGTATATCAATATGTATTTATCCTTCACTTTCCGCATCGACGAGGCCTCGAAGAATCGGAATACCGTGTCCTGCTTGCAGCTCGGTATAAGGTCTTTCACCACTTCGGTGCCTGCCCTCACCGTCGCCATCGTCACAGGGTCAAGCTCCGCGGCGTATGAGCCTTCAAATCCCCAGTAGCCGTACACCCTCCCATCGTCGTCGACGAAAACGGCGGGGTCGAATCGCAAAACTCCGTCAGTCTCCCGCGCGTTCTCCTTGCTCCAGTTGCAGACTTCAAAAGGGCCGTCGGGCCTATAGCTTTTGGCCACCATCCCGTTGCGCCCCCATGCCTGGTTGTTCGGGTAGAGATAGTATGCTGTGCGACCGTCGGCCTCGCGTCGTGCGGCAACGTCCGGCGCATAGAGTACGTCGCACAGACCGTTGTCCGACAACGGCTGCCCGTCGCGATCCGCGCACGACGTGAATATCACGCCATCGTATCTCCAAGAGTCGAGTGAATCTACTGACGCTGACCACACTACAAGGTCTCGCCCGCAGTACATTGTCATCTCTGTGTCGTGCGATCCGTATATGTAGACACGGTAGTGTCCGGGGAGGTCGGGATCCTCGAACACGTACGGCTCCCCGTCGGGGATGAATTCCCAAAGAGGCAGATAGGGGTTCACGGCCGATGCCTCGGCGGCCAGCAGCCCGGCCGCGGCCACTATGATGTGGGAAAGTTTCATAAGTCGATGGAAGGTTAAAAAGTTTATTATCCGTGCAAACATAATTAAAATATCTCCCAAGGGCAACAGAAGTAAGGCGAACTCCGCCAACGTTTTGGTTAAGCGAGAGCAGAGCGAACTTGTTTGCTCTGCCGAGCGAGAAAAACGAAGGGCGAAGCCCAACGTTTTGGTTATGCGAGAGCAGAGCGAACTTGTTCTCTCTGCCGAGCGAGAAAAACGAAGGGCGAAGCCCAACAATAGAAATAGCCGCGCCCACCATACGATGGACGCGGCTCATTATCATTGGCCTTTAGCCCTGTTCTTAGAACCTCAGCTGCACCTGCATCACGTAGCCGTTGTAATTATGGCGCGCCAGAGTCCGGTCGTTGACATGCGAGTACTCGAACATGACGCCGACATTGCGAGTGAACCAGTAGTCTGCACCAAGCTGGAGCGTCGACTGTGAGCTGGCTGTGCGGGCCTCGGGGCGGTAGAGGTCGTAGCGCCCCTTCACGCGCAGGGGCCCGGGCAGTGCCGACTTGAACACCCTGACGAGAGCCATGGCGTAGAAGCCGTCGGCCTTGTCGCCAAGCCCAGAGAGCGTCAGGTCGCGCGTGTGACCGTCGTCCCTCACGGCGAAGCCCGAACCCGTGCTGTGGATGTACTCCCCGCGCAGCTCGAGGTCGTCCGTCACCCATTCCGCGCCAAGGGCGTAGCGGTGCTGGTAGAGCGACCGTGTCACCGTCACGCTGTCCGAGCCGTCGGCCGCTTTCAGCTCGCCCTCGCGCGCCACTGCGCCCTCAAGGCCCGACACGCTGAGGCGCAGCCCCTTGACGGGCTCAACGTTAAGCCGCCCGACCACGGTCTTGTTGTCGTCGACGTCGCCAGTGTTGATTCCCTGACCGTTCACCACAGCCATGTTGTATTGCAGCACGGGGTGACCGTCCGAGGCGTAGAGGGCGTCGCCAGCAAGGCTGAGACCTATGTCGCGGCCGTTGCTCGACCTGAGGCCCGAACGGTCGGAGTAGGCGCAGAGCTTAAGCACGGGCACCGAATTGTCCGAGAAGCCCAGGTCTACCGGGTGGATGTCGTTCTCAAGGGTGAACGGCAGGGAGAACTCGCCCGCCGTCAGACGGAAGAAGTCGAACTTGCGCCATTCGACGTAGACGTCGACCAGCCTCGCCGAGCTGCCCAGGCTCGTGACGTCGCCGTTCACCTGCAGCTGAGCGCACCAGTTGAAAGTCCCGGCCCGGCCCGCGTCAATAGGCCCGCTGAGGGCTATGCGCGCCATGTTGATGCCGAACGATGTCGTGCTCGCGCCGTCCTGTCGGATGGTGTGGAAGTCTATCATCGCGAAGCCCTTGACGTTGACGTTCCTGTACCACGGCATGGCGGGCTCGCCCACCACTACGGGCCGCGGCTCCGGCATCGGTAGGGTCACGGCGACCCCGTTGTCCTGCGCCATGAGCGCGACGCTCTGCGCCGCGGCGACAAGGACGAGGATGTTTCTTGTTCTCATTGATGACACTAAATAATGTTGCTTTGTAAGTTTTCAATTGTTCCCGTGCAAAGATAAACCACGTGAAGTGGTCGGGCAAATTAACTTCATTCCTTCCGGCATCGCCCCCCTTTCCTCTCGCCACAAATTCGCCCTTACACTGCCGAGCGAGAAAAACGTAGGGCTTTTGTTTAAGCGAGTGCAGAGCAAGCCAGTTTGCTCTGCCGAGCGTAAGAAACGAAGGGTGAAACCCAACGTTTCGGCTAAGCGAGTGCAGAGCAAGCTCGTTTGCTCTGCCGAGCGTAAGAAACGAAGGGTGAAACCCAACCGAAACCCGTTTTTGTCGTATAACCCGAACGACATTTGCTCAATCCGAAATTTATGTTGTACCTTTACGTACATTTACACTGATATGCTTATGACTAAAATAGGAGCCAATAAGGATTTCCTTGAGTTCGCCTACCAGCTATATCACACCATGCAGGCCAACGAGATTAACCTGGTCTACGAAGGCGTGGTGACGCAGGAGATTACCAAAACCTTCACCGCGCTCACCGAGAAGAACATGGTGAAGAACGAAGAGACAAGCCAAGTCCAGCGTAAGGTCTTCAACGTCATGGTCGAGTGCCTCCAGAACATCTCCAAGCACGCCGACCAGATGGACGGCGAGGAGGACGAGGAGAAGAGAGGCATTGTCCTCGTCTCTCACGGCGAAACGAGCTACAACGTCATAACAGGCAACGTCATAAAGGCCGAGAAAAGGGCCGGACTCGAGGCTACACTCGAACACATCAACAGCCTCGACAAAGAGGGACTATCGGCGCTCTACAAGCAGCAGATTCTCGGCGGCAAAATATCCGAGAAGGGCGGCGCCGGCCTCGGCTTCATTGACATAGCCAAGAAGAGCGGCAACAAAATCGCTTACCAGTTCAAAGAACTGACCGACGACTACTGCTTCTTCATCATCATTACCACCATCTCGCGCAATTAATCAGGCAAACATACTTTTCAAATGGAAGTCTTAGATATCAAAGGAACAGACGACACCCCGTCCATCAAGATGGACAAGGACGCCAACATCATAGAAATCTCCGGCCGTTCACTCCCTGAGGACGTGGCTACGTTCTACAAGCCCGCCATGGACTGGATCGACGAGTACAAGAAGGCTCCTAACGACCACACCGACGTCTGTTTCAAACTCGAGTATTTCAACACTGCCTCCTCTAAGATTCTCCTCGACATCCTGCTCAAGCTCGAGGAAATCAAGGACAACGTGACCGTCAAGTGGTACTTCCACGAGGACGAGGAGGACATCGAGGAGGCCGGCAAGGAGTATCAGGACATCGTCGACCTCAATTTCGAGTTCATCCAGTACTAACCCCTAACTGACGACGCCCGCCCTCCCATTGCGGGCATCTTTACCTTTTCACCCCGCGGCACAATGACAGCCGGCGGGCCAATTCACAAAAGACACTTATGAGCGAGGAGATCCTTGAACACCTTATGAACCTGTTTGGCATCCTCGCCAAACAGGGCGGCGGAGCGACAGAGGTCGAGGTGAACTTCCTGAGCAAGTTCCTCTCCGACCAGATCGCCTCCGCCAAGGTTGGTGAATACCTCGAAAAGTTCAAGGATAAAGCCAGCGAGAGAGCGCAGTTCGACGAGACAAAGGGTCACATCGTGGTCGATATGAAGGACTCGATGAAAACCCTCAAGATATGCCGCGCCGCCAACAAGGCGCTCTCCAAGGAGCAGAAGGTAGTCGTCCTCGTCCGACTGTTCGAGATGGAGAGGGCCTACGACGAGGCCTACCTCGGCAAGACAGTCTCCGTCAAGGCCTGGAAGGGCAAGAGCCGGCGCGAGGCGGAAGAACTCGACGTCCTGGAAGACGCCGAGACCATCATCAAGCTCCGCGAGGAGGTCGTCAAGACCGCCGGCGAGACGTTCACCCTCGCCAAGGAGGAGATTGACAATATCAAAATCTTCTGCAACGAGAGGATGGACGGCTCCTCCAAGGCCGCCGAGCTCGACCGCGCCGATTTCCTCGTGGCCGACGCGCAGCCCGACGACGCCTACGCCCGTGCCTGCCACATCGTCGACAACACCATCGACGGGTGCCTCGCCATCCTCCGAATAGGCAGCGCCAACCTCTTCTTCCTTAAGTACCAAGGCCCGCGCGACGTCTCCATCAACGGTCTCACCGTCAACCCCGGCACCGTCTACCCCCTCCCCAGCGGCTCGTTCGTCAAGACCCCGCGCGGTCTCCTCTACTATACCGACATCGCCGCGCGCCTCTCCAACGAGACCAACGTCCAGAAAATATCATTCGAGGTCAACCACGTTTGGTTCCGCTTCAAGACCGGCGGCATAGGCCTCCGCGATATCAACATGTTCGAGGAGCAAGGCAAGCTCGTCGGCATCATGGGCGCCTCGGGCGCGGGCAAGACGACCCTGCTCAACGTCCTCTGCGGCAATGAGGCTCCTTCCGAGGGCAACGTCCTCATCAACGGCCTCAACCTCCACACGCAGAAAGACCAGCTCGAAGGCGTCATCGGCCTCATCCCGCAAGACGACCTCCTCATCGAGGAGCTGACAGTCTACCAGAACCTCTACTACAGCGCGAAGCTCTGCTTCAAGGGCCTTTCCGAGGCTGAAATCAACGCCAAGGTCGACAAGACTCTCAAAGACCTCGGCCTCTATGAGCGCAAGGACCTCCAGGTGGGCTCCCCGCTCAACAAGATGATTTCCGGCGGTCAGCGCAAGAGGCTCAATATCGCCCTGGAGCTCATCCGCGAGCCGGGCGTCCTCTTCGTCGACGAGCCAACGTCCGGCCTCTCGAGCCGCGACTCGGAGAACGTCATGAACCTCCTCCGCGAGCTCGCCCTCAAGGGTAAGCTCGTCTTCGTCGTCATCCACCAGCCATCGTCGGACATCTACAAGATGTTCGACAAGATGTTCATCCTCGACACGGGCGGCTACCCCGTCTACTACGGCAACCCCACCGAGAGCATCATCCACTTCAAGACCGAGGATAACCAGACAAACGCCGACGTCGGCCAATGTCCCACCTGCGGCAACGTCAACCCCGAGCTCGTATTCAACATCCTCGACGCAAGCGAGAAGGACGAGTACGGCAACACCACCAGCCGACGCAAGAAGAGCGCCGAGGACTGGAACAAGATCTACAACCAGAAGATTCTGCCCAATGTCCCCCGCGTCAAGACGGTGACGGAGAAGCCTCCCAAGAGCCTCGACATCCCCGGCTGGTTCAAACAGTTCTGGATCTACACGCAGCGCGACTTCTGGGCCAAGATAAGCAACACGCAGTACATCGCCCTCAACATCCTTGAGGCCCCTGTGCTCGGCTTCATCCTCGCCTACCTCATCCGCTACATTGTCGACCCCGACTCCGACGTCTACATCTTCCGCGAGAACGCCAACATCCCCATCTACATCTTCATGGGGACGGTGGTCGCCATCTTCTTCGGTCTCATTATCAGCGCCGAGGAGATTTTCAAGGACGCTAAGATTCTCAAGCGCGAGAGGTTCCTCAACCTCAGCCGCTCGGCCTACCTCATGAGCAAGATTTTCATACTCATGGGCATATCGGCCATCCAGATGGTCCTCTTCGTTCTCGTGGGCAACTGGGAGATTTCCTTTACGGGCATGAATTTCCAGTTCTGGCTCATGCTCTTCACCGTGGCCGTCTCGTCCGACATCCTCGGTCTCATCATCTCGTCGACTTTCAACTCCATCGTCACCATCTACATCATGATTCCTCTTATCATGATTCCGCAGATGGTCCTCGGTGGCGCCATGTTCACCTTCGATAAGCTCAATAAGGACATCTCGTCGGTCGACAAGGTGCCCCTCGTGGCCGAGGTCATCCCAGCCCGCTACGCCTACGAGGGCCTTATCGTCTACCAGTACAAGAACAACGATTTCGAGAAGGCTTTCTTCGACGAGGAACTTCTTGAGCGTCAGGCCGATTTCAAGACCGTCTACTATCTCCCGAAAATCAAGGATGTCCTCGATGCCGCGCAGAAGGCCCGCAAACAGCCCGAGATAGAGGACTTGGAGCAGTACCTCACGGACCTCGCCCTCGTCCGCAACGAGCTTGGTAAGGAGACGCGCCGAGTGCCATCCATCAAGTTCCCCGCTCTCGACAGCATCGTCGAGGGCAAGTTCAACGACGGCGTCTATCAGGCGGCCGGCGACTACATCCAGCAGCTCGACGAGTTCTACCAGGCGCAGTTCATGAAGTCCAACGCGGCGCGCGAGAGGAAGATAAACTACTATCTCGAGCACCAGAAGGACGTCTACAACGCCCTGAAGAACAATTGCTACAACGAGGCAGTGTCCGACGTCGTCACCAAGACCTTCGACAAGAACAAGATTCTCCGCGACGGCGAGAGGCTCATCCAAATCAAGGACCCCATCTACCAGGTCCCTGAGCCGGAGGGCATCCTCCGCTTCCGCAGCCAGTTCTTCTCGCCTTTCAAGTATTTCTTCGGAACATACATCGAGACCCTCTGGTTCAACATCATAGCCGTGTGGATTATCTCCGCCGTGCTCTACGCCGTCCTCTACTACGACCTCACGCGCCGCGCCTTCGAGGCTGTGGCCGACCTCCATCTCGCCAAGAGGCTCGCGCCCCTGACCGAGGCCGCCAAGGGTCTCCTGTCCCGCGTCCCGCGCAAGGGCTCTGACGCCAAGAAGGCCGATTCTTCAAAAAAGAAAGCTTAGCTCTCGTCTTCGACGGAAAACAAAATGCGCACGACTGCGTAGAAGACGACTGTGTGGCATCTTTATGCAATTGACTGTTTTATAAAACGACCCATAGAAAACTATGCGCACATTCAATAACGGAAAAACTCTCAAAATCGCGGCTGCCGCCTTTGCGGCGTGCCTCCTAACGGCTTGCGGCGGCAACTCCAACAACTCCGGGCAGTTCGACGAAATCCCCGACAGCCTCCAGGGCGCCCCGCTCCAACTCTCTGAGAATGTTGTCAACGACATGATTCAGAACATCTCCTCACCTGTCGAGATGGCCAACCAGATCCTCAAGAGCGGCGCCGCTTTCGACAAGGCCGTCCTCAACGACGCCGAGAAGATGAAGGACTACAATACGAGCTTCAAGCGTTCGCTCAACCTCGGAGCCTACAGCGCGGATCTCGGCTATATCAACACGTTCAATAAGAACAGCGTCGTCGTGTCCTACCTCCTCGCTGTCAAGGAGTTGGCCGATGGCCTCAATGTCGGGCAGTTCCTCGATTTCTCCACCCTCAGCCGTCTCGCCAAGAACAATACGAACCTCGACTCCCTCAAGCAGCTCTCCGTCTCCAGCTTCAACGAGATGGACCGCTACCTCCGCGAGCAGAAGCGTTCCAACGTCTCCACGGCCATCGTGGCCGGCGCCTGGGTCGAGGGCATCTATATCACGTGCCGTGTCATAGAGCAGACCCAGGATCCTGAGCTCGTCAACCGTCTCGGCGAGCAGAAGGATATCGTCGGAATCCTTCTCATCATCCTCGACAACTACAGCCGTGGCGACGCCAATTTCCAGAACCTCGTCGCAAAGGTCGATGAGGTAAAGAAGATTTATGACCAGGTCGAGATAACCTACGAGCTCGGCGAACCCATCACCAAGGAGGTCGACGGTATGCTCGTCATCGAGCAGAACGAGATGACGCACGTCAAGATTACCCCCGAGCAGGTCTCCGCCATCATCGCCAAGATCAAGGATCTCCGACAGTTCATTGTAGAGTAATCAACCCACCCCTTTCCATTCCAACCCGATGAAGAAGATTCTCTTAGCCTTAGTGGCCATCTTCACGATGGCGTCAGCAGCCTCTGCGCAGTGTGGCGACGAGCTTATGAAACAGGCTCTCGGCGCAATGGGCAACTACCAGTATATCAAAGATTTCGACATAAAGCTCGCTGCCGGCACGAGTAAGACGGGTTCCAAGTTCTCCGTCGTCCTCAACAGCCGCACGCACTATCAGGTCAACATCGCCAACGGCTCCTCCAACGCCGAGAACGTCGTCGTCGAAATCTATGACGGCGACAACCTCATCGGCTCCAACTCGGCCAACGGCAAGGTCTTCACAGCCTTCCAGTTCATCTGCTCCAAGACGGGCGTCTACAAGCTCCACGTCTGCACGGCGGGTAACACCGAGGCATGCGCCCGAGCAGTCCTCTCGCTCGTAAAGCAGTATTCCGAGGCCGAGATGCCCAAGTAGCAGCCTCTCGCCACCCCGTTCCCCTCAAAAACGAAAGTTTAACCATTATGCCGTCCCTGTTCTGCCGGGGCGGCCCCAATCATAGCCAGGCATGAATTTCAAGCTTTTCTGCGGTGGCGTAGCCCTCTCGGCCGCTGTCGCGTCAATGACGACCGGCTGCGCCGGTGGATCTTCTCAGCAACTCGACGAGGTGGGCGACGACTCCACTTCCGTAATCGTCAGCGGCGAGGTCGTCAGCGACATGATTCAGAACATCTCCTCGCCTGTCGAGATGGCCAACGAGATCAAGAACTCCGGCGTCACCTTCTCTAAGGATATGCTCAACGCCGCCGGCCTTGAGTCCAACTACGAGACAAGCTTCAAGCGCGCTGTCAACCTTGGCGTCTATGCCGCCGATCTCGGCTACATCAACACCTTCGGCAAGAGCACTGTCGTCGTCGACTACCTCACGTCCATCAAGCGTCTCGCCGACGGCATCGGCGTAGGCCAGTTCCTCGACTTCTCGACGCTCAGCAGCCTCGCCAAGAACAGCACAAATCTCGACTCTCTTAAGCAGCTCTCTGTCAACAGCTTCAACGAGATTGACAAGTACCTCCGCGAGCAGAAGCGTTCAAACGTCTCAACGGCCATCGTCGTCGGCACATGGGTCGAGGGAATTCACATTACCTCCTCCGTCATCGCGCAGACCCAGAACAAGGGCCTCATCGACCGACTTGGCGAGCAGAAGAACATTGTCGACATCATAAGCATCGTAGTCAACACCTACGGACGCTCCGACTCCGACTTCAAAGTCCTCAGCAAGGAGATCGACAAGCTCAAGGAGATTTACTCCGGCGTCGAGGTCACAACCCAGATGGGTACGCCTATCTCAAAGGAGGTTGACGGTATGCTCGTCATTGAGCAGAATGAGGTTACAACTGTCAACATCTCGCCCGAGCAGGTCGACGCGATCATCAAGCAGGTCGACGCCATCCGTAACCTTATCATAAAGTAGCCCGATGAAAAGGATTTTCTTCTTCCTCGCCCTCGTCCTTGCTGCTTTCACCACAGCCTCAGCGCAGTGTGGCGATGAGCTTATGAAGCAAGCTCTCGGCGCAATGGGCAACTATCAGTACATCAAGGATTTCGATATCAAACTCTCCGCCGGCACGAGCAAGACCGGCACCAAGTTCTCCGTCGTCCTTAACAGTCGCACGCACTATCAGGTGAATATCGCCAACGGCTCTTCCAACTCCGAGAACGTCATTGTCGAAATCTACGATGGCGACAATCTCATCGGCTCCAACTCGGCCAATGGCAAGGTCTTCACGGCCTTCCAGTTCATCTGCTCCAAGACCGGCGTCTACAAGCTCCACGTCTGCACCTCGGGCGACACTGAGGCTTGCGCACGCGCCGTGCTCTCGCTCGTGAAGCAGTACTCCGCGGCCGAGATGCCTTAACTGTGTGAGCATTCTTTCTATCATACTTTTCATGGTTGGTCGGGTTGAGCCTTCGCTCTTCCCGGCTTTTTCTTTTATCCCTCCCTGCGGCTTTTACTCCTGTGTACGCCACGCATTTTCTTTCGCCCGTCAAGTCGCCCTCGCCCCCTCGGCTTCTCGCCTTGGCGGCTCTTAGCCTGTTGGCTGGTGAACTGCTTGGCGGCGGCTCGTTGCCAAGTTTGCCATGGGTAGCTTTGCTCGTGGCGTTCGCGGCTCTTGCTCTTCTCTCCTTATGGGGCTACGGGCGTTGGCGTTCGCCTATGTGCGAATGGATAGTGCGGGTGGCAGCGACCCTCTTCTTCGTTTCTGCTGGCGGACTGTTGGCGTCGCAGTCGAGGGTCGATTTCATCATGAGCCGGGACCGCTGCCAGCTCTCGGGACTCGTTACAAGCGTAGAGCGGTCCGACTCTCTGAGTGTCAGGCTTGTAGTGTCGGTCGATTCGCTTTCTTCCCCCTCTTTTAAGGCTTCTGGGATATTAGCCATGGTCACAGCCCCCAGGTCGGCCTTGTCTATGACTTCCGGGCCTCTCAGCGGTGGCCGCGTTTGCGCCAGAGGCGTCACGAGCGTCCCCTACCCCGACCCTCTTAGCGATTTCGACTACCTTGCCTACCTCACAGGCCGAGGTGTCAGTGCCATGGTTGTGGCCGACAGCGTCACGCTGCGGCCTGCCGAGGGCTTCAGCCTTGCGGCTCTGGCTGGTGAGGTGAATGAGCGTTTTTCGTCCGTGCTTGCCGCATCGGGTGTATCCGAGGCCAACGTCGATTTCCTCCGCGCCCTTGTCTTGGCCGACCGCAGCTCGCTCCCGCCCAGTGTCCGCCGCGACTTTTCGGCGTGCGGCACGAGCCACGTCCTGGCTGTCAGCGGTTTGCACGTCGGCGTCCTTTCGTTCGGTGTCGCTTGGCTGCTCTCCTTTTTTGTCCGTCGCCCTGTGGCTTCCGCTCTGTCGCTCCCCTTGGTCTGGCTCTATGTCATTCTTGCGGGCGCGTCACCGAGCATTGTGAGGGCGGCCGTCATGTTCTCGTTTCTCTCGGTCGAGATGTCTTTAGGCCGTCGTTTGCCCTCGTTCCACTCACTCTGGGCGGCTCTTTTCGCCATTCTGCTTTTCGACCCCTTGTCGGCCGGCTCTACCAGCCTCTGGCTCAGTTTCTTGGCCGTGGGTGGGCTTCTGGCGGTCATCCCGCGTTTCGAGCCTTGGCTCAAGGTGCAAAGGAGGCTCGTCAAGTTCCTCGTCGGCGGGCTTGTCGTCAGCGTCGTTGCCCAAATCGCCACTTTGCCAGTGCTTCTCTACGAGTTCCACTCCGTGCCCATTTATTTTGGGCTCAACAATCTGATTGTCGTTGAGCCCATTAAGTGGGTTTTCATCCTTGCCCTGCTTTGCCCCTTAGCCTCTCTCGTTCCTCCTCTTGGCTTCGCTGTCGGGTGGTGCGCCGATTCGCTGCTCTCTTTCGTCACGTCCTATTGCCACTGGGCGGCTTCTTTGCCGCTTGCCACGGTCGACTCCATTCCGTGCGGGGAGGGGCTTTTCGTAGCCTTGCTTGCGGCTGTCTGCGCCGCGCTTCTTGCCTTCCGTCGTCCTGTCCGTCGCCGTCTCGCGTTTTTGGCGGCCTCGCTCACCGTGTTGGCTGGTGTTGCCTCTTTCAACTTTGGCGGGCGGGCCAGCGCTATGGCCATCCCCTTTTCGTCGCGAGGCGTAGCTGGTGTTGTCGTCTCTGATGGTGGCGGGGGCGCGGTCTTTTTTGCCGATGCCGCCGATGAGGCCGCGGCCGCGGGTGTGGCCCGGGCCATGGCTTCGCGCTGTGGGTGGGATTCCTGCTCTGTCGATTGTGGCTCAGCTCTTTGCGTGGCCGAAATTAATGGGATGCGATACGCCATTGTCAATAGCGCGCGGGTCGACTCTGTCCCGCCTTGCGATGTCTGCATTGTCAATTGCAATATTCTCACTCCCCTTAAAGGGGCAAGAGAGTTCGTCTTCACTGAAAATTGTGAGACGGCCCTTCTCCTCTCTGAATATGATAAATTCGTGGCTCGTGACTGAGATGCGGAGAAGCGTCAATGTTCTTAATTATTGTTCCTATGTATTGACAATCAATGGCTTGCTGTAAAACCATATGCCATTTCAATCGGTGCGGGAATCTCATCGCTCAAAAAAAATGACGGTGACAAGCACGAAGCTCATCACCGTCGCTCGCAATCTTGTCGGGATTAGGCGACTCGAACGCCCGACCCCTACGTCCCGAACGTAGTGCGCTACCAACTGCGCTAAATCCCGATTGCGGTGCAAAGATAGCCAATTTCTTTATTCAAAGCCTCCGGCACTCTAAATTTTCTTGAAATATTTGCACGAACTGGCGTCCCTGTTCCTGAAATGACGCAGCGTGCAGTCGCCCATGTGCTTCACCTCCATCATCTCGGCCAGCCTCAGCTGCGGGGCCTCTATGCCGCCGCCCAGCATCTTGTCCGACTGGTAGATGAACGCCTCGTCCCACATGCGGCTCTCTATGAAGTGCCTAAGCGTATGTGCGCCTCCCTCCACAATCACAGAGCTCACACCCTCGGCCGCGGCTGCCATGACGGCAGTAAGCGCCAGGCTGTCGGGCGTTATGTCCGCCCTTACGAATTTCACGGGCCCTATCTCGCGGTCTTCTTTCCCGCCGACCACGAGCGTCCGCCCTCCGTCAGTCAGCACCTTACTGCCCGTCGGTATCTCGCCCCGCGGATCTATCACAATCCGCAGCGGGCTCGGCCCTTTCCACAGGCGCGGGGTGAGCCGCGGGTCGTCGCTCACAACGGTGCCTATGCCCACGAGAATGGCGTCCTCCGTCGTCCGCTGGCGGTGCACTGCCATCATGGCCTCGGCGTTCGATATCATCACCGGTGTAGGCCGCCCGTCCCTCATCCCGCCCATGTATGAGTCGGCTGTCTCCGCCCACTTGAGGATGACGTACGGCCGCCCTTTCTCCTGGATGGTGAAAAAACGGCGGTTCAGCCATCGGCACTCCTCTTCCAGGATGCCCACCCTGACTTCTATGCCCGCCTCGCGCAGCTTCATTACGCCCTTGCCGTCGACCTTGGCGAACGAGTCGCGGCAACCCACGACCACGCGAGGTATCCCGCTCCTGATTATCAGGTCGGCGCAAGGCGGTGTCCGCCCGAAGTGGGCGCACGGCTCCAGACTTACGTATATCGTGCTGTGGCGCAACGCCTCGGGGTCGCCCACGCTCGCTATGGCGTTAACCTCGGCGTGAGGGCATCCCGCCTTGCGGTGCCACCCTTCGCCAATTATCACGCCGTCGCGCACCACCACGGCCCCCACCATGGGGTTGGGGTACGTCCGGCCCTCCGAATTGAGGGCCAGCTGGATGCAGCGGCGCATGAACCGCTCGTCAACCGAGTCTTGGGCAGTCTTGTTTGGCATATCGCTCACTTTCTTTATATTTGTGTTTCGGCGTATGACCCAACGTTTTGCTCTGCCGAGCGGGAAACGAAGGGCGCAGCCCAACTTCAGCAAATATAACAATTTAATGGGTAGGACAATGCAGAGCCTTGTGGGCGAGCTCACGGCTGCCCTCGCACCCCTTGGTGGCGAGGCGCGTGCGGCCGCAAAGGCCCTGGTGGGCGACGTCCTCGACCTCACCCCCACCCAGATCGCCCTCGCCTTCGACAAGCCTGTCTGCCAGGCCGATGCCGAACGTCTCCTCTCCATGGCGCGCCGCATTGCCGATGGCGAACCCCTGCAATATGTCACTGGTGTAAGCCTCTTCGCCGGTCTCACGCTATCCGTAGGCCCGGGAGTCCTCATCCCGCGCCCCGAGACTGAGGGACTTGTCGACCTCGCCGTCCGTTGGGCGGGCGGGCGCAAAGGGCTTCGAGTCATCGACATCGGCACGGGCAGCGGGTGCATAGCCCTCTCGCTGCGCCGTTCGCTCTGCGAACCCGAGGTAATGGCCGTCGACGCCTCCGACGACGCCCTACGCACAGCGCGCGCCAACGCCAGCAGGCTCGGCCTCGTCATCGACTTCGCCCGCCTCGACATCCTCTCACCCGAGGCCGACGAACTGGCCGCCTCGGGCGAGAGGTTCGACATCGTCGTGAGCAACCCGCCCTACGTCCGTCTCTCCGAGCGCGCCCTGATGGGTTCCAACGTCCTGGATCACGAGCCGCATATGGCGCTTTTCGTCCCCGACGACGACCCTCTCATCTTCTACCGCCGCATAGGCCGCCTCTGCGCAAGCGGGCTTCTGTCACCGGGCGGCGCCCTCTTTTTCGAGATTAACGAGGCCCTCGGCGCCGAGACGGCCGGCGTGCTCACCGGGCTTGGCTTCGCCGATGTCAAGGTCGGCGTCGACTTCACCGGCCGCGACAGGTTCGTCAGCGCCTCGCTCCCCGATAACAGTGTAAACTAAACATACAACAATATGATACAGCAACTTACCGATGAGAATTTCAAGGCTGAGGTCGTAGAGAAGGGCGGAGTGGCCCTCGTCGACTTCTGGGCAGTGTGGTGCGGCCCGTGCCGCGCCCTCGCTCCGCAGGTCGACGCCCTCGCCAAGGACTATGAGGACCGTGTGAGGTTCTACAAGATGGATGTCGACGCTGCCCGCGATACCCCTTCCGAACTCGGCGTTATGTCAATCCCCACCATCATCATTTTCAAAGACGGGCAGCCCGTCGAGAAGAGCGTCGGCCTAAAGGCAAAGGACCAGCTCGCCAAGATTCTCGACGGCGTCCTCGGATAATCCAATTCTCTGAGCAAATAGGCCTTTCCGTCGGTAAAAAGCAGCTGTTCGTCCAAAACATGGCGCGCGTTTCCGGCAAAAGGTGTATGTTTGCGTAATGCAAGAATAAGAGGAAGCCGTGACGGTGGATTCTCATTTTACAAGTTGATTGTGATTTCTCGTGATGCCCGCGTCGGACTCCCGTCCGGCGCGGGCGTTATTGTTATTCACGCCACAACGTTTGCGGGGCCGCTGCGTAGAAAGGGGGGCGGCGGCTCTTAGTTGCCCGAAAACAAGTTATATTTGTAGCCAGAATATCAAGCTACGTCATAACCCTATGGAAGTCTTCTCCGACATCGACTCCTATCCCGTTTGCCCGGCAGCAGTGTGCGTGGGTGTCTTCGATGGCGTCCACCTTGGCCACCGCGCGCTCCTCTCCGAACTCGTCAGCGAGGCGCGCTCGCGAGGCCTGGCGTCGGTCGTCGTCACGTTCGACCCGCACCCGCGCGAGGTGCTATCGAAAGGCAACGACAGGGTGGGGATCCTTTCCACGGCCGATGAGCGGGTCGGCCTGATCGGCTCATCGGGGGTCGACCGTCTGGTGGTTGTGCCTTTCACCCGCGAGTTCTCCGACCTCACGGCGCGCCAGTTCATAGGCGGCTGGCTGCGCGACAAGGTCGGGGCGCGCTTCCTGCTTATGGGCTACAACCACCGCTTCGGGTCGGACGACGTGGAGCCGGCCGACTACGTGCCGCTCGCAGCGTCGGAAGGCGTCGAGGCTCGCCGGGGCGGGGCTTTCACCCTGCCGGGCGGGGTGAAGGTGAGCTCCTCGGAGGTGCGCAAGGCTTTGGCCGACGGACTCGCCGACAAGGCCGCCCTCCTTCTTGGCCGTGAGTACTCGTTCCAAGGCACGGTGGTCCATGGCGACGCCCTCGGTCGCTCGCTCGGGGCCCCGACAGCCAACATCCAGCCCGACGACGGCCGCAAAATGCTCCCCGCCGATGGCGTGTACTCCGGCCTCGTCAAGCTCCCCGGCCGTCAGCCGCTCCGGGCGGTCATCAATGTCGGCACGCGCCCAACAGTCGGCGGCTCCGACCGCCGGGTCGAGGCCCACATAATAGGTTTCGAGGGCGACATCTACGGGCAGCGGGCCGAGGTCTCCATCCACGCCAGGCTGCGCGGCGAGCGCAAGTTCGACGATGTCGAGAGCCTTGCTGGCCAAATACGTGAGGATGTGCGAAATGCAATATCGTCATTTGACAAATAATTGACAAATGTTTAACTTTGTTGTCACGGCTGCTCGCCCCTTCAGTATTCTACCGACCCCCGCAAGGCGCAGGTCCGACGGTGAAGCCCTGTGGCCGATATCAAGTTACAAATATACTTACACGAAGCTGCCTCCCCTGGCGGGCCTCCCCAAACAGGCCCCGCCGCACTTCCTTTAAAGTGCACATATGCCTATGATTAAGAAAATTCTGCTCGCCATCGCGCTCATCCTCACGCTATCCATGCGTCCCACGGCAGCCTCAGCGCAGGATCAGCTCGCCAAGCCCAAATCACTCCTCACGCTCTCCTTCATCCGATACCTCGGCTGGAGCGACAACGCGCGCAAGGGCGACTTCGTCATAGGCGTCGTCCGCGACCGCGAACTCTCGTCGTGGCTCACCTCGCAGTCCGAGGGCAAGAAGTTCGGCTTCCAGAACGTCGTTGTCAAGAGCTTCAAGTCCGTCGCCGAGATTACCGACTGCCAGGTCGTCTATGTCTCCAAGAACGTCAGCTTCTCGCGCAACGCCGCCACCATCATCGACAAGGTCGGCAAGGACACCCTCATCATTACCGAGGAGGAGGGCGCCACCAAGAGCGGCTCCATGATTAACTTCGTCATCCGCGACGGGCGTCTCCGCTTCGAACTCAGCAAGGCCAACGCCCAGGCTGCCAACATCCAGTTCGGACAGAAGCTGACCGACATGACCGCCGCCATCAACATGTAAAAAACAAGATACTCGATAACAAATGAAGGGCTTTTCTTCCATCAAGGAGCGAGTAAAGGCCATGAACCTGGCCAAGAAGCTCATCAGCGGCTTCGGACTCCTCTGCGCATTCATCCTGCTCAACTCGATCCTGACCATCGCCATCCACTTCTACACGCGGAACCTCCAGGAGACCGAGGCCAACGAGTACCTCCCCGTCAAGGCCAACCTGGCCACCATGATGAACAAGCTCACCGAGAGCCGCCGACTCGCCATCAACTGGGTCTTCGTCGACCATCAGCCCAACACCCCCGACAAGGTCAAGCTCGCCGCGCTCGTCAACACCGACTTCGACGTCGTCCTCAACGAGGTCAAGTCGGCCACGGCTGGCTGGGAGGACGAGTTCACCGACACCCTCAACATCGTCGAGGAGAAGGTCCACGCCATGTTCGACATGGAGCGCACCGTCATGAACAACCTCTCCACCTTCGACTCATATGACGACCCAATCCTCCTCATGGAGAGCGAGATGCTCGTCCAGAGCGATGGCGACATCGAGGTGGCCGAGTCCGAGCTTCAGGGGCTTATGGCCTCGCTCAGCAACATCTGCGACTCCAAGTGCGACAGCATCAAGAGCTCCATCAGCACCTCGGCCACAATCCAGCTCTTCTTCGTGGTCCTCATGAGCCTCGTCGTCCTGGCTGTCGCCGTCGTCGTCGGCCGACTGCTCTACATGAGCATCATCGAGCCCCTCAAGCGCGGCGTCATCTTCGCCAAGGCTATCGGCGAGGGCGACCTCACAGCCACTGTCGACGTCTCGCAGAACGACGAGATTGGCCAGCTCGCCAGCGCGCTCCAGACAATGGCCGAGGGACTTAAGAAGACCGTCGTCTCAATCGAGAAGAACGCCAACGAGCTCGTAGCCTCGGGCTCCCAGCTCAAGGACTCGTCGCAGAAACTCTCCAAGGGCGCGTCGGAGCAGGCCGCAAGCGCCGAGGAGGTCTCCACCGCCATCGAGGAGATGGTGGCCAACATCGACCAGAACACTGAGAACGCCATAGCCACCGAGAAGCTCACGGCCTCCACCGTCGAGAATGTCAACCTCTCAAGCCAGTACTCCGGCGAGGCCGCCGAGGCCATGAAGACCATCTCCGAGAAGATATCCATCATCTCCGACATAGCGTTCCAGACCAACATACTCGCCCTCAACGCGGCCGTCGAGGCCGTGCGCGCCGGCGAGCAGGGCCGCGGCTTCTCCGTCGTGGCCGCCGAAGTCCGTAAGCTCGCCGAGCGAAGCAAGCAGGCCGCCAACGAGATCGTCGCCCTCGTCAACAAGGGTCTCAAAGTCACTCAGCTGGCGGGCGAAAAGGCCAAGGCCCTCGTCCCCGACATCGAGAAGACCACTGTCCTCATCAAGGAGATCTCCGCCGCCAGCATCGAGCAGAAGACCGGTGCCGAGCAGATTAACATGGCGATGCAGAACCTCAACGTCATCACGCAGGAGAACGCCTCAAGCTCCGACGAGCTCACCAACAGCTCCGTCCTCCTCTCGTCGCTCGCCGCCAACCTCAAGCAGGCCGTCGGCTACTTCAAGCTCGACGAGGAGGCCGCACACGAGGCGCAGGCCGACATCAAGGACGAGAAGCCGGCCAAGCCCGCCGACGACTCTAAGCCCGAGCCCGAGACAAAGACCGAGCGTCATGAGGAGCCCAGGATGTCAGGTGTGAAAATAGACCTCGGCAACATATCATCCAAAGAGTTCGATCTCGACAACTACGAGAAGTTTTAGCAGCGTGACGCCCCGATGAGGGGCGCATGCCCATCACCTTTTCACCATGAGCAGCGTATACAGCCTCGAAATAACGCAAGACGCCGGCACGAAGAAGCTCAAGTTCGGAGGCGACCTCGTCATCAACCATATCGACAAGATGGCCGCCGAGGTCCGCGACGCTCTAGCTCAGCCGTCCGACGTCGAGGTCTCTGTCGACAACCCCGACAATGTCGACATGACTTTCATCCAGCTCGTCACGGCAATCCGCCACGGGGCGCAGGCGGCCGGCAAGAAATTCGGCATCCAGACCTCCCTCAAAGACGACCTCAAAGAGCTCGTCGTCAAGGCAGGTCTCGCAAAAGAATTGAATATCTGATTAATAATACGAACTACAACATAAGACAATGGCAAAGACAGTTCTCATTGTAGACGACTCCGAGAGCATCCGCGAAGTGGTCAACTTCACCCTCACCAACGAGGGCTATGACGTGCTCGTGGGCGTCGATGGCGAAGACGCACTCAAGTTCCTCGATGGCAGGCCCATCGACATCGTCATTACCGACCTCCATATGCCGAATCTCGACGGTCTCGGCCTCATCCGCAAAATCCGCGAGATGGACGCCTACAAGCACATCCCCATCCTCTTCCTCACCACTGAGAGCCAGACCGAGAAGAAGATGGAGGCCAAGGAGGCTGGTGCCACGGGCTGGATCATCAAGCCTTTCGTCCCCGCCAAGCTCCTCAGCGCCATCTCCAGGGTGCTCCGCTAAGGCTTAGTGCCCGCCACGGGGCGAGTCTCGAACTCCCGGCGGCACAACCCCGCGAGGTCACGCGGGGCTTTGTCGGCGCAGCGTTTCATCACGGCTGCGCCAACGGTGTGTCGGGCGCGTAATCGCCCGCCGATAAACTGATATAGTCATGCTTGACAGATTCCAACAGAAATTCGTAGAGGAGGCGCAAGACAACGTAGCGGCCATCGAGGAGGCCTTGTTCGAGCTCGAAAAGAACCCGGACGACAAGGAAATCGTCGAGAGGCTGTTCCGCTCTATGCACACCATCAAGGGAAGTGGCGCTATGTTCGGCTTCAACGACCTCAGCCACTTCACTCACAACCTTGAGACGCTCTACGACTGCGTACGAAACGACACCGTCAAGGTCAATAAGGACATCATTTCGCTCACCTTCGAGAGCCTCGACTACATCCGTCAGCTCCTCGACGTGGGCGAGGGCACCCTTACCGACCCCGCCGACATCCAACGGCAGAAGGACTATATCGCCAAGATTACCAAGTACTTCCCCGAGGGGCAGCAGCTCACGCTCAGCAGCGCCGAGAAGGCCGCCCTCGCCGCAAAGCAGGCTGCGGGAGGCACAGCCGCTGCGACCGCCGCTCCTCAGCCCGAGGCCAAAGGCCCGAAGAACTACCTCGTCACCTTCGCCCCGTTCGAGTCGCTGCTCAACAACGGCACGAACCCCCTTTTTATGCTCGACGACCTAACTGCCCTCGGCAAGTACCGCACCGTGGCCTTCACCGGCGCCGTGCCAACGGTCGACAAGTTCGAGCCTCTCAACCTCTACGTCAAGTGGCAGGTCGTCCTCTCGACCGACCAGGACGTCAATGAGATTAAGGATGTCTTCATCTTCGTCGAGGACGAGTGCAAGATGGACATCGCCGAGCTCCCCGCGGGCGACATCCTCGCCGACACGGCAAAGCTCGACCCCATCATAGCCAAGGCCATCGACAGCCAGACTGAGCTCAAGGCCGACGACTTCGCCGTCTTCAAGCAAGTGCCCAAGCCCGCCGAGGTCAAGAAGGCCGAGGCACGCCCCGCAGGGGCCGCCAAGCAGCAGGAAAACAAAATATCGAGCATAAGGGTCTCGTCCGAGAAGATTGACGACCTCGTCAACGCCGTCTCTGAGCTCGTGACCATGCAGGCGCAGCTCAACCTCTTCGCCGTCAAGCAGGACGACCCAAACCTTGAGGCCATCGCCGAGCAGATGGAGAAGATTACGAGGCAGCTCCGCGAGAACTCCTTCTCCATATCCCTCATCCCACTCCAGGGCGAGCTGGTGCAGTTCCAGAGGCTCGTCCGAGACCTCTGTAACAAGCTCGGCAAGCAGATGGAGTTCGTCGTAGAGGGTGGCGAGATTGAGCTCGATAAGAATATAATCGACCACCTCAAGGACCCCCTCCTCCACATCATCCGCAACAGTGGCGACCACGGCATCGAGACGCCCGACGAGCGTGTGGCCGTTGGCAAGAACCCTGTCGGCACAATCCTCCTCAAGGCATTTTACTCCGGCTCGTCCGTAATCGTCCAAGTGTCGGACGACGGCAAGGGCATGGATCCCGATAAGATATTCAAGAAGGCTGTCGAGAAAGGGCTTGTCGACGCCTCGGCGCGCCTCTCTAAGAAGGAGATTCTCAACCTCGTCTTTGCCAGCGGCTTCTCCACGGCCGATAAGGTGAGCGACGTCTCCGGACGAGGAGTGGGCATGGATGTCGTCAAAAGCAAGATTGCCGAAATCCGCGGCGAGGTAACTGTCGACGCCGAGGTGGGCAAGGGCACCACCATAACCATGGAGCTGCCGCTGACGCTCTCCATCATCGACGGGCTGCTTACGCGCATCAACGGCGAGCAGTACGTCTTCCCGTTCTCCAATGTCGAGCGCATCCTCCAGCCCTCCGAGGTCGAGATGAGCGGCAGCGGGATGGGCGATTTCTTCACCTACGGCGGCGCTCAGCTCGCGTGCATCGACCTCAACAAGATTTTCAACGGGCGCGCCACGGACTTCGAGAAGTGCAAGGTCCTCATTGTAGGCCAGGGCGACAAGAGGGTCGGAATGGTCGTCGACGCCGTCCTGGGAGAGTACCAGATCGTCGTCAAGCCCCTTGGCCGTTTCCTGCGTTCCGTCGACATGATTTCCGGGGCCTCCGTCATGGGCGACGGCTCCCTCTCGCTCATCATCGACCCAGGCCGCCTCGTCAACTATTTCAACCAGCAGAAGCTCCGCCGCAAGGCCGCTTTCTCCGGCCCCGCCGAACCCCTTAACGCCTAACGACATGGCAGACAGCAATTCGGTAACCTCATTCAAGGTCGCGGGCGAGTACTTCGCCTTCGAGACCCAAAGCATAAGGCACATCCTCGAGTTCTCAAAGGCCACGAGGGTGCCGCTCTCCAAACCCTTCTTCAAGGGCATCATAAATAATCACGGCAACATGATTCCCGTGGTCGACTTCCGTGTCCTCATTGGCAAGGAGGCCGACGACTCGTTCAAGGAGCAGAGCATCATCGTCACCGCCATGGAGATGGGCGGCAAGGAGGAGCTTTGCGGCTTCAAGGTCGACGAGATGGACGACGTCTTCGAGTATCAGCCCGACGACTTCAGCCCCGAGGTTGTCATCGAGGTCAACCCCGAGGTCCAGAGGGCCGTGGCCGGCACCATCAAGTCCGCCGGCAAGTTCGTCTACCTCCTCAAGTCAGCCGAGCTGGCGCAGTCTCTCCTCTAACACCACACCTCGCAATGGAAGATGAAATCATAAACTCGTTCCTCACCTTCGAGGTCAACGGAGGCATATACGGCATCCACGTGTCAAAGGTGGTCGAGATCATGGCCTACTCCAAGCCCCAGGCCGCCACGGGCGGAATACCCGCCCTCATCGGCCTCGTCGAGCACCGCGGGCGAGTCCTGCCTCTCATCGACAGCGGCGTGAAGTTCAACTCCGGCCCTGTCAACGTCAACGAGCAGACATATGTCGTGGTCATCGCCATCCGCAACGGCGACGAGCTTTTCGATGTCGCGCTGGCTGTCGACATGGTGCGCGAGGTGATTGAAATCCCCGAGGAGGGGCGGCTTCCCATCGACGCGACATATAAGCCGGGCTACGTGCTTTTTGCCGCGCAGACCCCCAACGGGCTTGCCATGTTCCTCGACCCCGACAAGATTTTCTCCGACTCCGACGTTGTCGACATGGCCACCTACACCGCCTTCGTCAACAAGGCGGTCGAGGGCGGCGAGGCCGGGAAGACGGACGGTGAGGCCGGGAAGTAGAGTGGAGGGCGGACGATGGCTGATGCTAAAACAAGTTGTAACCCGATGGCGAGCGAGGATTTCGACTGCTTCAGGGCCGAGCTGTCCGAGGCCGACTTCAAGCAGTTCAGCGAGTACATCTACCAGCAGTTCGGCATCAAGATGCCCGAGATTAAGCGCGTCATGCTCCAAGGCCGCCTCCTGAAGAGGATCCGCGACCTCAAGATGAAGTCCTACACCGATTACAAGCGGTACTTCTTCAGCCCCGAGGGGCAGCGCAACGAGCTCTATAACTTCCTGAGCGTCGTCACGACCAATAAGACGGACTTCTTCCGCGAGCCGGTCCACTTCGACTTCCTTCGCAACACCGCCCTGCCCGAGTTCTTCGACGAGGGGCGCAACAGGGTCAACGTCTGGAGCGCGGCATGCTCAAGCGGCGAGGAGCCTTACACCATGGCCGTGGTGCTCAATGAGTTCGCTGTCGACCACCCAACTTTCTCATACAACCTGCTCGGCACCGACATCTCGCGCAACGTCCTCGAAAAGGCCGCCAGGGGAGTATACCCCGAGAAGGCCATCGACATGATCCCGCTCGACCTCAAGAAGAAGTACTTCCTCCGCAGCAAGGACCGCGAGAACCCCACGGTCCGCGTCGCGCCTGTACTCCAGCGGAATTTTTCGCTGAAATATCTGAACCTCATGGACCCCGTTTACGATATAAATGGAGAGTTCGACATCGTCTTCTGCCGGAACGTGCTCATTTACTTCGACAGGGAGACCCAGGAGAAGGTCATCCAGAAGATCTGCACCAAGATCCGCAAGGGCGGCTACCTCTGCATCGGCCATTCGGAGTCAATGTCGAACATGGACGTGCCTCTCACCAACATTAAGCCAACTATCTTCAAACGAAATTAACATTCCTCGATATGGATAACACTAACATCACTGACAGGCAGCTCCTCAAGGTGCTCAAGCAAAGGCTCGAAGAGAAATCGGACATTGAGAAGAGATTCGCTGAGCTCCAGGCTGAGAATCAGGCAATGGGTAAGCGCCTTAAGGACTCCGAGGCCCTTAAGAGCCACTTCATATCGAATGTGACGAACGAGATTGTCAACCCCTTCACCTCCATCATAGGTCTCTCCAAGGCTATCCTCTCCGTCGAGAAGCAGGACTGGAAGAAGATCGTATCCATGGTCGCGCTCATCCACAACGAGGCCTTCAATCTCGACTTCCAGCTCAAGAACATCTTCACGGCAGCCAAGATTGAGGCCGGAGAGATCCTCCCCAACGTCCAGAAGGTGCACATCCGCCAGCTCATCCAGGGCGTCATCGACTCCTTCTCCATCGTCACCCGTAAGATGGGCATCGACATCGAGTTCGACTACGAGATCCAGCTCGGCTTCGGCGAGAAGGACTATTACTTCAACACCGACGCCGAGAAGCTCAAGCAGATCATCAGCAACATCCTCAACAACGCCGTCAAGTACAGCTACAAGGACAGCAAGGTCATCGTGAAATGCTGGATTGACGACGATTTGCTCTATATATCCATCCAGGACTTCGGCACGGGCATATCCGAGAAGAACCAGAACATCATCTTCGAGCGCTTCAAGAGGCTCGACACCGGCATCAACTCCATCAACCAGGGCCATGGCCTCGGTCTCTCCATAGCCAAGGCCCTCCTCGACGTCCTCGAGGGCAAGATGGACATCAAGAGCGTCAAGGGCGAGGGTTCCACTTTCACCATCTCCATCCCCAGGCTCAAGGTCGTCAACACCGACCCCTTCGGCGGCGACGACGGCGGAATGTTCTTCGACACTGACGACGACGTGGATCTGTTTTAGCACCCCACGATGGAATATTCGCAGCATTTCCTATATCCTTCGTCGTTCTTCGCAAGCCGCGAGCCCTACGTCGTCAAGACGGTTCTCGGCTCGTGCGTGGCCGTCTGCCTGTGGGACCCCGTCCTCAAGTACGGCGGCATAAACCACTATATGCTGCCGCTCTGGACCGGCACGGACCTCGCCTCGCCCAAGTATGGCAACATCGCCATCGACAAGCTCGTAGAGAAGATGAAGTTCATGGGCTGCCGCATTGAGGACCTCCAGGCCAAGGTCTTCGGCGGGGGCGAACTCATCGAGGCTATCGACGGCCGCTCCGCCACGCAGATCGGCCAGCGCAACATCGAGGTAGCCAAGCAGATGCTCGCCTCCTACGGAATCCCCATAGTAAGCTCGTGCCTCGGCGGCAAGAAGGGGCGCAAGATCCTCTTCTTCACCGACACGGGCGAAGTAAGGCACAAATACCTCGAAAAGAGGTCTCTATAACACGATAGCGGGCCTCCACGGCCCGCGGGCATTGACAAAACAGCGGCCAGGTCAGGCCCCAGGCTCTCTGGGCGCCGGGCCGGGCTTACGTCGAATAGATAAGGGCTAAGCCCCTGATGAACACGACTCTCGTATAATGGACAGCAAGATAAAGGTTCTCGTCGTCGACGACTCGGCAGTGGTCCGGCAGTCTCTCTCGGCAATTCTTGAGGCCGACCCCGAAATAGAGGTCATGGGCACGGCCGCCGACCCCATCATAGCCGTGAAGAAAATCATGCGCGAGGTGCCCGACGTCATCACCCTCGACATCGAGATGCCAAGGATGGACGGCCTGACCTTCCTCCGTAAGATTATGGCCCAGAGGCCCATACCGGTCGTCGTCATCTCCTCCCTCACGACAAAGGGCACCGAGGCAGCCATGAAGGCCCTCGAGTACGGAGCGAGCGAAGTCATCGGCAAGCCCTCCATGAACCCCGACGTCTTCTTCCAGGAGAGCCACATAATGCTCTGCGACGCCGTAAAGGCCGCCGCAATGTCGAAGCTGCGCCGCATAAAGGCCGACGACATCCGCGAGCGCGCCAACCCCAGCAAGCCCGCCCAGCCACTGGCCCCCGCAGTAAGGGCTACGACGGTCAAGACCACGATCCCCGTCGCCCAGATTAACAACGTCCAGCCCAAGTTCTCTGCCGACGCCATTCTCGAAAAGGGCAACCCCTCCGACCTCATCATACCCACCGAGAAGATTATCGTCCTCGGCTCGTCGACGGGCGGCACTGAGGCCATAAGGGTGCTCCTCCGCTCTATGCCCGAGGACATGCCCGGCATAGCCATCGTCCAGCACATGCCCGAGGGCTTCACCAAGTCGTTCTCCAACAGCCTCGACCAAATCTCGCGCCTCAGCGTCAAGGAGGCCGAGACGGGCGACAAGCTCTACCGGGGCCGCGTCCTCATCGCCCCGGGCAATAAGCACATGCTCATCAAGCGCGTGGGTAAGGAGTACTTCGTCGAGGTCAAGGAGGGTCCGCTCGTCAACCGCCACCGCCCGTCGGTCGACGTGCTCTTCCGCTCCGCTGCGCGCTACGCCGGCTCCAACGCAATCGGTGTCATACTCACCGGAATGGGCAACGACGGGGCCAAGGGCATGAAGGAGATGCACGACGCCGGCGCGCGCACCATAGCCCAGGACGAGCAAAGCTCCGTCGTCTACGGGATGCCCAAGGAGGCCGTCCGCGAGGGCGGAGTCGACGACATCGTCGCGCTCGACAAGATCACGCAGCACCTCGTCAACATCCTTGCCGACCCCAGGGCATAGGCTGGCCGCGACATCCGGAAGCCCAACGTTTTGATTAAGCGAGGGCAGAGCGAGCTTGTTTGCTCTGCCGAGCGTGAAAAACGAAGGGCGAAGCCCAACACTACTGCAAACATTTCTCAGTCAAAATACCCAGGTTAATAGATGAAAAATAAGAAACTCAAGCGGATGACGTGGATCTACGCGCTCCGAGGCTTCGTCTTCGGCCTCGTCGTGTCGCTCGTGGTCTTCCTCCTCGCCGCCGACTCCGAAGCTTACCACGAGAGCCGGCGGACGCTCTCCGATTTCATCCGGACCTTCCCAGCCTTCTGGGTCATGATTATCCTGCCGTTGCTTTGCGCCGTGGCGGGCTACCTCCTCTCGTGGCGCATGGCGGCCATCATCAAGACGATGAACAAGGCACTCAAGGCCGAGGAGGTGCGCTCCAACTCCGTCCTCCAGTTCGTCGAGGGCCTCTCGGCGGGAAAGCTCGACGTGAAGATCGAGGAGAATAAGGACGACGAGCTCATCACCTCGCTCGTTCAGCTCCAGAAGAGCCTCAAGCAGAACCAGAAGGAGGACGCCAAGAGGCGCGAGGAGGAGCAGCAGCGCACCTGGGTGACGAAGGGCGTGGCAGAGTTCGGCGAGATCCTCCGCCGAAACAATGACAACATGCAGGAGCTCTCCTACAACATCATACGCTACCTTGTCGACTACGTCCAGCTCACCCAGGCGGGCTTCTTCCTCCTCCACACGGGCGAGGAGAAGGGCGACAACGGCAAGAAGTTCTTCGAGTTGACATCTTTCATAGCCTACGACAGGCGCAAGTACGCCAACAAGACTATCGAGTGGGGCGAGGGCCTCGTGGGACGCTGCGCCCTTGAGCAGCGAACCATCTACATGACCGAGCTGCCGCCCCACTACGTCACCGTCACGTCGGGCCTCGGCGAGGGCGACCCTACGGCCATAATCCTCGTGCCGCTCAAGGCCAACGACGTCGTCTACGGCGTCATAGAGATGGCCTCGCTCCAACTCCTGCTCAAGCACGAGATAGAGTTCCTTGAGAAGACGGCTGAGAGCATAGCGATGACCATATCGACCGTGAAGACAAACATGCAGACCCAGATCCTCCTCCAGGAGACGCAGCAGCAGGCCGCGCGAATGAGGGAGCAGGAGGAGGTCTCGCAGCAGCACCTGGAGGAGATGCGCGCCACGCAAGAGCTCAACAGCCGCAACGAGATAGAGATGAAGGGCGTCATGGCCGCCATAGACCACGCCTCCATCTCCGTAACCTTCGCCACCGACGGCTCGCTGCTCAACGTCAACGACAACTTCCTCCGCACCTTCGGCTACAAGGCCGAGGAGATCGAGGGACAGAACATGAGCATCTTCTTCTTCAAGGAGGACCAGGCGGAGCTCGACAACATCCTCGAGACCATCAACCGCGGCGAGACATTCAACGGCCGCGTGCGCCGCCGCTCGAAGAAGGGCGAGGAGATTTGGCTCCTCTCCACCTACACCCCGGTCCGCGACACGGAGGGCGACGTCCTCAAAGTCATAAGCCTCGAGACCAACATAGCCGACCAGGTCAAGCTCGAGCGTGAGATGCAGGACAGCCAGAAGGAGCTCGACATCCGCCTCCAGGAGACGAGGGCCGAGGTCGAGGCCAAGTTCAAGGAGATCGAGGCCGTCAAGGTGCGTAACGAGAAGACGCTCGACGGCATGCTCGACGCCATCATCACCACCAGCAACGAGGGCGTGGTGGAGTTCTTCAACGTGGCCGCCGAGAAACTGTGGGGCTATAACCGCGAAGAGGTCCTCGGCAAGAACGTCTCTATGCTCTTCGGCGAGGATGACATTGCCCAGAACGACTTCATCAAGGCCTTCGTCACGCCCGGCATGCAGAAGGTCATTGGCGAGCGCAAAGAGGCCCCTATCAAGGACAAGTTCGGCGAGAAGGTCCCCGTCCTCATACTCCTCTCCGAGGCCGAGGTCGATGGCGACCACTCGTTCACGGCCTTCATCCAGAACATCGAGGTCGAGCTGTTCTAACCAGCTCCAACCGTAACTTAATAAAAGTCACTGCCGAGAGACGTGAATTTCAAGGAGTTCCTGATAGAGTTCAGCCATGCGAGCGGATACGATTTCGTAGACTACTCCGAGGCCTCAATTGCCCGCAGGCTTCAGAAGATAACGGCCGACACCGGGATGCCGCTTGAGATGATTGTCAAGCGGGCTGCCACCGACAAGGCCCTCGTCAGCAAGGTGGTAGAGGACATCACGGTCAACACTACCGAGCTCTTCCGCGACCCTACAGTGTGGGTGTCGCTCGCCAAGAACCTCTACCCCAAGCTCCCCAAGCAGGCCATGTCCACCATCTGGCACGCCGGCTGCTCCACGGGCCTTGAGGTCTACGCCGACATCATCCTCCTCTCGGAACTCGGGATGACGCAGCGCGTCAGGGTCATCGGCACCGACATCAACCCCACGGTGCTTGAGTCGGCCAAGGCTGGCGTATACAATTTCGCTTACAACAAGTCGTATATCGACAACTTCGACCAAGTAATGGCCGGTCTGGGCATAAGCTCCTCCTTCGGCAATTATTTTGACATCGACGAGAAGGCGGACGCCATCACTGTAAAGCCCGAACTTCGCCAGAAGGCCACCTTCCTCAGGCAGGACCTCGTCCGCGAACGGGCACCTTTCCCCTACCGGGTCGACATCGTCTTCCTCCGGAACGTGATTATATACTTCAACGAGTCGCTCCAGATGAAAGTGCTCAAGGAGGTGGCCGACAAGCTCTTCCCCGGCGGCGCGCTCATCCTCGGCAAGCAGGAGGATCTGCCCCTCAAAGCGGGGCCACTCTTCGGCCGTGTCGGTCATTTCTTTAAGAAAAAATAGGCTTATGTTCCTCACAACCAAAGAGATGAAGGAGGTGGAGACCATCCTCGCCGAAAGGCTCAAGGTGGACTACGCCAACTTCTCCGACGACTTTTTCCGCCGGAGGCTGGCCTATGTCTTCGAGAAGATGCATTTCCACCGTGTCCAGGAACTCTACGATGCTCTCGGCTCGCTCGTCACTTTCGATGAGATAACCTATTATCTCTCCGTGCCGCAGACCGAGCTGTTCCGCGCACCGTCATTCTGGCGTCACCTTGTCCGAATCCTTGGCGAGGGGCGCGTGGGCAGCATATGGCTGCCCAGCCTCACGAGCTGCCATGACCTCTTCAGCCTCGCCATAGCCCTCCGCCTCGCCGGCCGCGACGATTGCAAAGTGGTGGCCAACGTGGTGAGCGACAAGATTGCCGCCGAGTGCCGGACTCTCAAAATCCCCAAGCATGACGACGCCCAGAGCCGCTCAAACTTCGAGCGGCTGGAATGCGCCAAGTCATACGATGATTTCGTGGTGAAGACGGCCGAGGGCTTCCATCTCATAGGAGGGCTTACTGACAATGTGACCTTCCGTAACGGGTGGTTCATCAATTGCCCCGACGAGACCTACGACGCCGTGATATGCCGCGACGTGATGCTCTGCTACAACGAGAAGCTGGCCCGCGAGGCTTCGGCAAAGCTCGTGGCCTCGCTCGCTGGACCCGGGGCGGTGCTTGGAATAGGGGCTATGGAGCGACCCCTCGGTCAGGTGGAGAAACTTGACAACCCGCAAACCACTGACGGCCTCTATCGGCTCGTCTGAAAACATAAAGCCCTTACGCTCAAGCTTATGGCGGACTATCGCGCAATAGTAATAGGAGGCTCGGCCGGCAGCTACGCCGTCGTGTCGAAAATCCTTGCCTCGCTCCCGGCGGACTTCCCGGTGCCCGTCGTCATATGTATGCACAGGCTTAAGCACGTCAGGGCGGGCTTCGTCGAGGCCCTGGGTGAGCGTTCCGCCCTTAAGGTCGTGGAGCCTTATGACAAGCAGCCAATCGAGCGAGGCAACGTCTACGTGGCTCCGGCCAACTACCACATGTTCATCGACTACTTCGGCTCCGTCTCCCTCTCCATCGAGGACCAGTACCTTTTCTGCCGCCCCGCCATCGACTACACGCTCTCGTCGGCCGCCGCGGCATGGCGCGCCAAGACCGTGGGCATAATACTTACCGGGGCCAACCAGGACGGCGCCAGGGGGCTCAAGGCCATTGCCGACGCCGGCGGCTACACCATTGTCCAGGACCCCGCCACGGCCGACGTCTCCACCATGCCGCAGGCCGCGCTCCGCCTCCTCAAGCCCGATGCCATACTCTCCCCACAGGGCATCATAAGTTTCCTAAAGTCATTAAGCTAAGAGATATGCCCAATTGGATCTCCAGCATAAAGAACAGGCTCTCGCGCTACATTGTCGTCTCCGCCACGTCCTTTAACGTCGACGTGCGCAGGGTGGCGGTCGATGTCCGGAACGGGCTCGCCCGCAGGTGGACTAAGGTTCGCAAGGCCGGGCTGAAAGCATGGGTCTGTGTGTGTGGAGTCGCACGCAAGGTCGACGAGACCCCGGTCCTTGTCAAGATTCAGCTCGCGCTGCTCACCATCATACTGCTCTTCATCTTCTGGCAGTTCATGGCCTACGAGATGAGGCAGACGACGTTCATCAGCGTCAACATCATTATGGCAGTGTGCCTCACCACGGCCACGGCTGTCATCTCGGTGAGGGCGCAGAAGGGCGTGGATGAGGCAAATCGTCTATCAGCCGAGCTTAAGGCCGACCTCGCGCAGCGCGATGCCGAGCTCGACCGCCTCAAGACCGACCTCTTCGAGCTCCGTAATAAGAACAGGAGGCAGAACGCCATAGAGAAAGGCTCCATCCGCTTCGTCGAGACCGTCAAGAAGATGAAGGCCAAGGCGCAGCCCGACGCGGCCAAGCTCCAATATCTCATCGACGCGATAGACGTCTGCTTCGACATCACTGGCGCGGTGGCGTTCATCCGCGCGACCGAGCCGTCGATGTCTTCCGACGGGAACCCTGCCGCATGGGCTGATGCCCCGACAGCAGAGGAGGCCCCGGCCGAGTTCTCCCTCGCAGGCCGCTTCGGACTGTCCGACGAGCCGCCCACGAAGGTCTTCGCCGAGGGCGACGGGATCCTTGGCCAGGTGGTGGTGTCGGACAAGACGCTGACGCTTGAGAAGGTGCCAGCCGACTACCTGACGGCCCTCTCAGGCCTCGGGCGAAGCCGCAACATAAATGTCTACGTGCTGCCCCTCTCGGACGTTGACGGCAAAGTCATGGCGGTGATAGAGGTTGCGAGCTTCGAGAAACTTAAGATTGTCGACGTATGGGAGTCCATAGAGGCTCAACTGCGTGATGTTATATAGTCCTGATGATGAACAAGAAGAAGAAGAACAGGGTTAGCTGGGGCTACTTCTCGCCCAGCGGATTCTCAGAGCTGCAATGGTATGTGGCCCTGGGCGTCGTCGTGGCCACGCTGCTCATCGGATGGACGAGCATGATGGGCCTGCTCGGCTTCAACGTCTCGCTTCACAACATTTTCTACCTCCATCACTATCTCTTCGTCTGGGTCTTCGACATATGCGTGCTCGCGCTCCTCGTAGGCTCGCTCTATGTGGCCAACTTCAAGGCGAAGAAGCTCAGCGAGATGCGGGACGAGATAGACGGACTGCGCTCCACCATCAAGGAGAGCATCGTCATGGCCG
The DNA here is from genome assembly GCA_051875415.1 of Marinilabiliaceae bacterium. Lineage (GTDB taxonomy): Bacteria > Bacteroidota > Bacteroidia > Bacteroidales > Marinilabiliaceae > W3P20-009. The sequence continues at coordinate 32,632 of JBJEGU010000047.1, forward strand.
ACAACATCCGCGAAGGGCATGACGTCGACCGCCGCACGGCGTGCAAGTCCGACATCGGCCGGACGCTCCTCAACCTCGGCCAGAGCCTGCATGACAGCCGCGAGAAGGAGACATTCGCCAGCTGGGTGTCGAAGGGCAAGGAGACCATATCCGACATCCTGCGCGCCCACACGCGCATCGACGACCTCGCCGAGGCCACCATCGAGGGCCTCATCTCATACTGCAACGCCGTCCAGGCCGCCTTCTACATCCTCGACGGCGACAAGCTCCGAACGGTGTCGCAATACGCCTACGACCGCAAGCGGTACGAGAAGGTGGAGATAAAGGTGGGCTACGGACTCATTGGGGCCGCGGCCTACGAGAAGCAGCTCATCTACCGCACCGAGATCCCTGACGACTATTTCACCATCTCCTCAGGCCTCATTGGCAAGACGAGGCCCAAGTCGCTGCTCATCATCCCCCTCAAGATGGAGGAGGAGGTGCAGGGCGTCATAGAGGTGTCGTTCTTCCAAAGCAGCCTGCCCCAGCACTACATGCTCCTGGCCGAGGAGGTCGGCAACATCGTCGGCAGCACGCTCTACAACCTCAAAATCAACGAGCGCACGGAGACCCTCCTCAAAGAGTCGCAGCAGATGACCGCCGCGCTCCGCAAGAACGAGGAGCAGCTCAACGAGAACGCCCGCGAGATGCGAGAGGCCAAGGAGAACCTCGAAATATCGAACTCCGAGCTCAACAGCAAGATTGAGGAGATCAAGGCCCAGCAGAAGAAGCAGGACGCCATGCTCTCCAACGCCTCGGAGTTCATTTCCATCTACAACAAGGACCGCGAGGTGGTCTACGAGAGCCCCTCCATGAAGCGAATCCTCGGCTACGGCCCCGATGAGGACATCCACGGCATGGACGAGGAGTGGATGATGCCCACCAGCTTCAAGAAGGTCCAGAAGATGTTCGACTACCTGCTCGAGACCCCTGGCGGCGAGACCAAGATAGAGTACACCTACCTCAAGAAAAACAACGAGCGAATCTACCTTGAGACCCAGGGCAAGAACCTCCTCCACGACCCCGCCATCCGCGGACTCATATTCAACACCCGCGATGTCACCGAGCGCAAGATGCGCGAGAACGAGGAGAAGAAGACCGGCCGGATGAAGTCGCTCTCCGAGAACTCGCCCGACGTCATCATCCGCACCTCGCTCAAGGGCAAGATTCTCTACGCCAACCCCGCCGCCGCGCGCTTCCTCTCCATCGTCTCCACCGAGAAGCTCAAAGACAAGGCATTCCTCGACCTGCTGACCGACGAGGCTTCGCGCAACTTCGTGTCCGAGACCCTCAAGACGGTCAAGAAGACCAAGCGGCAGGAGGCCGCCGAGCTCGAGCTGGGCGAGAAGGAGAAGACATACATGGAGGTGAAGGCGATCCCCGAGATGGACGACAGCGGCAGCGTCGACTCCGTCCTCTTCACCATCCACGACGTCACCGAGATCAAGAGACTTGAGCAGGAGGCGCAGAAGGCGCGCGAGGATGTCATGAGCTCCATCAACTACGCCAAGCGAATCCAGTTCGCGCTCCTGCCCGAGGAGACCGAGATCCAGTCGCTCTTCCCCAACTCTTTTATGTTCTACAGGCCGAAGAACGTCGTCTCGGGCGACTTCCCGTGGTCCTTCCACCGCGACGGCGTCACCTACATCGCCGTCGTCGACTGCACGGGCCACGGCGTGCCGGGGGCGCTCCTCTCCATCATCGGCTACCTCCTGCTCTCCAATATCGTCAGCAACCATCCCGACCTCAATCCGGCTGAGATTCTCAACATGCTCCACGAGGCCGTGCGCGACGCCCTCAAGCAGCGCACGAGCGACGCCAACGCGGGCGACGGAATGGACCTCGCGCTCCTGCGCATCGAGCCTGAGAAGCGCGAACTCCAGTTCTCGGGCGCCCACCGCCCGCTCTACTACCTCCACATGAGCCGCCACGGCGAGTTCGACTCGGGCGACGACGCCATCTTCCAGGAGTTCGAGGCGACGCGCAAGGGAATTGGCGGAAAGCCACTGCCAAACGGCCGAAAAGAGAAGGTTTTTGAAAATAACGTCATTACATACGAACCTGGAGACCGTTTTTTCGTATTCTCCGATGGATTGCCAGACCAGCTCGGCGGCGAGGAACACAAGAAGTTCTTCACCAGGCGCGTCAAGGAGTGGCTCGCGCGCAACGTGGGCGAGTCGATGCCCGCCACGAGCAAGGATCTCGTGAAGACGTTCTACGACTGGAAAGGCACCGACAAGCAGGTGGACGACGTCCTCCTCATCGGCGTGGAACTCTGACCCCACTGTCTCCCCACCCGGCAAGCACCCCCTCACAGGATTTAACCCCTAATGGCCAACACATTCTCAAACAACAGGTTCCTCGAATGCGCCTACAGCACGTTCAACGACCTCCCCACCAAGGAGGTCAACCTGATGTACGTGGGCGATGTCACGTCGGCCGTCACGCGCAACTTCACCATCCTGACCGAGGAGAGCCTCCTCCGCCAGGCCGAGAGCAGCCCAGTCCAGCGGAAGGTGTTCAACGTCATGGTCGAGGCCCTGCAGAACATCAGCCGCCACGCCGACACCCTCCCCGACGACGCCGAGGACTCGCGCAGGGGCATAATCATAGTCGCCCACTCCGCCGACGCTTATAGCGTCGTGACAGGCAACCTCGTCCGCGCGGAGAAGATTGACAAGCTCAAGGCCAGGCTCGACTCCATCAACGTCATGGACCGCTCGCAGCTCTCCGCAGCCTACCGCGACCAGATTACCAACGGCACGATAAACGAGCAGAATGGCGGCGCAGGCCTCGGCTTCATCGACATTGCCAAGAAGAGCGGCCACAAGATTGGCTACCGCTTCATATCGCTTGAGGACGAGCTGCCCGGCTTCTTCCTCTTCCTGACCGTCTCCACCATAATGCGTAAATAGGCCGATGCCCATCCTCCGCCTCGACTCTCTTGACCACCCGGGTCTGGATGTCTTCACACGCCTCACCGAGGTTCAGCTGCGCAACCGCCTTCGCCCCGAGCAGGCCCTTTTTATAGCGGAGAGCCCCAAGGTAATCCGTGTGGCCCTCGCTGCCGGCTATGAGCCGGTGTCACTCCTTGCCGAGGAGAAGCATCTGGCGGCCGATGCCGCCGACATCGTGGCCACCCTCCCGCCCGACACACCCGTATTCACCGGCCCCCGCGACCTCCTTGCCTCCCTCACGGGCTACGTCCTGACCCGCGGCGTCCTCTGCGCCATGCGTCGCAAGCCGCAGCCCTCACTCGCCGATGTATGCCGTGGCAAGAGCCGCATCGTTGTCATCGACGGCGTGGTCGACTCCACCAACGTGGGCGCCATCTTCCGCTCGGCCGCCGCGTTGGGCATGGATGCCGTCATAGTCACGTCCAATTCGTGCGACCCTCTGAACCGCAGGGCCATAAGGGTGTCTATGGGGTCCGTGTTTCTCGTCCCTTGGGCTTGGATGGAGGGCCCTGTCGAGGCTCTTGCGGGGCTCGGGTTCAAGACTGTGGCCATGGCCTTGACCGACAAGTCCGTCACCCTGTCGGACCCGCGGCTCAACGCCGAGCCGCGCCTGGCCATCATTATGGGTACTGAGGGAGACGGCCTTCCCGCCGAGGCCATCGAGAGGTCGGACTATGTGGTCCGCATCCCTATGGCCTACGGGGTCGACTCGCTCAACGTGGCCGCCGCCTCTGCCGTTGCGTTCTACGCCTTGGGCAACGCCGCCAAGTAGGTAAATATCATTCCTAAAACAGAGCCCGCCGGTCAAGGACGATTCCCTGACCGGCGGGCTTTCCGTTTGCGCTCTATACGGACTTCTCTACATCGCGAAGTTGACCCCCACGGTGTAGAGGCCGCCTATCTTGTCGCAGTATATCATCTCGCGCTTGTCGTTATTGAACAAGTTGTTGGCGTTGAAGAAGAACTCGACGTTGTCCGACGGCTTGTAGCCCACCTTGAGGTTGAGGGTGAACTTGGGGTCGAGGTCGGTGTTCTCGCTCCGCGTGTTGCCGTATTCGGCCACGGACTGCGAGTAGGTGGTGTTGTAGACCCTCTTGCCGACATAGTTGCCGTAGGCCGATATGTTCCACTGGCTCGTGGGCTTATATATGAGGCCCACCATCCCGTAGACTGCCGGTGTGGCCTTGTGCTTGTGTCCGTCGGAGAGTTGCGGGTTCTGGGTCTCGGTCGTGCCGCAGTCGTAGTAGTCCTCGCCCGCGGTCTTGCGCCTCAGGACGCCGTATTTCATGGCGTAGTACATGGAGAGCGGGTTCTTGACGGTGCGCGAAGCCACGGGCGACGCGTCGCTGCTTATGCTGACCGTGGCGTCGGCGTTGCCGTTGGTGCTGTATGACTGCAGGAGCTGGTTCTCGACGTCTTGCCTTTGCGCGTCGGTCCAGCTGTTCCAGTTCACCGCGTCGCGGAAGCCGTAGAAGTCGGCGTAGTTGAAGGCGTCGTTGGCGTAGCCGGTCTTGTGCATCTCGCCCTGCACGAGCTCCGTGACGGCGGCGAGGGTGGTCTGAGTGGCGCTGGCAATCTGCCCGCCGACGTTGGCGTTCTGGCTGTAGACGAAGAAGTTGTCGACCTTGGTGCTCTGGACGTTGGCGTTGAGCTTGACAATGAGCTTGCTCGAGACAATCCAGTCGAGGTTGAGGCTGAGGCCCATCTGGTAGACCTTATAGGGCAGGTTCTGGTACTCCATCTGCGTGTAGGTGTCCATGGTGCCCATGAGCGATGTTACCATAGTCTGCGCTATCTCGGTCATCTTCTGCTGGAAGGCGGCCGGGTCGGTCTGGCGGAGGGCTATGAGCTGCTTCATCTGCTCGGGGTCGGCTGTCATGCTGCCCTTCACGCCCGAGAACATCGACTCGGAGATTGTGTAGGCGGACTTGTTTGTCATGACCGCGCCGTAGTCCTGGCTGCGCGAGAGGAAGACCTCGGCGTCGAGGAGGACGCGCGGCGAAGGCTTCCATCGGTAGCCGAGCTCTATGTTGTCGAGGTTCATGAGGTCGGCCTCGGAGCTGCCCTTGAAGTACATGAATGAGGGGGATATGAGTCCCGTGCGGTACCACGTCTGGTCGACGCCAGTGTTTATCATGTTAGGACCGCGGAAGGCGTGGCCGAAGGAGAGGCGGATGAAGTTGGCGTCGTTGATTTCGTAGCTCGCCGCGGCGAGGTATGATGTGTTCCACTTGTCGGGCTTGCTCGTCTTGTCGGCACGAACCGCGCCCGTGACGCTCAGTCCGCCGCGCCGCCACTGCGCGCGCAGGCTGGGCGAGACGACGTTGATGTCCGCGCTGCCACCAAGGAAGCCTATCTCCTCGGGCGCATGGCTCTTCGACACCTCGGGATAGTCCTTGTAATACAAGTAGTTGTACGCCACGCCCGGGCGGATGTTGAAATCGCCCACGTTGAAGTCATACTCGGCCTCGGCGTTGAATATGTTGGCCTTGAGCTTGAAGCCCGCCACGCCTTTGACGAAGTTCTGCGGCCCGCCGGTGTAGTTGGTCAGTATTCGCAGTCCGCCGGCGTTGGCTTCGAGGTTGACGTAGCCGGTCTTGCTGTCGGTTCCCACCTCGGTGAAGAAGTCCTGCGAAGGCGAGAGGTTGAGGGCGTATGAGTTCTGGTAGCCTCCGGTGAGGTCGACTCGGAGGTCGGCCTTGGGGGTGAAGCTGACGTAGCCGTTGATGCCGAAGTTGCGCCTTGCGAGGCCCGGTTCGGGGAACATGCCCTCGACGGGGGCGTCGGTCTCGTTGATGAGCATGAGCCTGCCGCGCGTGTCGAGCTGTCGGATGTTGTTAATCTCGTCAACTGCGAAATACCCGCCGCCGCTCACGTCGCGCAGCTTGTCGGGGTCGGCTTTGTCGGCCTCGGAGGGGATGGCGCCCACGGCGTAGGCTCCCTGCACGTCGTAGTAGAGGTCGTTGGCGGCGGCCACGTATAGCTTGTCGGTGTTCCGCCCGCGGGTCTGGGCGTTGGCCGTGATGCCGAAGGCGAGGCGGTCGCTTACGGCCTGGCGGAGGGCGAAGTCGGCGATATAGGTGTCGCGGTTGCCCATCTGCGCGCTGCCGCTGACTGTCCTGGACCCGGCTGCTGGCTTCTCGGTGATGATGTTGATGATGCCCGTCACGGCGTTCATCCCGTAGAGGGCCGAGCATGCGCCCCGGACCACCTCGATGCGCTCCACGTCCTCGATGGAGATGGGCAGCTGGTCCATCTGGATGATGCCCGTGATGAGGTTCTGCACGGAGCGGCCGTCGACCATGAGCTGCATGTTGTTGTTGTTCGTGTAGAGCAGCAGCTGGTTCTCCGGAACGTTGTTCAGGCCGCGGATGTGGATGTCGTAGTCGCCATTGTTGCGCTGCGAGACAATCATGCCCGGCACGAGGCGGAAGGCGTCCTCGATGGTCGTGGCGCCCCAGCTGCGCAGCTCGTCTTTGGTGATGACGGTCGTGGCCAGCTGGCTGGTGAAGGTGCTCTCCTCCGTCTTCGAGGCCGACGAGACGTTCTTGTTCATTATGAGCGCGAACAGCTCGTCGACGCTCCCGACCCCGAGGGTCTCCACGGCCTGCATGAGGTCCTCAAGAGGCAGCTCGGAGAGTTCCTCGGTGCTCATGTTCAGAATCTGCTCTTTGGTTAGCGGGGTCTGAGCATTGGTCTCTGCGGCTAAAGCGATGCATGCCAACAGACAGATTAATGGTTTCATTGTACGGTATTTGGGGTTTAATGTGAAATTTGTAGCAATGGAGTTGTCTGGGCGCAAATGTAACCCTTAATTTTAATTAACCCCTCTCATTGTCAATATTTGTGAGCATGTGCAAACGATTTTTTATTTCAAACCGCCCCCGCGCCCACACCATCCCGCACAGTTCGTCTCGCCCCCCTGTGCCCCCGCTCACGGAACATATTGCCACCCACAAGCGTATAATGCGCCAGAGTCCGACCTCGGCTCGCCCCCATTCACAACACATCCAACTCGTTACGTTAACAAAAACACACTAATCCCAACGTTCTGATTAAGCGAGAGCAGAGAAATGCGCTTGCTCTGCCGAGCGTGAAAAACGAAGGGTGAAACCCAACGTTCTGATTAAGCGAGAGCGGAGAAATGCGTTTGCTCTGCCGAGCGTGAAAAACGAGGGTTAAAAACCAAACCAATGTACACCTCCGACGGACACTACTACATAGCCCACTCCGATGCGGGCCCAATCAACATCATAGGCAAGATGGCCAACCGCCACGGCCTCATAGCCGGCGCAACGGGAACGGGCAAGACTGTCACCCTCCAGGTCATGGCCGAGACATTCTGCCAGGCTGGCGTCCCGTGCTTCATGGCCGACATGAAGGGCGACCTCTCGGGCATCAGCCGCCCCGGCCGCATGAGCGGCTTCATCGCGAAGCGCAAGGACGAGTTCGGCGTGCCCGACCCGCAGTTCCAGGCCTGCCCCGTACGCTTCTTCGATGTCTATGGCGAGCAGGGCACCCCCATCCGCGCCGCCGTCAGCAGCCTCGGCCCGCAGCTCCTCGCCCGCCTCATGGGTCTCAACGACACCCAGACCGGCATCCTCAACATCGTCTTCCGCGTGGCCGACGACCGCGGCCTGCTGCTCTACGACCTCAAGGACCTCCGCGCCCTGCTCAACTACGTCTCGGCCAACGCTAAGCAGCTCGGCCCAACCTACGGCAACATAGCCCCGCAGAGCGTGGGAGCCATCAGCCGCTCGCTCCTTGAGCTTGAGAACCAGGGTGCCAACCAGTTCTTCGGCATGCCCGAGTTCGACATCATGGACCTCATGGACACCGAGGGCGGCAAGGGCGTCATGAACGTCCTCGCCGCCGACCGCCTCATGCTCCAGCCCAAGCTATACTCCACTTTCCTCCTCTGGCTCATCAGCGACCTCTACTCGCGGCTGCCCGAGGTGGGCGACCTCCCCAAGCCCAAGCTCGTCTTCTTCTTCGACGAGGCGCACACCCTTTTCGATGACACGCCCAAGGCCCTGACCGACAAGATTGAGCAGGTCATCAGGCTCATCCGTTCAAAGGGTGTAGGCATATATTTCGTCACGCAGAGCCCGACGGACATCCCGCAGAACATCCTCGGCCAGCTCGGTAACCGTGTCCAGCACGCCCTGCGCGCCTTCACCCCAAAGGACCAGAAGGCCGTCCGCACGGCCGCGGAGACTTTCCGCGCCAACCCCGCCTTCCGGACCGACGAGGCCATCACGAGCCTCGAGACGGGCGAGGCGCTCGTCTCTGTCCTCGACGAGGCGGGCGCGCCCACCATGGTGCAGAGGGCCAAGATTCTCTTCCCCCTCAGCCAGATTGGCGCCATCACGCCCGACGAGCGCAAGGCCATCGTGGCCGCCTCGCCCCTCCAAGCCAAGTACGCCACGGCCGTCGACCCCGAGAGCGCCTTCGAGGTCCTCCTCCGCGAGAGCGAACAGCCCGCTGAGGGCGACGGCGCCGGGGTCAAGGCCGCCAAGGGGCAGAAGGCGGCTAAGAAGTCCGACTCGGCCTTCGCGCGCATCTGGAAGTCGATAGGCACGGCCGTGGTGAGCTGCCTGACCACGCTGCTCGGCACGTGGGTGTCGGGCAAGATATCCGGCTCAGGCTCCAAGACCAAGACGGCGGGCGACGTGGCGGGCCAGGTGGCCAAGAGGGCCACGAGCGCTGCCACGCGATCCGTGGTGAAGGAGATTACGCGCAGCGTGCTCGGCACCAAGGACTGAGTGGCTGCCGCGGCAAGAAAAAAGAAAGGCCCGCCTGCCGACCCGCAGGCGGGCCTTTCCGTGTCAGCTCCTCCCTCATCGGCGGCTGCGCCGCCACTCCACGGGGCTTAAACCAGCGTTGCGCTTGAAGAAGCGGGCGAAGACCGACTGGTCGGCGAAGTTGAGCCTCGCCGCCACCTGCTGCACCGTCATGTCGGTCGAGTGGAGCAGCTCCTTGGCGGCAAGGGTGAGAGCCTCGTCTATTATGGACTTGGGCGTGGCCTTCTTGCCCGAGCACACCTGGCTCAGGTAGCGCGGCGTGACGGCCAGCTGGCCGGCGTACCACTCCACGTCGTGGTGGAGGGCCACGTTGTCGTGGACAAGGACAATGTATTTGCGGAAAATCTCCGTCTGGCGGTCGGTCTGGCCGCCCGTCGTGTCTTTCCATACCTGTTGCGTCTCCTCCCTTATGGTCAGGAGGTAGAACTTGACGAGGTGCGTCATCTTCTCCTCGGCGAACTGGCTCCCGGACCCCTCGGCCACCATCCGGGCGAGGGCGTAGAAGCTCTGAGCCAGAGGGAAGAAGCCGGTCTTCCCGTTGTCCATGACGGGGTTCACCCTGAGGAAGCGGATGAAGTCGGGGTCTGGCCTCTGGCCTATGTTGAAGACGAACCGTTGGGCGAATATGAGCTCCGTGCAAGTGTAGTCGGGCGTCGCGCTGATGATGCGCACGACGGAGCCGGGCATGAGTATCATTTCGCACTTGGGCAGGACCTCGTAGGTCTGCATGTCTATCTCCATTATGGCGGCCCCGGTTGTGCAGAGGGTGAAGCAGACGTCGTCGATGTGGACGGCCTCGCCCATGGTGCGGTAGGCGCCCGTGTGGGTCTCGCAGCGGAACGCGACGCCGCCCTCGAGCTTGTATTCCTTTATCATGTCTTATGTCATTTCTGTCGTGCGCATTGTTCGGGTGAAAACTCGTTTTGCGGGATGAGTTTTTGCAAAAATTCGCATTTTGCATTAGCAAGCCCGATTTTTTGACAATATTTAGGAAAGTGAGTTCCTAAATCGCACAACACTATGCAAATGTAGCAAATCGAACACAGATAATAAATGGCGAAATTTGCGTCGTGAAAATTAAACAGATAACACAGATAGACATTATGCAGAAGAAACATTCAGCAGGCGCCCTGGCCCTCGCGGCCCTCACGCTCGTGGCTACATCTTGCCAGCAGGAGCAGCAGCAGCGCCCCGCCGCGCAGTACGCCACCTACACTGCCCACAAGCAGGATCAGACGATTGTCGACACCTACTCGGCCTCCATCCGCGGCCGTCAGGACGTCTCCGTCATGCCCCAGGTCGGCGGCACTCTCACCGAGCTCCGCGTCAACGAGGGCGACAAGGTCCGCAAGGGCCAGGTGATGTTCATCATCGACCAGGTCCCCTACCGCGCGGCCCTCGAGACCGCCAAGGCCAACGTCGAGGCCGCCAAGGCCCAGGAGGCGCAGGCGCAGCTGTCTTACGATAGCAAGAAGACCCTGCGCGAGAAGAACGTCGTCTCCGACTACGACCTCATGACGGCCGAGAACAGCCTCCTCACCGCCAAGGCGTCGCTCGCCCAGGCCAACGCGCAGCTTGTCAACGCGCAGAACAGCCTCTCATATACCGAGGTCAAGAGCCCGGCCGACGGCGTCGTCGGCACCCTCCCCTACCGAGTCGGCGCGCTCGTGGGCCCCTCTATGACCACCCCGCTCACCACCGTGAGCGACAATAGCCAGATGTACGTCTACTTCTCGATGAACGAGAACCAGGTCCTCGCCCTCACCCGCCAGTACGGCAGCGCCGAGAAGGCCGTGGCCAACATGCCCGAGGTCTCGCTCCGCCTCTCTGACGACAGCCTCTACAACCGCAAGGGCAAGGTCGAGACCATCTCCGGCGTCATCGACCCGGGCACCGGCACGGCTCAGCTCCGCGCCGTCTTCCCCAACCCCGACGGAATCCTCCTTTCTGGCACGAGCGGCAATGTCATGCTCGTCCGCGAGGCGCAGGGCGTCATCGTCATCCCCCAGTCGGCCACTTTCGAGGTGCAGGACAAGGTCTTTGTCTACGAGATTGTCGACGGCAAGGCGTCGTCCAAGCTCGTCTCCGTCAGCCGCCTCGCCGATGGCGTCAACTACATTGTCAACAGCGGCCTCGCTGACGGCGACGTCATCATCGCCGAGGGCGTAGGCCTCATCCGCGAGGGCACCCCCGTCGTCGCCAAGAATTAGTCAGTCAGGTTTTCAGGAAACATCTTCGGCGGGGACGCCGCGGCCACGAGGGCTTGCGCGCCTCCCGCGTAGGGAAAGTATAATATGAATCTTCGTACATTCACAGAGCGGCCCATCCTCTCGTCGGTGATCTCCATCGTCATCGTCATCGTGGGCATCATCGGCCTGTTCGGGCTGCCGGTTGAGCAGTTCCCTGACATCGCGCCGCCTACGGTCAACGTCTCCACGACCTACTATGGCGCCAACGCCGAGACCATCCAGAAGTCCGTCATCGCCCCCCTTGAGGAGGCCATCAACGGCGTGGAGAACATGACCTACATGACCAGCCAGTCCTCCAACTCCGGCTACGTCTCCATCACGGTCTACTTCCGCCAGGGCACCGACCCCGACATGGCCGCCGTCAACGTCCAGAACAAGGTGGCCAAGGCGACGAGCCAGCTGCCTGCGGCAGTCACCCAGGTCGGCGTCACGACCACTAAGAGGCAGACCTCGATGCTTCAGGTCTTCGCCCTCTCAAGCCCCGACGACACCTACGACGAGAACTTCATCTCGAACTACCTCGATATCAACATCAAGCCTGAGATCAAGCGTATAGCCGGTGTCGGCGACCTTACGGTCCTCGGCGGCACCTACACCATGCGCCTCTGGCTCGACCCCGCCAAGATGGCGCAGTACGGCCTTGTCCCCTCCGACATCACGAGCGTCCTCTCCGAGCAGAACATCGAGGCCCCGACTGGCACCATCGGTGAGAACTCGGCCGAGACCCACCAGTACACCATGCGCTACAAGGGTCGTAAGACGACCCCTGAGGAGTTCGGCGAGATAGTCATCAGCTCCAAGTCCGACGGCAGCGTCCTCAAGCTCAAGGAGGTGGCGCGCATCGAGCTCGGACAGGACTCCTACTCCTATGAGGGCAAGCTCAACGGCCACCCTGGCATCGCAGTCCTCGTCTTCCAGACGGCCGGCTCCAACGCCACGCAGGTCAACAACGAGATCGACAAGTTCCTCGACGAGGCAACGCTCTCCCTCCCCAAGGGCCTCCAGCTCGACAAGATTAACAATACGAACGACTTCCTCTACGCCTCCATTCACGAGGTCGTAAAGACACTCTTCGAGGCCATCATCCTCGTCATCATCGTCGTCCTCCTCTTCCTCCAGAGCCCCAAGGCCGCCTTCATCCCTCTCGTGGGCATCATCGTGTCGCTTATCGGCACCTTCGCCTTCATGTATGTGGCCGGCTTCTCGCTCAACCTCATCACGCTCTTCGCCCTCGTGCTCGTCATCGGCACCGTGGTCGATGACGCCATCATCGTCGTCGAGGCCGTCCAGGCCAAGTTCGATATCGGCTACAACAGCAGCCACATGGCCACCAACGACGCCATCAAGGGCATCGCGGGCGCCGTCATCACCTCGTCGCTCGTCTTCATGGCGGTGTTCATCCCCGTCTCCTTCATGGGCGGCACGTCGGGCGTATTCTACCGCCAGTTCGGTCTCACTATGGCGGCCGCCGTCGGCATCTCGGCCATCCAGGCGCTCACCATGACCCCTGCCCTCTGCGCCATAATGCTCAAGCCCCATATGCTCGAGGGCGAGAAGACTGGCTTCTGGGCGCGCTTCGGCAAGTCGTTCAACGCCGGCTTCGATGGCCTCCAGAACAAGTACAAGGTCTCCGTCCAGTTCTTCATCCAGCGTAAGAAGATCTCCGTCGTCGTCATCGCGGCTTGCATTGTCGCCCTCGCAGTCCTTATGAACAAGACCAAGACGGGTCTCGTCCCGAGCGAGGACCAGGGCATGGTCATGATCAACGTCACGACGGCCTCCGGCAGCTCGCTCCACACGACGAGCGAGATCGTCGACGAGGTCGGCCGAAGGGTCAAGGAGATCCCCGGCGTCCAGACTGTCAGTCAGACGGCGGGCTACGGCCTTATCTCTGGCGTCTCAGCATCGGCCGGCATGTACATTGTCCGACTCGAGAACTGGGAGAAGCGTAAGGACGAAAGCCTCAGCGCGCAGTCCATCATAAACCAGATCTACGCCCGCACGGCCGATATCAAGGACGCGTCCATCTTCGCCATGAGCCCGGGCATGATTCCCGGCTACGGCACGGGCAACTCCATCGACCTCAACCTTCAGGACAAGACCGGTGGCGACATCACCGAGTTCTACAACTACGCCATGCAATACATGGGCGCCCTCAACCAGAGGCCCGAGATCAGGATGGCCTACACGACCTTCGCCCTCAACTTCCCGCAGTGGCAGGTCGATGTCGACGCCGCCAAGTGCAAGCGCGCCGGCGTGTCGCCCGCGACGGTACTCTCGTGCCTCGGCTCCTACTACGGCGGCTCCTACGTGTCTGACTTCAACCGTTTCTCTAAGATCTACAAGGTCATGCTCCAGGCCGAGCCCTCCTCTCGTCAGGACGAGGCTTCGCTCAACTCTATGTTCGTCCGTATGAACAACGGCCAGATGGCGCCTCTCAGCCAGTTCGTCATCATGAAGCGCGTCTACGGCGCCGAGGTGCTCAGCCGCTTCAATATGTACAACTCCATAGCCGTCTCCGTCATGCCGGCTGATGGCTACAGCACTGGCGAAGCCCTCGCCGCCGTCAAGGAGACTGCGGCTCAGGTCCTGCCTAAGGGCTATGGCTACGACTTCGGCGGCATCTCACGCGAGGAGAACAGCCAGAGCGGGCAGACGGGTCTCATCTTCGGAATCTGTATCCTGATGATCTACCTCCTCCTCTCAGCCCTCTACGAGAGCTTCCTCATCCCGTTCTCGGTCATCCTCGCCGTCCCGGCCGGCCTCATGGGCTCGTTCATCGCGGCCAAGCTCTTCGGGCTCGAGAACAACATCTACATGCAGACGGGTCTTATCATGCTCATCGGTCTTCTCTCCAAGACGGCCATCCTTATAACCGAGTACGCCGTCGAGCGTCGTAAGGCGGGCATGAGCCTCATCTCGGCCGCCATGAGCGCGGCGCATGACCGTCTCCGTCCTATCGTCATGACCGTCCTCGCCATGGTGTTCGGCCTCCTGCCTCTCGTCATGGCCCACGGTGTCGGCGCCAATGGCAACCGCTCGCTCGGCACGGGTGTCGTAGGCGGCATGATTGTCGGTACGCTCGCGCTCCTCATTTTCGTGCCTGTCCTCTTCGTCATCTTCGAGTGGTTCCAGGAGAAGTTCACCCCTGTCCAGGCCGAGCGCTCTGAGGATTGGCAGATAAGCGACGAGACCGAGGCCGAGGCCAAGAACCGCGCCGAGTATCTCGAAGCCAAGAAGAACGGCAAGAACAACGGGTAGTCACTCACATCTCTTTACAGTACAACATCATGCGTAACATATTATTGCCCTCACTGGCCGTCGCCCTGACGCTCTCCAGCTGTGGCATATATTCAAAATACGAGGCCAAGAACGAGGTGCCCGACGGCCTTTTCGGCCAGGCCGACACGCTCGCCCAGGCTTCCGAGGGCGGACAGAAGCTCGCCCAGATGCCTTGGAATGATGTCTTCACCGACCCGCAGCTCCAGAGCCTCATCTCCGAAGTCCTCGCCAACAACCTCGACCTCCAGACGGCCCAGCTCAACATCGAGATGGCGCAGGCGTCCTTCAAGGCCAGCAAGCTCGCCTACCTCCCCTCGTTCGCCTTCGCTCCCAACGGCGCGCTGAGCAAGTATAACATCGACGGTGCCGAGGTCTCCAAGACCTACACCATCCCCGTCACTTGCCAGTGGCAGATCGACGCCTTCGGCAGCATCCGCAACAACAAGAGGGCCAGCAAAGCAAGCCTCGCGGCCGCCGAAGATGCCCTTCAGGCAACCCAGACCTCCCTCGTCGCCAACACGGCCAGCCTCTACTACACTCTCCTCATGCTCGACCGGCAGCTCGAGATCGCCGACAGCACTGCCCAGGCGTGGAGCGAGACGGTGGAGACCATGCAGGCCATGATGGACGCAGGCATGACCAATCAGGCCTCGGTGGCTCAGATGCAGGGCACCTACTACGCCATCCTCACGCAGGTGACAGACCTCAAGACAAGCATCAACCAGGTCCAGAACACCCTCAGCCTCCTCATGGCCAAGCCTCAGCAGAATATCGCCCGTGGCAGGCTTGAGGATCAGCGCATCGACATCGACCTCTCAGCCGGCCTCCCGCTCGACATCATCGCCAACCGCCCCGATGTCCGCGCCCAGGAGCGCAGCCTTGAGCAGTGCTTCTACTCCGCCAATGGCGCGCGCTCGTCCTACTTCCCGCAGATAACCCTCTCGGGTCAGGCCGGTTGGACGAACCTCGTAGGCTCCATGGTCATGAACCCGGGCAAGTTCTTCTGGCAGGCCGCAGCAAGCCTCGTCCAGCCCATCTTCCAGAACGGCCAGATCCGCGCCCGCGTCAAGATCGCCGAGGCGCAGCAGAAGCAGGCCGAGCTTAGCTGGACAAAGGCAGTCCTCTCAGCCGGCAACGAGGTCAACGAGGCTCTCGTCGACTGTCAGGCCGCGCGCCAGAAGACCGAGCTCTACCAGAAGCAGGTCGAGGCTCTCACTAAGGCATATGAGGCCACCGACCTCATGATGAAGCACGGCTCGACGACCTACCTCGAGGTCCTGACCGCCAAGCAGACGCTCCTCTCTGCGCAGCTCAGCCAGGCCTCCAATGTATACTCCGAATTATCAGCGCTCATAAGCCTCTATCAGGCCGTGGGCGGCGGCGTCAACTGACGCGCTTTTTTCTATCTTGTGTTTTGCCGCTGGCGGTCGGGTTCGTCCCCTCCGCCGGCGGTTTTCTGTTTTAAGCCGCCGCGCTTCTCTCTTTTGGCGCGAAAATGGATAACTTCGCAAGCCGATGGGCATCCTTACGCCCACGGCATTAAACTCTTACACGATGAGACAGTTTTCCGACATTAAGATAGCGGTAGCCGGCACGGGTTACGTTGGCCTCAGCCTCGCGACGCTCCTCTCGCAGAACCACGACGTGGTGGCCGTCGACGTCATCCCCGAAAAGGTCGACAAGATAAACAACCGCGTCTCCCCCATTCAAGACGAGTATATCGAGAAGTACTTCAAGGAGAAGATGTTGCGCCTCTCCTCCACCCTCGATGGCGCTAAGGCGTACGCTGATGCCGACTTCGTCATCATTGCCGCGCCAACTAATTACGACCCCGTAAAGAACTACTTCGACACGTCGCACGTCGAGGAGGTCATCGACCTCGTCCTCTCCGTCAACCCCGACGCCGTGATGGTCATTAAGAGCACCATCCCTGTCGGCTATACGCGCAGCCTCTACGCCAAGTACGCGCGCCGCGGGGTCAAGAGGCTCAACCTCCTCTTCTCGCCCGAGTTCCTCCGCGAGAGCAAGGCCCTCTACGACAATCTCTACCCGAGCCGCATAATCGTCGGAGTCCCCAAGGTGATCGACGGGGTCGAGAACGAGGCCGACAACGCCCTCATCCGCCAGTTGGCCGACTTCGCCTCGCTCGAGGCCGCCGCGCGCACCTTCGCCAGTCTGCTCCAGGAGGGCGCCCTTAAGCCCGACATCGACACGCTCTTCATGGGCCTCACCGAGGCCGAGGCCGTCAAGCTCTTCGCCAACACGTATCTCGCCCTCCGTGTCAGCTACTTCAACGAACTCGATACATATGCCGAGGTAAAAGGTCTTGACTCTCAGAGCATAATAAAGGGCGTAGGCCTCGACCCCCGCATTGGCTCGCACTACAATAACCCCTCTTTCGGCTACGGCGGCTACTGCCTGCCGAAGGACACTAAGCAGCTCCTTGCCAACTACGCCTCGGTGCCGCAGAACATGATGACGGCAATCGTCGAGAGCAACCGTACGCGCAAGGACTATATCGCCGACGCCGTGCTCAAGAAGGCCGGCTACTACGGCTACGACAACTGCAACTCGTTCGACCAGTCCATGGAGCGCAGGTGCGTCATCGGCGTCTTCCGCCTCACCATGAAGAGCAACTCCGACAATTTCCGTCAGAGCGCAATCCAGGGTATCATGAAGAGAATCAAGGCCAAAGGTGCCGAGGTCATCATCTATGAGCCCACCCTGCCCGACGGCTCCACGTTCTTCGGCAGCATCGTGGTCAACGACATGGCCAAGTTCAAGTCCCAGAGCCAGGCCATCATCGCCAATCGCTACGACGCCGTCCTCGACGACGTGGCCTCAAAGGTCTACACTCGCGACATCTTCCGCCGCGACTAAGCCCCCTCCCCTCCTCTAAGCTGACCATTCATCCTCGCAGTGCCTCACTACCAGCTTCTTCGCCCGCTCCTCGACAAGCGGATTCTCGTCCTCGATGGCGCGCTCGGCTCGCTCATCCAGCAATATGGGCTTACGGAGGGCGACTTCCGTGGCGACCTGTTCCGGGACCACCCCTGCCCCCTCTCCGGCGACAATGATGTCCTCTGCCTCACCAGGCCCGACGTCATATCCGAAATCCACCGCCAGTATCTTGAGGCCGGGGCCGACATCATCGAGACCAACTCGTTCAACGCCACCACCATAAGTCAGGCCGACTACCAGATGGAGGCCCGTGTCTACGACATCAACCGCGCCGCGGCCACGCTCGCCCGTCAGGCCGCCGATGCGGCTTCGACGGACTCCAAGCCGCGCTTCGTGGCCGGCTCCATGGGGCCGACGAACAAGACGGCCTCCATGAGTCCCGATGTCAACGATCCAGGCGCGCGCGCCATCACGTTCGACCAGCTCGCCGAGGCGTATGCCACCCAGGTGCGCGGCCTGCTCGATGGCGGCGTCGACGCTTTCCTCGTCGAGACGGTCTTCGACGGCCTCAATGCCAAGGCAGCGCTCTTCGCCATCGAGCGGGAACTCAAGGTGCGTGGACTCGATAAGTTCCCCGTCATGGTCTCGGCCACGGTGGCCGACAAGAGCGGGCGAATCCTCTCCGGCCAGACGCTCGATGCCTTCCTCTACGCCGTCAGCCACGTCGACCTCCTCACCTTCGGCCTCAACTGCTCGTTCGGCGCCGAGGAGATGATGCCCTACCTCACCGAGGTCGGGCGCAAAAGCCCCTTCTTCGTCTCCGCCTACCCCAACGCCGGCCTGCCAAACCAGTTCGGGCAGTACGACGAGACGCCCGAGATGATGGCCGACAAGGTCCAGGCGTTCCTCGACGCCGGCACTGTCAACGTCATTGGCGGTTGCTGCGGCACAACGCCCAAGCACATAGCCGCCATCGTCGAGAGGCTCGAAAAGCACTACAAGCGCCACGAACCCGCCGAGCCTTGCCACCTCATGAGGCTCTCGGGCATCGACGGCGAGGTCGTTTCAAAGGATGTCAAGCCTTTCTACAGGATCGGCGAGCGCACCAATGTGGCCGGAAGCCGCAAGTTCCTCCGCCTCATCAATGAGAAGAAATATGACGAGGCCCTCGATATAGCCCGCGCCGAGGCCGAGGCCGGCGCCGACATCATCGACGTCAATATGGATGACGCCATGCTCGATGCCAAGGCCGAGATGACGACCTTCCTCAACCTCATGGCCGCCGAGCCCGACGTGGCGCGCCTGCCCGTCATGATCGACTCCTCAAAGTGGGAGGTCATAGAGGCCGGCCTCAAGTGTCTGCAAGGCAAGGCCATAGTCAACTCCATCTCACTCAAGAAGGGCGAGGAGGAGTTCCTCCGCGAGGCGGCCGTCATCCAGAGCTATGGTGCGGCCGTCGTCGTCATGGCCTTCGACGAGGTAGGCCAGGCCACATGCTTCGATCGGCGCACAGAGATTTGCGCCCGTGCCTACAGGCTTCTGACGACAAAGCTCAACTTCGAGCCAGCCGACATCATTTTCGACCCCAACGTGCTCGCCATCGCCACGGGACTCCCCGAGCATGACGGCTATGCCGTCGACTTCATCAAGACGGTAGAGTGGATTAAGGCCAATCTCCCCTACGCCAAGATTTCGGGCGGCATAAGCAACCTCTCCTTCTCTTTCCGCGGCAATACGCATGTCCGAGAGAGCATGCATTCCGTCTTCCTCCACTACGCCGTGGCAAAGGGCATGGACATGGGCATCGTCAACCCGCAGGCCATGATAGCCTACGACGACATCGAGCCCGACCTCCGCGACAAGATTGAGGATCTCGTCCTCAACCGCCGTCCCGACGCCACCGACATCATGCTCGGCGTGGCCGACAAGTATAAGGCCGGCGGGGCCAAGACGGCCCCCGATCCTCAGGCCGACCTCTGGCGTTCGCAGCCCGTGGCCGAGCGTCTGGCCTACGCCCTTCAGAAAGGTCTCACCGATCACCTTGAGGAGGATCTCGCCGAGGCGCGCACTCTGTATCCGCGTGCGCTCGACATCATCGAGAAGCCCCTCATGGAGGGAATGAACCGTGTGGGCGAGCTTTTCGGCGCGGGCAAGATGTTCCTTCCGCAAGTGGTCAAGACCGCGCGCGTCATGAAGCGCGCGGTCGAGATTCTCCAGCCCGTCATAGAGGAGGAGAAGAGGGCCGCAGGCCAGGAGGGAACGAGTGCGGGAAAGGTCATCATGGCCACCGTCAAGGGCGACGTCCACGACATCGGCAAGAACATCGTCTGCGTCGTCCTCGCGTGCAATAATTTCGAGATTATCGACCTCGGCGTGATGGTCGAGACCGACAAGATCGTCCAAGCCGCAATCGACCAGAAGGCCGACGCCATAGGGCTGAGCGGTCTCATAACCCCCTCGCTCGACGAGATGATTGCCGTAGTCAAGGCCCTTGAGGCCAAAGGGCTCAAGATTCCCGTCATGATAGGTGGTGCCACGACATCCGCCGTCCATACGGCCGTCAAGATAGCCCCGTGCTACAGCGGCCCCGTGGTCTATGTCAAGGACGCCAGCCAGAACGCCTACGTCCTCAACTGCCTCTTCTCCCACGACGAGCGTTTCGTCGCCAACCTCAAGGCCGAGCAGGAGCGTCTGCGGCAGGAGAATGCCGCCGCACGCCCTCACGAGATGACCGACGACGAGGCGCGGCGTCACGCCCTCAAGGTCGATTGGCCCTCCGTCAACTTCGTCATGCCCCGTCAGCCGGGTGTCACGACGCTCCATCGTGTCGACCTCGCCCAGCTCACGCCATTCATCAATTGGCGGATGTTCTTCCGCGCATGGAAGGTCGACGAGGCGTCGCCCGAGGCCGCCAAACTCCGTGCCGATGCCGACGCCTACCTCGCCCGCCTTGTGGACGAGGGGCTCACCGAGGCCCACGCCGTCGTCGGGCTTCTTCCCGCCAATAATGTGGGCGGCGACACTGTCCGCGTCTTTGCCGACGAGGCTCGCTCCCAAACCCTTGCCGAGTTCACCTTTATGAGGCAGCACGCCGTCTCTGAGCGCGACGGGGCGTGCCTCTCACTCGCCGACTATGTGGCTCCTGCGGGATTTCCCGACCACATCGGCCTTTTCGCCGCCACGTCGGGCGTAGGGCTGAAAGAGCGTACCGACGCCATGAGGACCGAGGGCGACGACTACTCGGCCATCATGTTCCAGCTCCTCGCTGACCGTCTTGTCGAGGCCCTCTCCGAGTGGCTACACTATGAGGTGCGCACGCGGATGTGGGCCTACGCCCCGTCCGAACCCCTCAACCCCGCCGAGATGCTCCGTGGCCACTATCAGGGCATCCGGCCCGCCATCGGCTACCCCATCTCGCCCGACCATTCGCATAAGACCTTGCTCTTCAAGGCTCTCGATGTCGAAGACCGAATCCCGATGAAGCTTAACGACGCCCTTATGATGGAGCCGGCGTCGTCGGTCTGCGGCTTCTATTTCGCCCACGACTTCTGCCGCTACTTCTCCGTAGGCCGCGGCGCGCCCCAGGAGGTCTGAACCTCTGTCTGGCAAAAAGTGTGGGTCGGCGTTTGGATTTAAAGAAAACATCCTTACCTTTGCATCGTCTTTCGGCCGTGCGCCTTAAGACAAACTTTCTTTAGTGAAGTTTCGGGCCTATAGCTCAGTTGGTTAGTAGCATCTGACTCATAATCAGAGGGTCCTTGGTTCAAGCCCAAGTGGGCCCACGAAATCTTCAAAGTCAGTAGCCTCGTCGTTCATCCTCGGCGAGGCTATTTTCTTTTTACCCCTGTTCATTATGAATATTTCCGATGACGATGTCTTCGGCTCCGCCCTCGAAGCCTATTTCAATGGCGACAAGGAAGCCAGCCTGACCGTCGAGAGTGACGATGTGGAGACAGACCAGTGGCCGCTCTCCGAATTCTTCCACTCTTGGGAGCAAATGGGCGACATTGAGCGGCGCGCCCTGACCCTCGCCCGTGGCCGGGTTCTTGACGTGGGGGCGGGCTCGGGCTGTCACACCCTCTGGCTCCAGGAGCATGGGGCGGATGTCGAGGCCCTCGATGTCTCCGACGGCGCAGTGCGCGTTATGACGGCCAGCGGGGTCAAGTCCGTCCACAAGGCCGACTTCATGCAGTTCGTGCCGCCTCGCCCCTACGACACCATCCTCATGCTCATGAACGGCACTGGCCTCGCCGGCTCACTTCAGGGTCTCGACGGGCTCCTCGCCAAAGCCAAGTCATTGCTCGCGCCCGGTGGGCAGATACTTGTCGACTCGTCGGACCTCATCTACCTCTTTGAGGACGAGGACGGCAGCGTCTGCCTGCCCATTGGCGGCAAGTACTACGGCGAGCTCACCTACACCTACTCTTTCCGCGGCCGGCGCTCCCGTCCCTTCGGGTGGCTCTTTGTCGATGAGCAGACTTTCGTCGATGCGGCCGCCCGCACGGGACTGCACTTCGAGGTGGTGGCTGAGGGCGGACATTATGACTACCTCGCGCGTCTCACCCGTACAGAATGAACTATGAAATAGTCTACTATGAACAATCTCTCTAAATCGATAGTCCCTGGCAAGCGTCTCCAGATTTTCGACCTCGGAAACGTCCTCTACAAAGTCGACGTCCGTCTCACTATGGCCGCTTTCGAGGCCCTCGGGATGCCACATTTCGATGGCCCGGTCTCCAACAGCCACGCCGCGGGCGGCATCTTCTCGCTCTACTGCGACGGCAAGGTGGCGACTGCCGATTTCATCAGCGGTGTCCGCGAGGCTTGTCACCTCGGCAAGGCCGACGACGGCCAGATTATCCAGGCGTGGGATGCCATGCTGATTGGCTTCTGCCGCGAGTCCGTCATGGCCGTCCGCAAGGCCAGGCGCGATGGTGCTCTCGTGGCTCTTCTCAGCAACTGCAACGAGGCGCACGCCCTCAAGTGCCGTGGCGACTTCCGCGAGATGTACCCCGACCTCGGCTCGCTCGACTCCCTTTTCGACCATGTCTTCTTCTCTCAAGAGATTGGCGTCTCAAAGCCCGCCCCCGAGGCCTGGCAGCTCGTGCTGAGCGAGATGGGAGTCCGCCCCGATGAGGCCGCTTTCTATGACGACTCCGAGATCAACATCGCCCAGGCCAAGGCTATGGGCATCGAAGCGCGGCTCTTCTCGCTCTAAAAGCCCAACCCCAGATGCGCGAAATGCGTAGATTACAAACATTTACGACGAAAATTTCTTCCCCCGCAGGCTCGGAAGTCAATCATAATCACTAAATTCGCGCCTGATTATTATCCGGCAACGTGTGCGGATGATGTCGTGACGACACCCGCCCGCAAGTGAAAGCCCGCGCTGTTGAAGTTGGACAAAAGGAGCGCAAATGGCTTTGATGCAAACACTTACGGACACTCCGCACGCAAACTAAGTAATATCAATATTAATCCTTTCACAACACAAAGACTGTGGATACTTTAAGCTACAAGACCGTTTCGGCCAACAAGGCCACCGTCGACAAGCAGTGGCTGCTCATCGACGCTACGGATCAGGTCCTCGGCCGCCTCGCCTCTAAAGTCGCGAAGGTGCTCCGTGGCAAGAACAAACCTAACTTCACGCCTCACGTCGACTGCGGCGACAACGTCGTCATCATCAACGCCGACAAGATCCGCCTCACCGGCAACAAGCTCGAAGGCAAGGTCATCTTCTCCTACTCCGGCTACCCCGGCGGCCGTCATGACAAGACCGCTGGCGAGATCCTCGCTAAGGACTCCCGCAAGCTCATCGAGCATTCCATCAAGGGCATGCTCCCCAAGAACCGCCTCGGCGCAAAGCTCTTCAAGAACCTCTACGTCTACGCCGGAGCAGAGCACAACCAGGAGGCTCAGCAGCCCAAAAAGATTGACCTTAACGAGATTTACTAATGGCAGAAGTTACTAACGCGCTCGGCAGGCGTAAAGCTGCCGTCGCTCGCGTATACCTCACCGCAGGTAAGGGCGAGATCAAAATCAACAGCCGCGACCTGGCTAACTACTTCCCCGACGAGAACCTCCAGTTCATCGTCAAGCAGCCACTCGCCACCCTCGGCGTCACCGAGAACTACGACATCAAGGCTAACCTCGATGGCGGCGGCATCAAGGGTCAGGCCGAGGCTCTCCGCCTCGCCATCGCACGCGCCCTCGTCAAGATCAACGCCGAGGACAAGCCCGCCCTCAAGGCCCAGGGCTTCATGACCCGCGACTCCCGTGTCGTCGAGCGTAAGAAGCCGGGTCAGCCCAAGGCGCGCAAGAAGTTCCAGTTCAGCAAGCGTTAATCCTTCTCTTCGGCTTAACCCTGTTGCGCTGGCCCGCCCGCTATCTCCCCTCCCGGGCGCGAAAAGTGAGTGTTTAGTATCTAAACCGGCCAGATGCCTCCTTCGGCCTACCCGCCGGTTGACGAAACAGAACGTAAACAACCCAAACAAGACAATCAAATGTCAAGAACTAATTTCGATCAGCTTTTGGACGCAGGCGTCCACTTCGGACACCTGAAGCGTAAGTGGAACCCCGCCATGAAGCCGTACATCTTCATGGAGAAGAACGGCATCCACATCCTCGATCTCCATAAAACCGTAGCCAAGATTGACGAGGCCGCTGAGGCCCTCAAGCAGATTGCTAAGTCCGGTCGCAAGGTGCTCTTCGTAGCCACCAAGAGGCAGGCCCGCGACATCGTCGCCGAGAAGGTAGGCGCTGTCGGCATGCCTTTCGTCGTTGAGCGCTGGCCGGGTGGTATGCTCACCAACTTCCCTACCATCCGCAAGACCGTCAAGAAGATGGGCTCTCTCGATAAGCTCATCGCCGATCCCGTTTTCAACAGTCTTTCTAAGAGGGAGAGGCTCCAAATCAACCGTCAGCGCGAGAAGCTCAACAAGAACCTCGGCTCCATCGCCGACCTCAACAGGCTTCCCGCTGCCATGTTCGTCGTCGATGTCACCAAGGAGCACATTGCGGTCAAGGAGGCTAACCGTCTCTGCATCCCCGTCTTCGCCATGGTCGACACCAACTCCAACCCCGCTGACGTCGACTACGTAATCCCGGCTAACGACGACGCTTCGAAGTCCATCGAGGTCATCCTCGACGTCATGACCCAGGCAATCCGCGAGGGTCTCGAGGAGCGCAAGGCCGAGAAGCTCGACGACGCTGAGGTCGAGGAGAAGAAGGCCCCCAAGGCCGGTGCCCGTAAGGCTGGCGCCCGCAAGGCCGACAAGGCCGCTGAGGCCCCCGCTGCCGAGGCTCCCGCAGCCGCTGAGGCCGAGTAAGATCGAACTACTATGACCCGCCGACAGGGTCAACGGTAATCGGATACGGCGCCCCGCACTGCCACGCTCTTTCATAACAACGAGGCAAGAGCGGGGCGCCTTTCTTCCCCCGTAGAAACAAAACAAATCCCGTCTCCCGATCATCGGGAGGCTTAACATTTCAAGAAATAGCTAATATGGCAATCACAGCACAAGACATCAAGAAGCTCCGCGACCTTACCAACGCGGGCATGATGGACTGCAAGAAGGCTCTGACCGAGGCCAATGGCGACTTCGACCGTGCGCGCGACATCCTTCGCGAGCGTGGCCAGCTCGTCGCTGCCAAGAGGGCTGACCGTGAGGCTAAGGACGGCGTGGCTATCGCTAAGGTCTCCGCCGACGGCAAGCACGGCGCCGCCATCATCCTCAACGCCGAGACTGACTTCGTCGCCGAGAACGAGAAGTTCCAGACCCTCGCCAACGCAATCCTCGACCTCGCCGAGGCCAAGCGCCCCGCCAACCTTGAGGATCTCAAGGCTCTCGAGCTTAACGGTCACACCGTAGCCGAGAACGTAAACGAGCTCACCGGCGTTATCGGTGAGAAGATTGACCTCTCCGCATATGAGCAAATTGACGCAGAGCAAGTAGCCGTCTACGTCCACAATAAGAAAATTGCCGCAGTCGTCGGCTTCAATGAGGCAACCGACGCCGAGGTCGGCAAGAAAGTAGCAATGCAGGTCGCAACCATGAGCCCCGTGGCCGTAGATAAGACCCAGGTCCCCCAGGCAACCATCGACCACGAGCTCGAGGTTGGCAAGGAGCAGGCTCGCAACGAGGGCAAGCCCGAGGCTATGATCGAGAAGATCGCGCAGGGCCGTCTCAACAAGTTCTTCAAGGAGAGCACCCTCGTCGAGCAGGCATTCTTCGCAGGTGATGGCGACGAGAGCAAGCTCTCCGTAGGCCAGTACCTCGCCAAGGTCTCAAAGACCCTCAAGCCTGTCGCAATGATTCGTCTCGCCCTCGCTTAATCCGTTAAGCAAAAGGCGTAAGCGATAAACTTTCCTGAGCGGGAAAGCTACGGTTCTCTGTAGCTTCCCCGCTTTTCTCTTTCCCTCCTGCGCGCTTTTCTGCACGGATTTGTTATGTTAACAGGGCGCGCCTCCCAAATTAACTCTGCCGCAGTGCCGCAATTTCCCTAAATCCTGATTAAATTCGGATGTCGCCGTATATCGTTTGGCGAGTTCATCCCTTTCTGCTGTTAATTTCTAAAGTCATATTCCCATGGGTCTTCGTTTCCGCAAGACACTCAAAATATTCAGTGGACTGAAGCTCAATTTCAGCGGCAGCGGCGTGAGCCTCACTGTCGGCGGGCGAGGTCATAGCGTCACGTACAGCAAGAAGGGCACGTACGTCAATCTCGGAATCCCGGGTACAGGCATATCTTATCGGAAGAAGGTGTCAGGAGGCTCTTCCGCAAAAAAGAGCGGTGCCAGTAGCGGCAGTGGCAGAGTAAGAGCTTACAGACAGTCGCCTTATCAAGGCTCCGCCACTTTGACACCCGCCTATCCGCAGCCCGCTTATTCCGGAGGGAAAATTCCCGATGTCGACTTGCGTATGGTGCGCGCTATCGCAGAGGAGGTCGTGACATTGCCCGCAGTCTCTCTGGAGTTTGTGCAGAGACGATGTCAAGTGCAGCACACCAAGGCCGTGGAAATCATTGTGATACTTGAGGAGATGGGCGTCATCTCTCACGTGAGGGAGGACGGGACGGCAGAGGTCAGAGTCAGGACAGCAGGCGAGCTCGCTGAGGTTTGGAGGGCTTACTTTTCCCCTCCCGTATCGTCCGCCAAGCCTGACGTTACCGCGATACCGCCAACTCCCGACGTTAACTCTTTCTCCAGTGCCTCAGGTTGCGTTCTCGATTCCAAAGGTTGCCAGTTCGCCTCTTGTCTGGTAGTCGCTATCATCGCAATTTTGCTTCTCACCTATGTACTCTGTTTGATTTCTTAAAGAGGTTCGCCATCACTGGGTGCTTGTGTAGCAGCTTTTTTCTGTCGAGCCTTATTATAACAGAATATTTTCCCATTATTAAGCAGCCCTATACTTCTCTTCAGAAGCCTTTTCTCCGTCTATCACCGCCTTTTTGACTAATTTCGCGACGTAAGGTTAAAAAATGCGCCTCGCCACAGAGGTCTACATTTCCCATCCTGCTTTTTCACCCTTTCAACCCCTGATATGCCCTCAGTAGCAGAAATACTCCGGTCGCGGACTAAGGCCGGCTTCTCCATAGAGGTCCTCCCGCCCGTCAAGGGCAAGGGCACCGAGAAGCTCATGAGCGACATCGAGAAGCTCATGAGCTTCAACCCCCTCTTCGTCAACATAACCATCCACCACTCCGAGCCCGTCTACCAGCCTGCCGAGGGCGGCAACCTCCACAAGACGTTCGTCAAGAAGAGGCCCGGCACCGTGGCCGTGGCCGCGGCCATCAACCATCGGTTCGGCATCCCGGCCGTGCCGCACATCATCTGCCACGGCTTCACGCCCGAGGAGACGGAGTATTCGCTCATCGACCTCAACTTCCTCGGCATCCACGACCTCTTCCTCCTCCGCGGCGACAATGACAAGGAGTCACTCGTGCCGCGAGAGCAGTCCCACGCCCACGCCACGGACCTTATCAGGCAGGTCAACGACTTCAACCGCGGCCAGCTTATCGACGGGCAGGTGGCGGAGCCGCTCGCAGTGCCTTTCACCTACGGCGTGGCGGGCTACCCCGAGAAGCACTCCGAGGCCCCGAACATGAAGAGCGACCTCGAGTGGCTCAAGCGTAAGGTCGACCTGGGGGCCGAGTACGTCATCACCCAGCTCTTTTACAATAACGAGCATTTCTACCGTTTCCGCGACAAGGCGGTCGCGATGGGAGTCAACGTGCCCATCGTGCCGGGGCTGAAGCCCATCAGCCGCAAGAGCCAGCTCAACGTCCTGCCGAGCGTATTCGCGACTGAAATTCCCGAGAGTCTCGTCAATGAGATAGAGGCGGCCGACGATGCCGACGTCAGGAAGATTGGCCGCGATTTCCTCCTCGCCCAGGCGCAGGATTTGGCGGCCCATGGAGTCCCGTGCGTCCATTTCTACACCCTCGGGGCTGTCGACACCGTCTGCTCCGTGGCTGAGGAGCTCTATAAGTAGGGGGCGTGCGACTCTTTTGCGCGTTATCCGGCTTTTCGCTTTGCGGTCTCGATTTTTAAGTTTAACTTTGAACGGTGAGTTAAAACAACAGGCTCGCCGAATTTCCCTTATGATTACTAACGGCATCCATCACGCGGCAGCGCATCACCACCATCATCACCATCCGATGACGGCGGGGGAGCTCTCGTAGGTGGAAGAAGAAGGCGGACGTGACAGCCGCCAAGCCGACGAAGATATTGAGAGGCTCGCCCCGCGAAATGCGCCGGGTGAGCCTCTCACTTTTTTACTATCCGATAAACAATTAAAAAACAGGAATATAATGTTACGTATCGCCGTACAAACCAAGGGCCGCCTCTTCGAGGAGACCATGACAATGCTCGCCGAGAGCAGCATCAAGATTGAGCAGTCGAAGCGCACGCTGCTCGTCCCCGCGAAGAACTTCCCCGTCGAGATCCTCTACCTGCGCGACGACGATATTCCTCAGGCCGTGGCAAGCGGCATAGCCGATGTCGGCATAGTGGGTGAGAACGAGTTCGAGGAGAGGCAGGAGGACGCCGAGATTGTCCGCCGTCTCGACTTCAGCAAGTGCCGCCTCTCGCTCGCCATCCCCAAGGCCAAGCAGCCCGAGTATGACCGCGATGGCCTCAAGTGGTTCAACGGCAAGAAGATCGCAACCTCCTACCCCGGCATCCTCAAGCGTTTCCTCGCCGCGAACGGCATCAAGGCCGACGTCCACGTCATCACCGGCTCCGTGGAGATCGCGCCGGGCATCGGGCTTGCCGACTCCATCTTCGACATCGTCAGCTCGGGCTCAACCCTCGTCTCGAACAACCTTGTCGAGGTCGAGGTCGTCATGAAGTCCGAGGCCGTCCTCATCGGCAATAAGAACCTGACCATCGAGAAGAAGGAGATCCTTGGCGAGCTCCTTTTCCGCTTCGACTCATACAAGAACGCCGAGGGCAAGAAATATATAGTCCTCAATGTCAAGACGGAGCGCATCCCCGAGGTGTGCGACCTCCTGCCGGGCCTCAAGGCCCCAACCATCACCAAGCTCGAGACCGAGGGCTGGAGCTCCGTGGCCTCCGTCATCGAGGAGAAGCACTTCTGGGAGGTCATCGGCAAGCTCAAGCAGCTCGGCGCGGAGGGTATCCTCGTCATGCCTATCGAGAAAATGATTCTTTAAGGGGAGGACGACACGATGGAGATTGTACGCTATCCGGACAAGGCGCGCT
Organism: Marinilabiliaceae bacterium; assembly: GCA_051875415.1. GTDB lineage: Bacteria > Bacteroidota > Bacteroidia > Bacteroidales > Marinilabiliaceae > W3P20-009. The sequence goes on from JBJEGU010000047.1 coordinate 61,589, forward strand.
GGGATGAGATTCTCAGCCGCCCGCATTTCGACCACAGCAGCCTCACGGCCACGGTGGGCGCGGTCATCGACGACGTGCGCAAGCGCGGCGACGAGGCCGTGAAGGACTACGAGGCCAAGTTCGACCACGCCCAGCTCGCCTCCCTGCTCGTCACCGACGAGGAGTTCGAGGCCGCCAAGAGGCAGGTCGACGAGGACCTCCGAAAGGCCATCCTCACCGCCGCCAAGAACATCACGATGTTCCACCAGGCGCAGGACCAGCCGCTGCCGAGCGTCGAGACCATGCCGGGCGTCCGCTGCTGGCAGAAGGCCGTGCCTATCGACAGGGTGGGCCTCTACGTGCCGGGCGGCACGGCCCCCCTCTTCTCCACGGTGCTCATGCTGGCCCTGCCGGCCGCCATAGCCGGTTGCCGCGAGGTGGTCATGTGCACGCCGCCAAGGGCCGACGGCACTGTCAACCCCGTGGTGGCTTTCGCCGCCAAGGTGGCGGGCGTGTCAAAGCTCTTCAAGATTGGCGGCGTGCAGGCCATAGCCGCCATGGCCTACGGCACTGAGTCAGTGCCAAGGGTCTACAAGATTTTCGGGCCGGGCAACCAGTTCGTCACTTGCGCCAAGCAGATGGTGAGCCTCGGGCAGGTGGCCATCGACATGCCGGCCGGCCCCTCGGAGGTCGAGGTGATAGCCGACGAGACGGCCAACCCCCGCTTCGTAGCGGCCGACCTCCTGAGCCAGGCCGAGCACGGCGCCGACAGCCAGGCCCTGCTCATAACATCATGCCCCGACCTCGCCGAGCAGGTGAACGCCGAGGTCGAGAGGCAGCTCGATGAGCTGAGCCGACGCGAGCTGACTGCCAAGAGCCTGTCCCACTCCAAGATAATCGTCGTCCGCGACATCGACGAGGTGGTCGACCTCACCAACGAGTACGCGCCCGAGCATCTCATCATCCAGACCGAGAACCCGCGCGACTTCGCCGACAAGATCCGCAACGCCGGCTCCATATTCCTCGGCCACTATACGCCCGAGAGCGCGGGCGACTACGCCAGCGGCACCAATCATACGCTGCCCACCAGCGGCTACGCCCACGCCTACAGCGGCGTCAACCTCGACAGCTTCCGCAAGAAGATGACCTACCAGGAGATCACCCCCGAGGGCGTAAGGCAAATCGCCCACACGGTCGAGGTCATGGCCCGCAACGAGCAGCTCACGGCCCACGAGGCCGCTATGCGCTTCCGCCGCGAGGCCGTAGAGGCGAAGGACGGCGAGTAGGGCGGCAGCCCTAAAAATCAGTATAACAAAAACCTGTCATAAGCTAACGCGGATGCAAAACGTCAACATAGCGGACCTTGTCCGCCCTAACATAAGGGCGCTCGAACCTTACTCCTGCGCACGCAGCGAGTTCAAGGGCGAGGCCCAAATCTTCCTCGACGCCAATGAGAGCCCCTACGGGGTCTACAACAGGTATCCCGACCCGCTCCAGGTCAAGGTTAAGGAGAAAATCGCCAAGAAAAAGGGTGTGCGCCCCGAGCAGATAATGCTAGGCAACGGCTCCGACGAGCCCATCGACCTCATTTACCGAATCTTCTGCCGCCCGGGGGTGGACAACGCCGTGGCCATGAGCCCGACATACGGCATGTACAAGGTGGCGGCCGACATCAACGACGTCGAGTACCGCGAGGCGATGCTCGTGGAGGAGACTTTCGAGCTCCTGCCCGAGCGTATGCTCGCCCTGGCCGACGAGAACACCAAGGTCATGTGGGTGTGCTCGCCCAACAACCCGACGGGCAACCTCATCGCGCCCGAGGCCATAGAGACCCTTCTTGACAAGTTCGGCGGGATTCTCGTGGTCGACGAGGCGTATATCGACTTCTCGTCGAAACCCAGCTGGCTCCGGAGGCTCGACGAGTTCCCGAGGCTCATTGTCCTCCAGACCTTCTCCAAGGCGTGGGGGCTGGCGGGCGTCAGATGCGGAATGGCCTTCGCGAGCGAGGAGATAATATCCATCTTCAACAAGGTCAAGTACCCCTACAATGTCAACATCCTCACTCAGAACGCCGTGAGCAAGGCCCTGGACAATGAGTGGGATTCGCTTGGTCACGCTGGCTTCCTCGTCCAGGAGCGCAAGCGGCTTGAGGAGTGCCTCTCGCGCTTGCCCATCGTCGAGCGCGTCTACCCGTCGGATGCCAACTTCCTGCTCGTCAAGGTCAAGGACGCCGACGCCACATACGCCGCCCTGCTCGAAAAGGGCATGGTGACGCGCAACCGCAACAAGGTCAAGCTATGCCACGGATGCCTCCGCATAACCGTCGGCAACGACAACGAGAACGACGCCATCATATGCGACCTCCTCGTGGTCGGTCACAAGGATGACTTAATCTGACGTAGATAGCAAAAAAAATGCGACGCATACTTTTCATCGACCGCGACGGCACGCTCGTCAAGGAGCCCCCGACAGAGGAGCTCCGCTCGCTCTCCGACGTGGAGTTCGTGCCAGGCTCCATCCGCTGCCTGAGCTTCCTCCGCCGGCACACCGATTTCGAGTTCGCCCTCGTCTCCAATCAGGACGGGCTGGGCTCTGACGCCTACCCCGAGAGCCTTTTCCGCCCCCTCCATGGCTTCATTATGAAGACTTTCGCCGACCAGGGCGTGCCCTTCGACGCCGAGTTCATCGACTGCCACAGCCCGGCGGACAACCACCCCAACCGCAAGCCCGGCACGGGCATGCTCACGGCCTACATAGAGGCTGCGCGGGCGGGCGAGGTGGACCTCGCGGCCTCCTACGTCATCGGCGACCGCGAGACCGACGCCCAGCTGGCGCGCAACCTCGGCTGCAAGGCCGTCATCCTGGCCAACCCGGCCGTGACGAGCCTCGACCCCTCCAACAGCTTCTCGGCTCGCCCCGGGCAGGCCGACGACAACATAGCCTACGTCTCCTCGTGGGACGAGGCGGCGGAGATAATCTACGGCGGCCGGCGCATAGGCGAGGTTCGACGCACGACTAAAGAGACCGACATATATGTCCGCCTCGACCTCGACGGCACGGGCAAGTGCGACATCCAGACGGGTCTCGGGTTCTTCGACCATATGCTTGAGCAGATTGGCAAGCACTCGTCGTCCGACCTGACGGTCAAGGTCAAGGGCGACCTCTATGTCGATGAGCATCACACCATTGAGGACACCGCCCTTGCTCTGGGCGAGGCCATCCGCAAGGCCCTTGGCGACAAGAGGGGCATAGGCCGCTACGGCTTCTGCCTGCCCATGGACGACTGCCTCTGCCAGGTGGCTATCGACTTTGGCGGACGCCCGTGGCTCGTCTTCGACGCCGAGTTCCACCGCGAGAAGATTGGCGAGATGCCCACCGAGATGTTCCTCCACTTCTTCAAGAGCCTCTCCGACGCGGCCATGATGAACCTCAACATCAAGGCCGAGGGCCAGAACGAGCACCACAAGATCGAGGGCATCTTCAAGGCTCTCGCCCGCTCTATTAAGATGGCCAAGGCCCGCGACATCGAGAATTTCCAGTTGCCCAGCACCAAGGGCGCGCTCTGACAAACCTGCCATCCTATGAGCATTATCCACTTCAATGAGCTGCGCTCCACGAGCGATGAGCTGCGCCGGATGGCCGACGAGGGGCGAGCGCTTGAGCCTTTCGACGCCATACGGGCCGACTTCCAGACGGCGGGCCGGGGCCAGGTGGGCAACGCGTGGGAGAGCGAGAGGGGGCGCAACCTGCTCATCTCGGTCTACGCCCGCCCCAGGGGTGTCGACGTGGCGCGGCAGTTCGTGGTCTCCATGGCCGTGTCGATAGCTGTGGCCGAGACTGCCGCCGCCCTCCTGCCCGCCGATGTCCGCGGCAGGGTGAGGATAAAGTGGCCCAACGACATCTACGTTGGCGACCGTAAGCTGGCGGGCATCCTTGTCGAGAACCGCCTCAGCGGGCGGCTGATAGGCGACACCATCATCGGTGTGGGTCTCAACCTCAACCAGGAGGTCTTCCGCTCCCCGGCTCCCAACCCCGTGTCGGTCAAGAACCTGGCAGCCGTCGAGAGCGACGTGGAGGCTGTGGCCGAGGCTCTTGTGCGCGCGTTGCGGATTCGCCTTGCCACGGCCGACGACGGTGACGATGCCGAGCTGCTGCGCCTCTATTGGGGCAGCCTCTACAGGGCCGACGGCGCGCCCCACCCCTTTGCCGACGCCCGGGGCCGTTTCTGCGCGCGCATTGCAGCCGTGATGCCCGACGGGCGGATGGAGCTTGTCACGACTGATGGTCAGAGGCGGAGCTACCTGTTCAAGGAGGTGGAGCATGTCATCGCCTTGCCGGGCGGTGGCGAGATAACGCCAAACCTCTGACAAATAGGCTGTGGCGTGGTCGCCATCCGCGCTTTAGTTGAAAAAAAGACTAACTTCGCGTGCGTCGCCGCCCGTGTGGGCTGGTGGCGCACGTTTTTTCTCTGTCTCTCACAAGAAAAAGTCTTTTCGCAATGGCAAAGGTTTTCCTGGCGGTTCTCGTACTCCTCGCGGCGGGGATGGCCCTCTTCTGCATCAACATACTGCTCCGCAAGGGCGGCACGTTCCGCTCGCAGGATGTCGGGGCGAGCAAGGCCATGCGCGACAGGGGTATCCAATGCGCGCGTACGCAGGACAGGCTCGCCCAGAAGGACAAGGGCAGCATTGCCGACATGATGAAATAAGCAGCGGGCGGCATCCCACCCCCGCCGACACGCAAAACAGAAAACTCCCGATGGCTCCAAACAGACAACCGTCCACGGCTTCCGACGCCCCATTCTACGAGCGGCATTCCGACCTCATAGCCTACGCCATTGTGGCCCTCACCGCCATCATGGCGCTCCTCCTCTTTAGCGTGAGGATGAACGAGGGCGGCGACGACAGCGGATATATCTGCAAGGCCGCAGATTTCGTCGAACGCGGCAAATACCCCAATTTTCAGGGTCCCCTCTACCCCATCTTCCTCTCATTCTTCGTCTTCATAGCCGGCGGCATCAACTTGCTGCTGCTCAAGCTCACGAGCCTCGTGCTGATTGTGGCAGGGCAGCTGGCCACGTGGTTCGCGCTCCGCCGCCACGTCTCGCGCCCGCTGCTCCTCTCGGTGCTGCTCCTCATGGCGTGCAACCTGTGGTTCGTGCAGTACGGCAGCCTTACCTACTCCGAACCCCTCTTCCTTGTCATAGCGTGGCTCTTCGTCTACGCCGTGTTGAGGCTCGACTCCGTTGAGGGCGGGTGGAAGAAGGTTGCCCTATGGGCGTTGGCTGCGGGCTTCGTCGTCGTCATGGCCTATCTTGTCCGCACCGTGGGCCTGGGCCTGGGCCTGGCGGGGCTGGCCTTCCTGCTCGTGAGGCGGCGGTGGGCCAAGGCCGGCTCTTTGGCCGGTGGCGTGGCCCTCTTCCTCGTCGTCTGGATGGGCGTGAAGGCTGTGGCCTGGCCTGGCCTAAAGGCCGACACTCATCAGCTTCAGACTCTCTTGCAGGTCGACCCCTACGACCCCTCCAAGGGGCTTGAGACCCCCAAGGGCTACGTGGAGCGGTTCGCGGGCAACTCGAACAAGTACATTTCAAAGCATTACGCTAAGATGCTCGGCTTCCGCGACACCCAGAGCCGCGAGACGAGCCCCCTTGTGACGGTGGTCTTCTACGCCATCTTCCTCTGGGGGACGTACGCCGCCTTCCGTCGCGGCGACAGGGCGGTGCAGCTTGTGGCCGTCACGTGCATAGTCATGCTCGGCATCACCTTCTGCTCGCTTCAGGTGCTGTGGGACCAGTACCGGCTCATCCTGCCCTTCGTGGCAATGATGCACGTCGTGCTGCTCTACTCGTTGGCTGACATCCTGCGCCGCGTGGCGGGCGGGCGGACGCGACTGGCCCTCGGCTCGGCTGTCGCGCTCAGTTGCTTCGTCCTCTTCGTCAAGGAGGCCCGGACGTGCGATTTCGCCACCTTGCGCAAGAACCTGACCTCCGACCCCCTCTACGGCTATACGCCCGACTGGTACAACTATCTCACCCTCTGCCGTGAGGTGGGTCGCCAGCTGCCGGGCGACGATGCCTACGTGGCGTGCCGTAAGCCCGACTTGGCGCGCATATATGCCGGCGGCAAGCGTTTCTACGGCATATACAACATCCCGAGTGACGACCCCGACGAGCTTGTCGCCATCCTCAAGAAGAACAACGTCACCCACGCCATCGTCGCCAGCCTCAGGCGCGACCCCGCCCAGGCCGGCCTTGGCGTCATCAACACCATGCATCGCTACTTGGCGTGCATCTTGAACGCGTATCCACACTTCGTGGAGCAGATCGCCCAAGTGGGCGGGCAGGACGAGGAGCCGGCGGGTCTCTACGTCCTCCACTACGAGAATGCCGACCCGGCGAAGAAAGTAAACCAGGGGAAATGAGTAAGGCGGACATCAAGTCATATTTCACGAGCCTCGCCCCGTCGTGGGCAAGGTATCGCAGCCACAGGGCCTACTATTGGCGTCAGATTACGAGTTTCGTCTCGTTCTATATGAACCCGGGGCAGTCTGTGTTGGAGATTGGCTGCGCCGCGGGCGACCTCATAGCGGGTGTGCCGGGCGCGCGGAAGGTGGGCGTCGACTTCTGCCCCGAGCTCATAGCCCAGGCGCAGGGGGCGCACCCCGATGTGGAGTTCCACGTCATGGATGCGGAGGACCTGACCCTCGACGAGAAGTTCGACGTCATACTCCTCTCCAACCTCGTCGGATACCTTGACGACGTCGAACTCGTCCTCGACCAAGTGGCGCGCCTTTGCCACAGGCAGACGAGGGTCATCATCACGAGCTACAACAAGATGTGGGAGCCGCTCATAAGCTTCGCAGAACTCATAGGCATAAAGCGCAAAGGCCCTGAGCAGAACTGGCTCTCGAAGGACGACGTGACCAACCTCCTCTCCCTTACGGGCTTCGAGACATACAGGACCAACAGCTGCATGCTCATGCCCTTCAACGTCCCGCTCCTCGCCCCTCTCTTCAACCGGATTGTCTCCCACCTGCCCCTCATGGGCTACCTCTCGCTCAACGACTATATTTTCGCCCGCCCCGCGCCTGAGGATATGCAGGCGTCCGACGGGTGGCGGACGCGCTACTCCGTCTCCGTCGTCATCCCCGCGCGCAACGAGAGCGGCAACATAAGGGCCGCCGTGGAGCGTGTGCCTGACATGGGCTGCCACACCGAGATAATATTCGTCGAGGGCAACTCCACCGACGACACTTGGGACGAGATAAACCGTGTCGCGGCCGAATATCAGGGGCGGCGCGACATCAAGGTGGCCCGGCAGGATGGCCGTGGCAAGGGCGACGCCGTCCGCAAGGGATACAGCATCGCCACGGGCGACATCCTCATGATTCTCGATGCCGACCTCACCGTCCCGCCCGAGGACCTGCCCAAGTTCTACCGCGCCATAGCCACAGGCAGGGGCGAGTTCATCAACGGCGTGAGGCTCGTCTACCCTATGGAGAAGGGCTCCATGCGGATGCTCAACACCCTTGGCAACCACTTCTTCAGCTCCCTCTTCTCCTGGATTCTTGAGACCCCCATCAAGGACACCCTGTGCGGCACGAAGGTCATGTTCCGCAAGGACTACATCCGTCTGGCCGAAGGACGCTCCTTCTTTGGCGACTTCGACCCCTTTGGCGACTTCGACCTCCTCTTCGGCGCCCACAAGCTCAACCTGCGGATGGTCGACCTGCCCATACGCTACCGCGAGCGCAAGTATGGCACCACTAACATCTCGCGCTTCCGCCATGGCCTCCTGCTGCTCAAGATGAGCGCCTTCGCTGCCACGAAAATCAGGTTCCGTTAAATCAACTTACCACTTCCCGAATTGAAAAGGGCTATCTTCCCCGGGTCGTTCGACCCTTTCACTATCGGCCACGAGAGCATAGTGCTGCGCGGGCTTGACATCTTCGACGAGATTGTAGTCGCCGTGGGCGTCAACGCCGAGAAACGCTGCATGTTCTCGGCCGAGAGGCGTGTCGAGTTCATCCGCACCGTTTTTGCCGACAGGCCCGAGGTTACCGTGGCCACGTATGAGGGCCTGACGGTCGACTTCGCCAAGGAGGTCGGGTGCAGCCACATCCTCCGCGGGCTGCGCACCTCGGCCGACTTCGAGTTCGAGAGGGCCATAGCGCAGGTCAACCGCCAGATGACGGGCATCGATACGGCCTTCCTCCTCACGACGCCCGAGCACACGCCAATCAACAGCACCATAGTCCGCGACATCCTCCTCCATGGGGGCGACGCGTCGCTCTTCCTGCCCGAGCGGATTAGAAACATGGTCAAATGGTAAGGTTTCTCTTCCCCCTCATTGCCGCCCTCGTCCTCTGCGCCGTCAGCTCCGCCCCGTCGGCGGCTAAGACGGCGACAGTCTCCGGCAGCGCGCCCGGCTATGCGGGTCGGGTCCTGGTCATGAGGGCGGAGCGCGACCCGGTCAGCCGTATGACCTACGACCTCGCCTCGGCAGAGGTCAAGCCCGACGGCTCGTTCCGCTTCGAGGCCGACATAAAGGAGGTGACGCACGCCTTTATCGACCTCAGCTTCTACGAGGCGCACATATTCCTTGAGCCGGGTGGCCGCTACAAGGCCACGCTCCCACGCTTCAAGCTCCGCCCCGACGCAGAGCGTTTCAACCCTTTCTACCGGCCCAAGGTCATCGACCTCACTCTCAGTTCCGCCTCGTCGGACCTCAACCAGTCGCTCCGCAAGTTCGACGACGACTTCGGACGCATCTACCTCACGCAAGCCGTCGCCATGTGCCGCAAGCGCGACAAGAAGTTGGCCGGCAGCGTCATAGAGCGTCTGGACTCCGCGGCGCATGCCACGGGGTGCCGGAGCGCCTTCTTCCGGCAGCACGTGGAGTTTCGCAAGGCCGAGGTATACGCCACGCCGCGTCTCCATTCGCCAAGGGCCGTGCTCCGTAAGTTCTACGCCGGCAAGCCCGTGGTCTTCAACGTCCCGGCCTATTGGCGCACGCTCGACCTCTTCGGCTCCGAGCTTGCCCAGAGGTGCGCCCGCGGCTCCCGCTTCGAGGCCGCTCTGGCCGACGGCTACCCCGGCGGTGCGCGGGAGATGGCGCGCCAGATTGAGGCCGACTCGCTCTTCCGGACGAGTCCCTCGCTCTGCGAGGTTCTGGCTCTCAAATGCATACGCGATAATTTCTACGACGGCCAGATAGCTGACGGGCGAGCCGACACGCTGCTCATAAGCGCGGCGCGCGACTTCTCCACGAAGCGCGTCCGCCTCATGGCAGCCAACGTCTACGCCTCGAAAAACAAGCTAAAGGCCGGCCTGCCCGCACCCGACTTCGACCTCGTCGACAACCACGACCGCGAGTTCACCCTCGCCTCTTTCAAGGGCCGGTTCCTCTACCTGTGCTTCATGCACTCTGAGAACTACGAGTGCGTCAAGGCCATGCCCGTGCTCGACAACCTCGCCCAGGTGCATCGTGCCGACCTCGACGTCCTCTGCGTCTTCACTGACGACGAGGCCGACGCCCTCTACGCCAAGCTGGCCAAGAGCCAGCACGCGTGGCGCGGAGTCTCATGGATAGCCTGGCAGCGAATCTTGGAGGACTATGAGGTTCGCGGCCTGCCCACCTACTTCCTTATCGACCCCGACGGCTGCATATCCATAGCCCAGGCCCCGGCCCCCTCGGAGAACGTTGGCCCGGCCATTGCCGAGTGCGTCCGCCGCTACAGGCTCATCCGTCAGAGGGGGCGCATAGAGGTGCCGCGCACCATTTACGACATCGCCAACGGCGGGAATTAAGGCGGTCCCGAATTTCGTCGCATTATATCAGAAAATACTTATCACTTTGATTAGCAGAAGGCTCAAATTGCACGAGGCGGCCCTTGTCGACCGCACGGAGGTCCTCGTCAGATTCTCGGACGTCGACATGATGCGTGTCGCTTGGCACGGCAGCTACGTCGCCTATCTTGAGGACGGGCGGGAGCATTTCGGCAAGACGTACGCCGGCCTCGGCTACGACGACTATTTCCGTACGGGCTTCGTGGCCCCGGTCGTCAACCTCACCATCGACTACAAGCAGAGCCTCCGTTGCGGCGACGTCGCCATTGTCGAGACGCGCTACATCCGCACCGACGGGGCAAAGCTCATCCTTGAGTACGTCGTCTACCGCAAGGCCGACATGGCCATAATGGCCACTGCCCAGACCACGCAGATGTTCATGACGGCCGGGGGCGAGGTGCAATACACCGACCCCGACTTCTACGTCGAGTGGAAGAGGCGCTGGCTCAAAGAGTCTTAGCCCGCCTGACGCTATGGCCGCCATCTGCCTTTACGTCATTATTGCCATAGTCGTGGCCGGCGGAGTGGCTCTTTTCGCCATAGGCGCGGCCGATATCCGCAGCGGCATATTCGCCAAGGCCATTTGCCGCATGCCCGCCGACCGCAGCCGCCTGCCATTCACCCTCCCCGACGGGCAGCCCATCCTCCTGACTTTCGACGACGGTCCCGACCCTGACGTCACGCCCCGAGTGCTCGACGTGCTCGACAAGTATGGCCACCGCGCCATATTCTTCGTCATAGGATCCAAGGCCGAGGCTTACCCCGGACTCGTCCGTGAGATAGTCCGCCGTGGCCATATTGTCGGCAATCACACATATCGCCACTCGCCTTGGGCCAATTTCCTCGGGGCCAGGCATCTGCTCGCCGACATCGGGCGGACTGACCGCATTATAGAGTCGGCCTGTGGCGTCCGTCCTGTGCTTTTCCGTCCGCCCTTGGGCGTATGCCCCCATTTTCTGCGGCGCGTAGTCCGGAAGTCTGGCCATGCGGTGGTCGGGTGGAGCGTCCGGTCGCTCGATACGAGGGGCGAGGCGCGCGAGGTTGTCATCCGACGGATAAGGCGCAAGTTGCGCCGCGGCGGCATCGTCCTCCTTCACGACCGTCTGCCCGGGGCCGACCTGCTGGCCGAGGCTACGCTCTCCATGCCTTTGCCCGACTGACGTGTCGGCTCTCTTGCCACGAGTGCCATTACTCTCCCCCCCCCTCTTTTGCTTGTCAACCCGTCGCGGACTCGCGTGCCAATGAGCGCAGGTCGTCCCCGACGGGACTCTTTTTTTGCTATATTTGGGTAGTGGCATAAACACACACTTTAACTACCTCGTAATGATGCTCCTTCCGCGCATTCTCCTCCTTTCGCTCCTCTGCCCGACAGTGGCTCTTGCCCAGCAGCCCGACAGCGTTGTCGTGCGCAATGCCCAGGGCGACGTCATCTCGCGCTCCCTTTTCGTGACGAGGGGGCAGGTGACCATCGCGACACTCTCATCCTCTAAAAGCGAGGGGGCGCGCACAGTGTCGTGCTTCGACCGTCGTGGCCGGCTAACCTCAAAGAGCGAATATTCGCTACGCCACGGCGCGCAAATCCTGACCCGGCGCACTGACTACCAGCTATCTGACGACGGGAAACCCCTCTCTGCACTTACTTCTACCCCCGGTGGCCACCAGCAGATGGTCGCCTACGCCTATGCCCCTTCCGGCCGCCTCTCATGCGAGACGACTTACGTTTGGGACGCCACGGAGATGGATTGGACTCCAGCTGAGCGGCTCGACTACTCCTACTCCCGCCAGCCGCTCCCCTTGCCCTCCCGTGAGTTCGCACTCCGCTCCCGCAGCGTGTGGGACTCGGGAAAGGGCTTGTGGACAGTGACGGACGAAGTAGAGCTCTATGACTACGACTCCCAAGGCCGGATAGTCCAGCGGTGCGTGCAAGCTGGTGCTGATGCCGATTCTTGCACCACCCTCTCATACGACGACTCAGGTCGCCTCGCCACGTCGCGCGCGGGAGTCTATGCCTCCGACGGGTATAGGGTAGTGGGAGTCGAGACCATTGATTATGACAAGGCGGACCGCATATCCGCGCGCCGGGTGGCGGACTCGTCCGGCCGGCTCGTTTCCACAGCGACATACTATTACTCAGCCCGCGCGCATCGCCCAAGCCAAGCGAAGTCCCGTCGCCTCCTGACGGAAGAGACCCTCAGTTCCACGACTGGCAACCGCCTCTGCCTGAGCACTTTCTATTACGACTCCCTCGGGCGTAAGGTCGGCGTGGCTACTGACTCCGTCTTTGCCGACGGCCGCGACAGCCACTACGAGAAGGCCTTGCTCTACTCCCCGTCGGGCCGCCTCGCAAGCACCGTCGAGGCGTCATTCACCCCCTCCGACACGGCCTATGCCGATGACGACCTGCCTTTCGCCCTCTACACCGTCACCCTTGTCGACGAGGGCGGCAACGCCGTCATGGCCTTCGACTATCCGACCGAGGGCGACTCCCGCCCCCTCCGCTCCCGCCAGTGGCGCAACGCCTACGACGCCTCGGGCCGCCTTGCCTCGTCGGTATGCTACGAGACGGGCGGCGATGGCGGATTCGTCAGGCGCGACTCCGTGGCGGTGGCCTATGACATCCCGTCGGCCAGGTCGGCCGCCGCAGCCGACTCCGTGTCGCGCATAGGCAGGGTCTGGATGCGCCTCGCCGGCTTCTTCTCGCATCTGCGCAAGGCTGCGCCTCCCGATTCTGCTGCGGCGGGTGTGTGCGCGGCGGATTCGCTGCCCGACTCGCCTATGACCGAGAGGCTTGTCTATGAGTGGGATAAGGAGTGGAAATGCACGAGGCGTGTGCTTAGGGAGTATGATGGCGAAGGCCGCATAAAGGTTGAATATTCATACTGTATGAGTGCCCCCGCCGACGGGTGGCGCATGGTGCGCAAGGAGGTATTCTTGTACGATGGCGCTGAGCCGGCAAAGGCTGAAGTATACGCTCCTGCCGCCGATGGTGGGCGGCTCTCGCTCGTCGAGGTGCGGAAATCGCATTATTATTAAAATTTATCCTTTCGGGTTGTTCGCCGTCTCTGTATATTGCATAAATTTGCGCCGTTAGTGAATAAAAATGCAACGCACAGTCAACAACGCCAAGAGGATGCGCCTTGAGGCAATTGAGTCCATAGTCAAGGAGGTGCCCATAGACGGGCAGGAGCAGTTGCTCAAACTCCTCAAAGACAAGGGTTTCTCAGTTACGCAGGCGACGCTGTCCCGCGACTTCAACGAGCTTCAGATTGTCAAGGTGCCTGACGGCGACGGCGGCTATCGCTACATGCCCCACCCGCAGCGCGGCCAGGCCGAGGCCCAGCCATCCACCCTCGTGAGCGTCGAGATATCCGGACAGATGGCCGTCATCCGCACCCGCCCGGGATATGCCAGCGCATTGGCGGCGGAGGTCGACGAGGCGAGGCTCAAGGGCGTCATGGGGACCGTGGCGGGCGACGACACGGTGCTCGTCATACTCCGGGCCGACGTCAAGAAGGACATCTTCCTCAACCAGCTGGCCACAGTGACCCCCGAGGCGGCGCAGAAACTTATTTAGCTGACGACGATACACGATAACAAGATATTTCCCTACTAAGAACAAAATGAGCAGCAAGGACGACAATAAGTTCCCCAACCTGAAGGTGGTTGTGGCTACCGAGGAGCACCTCGGCTATGTCGACGAGATTCTCCAGACCATCACTGCGGCCGCGAAGGTCCGCGGGACGGGCATCGCGAAGCGTAACCCGGGCTACGTCAAGCAGAAGATGCGCGAGGGCAAGGCTGTCATAGCCCTCGACGGCGAGATGTTCGCCGGTTTCAGCTACATCGAGACATGGGGCGGCAAGCACTACGTCACCACCTCCGGCCTCATAGTCCGCGACGAGTACCGCGGCTGCGGCCTCTCGCGGCGCATCAAGCATATGACCTTCACCCTGGCCCGCCTGCGCTGGCCCCAGGCCAAGATTTTCAGCCTCACATCGGGCGCCGCCGTCATGAAGCTCAACACCGACCACGGCTACGTCCCCGTCACTTTCGCCCAGCTCACTGACGACGAGACGTTCTGGAAAGGCTGCGAGGGCTGCATCAACCATGACATCCTCGTCCGCACCGGGAGGCGCTACTGCGTCTGCACCGGCATGCTCTACGACCCCGACAGGCCGCGCAGCGTCCGCGACGCCGACGAGGAGCTGGCCAAGGACCCCGGCGTGGTGGACCGGATAATGGAGGCCTTCCCCAACGGGTTCCCCAAGGAGGATTAAGCCCCAAGGGCGATTGGCATTGGGACGCCAATTGCTTATATTTGCACGTAACGTATTGAAACAACAAGATATTTATATATTCTCACAGTATGGATGCTAAGAAGAAAGTAGTTGTCGCCTTCAGTGGCGGACTCGACACGTCGTTCACCGTAATGTACCTCGCCAAGGAGAAAGGCTACGAGGTCTACGCGGCTTGCGCCAACACCGGCGGCTTCAGCCCCGAGCAGCTCAAGGCCAACGAGGAGAACGCCTATAAGCTCGGCGCAAAGGAGTACGTCACGCTCGACGTCACCCACGAGTATTACTCCAAGAGCATTCGCTACATGATCTTCGGCAACGTGCTGCGCAACAACACGTACCCCATCTCCGTCAGCTCCGAGCGCATATTCCAGGGAATGGCCATAGCCCGCTACGCCAAGCAGATTGGCGCGCAAGCCATAGCCCACGGCTCCACGGGCGCAGGCAACGACCAGGTCCGCTTCGACATGACCTTCCTCGTCATGGCACCCGAGATGGAGATTATCACCCTCACCCGCGACATGGCCCTCACCCGCCAGTTTGAGGTCGACTACCTTAACAAGCATGGCTTCAAGGCCGACTTCGCCAAGCTCAAGTACTCCTACAACGTGGGAATATGGGGCACCAGCATCTGCGGCGGCGAGATCCTCGACAGCACGCAGGGCCTGCCCGAGACGGCATACCTCAAGCAGGTCGAGAAGAACGGCGAGGAGGAGGTCAAAATCGAGTTCGACAAGGGCGAGATTGTGGCCGTCAACGGCGAGAAGTTCGACGACAAGATAAAGGCAATCCAGAAGATTGAGAGCATAGCCGCCCCCTATGGAATTGGCCGCGACATGCACGTCGGCGACACCATCATCGGCATCAAGGGCCGCGTAGGCTTCGAGGCCGCCGCCCCAATGCTCATCATAGCGGCGCACCGCTTCCTCGAGAAGTATACCCTCTCGAAGTGGCAGCAGTACTGGAAGGATCAGGTGGCCAACTGGTACGGCATGTTCCTCCACGAGAGCCAGTATCTCGAGCCCGTCATGAGGGACATCGAGGCCATGCTCGAGGAGAGCCAGCGCAACGTGACCGGCACGGCCATCATGAAGCTCCGCCCCCATTGCTTCGAGACCGTCGGCGTCGATTCGAAGAACGACCTCGTCAAGAACAAGTTTGGCGAGTATGGGGAGATGCAGAAAGGCTGGACGAGCGAGGACGCCAAGGGCTTCATCAAGGTCCTCTCTACCCCGCTCCGCGCATACTACAGCAACCATAAGGACGAGGGCGAGAAGCTCGAAAAGGAGCTTTAACACCCGCCCCGAGCTGACATAGAACTCTTGGCCGGGCCTGCCGCGGCCTAAACCACGCGGCCGGCCCGGCCTTTTTTACGAAAAAAGCGTGGGCGATGCTTCGCCCCTCCATTCTTTACCAGACTATCTGATGATTCAAGTAGGCATAATAGGCGCGGCCGGATATACGGGCGGCGAGCTGATGCGCATCCTCATAAACCACCCTTGGGCCAACATCCTCTTCGCCCAGAGCGAGAGCCACGCCGGCGAGCCCGTGTGGTCGGCGCATCACGACCTTATTGGCGAGACTTCGCTGACTTTCAGCGCCGAGGCCCCGGTCAATACGGCCGATGTCATCTTCCTCTGCATGGGCCATGGCAAGAGCCGCGGCTATGTCGACAAGCTGCCCAAAGACTTCAACGGCAAGATTATCGACCTCTCGAACGACTTCCGCCTTCAGGATTCCGCCTGCGGCTTCGTCTACGGCCTCCCCGAGGCTTTCCGCCGCGAGATTAAGGCCGCCGACCGCATAGCCAACCCGGGCTGCTTCGCCACCAGCATCCAGCTCGCCCTCCTCCCCATGGCCAAGCTCGACCGTCTCGGCGAGGTCCACGTGACGGGCATAACAGGCTCCACCGGCGCGGGGCAGAAGCCTTCCGAGACCACCCATTTCAGCTGGCGCGACAGCAACCTCTCCGTCTACAAGGCTTTCACCCATCAGCACCTTGGCGAGGTCAACGAGACCCTCTCGCGCCTTGCCCCCCACTACAAGGGCAACCTCAACTTCGTCCCCGTCCGCGGTTGCCATACGCGCGGCATCATGTCCTCCGTCTACTTCGATTGCGAGTTCGACGAGGCCGAGGCTGTCGAGATTTACAAGAAGTACTACAAGGATGAGCCATTCGTCAACGTGGTGGACTTCAACCCCGACCTCAAGATGGTTGTCAACACCAACAAGTGCGTCCTCTACGTCAAGAAGTACGGCACAAAGCTCCACGTCGTCTCGTTTATCGACAACCTCGTCAAGGGTGCTGCCGGACAGGCCGTCGAGAATATGAACCTCCTCTTCGGCTTGCCCGAGAACACCGGCCTCAATCTCAAGCCCAGCGGTTTCTAACATTCATGCGGCTGGCTACTGCGCGCAAAAGCGATAGCCAGCCCCAAAAAACAAAAAACAATGGAACTTTTCGACGTATACAGCCTCTTCGACGTCGTGCCAGTCAAGGCCAAAGGATGCCATGTGTGGGACGACAAGGGTACGGAGTACCTCGACCTCTATGGCGGTCACGCTGTTATCTCCATAGGCCATTCGCACCCCAAGTACATCAAGGCTATCACCGACCAGGTCAACAAGATTGCCTTCTACTCCAATAGCGTCATAAACCCGCTCCAGTCCGTCCTGGCGCGCAAGATTGGCGAGCTCAGCGGCTACTCCGACTACAGCTTCTTCGTCATCAATAGCGGTGCCGAGGCCAACGAGAACTGCCTCAAGCTCGCCTCGTTCGCCACGGGGCGCAGGAAGGTTGTCGCCTTCCGTCGCAGCTTCCACGGCCGCACGAGCGGTGCGGTAGCCGTCACTGACAACCCCAAAATCAACTCGCCTTTCAACCTCCAGCACGAGGTCTGCTGGGCTGAGCTGAACAACCTCGCCTCGGTGGCGCAGTATGTCGAGAATGACGACATCGCGGCCGTCATAATCGAGGGAGTCCAGGGCTGTGGCGGCATCCACATCCCCGACGCTCAGTTCATGAAGGATCTCCTCGCCCTCTGCCATGCCCACGGCACTAAGCTCATTGTCGATGAGATTCAGAGCGGCTATGGCCGCACGGGCAAGTTCTTCGCCCATCAGCACTACGGCATCAAGCCCGACCTCATCTCCATGGCCAAGGGCATCGCCAACGGTTTCCCTGTCGGAGCAGTGCTCATCAGCCCGGAGTTCGAGGCTGTCAAGGGCATGCTTGGCACCACTTTCGGCGGCAACTATCTTGGCATGGCCGCCGCTATTGCAGTGGCCGACGTCTATAAGGAGGAGGGGCTGGAAAAGAACTCGGCCGAGGTCGGTCAGTACATCCTCGACAAGCTGAAGGCTATGCCCGACAATGGCCGGATTAAAGAGATCCGCGGCCTGGGTCTCATGGTCGGCATTGAGTTCAACGAGCCAGTGTCGCCCATCCGTCAGAAGCTCCTCTACGAGCATCACATTTTCACGGGCGTGGCCGGTCAGAACATGGTCCGCATCCTGCCCCCGCTCTGCCTCACGAAGGCCAATGTCGACACCTTCATTGCCGCCCTCACGGAGGTGCTGGCAAAATAGCGGCTTGAGGCATTATCTCCATTCTGCTGTCAAGTTTTTTCGCCAAGCTGCGCAAGTCGCGTGGCTTGGTTTTTTTGCGCCCGATAAATTCGGTTGCCCAATTGATTTCTTATGACAATGCTGTCCGCCGCCCTATGGGTGGCTCTTGTGCCTTACTGCCTCGTGGTCGCGGCTTGCGCTTTCCTTTTTGTCCGCTCCGTGAGGCGGAGGCGGAAAGCCGTCGAGGCTGACTGCACTGGAAAGTCACCGCTCAGTGTCGTCATGTGCACGTGCGACGCCGACGCTGCCACATGCGCGGAGAATATGCGATGCGTTGCGTCGTCGCTCCGTGCCGATGACTCGCTGATTGTCGTGGCCGACCATGTCTCAGCCCGTTCGCTCGACATGTTGCGGCGTGCTGCTGTGGCTTGTGGAAGTGTCAGGGTCGTTGAGAATGATGGACTGAGGGGGAAGAAGAATGCGCAGAGGACTGGTGTGCGGATGGCGGCGGGCGATATCATTGTCTCTGCCGATGCTGATTGCCGTGTAGATGTGCGTTTTGCTGAGGCTGTGCGGATGTCTGCATATGAGTTTGGTGGCAAGCCCTTTATGCTCCTCCTGCCCGTCGAGATGCGCGGCGGCGGGTCTCTTCTTGGCCGCCTTATGGAGCTTGAGTTCGGTTGCCTGCAAGTCGTGACGGCCGGCACGGCATTGTCCGGCAGCCCTACCATGGCCAACGGGGCCGGCATGGCATTCTCCAAATGCCTCTACGAGGGGCATGATTCGAGGCCCGAGTACGCATCGGGCGACGATATGTTCCTCCTCGCCCATGCCTTGCGCTCCGGCGCTCCGGTGCGCTATCTGCCCGCTCGCGAGGCTGTCGTCTCGTCCGTCGTGCCGCCTGGCCTCGGGGCTTATCTGCGGCAGCGGACGCGCTGGCTTGGCAAGGCTGGCGGTTATCGCTCTGCGGGGGTGATAGCGTTGGCTCTCGTGGTCTTTGCCGCCGTCATGTCATGGCCTGTGGCGGCCGTGGCTGCCGCCCTCGGACTGGCGTCGTGGCGGTCGGCCGTCGGGCTTTTTGCCGTCAAGCTTATGGCCGACGCGTCTGCTTGTGCGGCGTGGCTCATTTTCAGGAATGGGTGGCGCGGGCTTAAATCTCTATGGCTCAGTCTTCCGCTTGAACTTCTTTATCCGCTTATGGCGGTCGTCGTAGCCTGTCGGGCGGCGGTTGCCGACAGGTCGAGGTGGTAAAAGAAAACCCTGCCGTTGGCAAACGGCAGGGTTTTAATTTTAGGCGTTCACTCAGCCTCTATCGGATGTTGAACTTGGCTGTGAAAGCTCGGCCGGCATTGTCCACCGCTTTCACGATGTATATGCCTTTGGCTGTCGCTCCGACATTGACTTCCGTGGCGTTCTGGGCGGACTTCACGAGGTTGCCGGCGGCGGAGTATATCCTCACGCTCCTCATCTCCTCAGTGAAACGAACCGCGCCATTGTCGCCTGCGACGATGCCTCGGGCGGCGTCATTGACAAGGTCGACTGACGTCGGCGGTGTGACAGGCTTCTTCTCATTGGCAATGTACGGCGTCACCTCGAAGATGCTGTAGCCGTAGTTGGTGGCTGGGACAGCGCACGCCACTTTGATGTACCTGACCGCCTCTTCCTCGTCGCCCTTCACGCGGTAGAGGTGGTTGACTATGCCAAGCTCCCTCGTCTCGCCTCCGAGCGACGTGTAGCTCTCGCCGTCGGCCGATACCTCTATGGTGTACTCGGCAGCGCATGCGCCCTCCCACGTCACGCCAATGGCGACCAGATTCATACTCTCGCCCAAATCCACTATGAGCGACTCCTCTTTGGCCACGCCGGTCTCAGTGCCTTCCGATGCCCAGCGTGAGCCGAGGTCGTTGTCTATGGCCTTGTCGGCCGTCATGTTGGCGTCGGCGTTCTCCGACGATGCCGTGGCCGTCATTCCGCCCACGACCTGTTTAGCGTCTATGACCTCGACTGTGAACGAGGCGGAGACTTCCCCGGCCGTAGCTTTCAACGTCTTCGTGCCGGCCTCGTCCCATTTGACGGTCTTTGCCGCCTCGTCCAGTGTGCCGCCGTCCAGGTCGTATGTCACTGCAGGGTTGTCAATAAGGCCGTCGTACTGGTCGTAGGCCTCAAGCGAGAATTTGACGGCCTCGCCAGTGAGGAAAATGTCCGACCAGTTGCTGGTCGTTGCGTTCTCCATCACCCTGTCCACGCTTATTGAGGCGGCTTTGCGGGCTTCCCTAACCTCGACTGTGGCCTTGCCCTCTTTTGTGGTACCGCCGATGGTTGCCGTGGCTGTCACGGTGTACGATCCCGTTGCCGTGGCGGTGAATACGCCGTTAGCGTCTACCGCCGCTCCCTCGGCGGGCTCCACGCTCCATATGAACGATGTGCCGGAGATCCCGATGCCTTTCCCTGATGTGGCGAAGGCATTGAGAGCCAGCTTGTCGCCCGCATAGTTGATTGATGTCGCGGGTGTGACAATCACGTTGCTCAGTTCGTCACTGCCGTCGGGGTCATACGTGCCGACGCCGTAGACTTCGAACTCGGCGAAGTTGTGGTCCCAGCCGCCGCTCGCGAGTCCCTTGTAGCGGACGTAGCGCGCGGGCTTTAAGGCGAACTCGTGGTCGTTGAACTCGTTCTCGCCGCCAGTGGGGATGACCGCGTTGTCCACTACCTTGTCCCAGTCGATACCGTTGAGCGACACCTCAATGTCGTACGTCGCCCCCCTGGCTCCGGCATCGCCCGCCATCCGGACTACGACCCTGTTCACGACGTACGCGTCGCCAAGGTCCACGCTCCACCATTCGTCCGCCACGCCCTGCGTACTCCTCCAGCGCGTGCCGAGGTTGCCGTCATTGCCGTCGGATGCCGTTCCGTTAGAGGATGTGGCCTCCTTGTTCAGAGCCAAGTTGGCTTGTGCGTCAAACTCCGGAGTTGTCTCCTGAGCGTAGGCTTGCGCGCCTGCCATGCACAGCGCGCCAGCCAATAGAAATCCTGTAAACTTTCTTTTCATAAGCTGATAGTTTAAAAAAGATATTAAGTTTACGGTTTCCGCGTCTCACGACGCTTGTTGGTCTTGATACTAATTTATGAAAAAATTAGCATACTATCAGCATTTGTTTGTGCAATAATCGGAAAAACGGGCCATGCCCATTGCGCTGTACCCGATTTTGGGTGGTCACTCCCGCTTATCCACCCTTCCTTGGCCATTGCCATAGGGTGAATTTTGAAAATATATTAAGGGGGATGCGCCCCTACCCTATCTTCTTGACCACCCGGGCCGGATTGCCCACCGCCACGGAGTCTGCCGGGATGTCCTTCACTACCACGCTGCCCGCCCCTATGACACACCTGTCGCCTATCGTCACGCCCGGGCATATGGTCACGCCCCCGCCAATCCACACGCTGTCGCCAATGGTCACGGGCTCTGCCCACTCGGTACCCTTATTGCGCTCCGCGGCCTCAAGCGGGTGGCAAGCCGTGTAGATGCCCACGTTCGGGCCTATGAAGCAGTTCGCGCCTATGGTCACGCGAGCCTCGTCAAGTATCGTAAGGTTGAAATTGGCGAAGAAGTCCTCGCCGACTGATATGTTGCACCCGTAGTCGCAGCGGAACGGCTGCATTATGCTGAGCCGCTCGCCCGTCTTGCCAAGCACTTTCCTGATTATCGCGTCAAGTTTTGCAGTCTCCGTCGGGCGGCACGTGTTGAAGTCGTGCAGCGCGTCGCGGGTGGCCCGCAGCTTGTCCCAGAACTCAGGCGTGGCGGCCGCATATGGCTCGCCGGCGAGCATCTTCTCCCATTCGGTCATATCCTTCCTTTTTTTATCTGCTCTATGATTCCCTCAGCGGCGTCCTCCACGAGGTCGAGGGCGAAGTCGAAGTCTGCCTCGTCGCCGTAGTAGGGGTCGGGGATTGACTTCTGCCCCTTGTGGGCTGTCAGGAAGTCCGCCATGAGCCTTATCCTCCCTCTGGCCTCGTCGGTCGGGGCGAGGCGGCGGAGGTCGGCCATGTTCTGGGCGTCCATGCCCATTATTATGTCGAAGTCGCCGAAGTCGGCGGCCCGCACCTGCCTCGCCCTGTGCGAGAAGTCGTAGCCCCTCTTGCGGCCGCATTGGCGCATCCTGACGTCGGGCAGCTGCCCCACGTGCCATGCCCCTATGCCGGCCGAGTCTACGCGGAGGTCGAGTCCCGCCTCCTCCGCCTTCTTGCGCATGACGCCGTCGGCGGCCGGGCTGCGGCATATGTTGCCGAGGCATACGAAAAGTATCGATTTCACTGTCATAGGACGATTGTTAGGCGGGCGTGCTGCCCCACGTGTCGCGGTCGAGCGACCTGTATTGTATGGCTTCGGAGATGTGGCGCGCCTCCACGGCCTGGCTCTTGTCGAGGTCCGCTATGGTGCGCGCCACCTTCAGGATCCTGTCGTAGGCGCGGGCCGAGAGTCCGAGCTTCTCCATGGCCATCTTGAGTATCATCTGTCCCTGCTCGTCGGGCTTGGCGTATGTGCTGAGCATCCGCGGCGTCATCTGGGCGTTGCAGTGGACGCCCTTGCTCCGCTTGAAACGCTCGCTCTGGATGGCGCGCGCCTCCACCACCCTCTTGCGGATCTCCGCGCTCGGCTCGCCCTGAGGCGCGTCGTTCAGCTTGCCCACAGGCACGGGTACGACCTCGATGTGGAGGTCGATGCGGTCCAGCAGAGGTCCCGAGATCCGCCCGAGGTATTTCTTCACCTGTCCCTCGGAGCATGAGCAACGCCTCGCGGGCGAGTTGAAGTAGCCGCACGGGCACGGGTTCATCGACGCCACGAGCATGAACGAGGCGGGGTACTCCACTGAGAATTTTGAGCGCGAGATGGTTATCTTCCTGTCTTCCAAGGGCTGCCTCATGACCTCGAGCACCGAGCGTTTGAACTCGGGCAGCTCGTCGAGGAAGAGAACGCCGTTGTGGCTGAGGCTTATCTCGCCCGGCTGTGGGAATGTGCCGCCGCCTACGAGGGCCACGTCGCTTATCGTGTGGTGGGGACTGCGGAACGGGCGGGTAGTCATGAGTGCCATCTCGCTCTTTATGTTGCCGGCCACGGAGTGTATCTTGGTCGTTTCGAGGGCCTCGTCGAGCGTCAGGGGCGGCAATATGCTGGGCAGCCTTTTGGCCATCATGCTCTTGCCGGAGCCGGGCGAGCCTATGAGCAGTATGTTGTGTCCGCCTGCGGCGGCTATCTCAAGCGCCCTCTTGACGTTCTCCTGTCCCTTGACGTCGGCAAAGTCGAGCAAGTCCGCCTCCTGCTGCCTGTTGAACTCGGCCTCGGTGTCTATCACGGTCTGGCTCAGGGCGTCGTCGTTGCCGCTGAGGAATTCCGCGACCTCTTTGAGAGTGTCGGCACCCAGCACCTTCAGCCCCTCGACCACGGCCGCCTCCTTGGCGTTGGCGCGGGGCAGGATGAAGCCCTCGAAGCCGTCGCTCTTGGCTTTGAGGGCCATGGGCAGCACTCCCCTGATGGCCTTCAGCTGCCCGTCGAGCGACAGCTCGCCCATCATGACGTAGCGCCCGAGCCTCTCCGCCGCGCATTGACCCGACGCTGCCAGGATCCCCACGGCCAGTGGCAAGTCGTAGGCCGAGCCCTCTTTGCGGATGTCGGCCGGCGCCATGTTGATGACGATGCGCTGCTGCGGATATTTCCACCCGTTCTCGCGGATGGCGCTGTCTATGCGCTGCTCGCTCTCCTTGACCGCGCTGTCCGGCAGTCCGACAAGGAAGAACTTTATGCCGGCCGATATGTTGACCTCCATGGTGACGGTTATGGCGTCTATGCCGCTCACGGCGCTCCCGTATGTCTTTACGAGCATTGGCGTTCGCTTTGTTAGGTGGGTTAATGTCTTGTCCTTTACTCTATTCCGCCCCCGCCGCGGCTCGCCCAGTCGGCTTCGCCACGCCCTCCACTATCCCTATTGAGAAGAGGGCGAAGTCGTAGCGGACGGGGTCGCCCGGGCATAAGGCTGCGAGGGCCGAGGTGAGCTCCGCCGCCGCTTTCCAGTCGTCCTGCTTGCGCGTGAGGAGTCCGAGGGCGCGTGATGTCCGCCCCGTGTGGACGTCGAGCGGCATTATCAGCTTTGAGGGGCTTATGCTTTTCCAGATGCCGAAGTCTACGCCGCGGGCTGACGGGCGGACCATCCAGCGGGCGAACATGCAGAGCCTTTTGGCGGCCGCGCCACGGCCGGCGTCGGCAATGTGCTTACGGGTCCGCTCGGCGATGTGGGGCACGAGGGCGCCGCGCAGGCGGATGAGTCCTTCGCGCAGAGTCTCGCCCTCGCGCGGCGCTACGAGTCTCTCCAGCCCGCCCTCGGGGTCGGACTCATATATGGCGCGCAGGGCGCGGACCATCGATGGCAGGTCCTCTTTCTGGAATGTGCGGTAGACGAAAGACGAGAGGCGGTCGATGTCGGACTCGGAGGCCGACATGACGAAGTCGTAGGGGTCGGAGCCGAGACGGTCGGCCATCTCGCCCGCGCTCTTGACTATGGCCTTCCTGTTGCCCCACGCTATGGTAGAGGCCAGGAGGCCGGTTATCTCTATGTCTTGCCGGCGTGAGTATCTGTGGGGGATGGATATCGGGTCGGGCTCGATGAACTCGGGCCTCTCATATTGCTCTACTTTCCTGTCGAGCAGCTCTTTAAGCTCGGTGTCTATGCTCATTGGCGGGAGGCTCGGGGCTTGGCTTTGGGGAGTTTATTCGGCGGCTATCAGCCCGTCTTTCATCATTATCATCCGGTCGCACGTCGAGGCCAGGCGCATGTCGTGGGTGACTATGGCGAACGTCTGGCCGAACTTCTCCCTGAGCGAGAAGAAGAGGCTCTGCAGCTCGTCGGCGTTGTGCGAGTCGAGGTTGCCGCTCGGCTCGTCGGCGAAGACCACTGCGGGGTTGTTCATAAGCGCGCGGGCTATGGCCGCCCTCTGTTTCTCGCCGCCGCTCATCTCGGCGGGCTTGTGGCCCGTCCTGTGCGAGAGGTTGAGGAACGTGAGCAGCTCGGCGGCTTTGTCCTCGGCCTCGTCTCGCGGCGCGCCGCCAATGAGTGCGGGCATCATTACGTTCTCAAGGGCCGTGAACTCTGGCAGCAGCTGGTGGAATTGGAATACGAAGCCGATTTTCTTGTTGCGGAAGGCAGCGAGGCTCTTGCCGCTTAGGCGCGACACTTCTGTCCCGTCTATCATGACGGAGCCCGACGTCGGGCGGTCCAGGGTGCCGAGAATCTGAAGTAGCGTGGTCTTGCCCGCTCCGCTCGCTCCCGTTATGGCCACCACCTCGCCTTGGCGGATGTCAAGGTCGATGCCTTTGAGCACCTCCAGCTCGCCGAAGCGTTTCGTGACGCCCCGCGCCATGACCATCGTTGTGTCCTGCCTCTCCATTCTCCGCTCGTTTTTTATGTGCTTCCGGCCTCTACGCCATCTCGGGCGTCGCGACCTTCATTTTGCCGTGGGCTATGACCTCGTCGCCCACGCGGACGGTAATCCCCATGAGTGAGACGTCGCCTATGCGGGCCTCCATCTTGATGGTCGTCCGGATGTCTTCGCCCACCTTGGGCAGTCGCGCTATCTCATATTTGTTTATCGACCCGATGAGGCCGATGGGCACGGCGAGGCCGCGGCTTATGAAGTCGTAGCCTATGTGCAGCGCGCCGCTTTGCGCCGTGTGCTCGATGAGCGCGCCGTCCATAAGGTGTCCGCGTTCCACGAAGATGCTGTCGGGGGGTATCGTGAGGCCGGTCTCGGACTCGTCGTCGGTGAAACTGTAGAGCTTGTCGACCATTACGATGGGTTCGCGCTGCGGGATGTAGCCGCATATCTGGTCTTTGCCGTTGAGTAGCATTGCGTTCCTTTGCTTAAGATGTTGAGTTTTTAAGAGAAAAGAGCCACGCGGCGGTTGTCGTCCCGCGGCGTGGCTTTCCTATTGTGCGCTGGGTGTCAACGCTTTGCGCTTATGAGTTCCGCAAGGTCGCCGAATGTGGCGGCTCCGGCCATGTCCTCCCTTGTCAGCTTGACGCCGAAGAGGCGGTCGACGATGACGGCGAGGTCCACCATGTCGAGGCTGTCGAGCCCGACGTCCGACACTATGGAGGCGTCCGGCGTCATCTTGGCCTTGTCAATCTCAAATTCTTCGGCCACGGCGTCGCTCAGTAGCCGTCTTATCTCTTCGCTATCCAAAACGTCGGTTTTATTGTTTGGCGGGGCGGATTGGGCCTGCGCGGCCTAAGTGTAGAGTCCGCCGTTGATGGAAATGACCTCGCCTGTTATGTAGCTCGCCCTGTTCGACGCGAGGAACGCCACGAGGTCGGCTACCTCCTCAGGCTCGCCGAAGCGGTTGGCGGGGATGGTCTTCTTGAGGCTGGCCTCGTCGAGATCCTTGGTCATGTCGGAGTGGATGAAGCCCGGGGCGACGGCGTTGACCGTCACGCCTTTGCGGGCGACCTCCTGGGCCAGGGCCTTGGTGGCGGCCATAAGCCCGCCTTTCGATGCCGAGTAGTTCGTCTGGCCGGGGAGTCCCTTAAGGCCGCTGAGCGACACCATGTTGACGATGCGGCCCCACTTCTTGACAAGCATGGGCTGGAGGAGGGGCTGGGTGACATTGTAGAAGCCGTCGAGCGTGATGCGGAGGACCTGGCTCCAATCCTCGTAGGGCATAAAGACCATGAGGTTGTCGCGCCTGATGCCGGCGTTGTTGACCACCACCGCTATATATTCGCCGGGGTGGGCGGCTTGCCATCCCTCGATGGCCTTCTGCGCCTCGTCGCGGTTGGCCACGTCGAAGGGCAGAAGCTCACCGTCCGAGCCCGCCTCGCGCACCTTGGCGAGTGTATCCTCGGCCTCGGCCTGGCCCTTGCGGAAGTTTATTATTATGGTGTAGCCCTCTTTCGCGAGTGCCACACAGACAGCGCGGCCAAGACCGCGGCTGCCGCCTGTTACCAGTGCGTACATATTTGTTTTTTAGTCTGTTAGCTTTTGCGGCGCAGACTCAGGCTCTCGCCCCGAAGCCGCTCCGCGGATGCGAAAGTACTAAGTTTTCCTCTAATATCCTTATCAGCAGGCCACTGCGCCCTACTCCATAAGGCCGCGGGCGGGCGATACGGAGATGATGCTGTCCACCACGTAGACGCTCATGCCGCGCCAGGGCAGAGCGTTCTTATACTCCTTGTAGTGAAGCTCAAGGTGCTTGCCCGAGCAGCGCATGAGCGAGTCCGCCACATGCTTGTTGTCGACGGAGAACTCGAATGTGTTCGACTCGATGCCCGAGGCGGCTCCCGCCACGCCGCGCAGCCCCGACTGTATGAGCTTGCCCTCGTAGGTCTTGAATATGTAGCCCTTGTGGGTGATGTAGTTGAGCTCGCCGGCCTTCACACCGTCGGCGAACACCCAGTAGTACCTGAAGCCGACAATCCCGGCTATGAGCAGGACTATGACGAGTCCTGCTGTCAGTGCGATCTTTTTCATCTTTCTTGCTCTTGCCCGGTGAGGGTGGCCCGCCGGGTCTCTATCAAATGTTAAGGTAGTCCATCAGGGAGTCGTAGTTGCGCCTCAGGATGTCGTCGCCCTCGCTGAGAGCGTAGCCGCCGGAGTAGGCCGTGGCGTCGTAGCCGTGCCTTTCGAGCGATTCTATGACCGGGAAAGGGTCGGGCTGCGCAATCTTGACGTAGGCCGTGGCGGTGTCGGCGTCGGCGCTCGATGTGATGCTGAGGATTCTGGCCCCGGCCATCTCTATCGTGCTGGCCAGTCGGCCTATCTCGTAGTCGGCCGCGCGCATGGCCACGGCTATCGAGGCTCCCGGCGCGTCGGCTCCCAGGAGCGAGGTCGTCAGCTTGAGCGTCAATTGCCTGTCGGCCACGCCCACAGTCTGTCCGCCGCGGTCCACTACGGCCACCGTGTCGGCGTCCTGCTCGGCGAAAAGCCTCAGCAGGGCTGACGGCGAGTCGGCCGCTGCGACAGGCTCGGCGGCCGTGGCCTCGTCGGCGCACGTGGCTTCGGGCCGGGCGCATGCGCTGGCCGCCAGCATGCCGACGTAGCGGCCGTCGCTGTCGCTCACTGGCAGGCGGCTTCTCCCGCTGCGCCGGATTTTCGCCACGCCTGCCGCGAGTGGCTCGGCCGACCCTATCGGCTCGGCATCGACCATTACTTTGTCTAACGTCAACATTCTTTTCTCCTCTTTTCTGAAGAATAGCGTATATTTGCGTCTCATGTCGGCCGCGATTACGCCTCGCAATTTTACTTTTTTATCGGCGTATGGGCAAATTGTTTCGCCCTTTTTTGCCCGCGGCCCATCGTAACAATCAACAGACAGATTCAGATGGCAAAGCTAAGTGTCAACATCAACAAAATCGCAACAATTCGCAACGCCAGAGGCGGCAACTCACCCGATGTCGTCAAGGCCGCGCTCGACATTGAAGGCTTCGGCGCCGACGGCATAACCGTCCACCCGAGGCCCGACGAGAGGCACATACGCTACGCCGACGTCCTCAACCTCAAGCCCGTCCTCTCTACAGAGTTCAACATCGAGGGCAACCCCATCCCCAAGTTCATGGACCTTGTGCTGAGCGTCCGCCCCACTCAGGTGACGCTCGTCCCCGATGCCCCCGACGCCCTCACGAGCTGCGCGGGCTGGAATACCAGGGACAACCAGGACTTCCTTTCCGACATCGTCTCCCGGCTCAAGGATGCTGGCATCCGCACGTCCATATTCGTCGACCCCGACCCCGAGATGGTCAGCTATGCGGCCAAGACGGGCACCGACCGCGTCGAACTCTACACCGAACCCTACGCCTCGGCCTATGCCGCCGACCCCGAGAAAGCCGTTGCGCCGTTTGTCGCCGCCGCGACAGAGGCAAAGAAGCTCGGCCTGCAAGTAAACGCGGGGCATGACCTGAGCCTCGTCAACCTCGACTTCTTCCTCAAGAAGATACCCTTCGTCAAAGAGGTCTCGATAGGCCATCAGCTCATATGCGACGCCCTCTATCTCGGACTCAAGGATACCGTGGCACAGTATAAGAAAATTGCTGAGGCTCAGAGGCCTTAATAGACTGACCTCCTCCCCTCATCTCTCCACATGCGCCTTATCAAGCTATTCTCGGCTCTTATCCTCTTTCTCGCCATCTGCCCCGCGCTCTTAGCCGACGGGCGGGCGGCTTCGTCGGTCCTCGCCTCGGGCGCATGGCGCAAGGTGTCGGTCGAGAAGACGGGCGTCTACCGCATCACCCGCTCACAGCTCGCCCAGATGGGCTTCTCGGACCCTGCTTCCGTGAGGGTCTATGGCGCGGGCGGGCGGCAGCTCTCATTTACCGTAGGGTCCGACAGCCGCGACGACCTCTACCTCCTCCCCGCCGAGCATACGGCCGACGGGCTGGTCTTCTTCGCCGAGGGCCCCGACGGCTGGAGCGTCAGCTCCTCGGGTGTCTACTCCCCAAGTCTTAACTCCTATTCGCGCAAGGCGTATTATTACCTCACCACAGGCGACGGATCCGACTCCCCCGCGGCCGCGTCCGTCCCCGACGACACCTCTTCCGCCGCCCCCGTCTCCACGTTCGACAACCGTTTCGTCTATGCCACGCAGGCCGTCAACGCCGGCACCATGGGCCGCTACTGGTTCTCCGACAAGCTGACGGCCGATAAGTCGTCGGTCACCATCCCTGTCGGGATGGCATGCGAAGAGGGCGCGAGCGTCAGCCTGAGCTACTACCTCGGCTCCGTGCTGCGCTCGGCCAGCGCGCTGTCGGTGTCGGTCGACGGTCGCCAGGTCGTCTCGTCGACTTTGCCCGCGCGTAGTAGCGAGGACTATAATTATGTGGCTCTCTCGGCCACGGAGTCGTTCGCCGCGCAGTCCTCTTCCATCGGCAGGTGCGTGGTCTCGGTGGCCATCCCGTCTTCTTCGTCGTCGGCCTATCTTGGCTCTGTCGCCCTTGTGGCAAAAGCCCCGCTTGCGCTTCAAGGCTCTGAGCTGCAGTTCCGTACCGCTGAGCAGATGACCACTGCGTCGGCAGCTGTCAGGTTCTCTGTCTCCAACGCCCCGTCCGATGTCCGCGTCTGGGATGTCACCACGCCATGGGATCCGCGGCAGTGCGACGTGTCGCTGTCTGGCGGCGTGGCCAGTGTGACGGCACCTGCGGGCTCTCTCCGTGAGTATGTGGCGTTCTCGCCCACGGGCTCATTCCCATCGCCAACCGACGAGGGGGCTGTCTCCAACCACGACCTCCATTCCCATTCCTCCGTCAACTATCTCGTTGTCACAGCTCCCGCGTTCCAGTCTTACGCCGAGCGACTGTGCAGCCTCCACTCGCGCCTGCAAGGGCTCTCGTCGCGCATTGTGATGGTCGACGACATATATGACGAGTTCTCCGCCGGGCGCGCCGAGGCCACGGCCATCCGCGACTACATTAAGATGCTCTACGACAAGGGCAAAGGCACCGACAGCCAACTCGCCTATGTGCTTCTCCTGGGCGCAGGCTCTTATGACAATTTCGACCGCTCGCAGGCGCAGAACGTCATCCCCACCTACCAGAGCGCGGCCTCGAACAGCATCCTCACAAGCTATTGCACCGACGACTTTTTCGGCTGGCTCGACAAAGGCGCGGCCGCGTCCGACATCCGTTCCTTAGTCCGCGTCGGCATAGGCCGAATACCATGCACCACCGCCGCTATGGCCGAGGCCTACACTTCTAAGGTCGAGGCCTATATGTCCGACCCTGTCCAAGGCGATTGGCGCGCAAAGGCGGTTTTTATTGGGCAGTCGGGCGATGAGAACGAGCATGTGGGCTACGCCGAGCGTCAGGCAGAGTACTTTGAGGAGGAGAACCCGGATATGGACGTCGTCCGCATTTTCTCCGAGAGCTATACGCGCGTCGTTTCGTCGACCGGCACTTCCTACCCTCTGGCAGCCGCCACTGCGCATAATTATCTCAGCGACGGCTGCTCGCTTTTCCACTACACGGGTCATGCCGGGGCTGCCCAGACGGGTGAGGGTTATTTTAATCGCGACATAGCTCAATCTCTCACCAACGGGGGCAAGAATTTCCTGCTCGTGGCGGCCACCTGCCAGTTCGCCCCGTTCGACCGCACCTCAGGCTCCTGCTCGCAGGACGCCCTTTTCAACGCCGCCGGCGGCGCGATAGCCGTCTTCGCCTCCACGCGCGACAGCTACGGAAGCCCCAACTATCAGGTCACGCGCCTCTTTGTCAAGAACGCCTACGCCTCCGACGGGCAGTCGGGCCGCCAGACTTTCGGCCGCGCCATGATGCGCGCTAAGGTGGGCGGCCCCCGCGCCATCAACACGCTCAAGTACGTCCTCCTCGGCGACCCCGCCCTCGTGGTCTCCACCCCGTCCGAGCTTTACGTCTCGCTCGACTCCGTCAACGGCGTGGCGCGCGAGGATGTCGTCCTGCCAGTCCGCGCTCTCGAAAGCAGCACCGTGAGCTGCTCCGTGCGCAATGCCGACGGCTCCGTGGCCGAGTCTTTCTCCGGACGGGCTACCGTGTCGCTCTATGACAAGAGGATAGCCCGCTCCACGTCAGGGCTCGCCAGTGGCACACCTTTCTCTTACGAGGAGTGGGGCGCTAAGATTTTCTCGGGTGAGGTTGAGGTGAAGGACGGACGTTTCGACGCGTCGTTCATCCTCTCCAAAGAGTTCGACCTCTCGGTCGGCTATGGTCGCCTCACGGCCTATGCCGTCGGTGATGACGGGCGCGACGCTCTTGGCGCGGTGGATGATGTTCTCGTGGGCGGCTTTGCCGACACCGACCTTGATGACGACGAGGGCCCGACAATCAAAGCCTGGGTCGACTACGAGCGCGACGCCGATGGCAATGTCGTGGGCGACACGCCATACCTCTACGCGGAGATATCCGACGAGCAGGGGGTGAACACGTCCGGTCAGGGCGTGGGCCACGACATCTCGCTCGTCATCGACGACGACCGCTTCAACGCCATCTCGCTCAATGACTATTTCTCCTACGCCGTAGGGAGCCACACGTCTGGCACTCTCGCCTACCCTCTCTCCATTGTCGCCGGCTCGCGCGTGACCTTGACCCTCAAGGCGTGTGACAACCTCAACAACTCCTCGGCTGTGACCATCGAGGCCGACCTTACGGGCTCGGCGTATGCCGAGGTGGGAGTCGTGAGGTCCGACGGGTGCCTTGACCTCGCTATTTCGACCAACGCCCCGTCGGGTGAGGCAAGCGTTTCAGCCTCGGTCTATTCATTCGATGGCAGACTTATGGCCTCAGGCTCGTCCAATGAGCTGATTCGTAACGGGAAGTGCGACATAAGTCTCTTCTCCGGCTCTCTTCCAGGCGGCGTCTACGTCTTGCGCTGTCAGGTGCGGACTGCCGTGAAAAAGATGACCGTCTCAAAAAAAATATTCATCAAAGCACAATAACCACGCAAATCCGGCGTTATAAGTAAGTAGCTCGTTTTTGCAAAAATCTTCTACCAGTCTCATGAGGTCCCTTTTCCCAGCCCTTGCGGTCGCCCTGACCCTTGCGGCGCCCATATCAGCCCTTGCGCAGGACGACGACTCCGAGTCGACAACCATGCCCAGGGAGTACAACCCAATCCCGTCGAGCGTCCAGATGCTCAACATCGCCCCCGAGGCGCGCGGTACTTCTATGGGCGATGCCGGCGTGGCGTCGACGCCAGACATCAATTCGCAATATTGGAACCCCGCGAAGTATATCCGAATGGACAGCAAGTGCGGCGCATCGCTCTCCGTCACACCCTGGCTGCGCAACATCATCTCGGACATCAACCTCTTCAGCCTCATGGGCTACTACAAGGTGAATGACCGCAACTGCGTCAGTATGGGTGTGCGCTACTTCTCGCTCGGCGACCTCGTCTTCTACAACGACAATGGCGATGAGGACGGCACTTACAAGCCAAACGAGTTCGCCATCGACGCGGCCTACTCGCTCGCCCTCTCCAAGACGTTCTCCGGAGCCATCGCACTCCGCTACATCCACTCCGACCTCGGCTTCGAGTTCAATGACGACGGCTACTCTAAGGGCAACGCCTTCGCCGCCGACATCGCCTTCTACTTCAAGAAGCCCATCAAGGTGGCGGGCAACGGCGCCGACATCATGGCCGGCATCAACATCTCGAACATTGGCTCGAAGATCTCGTATGACGACGGCGTGACCAACGAGTATCTCCCCGCCAACCTCCGCCTCGGTGTCGGTTTCTGGTACGAGATTGACAAGTATAACAAGATCGGCGGAACAGTCGACTTCAACAAGCTCCTCGTCCCCACGCCCGACTATCGCGACAATGCCGACTACGAGGCCCGCCAGAAGTACTACGACAAGTCCGTCATATCCTCCATCTTCTCAAGTTTCACCGATGCGCCTCGCGGCGGCAAGGAGGAGCTTGAGGAGATTGACATCTGCGCCGGCATCGAGTACACATATAATAATATGTTCTCCGCGCGCTTCGGCTATCATAACAACCCCGACAACAAGGGCGGCCTCAAGTACTGCTCGGCCGGCCTGGGCATAAAGTACCAGATGATTGACATCGCGGCAAGCTACATCTTCGCCGTTGGCGACCATCAGAGCAACGAGGCTCTGGCCAACACTGTCCGCATAACCCTCGGCTTCGATATCGCCAAGGTGCTCCGATAGAGGGTCTTAACCCGATAGAGTCCGTAAAGCGGAACCCAATTCTGACACACAAATATTCGCAGCATGAAAATACGCGTAGGCTTCGGCTATGACGTCCATCGCATCGAGGACGGGCTGCCTATGACCATCGGCGGAGTCAGCGTCCCCTACGAGAGGGGCTGGGTCGCCCATTCCGACGGCGACGTCCTCATCCATGCCATATGCGACGCCCTGCTCGGCGCCGCCAACATGAGGGACATAGGCTTCCACTTTCCCGACAATAGCGACGAGTTCAAGGGCATCGACAGCAAGATAATACTCGCCAAGACTATTGACATCATCGCCACCAAGGGCTACCGCGTCGGCAATGTCGACTGTACCATAGCCCTCCAGAAGCCCAAGCTCATGCCCCTTATCCCCCTCATGGAGCAGACACTCGCCCGCGTCATGGGTGTCGACGACGATTGCGTCTCCGTCAAAGCCACAACCACCGAGAAGCTTGGTTTCGAGGGAAGGGGTGAGGGAGGCTCGGCCTACGCTGTGGCTCTCATTGAAAAAGATTGAGACGCGGGAAACAGTTTTTCGCCGAATTTCGTAGATACGTGCGAATGAATTTTTACCTTTGTGGCTCAGATTGCCTGCCTCCTTTCGCAGGCTTCGCAAAACTCCGAAATAAGA
The DNA here is from genome assembly GCA_051875415.1 of Marinilabiliaceae bacterium. Taxonomy (GTDB): domain Bacteria; phylum Bacteroidota; class Bacteroidia; order Bacteroidales; family Marinilabiliaceae; genus W3P20-009. Next base: position 95,614 of record JBJEGU010000047.1, read on the forward strand.
AGTTGTCTACTATGATACACCAAGTCAACAAGTTCGCCCTCGGCGCTGCGGCGATAGCCGTCTCGCTGACGCTCCTTACCTCCTGCTTCGGCGGTAAGTCTGGCGGGCGTTCGGGTGACCGTTCTACTGCCACTGGCTGGCTTTACAACGACCCGACCTACGGCGGATATGAGTATAAGGTCGGCTATGAGCAGGAGACAGGCCCCGGCCTCGTCTTCATCGAGGGCGGCACTTTCGTGATGGGCCGTGTCGAGCAGGACGTCATGTATTGCAACAACGCTACTCCTCGCCGTGCCACGGTCACCTCTTTCTATATGGACCAGTATGAGGTCAGCAACGCCAACTACCGCGAGTGGCTCTACTGGATTAACAAGGTCTTCCGCGAGAACCGCTTCGTCTATCAGGACGCCCTCCCCGACACTCTCGTCTGGCGCAGGCCCCTTGCCTACAACGAGCCCTACGTCGAGAACTACCTCCGCCACCCGGCCTACGCCGACTACCCTGTGGTAGGCGTCAACTGGGAGCAGGCCAACAAGTACTGCTCTTGGCGTACCGATCGCGTCAACGAGAACATTCTCTACGAGAAAGGCATCATAGAGCTCACGGTCAACGACCAGAGCGAGCGCGACAACTTCAATACCGAAGCCTACCTTGTTGGCCAGTTCGATGTCACTGACGGCGAGAAGCCTATGGAGGATCTTGGAAATGAGGGTCAGACAAGGCGCGTGCGCAGCGACGATGGCATCTTCCTCCCCAAGTACGAATTGCCTACTGAGGCTCAGTGGGAGTTCGCAGCTCTCGGCCTTATAGGCAACACTCAGGACGAGCGTATGACTGACAGGCGCATCTATCCGTGGAACTCCCACGTAGTCCGTAACCCGGACGATGCCGTCCGTGGCCGTATGATGGCCAACTTCGTCCGTGGCAATGGCGACTATATGGGTACCGCAGGCAACCTCAACGATAAGGGTGACATCACCGTCCCCGTCGACTCCTATTGGCCCAACGATTACGGCCTCTACTGCATGGCTGGCAATGTCAATGAGTGGGTTCGCGATGTCTATCGTCCTCTCACTTTCGACGATGCCGACGAACTTAACCCCTTCCGTGGCAATGTGTTTGAGCATAAGGTCGTTGACGAGACCGGTGTGCCAGTCGAGAAGGACTCCATCGGACACCTCCGCACGGAGCAGGAGAAGGCAAGCGATATAGCCGACCGTTGGAACTATCGCGACGCCTACGCCATCAACTACCTCGATGGCGATAGCAAGACCACCCTCGGTAGCGACGACTGGACAGCCTCGCAGACTGGCACTAACGATATGTACGGTGGCCTGCCTACGATGAGCGAGAATGGGCAAGGCGAGTACACCACTCCCGATGCCACCAAGCAGCTTGGTAACCTCATCACTGATAAGATGCGCGTATACAAGGGCGGCGGATGGCGCGACCGCGCTTACTGGCTCAGCCCTGGCACACGCCGCTGGCTCGACCAGCGCGAGAGCCGCGACGACATCGGCTTCCGTTGCGCGATGGTTCGTGTAGGCTCTCCTGAGCAGAACGGCAGAAGCCAGTCCCGCTAAATAGGCTTGCTTGCAAAATATTAAGTCCTCGTGGCTATCTGGCTACGAGGACTTTTGTTTTTCCCGTTGGTGGCAATTATGTTTCATATTGAGAGCAGGTCTCCCAAAAGGTGAGCTTAGGCTATCCCGATATATATAGCGTTTGGTGCGGTGCTTCGGTATGCGTATACTCAACAAACCAAGTTAGGGTGGGGCGACTCCTATGCACCGTCAGTTTTGGCGGTTTTGTGATAATGCTCTGAATCACTGTGAAATACGTCTAATTTATGGCCAAGGGGTTGTTAAATATGTCAGTGAGCCTTCAAAATATCCTCCCGTGGTCTCGCCTCAACAATACAGAGCCGGTTCCCGATTGAGAGGGCTTCTGGGCAAACAACTAAGTTTTAGCCTTTTAACTTTCTTCTTTGCTCCCTAATCACTATCTTTGCGCCCGAAATGTGACTCCTATGGCTCTGATGTGGCTACTTGACTCCGGCCACATGACTCTAATAGCAAGTTTCGAAACTTATAAATAATTATCTAACAAAATGAAGCAAGGAATCCATCCGGAGAACTACAGGCCTGTAGCCTTCACGGACATGTCCAACAACGAGACTTTCATCATCCGTTCTGCTGCTAACTGCAAGGACACCATCGAGATCGACGGCGTTACCTATCCTCAGATGAAGCTCGAAATCTCCAGCAGCTCTCACCCTTTCTACACAGGCAAGATGAAGCTCGTCGATACCGCCGGCCGTGTCGACAAGTTCATGAACCGTTACTCTAAGCACTTCGAGAACAGGAAGAAGTAATTCCCGCCCCGCTCTCTTTAGTGTAGGCTACGCCCCCGTGACGTTAGCCTTGCGCCAAACAAGAAGGACGGCGCGCCCGATTCAAACCTCGGGCTTCGTCCGGCAAATGACGCTTAAACATTTGTGAGGAATGACAACCCGCCCTGCTTATGCGGCAGAGCGGGTTGCTTCTTTTTGTTGCGTCTCATCCTTATCACCTGTTGCCCAAATACATCCCCTTTTTATGATTGACTACAGCTCCTTCCTTTGCCGCAAAGTCGCCTTCCACACCCTCGGGTGCAAACTCAATTTCAGCGAGACGAGCGACATGGCTCGCCGACTTGCCGAGGTAGGCTTCGAAAGGGTTGATTTCGACGACTTTGCCGACGTCTACGTAATCAACACGTGCACCGTGACTGAGGAGGCGAACAAGAAGTGCCGTCAGATGATAGGCCGTTGCATTCGCCACAATGCCGATGCCTTTGTAGTTGTGACTGGCTGCTTCGCCCAGCTCCAGGCCGACAAGATTCTCCAGATGCCGGGCGTGAGCCTCGTCCTGGGAGGAAATCAGAAAGGCGAGGTGGTGACGCAGATTCTCACTGGTCTTGAGAACAGGGGCGAGAAGAGGGTCGTCACGGGCGACATCCTTCGCGACCGCCGTTTCGTGGGCAGCTATTCAAGTGGCGACCGCACCCGCTCGTTCCTCAAAGTGCAGGACGGGTGCGACTACTTCTGCTCTTATTGCACCATCCCGATGGCGCGTGGGCTGAGCCGCAGCGGCACTGTGGCCGAGACTGTTGTGCTCGCGAGGCGGGCTGTGGCCGACGGTGCCAGGGAGATTGTGCTTACGGGCGTCAACATTGGCGACTTCGGGCGTCATCAGGGCGAGACGTTCCTCCAACTCGTTGAGGCTCTTGAGGATGTCGAGGGCGTGGAGAGGTACCGCATATCGAGCATCGAGCCCAACCTGCTCACCGACGACGTCATCCGTCATTGCGCCCAGCCTGGCAGCAAGTTCATGCCCCATTTCCATATCCCGCTCCAAAGCGGGTCCGACTCCATGCTCCGCCTCATGCGCCGGCGCTACGACACTGCGCTCTATGCCGCCAAAGTCCAGACCGTCAAGTCGCTGATCCCCGACTGCTTCATAGGAGTGGATGTCATCGTGGGCGTCAACGGCGAGACGGAAGAGATGTTCGAAGAGTCGCGACGCTTCATTGAGGGCGTCGACGTGTCGCAGCTCCACGTGTTCACCTACTCCGAGCGGCCGGGCACCCGTGCCCTTGACATAAAGCCCGTCGTGCCTGCCCCTGAGCGGCATAGGCGCAACGCCGTCCTCCACAACCTTTCGGAGATGAAGCGCAGGGCCTTCTACCGCGATCAGGAGGGTAGGGAGGCGCGTGTCCTTATCGAGTCCACCGTCCGCGAGGGGCTTCACGTCGGCTTCACGGAGAACTACGTGAGGGTCGAGGTGGCCGCCCGTGCCGAGGAGGTCAACACTGTCGTGCCTGTCCGTCTTGGGCGGCTGTCGGTCGACGGGCTAAGCCTATCCTCGCAGCGTATGTAGCCTATTTTTAGGACGGTATATGCATTGTATATTCAAAAATCTATCTAACTTTGTGTGCGGTTTATGACCGTGTTGTTAAAATATTAATCCTTTAGACAGATGAAGATCCTTAAGTTCGGCGGCACGTCAGTTGGCTCCGCAGCCCGCATGAAGGACGTTGCTAAGCTCGTCCTCGATGGCGAGGTCAAAATAGTTGTCCTTTCCGCCATGTCTGGCACCACCAACAGCCTTGTCGAGATTTCGAACTACCTCTATAAGAAGAATGCCGATGGCGCCAACGAGGTCATCAGCAAGCTCGAGGCAAAGTACGCTCAGCACATCGACGAGCTCTACGCCTCCGACGAGTATAAGGCCAAGGGCCTTGAGCTCATCCGCGAGAGGTTCAACTACATCAAGTCGTTCACCAACAACGTCTTCACTGTCTTCCACGAGAAGGAGATTCTCTCCCAGGGCGAGCTCATCTCGACCGGTATGTTCAACCTCTATCTCCTTGAGCAGGGCGTAAAGAGCTGCCTCCTCCCCGCGCTCGACTATATGCGCATCGACAAGAACAACGAGCCCGACACGGCCTACATCCGTGAGAACCTCCGCGCCCTCCTCGACAAGAACCAGGGTTACGAGATCTACATCACGCAAGGCTACATCTGCCGCAACTCGTTCGGCGAGGTGGACAACCTCCAGCGCGGCGGCTCTGACTACACGGCGTCGCTCATCGGCGCGGCTCTCCTCGCCGACGAGATCCAGATTTGGACTGACATCGACGGCATGCACAACAACGACCCGCGTTTCGTGGAGGGCACGAAGCCCGTCTCTGAGCTCTCGTTCGACGAGGCAGCTGAGCTCGCTTACTTCGGCGCCAAGATTCTCCATCCGACGTGCGTCCTCCCCGCCAAGGTGAACAACATCCCCGTCCGCCTTCTCAACACCATGGATCCCAAGGCTCCTGGCACTCTCATCTCGGGCCACCAGTGCGCCAACCGCGTAGCTGCCATCGCTGCCAAGGACAACATCACGGCACTCCGCATCAAGAGCAGCCGCATGCTCCTGGCCTACGGCTTCATGCGCAAGGTGTTCGAGATTTTTGAGAGCTACAAGACTCCCATCGACATGATAACCACCAGCGAGGTGGGCGTATCCGTCACCATCGACAACGACCGTCATCTCTACGACATCATCGACGACCTGAAGAAATATGGAACTGTCGAGGTCGACAAGGACCAGTGCATCATATGCATAGCTGGCGATTTCGCGGCCGACAAGAAGGGCTATGCGGGCAAGATTTTCGACGCTCTGACCGACGTGCCTGTGCGGATGATTTCCTACGGCGGCTCAAGCCACAACGTGTCGGTGCTCATCAACGCGTCCGACAAGGTGACGGCCCTCCGCGGCCTCTCAGCCCACCTTTTCAACTAAAGCGGCATCATCACACGGCGGCACGCGTCCTCGCAAGGGCGTATGCCGCCTTTTTTCAGCCTCTCCCGTGGCCATCTGTCCGCCCCGCGCATCGCGAATGTGGGAGAATGCGCGATCGCACGGGCGCAGAGTGGAAAGAGGCGATTACGATAAAACCTTTAACCCCGACAACACATGAGTTTCCCGATAGACAAGTTCGCGCAGACGCAGACCCCTTTCTATTATTACGACATCGACCTGCTCCGCAATACGCTCGACGAGGTGAGCCGCCTTGCCAAGAGGCATGACTACCGCGTCCACTTTGCCGTCAAGGCCAACGCCAACCCGCGAATCCTCGACGAGGTCCGTAACTACGGCCTTGGCATCGACTGCGTGAGCGGCAACGAGGTGCGCGCCGCCCTGGAGCATGGCTTCGATGCCAAGAAGATTGTCTATGCCGGCGTGGGCAAGGCCGATTGGGAGATTAACCTCGCCCTTGATGCCGACATAGAGTGCTTCAACGTCGAGAGCATCCCCGAGATGGAGGTCATCAACGAGCTCGCCATGGCCAAGGGCAAGGTGGCAGACATCGCGCTGCGCATAAACCCCAATGTCGACGCTCACACGCACCAGTATATCACCACTGGTCTGGAGGAGAACAAGTTCGGCATTGGCCTGTGGGAGGTCGAGGCCGCGGCCGCCAAGGCCAGCGAGCTGACCAACATCAACCTCGTAGGCGTCCACTTCCATATCGGTTCGCAGATTACGGACATGGGGGCCTTCCAGGCTCTCTGCACGCGCATCAACGGGCTGCTCAGGTGGTTCGAGGAGCATAAGTATGAGATTTCGGTTGTTAACGTTGGCGGCGGCCTTGGCATTGACTATGAGCACCCTGACGAGGCCCCGGTTCCCGACTTTGAGGCTTATTTCGACACTTTCGCACGCCACCTTGATCTCCGCGACGGTCAGACAGTCCACTTTGAGCTCGGCCGCAGCCTCGTGGCGCAGTGCGGTTCGCTCATTACGAGGGTCCTCTACGTCAAGAAGGGTCAGAAAAAGCAGTTCGCCATTGTCGATGCTGGCATGAACGACCTCATCCGCCCGGCCCTCTACCATGCATACCATAAGATAGAGAACATATCGAGCGCCGCGGCCACGGAGAAGTACGATGTCGTGGGCCCCGTGTGCGAGTCGTCCGACTGCTTCGGCAAGGAGGTGGTACTCAATGGCACAAAGCGTGGCGACTTTATCGCCATCCGCTCGGCCGGGGCCTATGGCGAGGTCATGAGCTCGCGCTACAACCTCCGTCCTTTCGCCGAGAGCCGTTTCTCGAAGTAAAGACTGGCAAAAACTTTTGGCCGCGCCGTCGCTTGCCTCTGTCCGGGGCGAACGGCGGCGCGGCTTTTTGCGTGTGGCGGCAGTTTTAGGGGATGTTTTGGAGCATTATGTGCGCGAAAGGACGGGACTTGACGCCGGCCGAGCGTCTGTCGCGCCCGATTGTATGTGTCCGCGGCTCTCTTTTATCCAAAATGTGACTATCTTTGAGTAAGAGAAAATTTGTAATATAGACAAATGGTCAAGCGATACGATTTTCTGGTCATCGGCTCCGGCGCTGCCGGCCTGACCTACGCTCTGAAGGTCGCTCCACACGGTAAGGTGGCCCTCATTTCCAAGACAACGCTCGATGTCACCAACACCAGCAAGGCGCAAGGTGGAATTGCCGCCGTCACCAGCACGGTTGACGACTTCGAGAAGCACATTGTCGACACCCACATTGCCGGCGCGGGCATATGCGACCCCGAGGTCGTCCGGATGGTCGTCACCCACGCCCCGGCGCAGATTGAGCAGCTGCTCAAGTGGGGTACGGACTTCGACAAGAAGAGCGACGGGCAGTTCGACCTCCACCGCGAGGGCGGTCACTCCGAGTTCCGAATCCTCCACCACGAGGACAGCACCGGCGCCGAGATTCAGCGCGCCCTCATATCGCAGATTAAGAGCCACCCAAATATCGACGTCTACGAGAACTACTTCGCCGTCAACATCCTCACCCAGCATCACTTCGGCCGCAACAATGAGCCCTGGATGAGGGATATCGACTGCTACGGCGCCTACGTCCTCAACGAGGCGACCGGTGAGGTCATAACCTTCCTCTCGAAGGTGACGATGATGGCCACGGGCGGCATAGGCAACGTCTATCAGGTCACGACCAACCCCACCATCTCGACGGGCGACGGCATTGCCATGGTCTTCCGCGCAAAGGGCGTCATCCAGAATATGGAGTTCGTCCAGTTCCACCCGACAAGCCTCTACAACCCCGGCGAGCGTCCCAGCTTCCTCATAACCGAGGCCATGCGCGGCTACGGCGGACAGCTCCGACGCCGCGACGGCACGACCTTCATGGAGAAATACGACAGCCGCGGAAGCCTCGCCCCGCGCGACATCGTGGCCCGCGCCATAGACAACGAGATGAAGATTTCGGGCGACGACTATGTCTACCTCGACGTGACGCACAAGGACCCTGAGCAGACTAAGCACCACTTCCCCATGATCTACGAGAAGTGCCTCTCGCTCGGCATTGACATAACGAAGCAGTACATCCCCGTCACGCCCGCTGCCCACTACCTCTGCGGCGGAATAAAGGTCGACCTCCGCGGACGCTCGTCCATCAACCACCTCTACGCCGCCGGTGAGTGCAGCTGCACCGGCCTTCACGGCGCCAACCGACTGGCCTCCAACTCCCTGCTTGAGGCTCTTGTCTACGCCGACGTGGCGGCGACCGACTCCATTGAGGTAATGAAGCACACCGAGTGGCGCAACGACATCCCCGAGTGGAACAACGACGGCACGGTCCACAACGAGGAGATGGTTCTCATCACCCAGGCCAACCAGGAGGTCGAGACCATCATGCGCAACTATGTCGGCATCGTCCGCAGCAACGTAAGGCTCAAGCGCGCCCACGACCGCCTCGAAATCATCTACCGCGAGACGGAGGAGCTCTACCAGAACAGCCACATAAGCCAGAAACTGTGCGAGCTGCGCAATAAGATTAATATCGGCTACCTCATCATCAAGATGGCCCAGAAGCGCCATGAGAGCCGCGGGCTCCACTACACGCTCGATTACCCCGAGCGCAACAGGAATCTCGATACTTACCCGATCGACTGACGGCCGCTCCCAAGGCGACGTTGATGTAAAAGCATTCCGGCCGACATCGCCACGTGCGAGGTCGGCCGGAATGCTTATGTGTGCGCTGCTTTAGGCGTTTGCGTGCGATGACCTGTTACAGCCTGTCGAGCATGGCCTGCCCTACGCATATTGTCACCTCGACGCGGCGGTTGGCCTCGCGCCCCTCTATGAGGTGGTTGTCGGCAATGGGGTAGTCGTAGGAGAAGCCGCGTGGCGTGACTCGGAGGCTGTCCACGCCGTTGCGGATGAGCAGGTTGCCTATGGCCAGTGCGCGGCGGAACGATACGGTCATGTTCTCGTCGTAGGGGCCTACGTTGTCGGTATGCCCGTCGACTAAGATGTCGGCGAAGGCCCATACGTCCACCATCTGGCGGCTGAGCCGTTCCATAGCCCGCTGCGTGGGGGCGTTGTAGCCGGTGACGTTGGGTTCGGCGGGCATCCCGCCTCCGCTCAGTGTGAGCTTGATGGCCATAAGGCCGTTGACGTCGCGCACGGTGGTGACTTTGGCGTCGCCGGCGATGGATTTGAGGCTGTCGGCCTTGGCGCGCACCATCCTGTCTATCAGGCGGACGGTGCGGCTGTCGAGCCGTATGTCCTGCTTCTGCCCGACTGTGGGTGTCTCGCCGAAGTGCTTCCAGTCAGTGCGCTGGGCGAGAGCCGACGTGTGGAGTGTGAAAATGGCGGCTATGGCCGATATGGTCGCTATTATGCGAGTTTTCATTGTGGAATGCGAATATGGGCAAAGGTAACAACGTGATGCTCAAAAGTCAAGGGCGACAGCGCGCAAAAAAGCCCCGCCAGAGTCATTGTCTGGCGGGGCTGCGGGTTTTTAGAGCCTTGGCAGTCCGGGCTTACTTCTCGGCCTGAACCTCGGCATCCTTAATCATCTCCTGGCTGGCAGTGATGTAGACCTCGACGCGGCGGTTCTGCTTGCGGCCCTCGGCGGTGCTGTTGTCAGCTACGGGGTACTCGGAAGCGAGGCCGCGGGTGGTGATGTTGGCCTTGGCTACGCCCTTGGAGACGAGGTAGTCGGTGACGGCCTGGGCGCGTGCGAGAGAGACTTTCTCGTTGACGGCTGTAGAGCCGGTGCTGTCGGTGTGACCCTCGACGGTGATGTCGGCGCCGGATACGTCCTCACCGGAAGTGAGGGTCTTGGCGAAGCTTGCGAGTGAAGCCTTGGCGGACTCGGAGAGGTTGCTCTTGCCAGTGGCGAACTTGATGCCCTCCTCGCCGAAGGTCACCTGGATGGCCTTGAGGCCGTTCTGGTCGGTGACCTCGTTGACCTGGGCGTTCTTGAGGGCCTCGAGCTCCTTCTTCTTCTTGTCCATCTTCTTGCCGATGATGATGCCGGCGGTCGTGCCGACAGCAGCGCCAGCGGCAGCGCCGATGAGCGCGCCCTTCTTACGGTTGTTCTTGGCAACGAGAGCGCCTACGCCTGCGCCGACAGCCGCGCCTGCGCCGCCGCCGATGAGGCCACCCTTGGTGGCGCTGCTTGCGTTACAACCCGTGAGGACGATGGCGGTGCAGAGGCCTGCCATTACGAAGAGATTCTTCAGTTTCATTGTGTTGTTGTATTTATTAGTTAATTCTTAGCTGTTTTGTCGAGGTGCGCGAGCTTTTTGTGAGGCTATGCCGCCGTGCGTCCGCACGCCTTGTTTGCAATAACTGTGCCGATATACGGATATAAGCTGCTTTTTGTTCTGATTATATGGGAAAAATAGCGCAACTGTCGCCGATATGCCATTTGGGCAAACGGGCGGCCCTCGTCAAAATAAGCAAGGAAAGCGACCAGCCCCGGGCCTCACCATTAGCCCGTAGCTGACCGCTTGTGTTTTCCAGACTCTCCTTGCGCCCTTACGCCATCGGGACCCACGTCGGGTTGCGGTTGGCGAGGGTGTCCTGCCATACGGCGTAGATGTCGTGCTCGCCGCGGCGCGCGTTGCCCTCGGTCATGACGAGGCGGCTGCGCTTGGCGATTATGACGCTTATGGGGTTCTCGGTCTCGGCCGTGGAGATGGAGAAGTCGATGCCGGCATCCTCGATGGAGGCCATGTCGACATGGCTTGCGGAGTCGTCGACAATCACGGAGCAGTGGCGTTTGTGAGCCACCTCGGACATCCGCCTGATCGCGTCCTGGCCATAGGCCGATGTGCAGAGGACGTGCGAGATAGCGGCATTCCCCTTCAGGACTTTGGCTATGGCCTCGGTGGCCTCGGCCCCCGTGGTCTCAATGGCCGTCATGCCGATGTGGAGGCTGTCGCATATCGACGCCCAGAACCCGATCTCGTCTTTGCTGCCGACGGCCAGAAGCTCGCCGTACATGGGCACGGCCGAGGAGATGACGGACTGGGTAAGCTCGCGGTGGCCGAGGCTGAGGCAAAGACCCTCATAGCCAGTGAGGTAGAAATGATCCATAAGGCTCTTCTCGGCTGCGAGGCTCTTGAGAAGGTCGACGGAGTTCATGGCCGCCATGGCCTCGGAACAGCTCCTGAGTTGATCGAAGGATGTCGCTTTCATGGTGAGTGCGATTATCTGGTGTGTTCTGTTTTGTCTTTTTCGGCTGGGGCTCTTTCCCGCCCCTTTCACTTATAAGACAACCGAGGAGGACGGAACACGTATGCCCCGCGGGAAAAATTATTTATTTTTGTGCCGCGGCCTTCGGGGCTGCCGAGTCAACTAAATAATTTTGGCGAAAATGAGTGTTGCTGTAGTGAAATATAACGCCGGGAACATCCGCTCGGTGATGAATGCCCTGGGCCGGATAGGTGTCGATGCCGTGCTTACCGACAACCCTGACGAGCTGAGGGCTGCCGATAAGGTGATTTTCCCCGGCCAGGGCGAGGCGTCGACCACGATGGCGCACCTCCGCTCCACGGGACTCGACAAGGTCATCATGTCGCTCCGTCAGCCCGTCCTGGGGATATGCGTGGGCATGCAGCTCCTGTGCAGCCACTCTGAGGAGGGCGACGTCGATTGCCTTGGCGTGTTCGACGTGCCAGTGCGCCGCTTTCCCATCCCCGTCCCTAACCCTCTGAACCTCAAAGTCCCTCAGATGGGCTGGAACGAGATATACGACGTGCGGTCGCCCCTCTTCACTCCGAGCGAGGAGCGGGCCTACGTCTACTGCATCCACAGTTACTACGTCCCCGTATGTCAATATACCGTCGCGACGAGCCGTCATACCGTCGAATATAGCAATGCGCTTCGCAAGGATAACTTCTTCGCAACCCAATTTCACCCCGAGAAGAGTGGTGAGGTGGGCGAACGCATCCTGAAGAACTTCCTCGCCCTCTGATTCCGCGTTGCGGTCCCGGCATAAAGAATCCCCCTCCCGAAGCCGTCCTTCGAGAGGGGGATTTTCCGTTTCCGCGGTGCCGACCCGCTAACCGAGTAGCGAGTAGGTTATCGTGAGACCGGCCATTACGACCGACACCATGCTCATGAGCTTGATGAGGATGTTGAGCGACGGGCCGGAGGTGTCCTTAAAGGGGTCGCCGACGGTGTCGCCCACCACGGCGGCCTTGTGGCACTCCGAGCCCTTGCCCCCGTGCTTGCCTTTCTCGATATATTTCTTGGCGTTGTCCCATGCGCCGCCGGCGTTGTTGAGCATGACGGCGAGGGTGAAGCCTGCCGTGAGTCCGCCGCCGAGCAGCCCGATGACACCCGGCACTCCGAAGAGCAGGCCGACGGCCACGGGCACGACGATGGCCAGGACGGACGGCAGGACCATCTCGTGCTGCGCGCCCTTGGTGGATATCTCGACGCAGCGCGCGTAGTCGGGCGTGCCCTTGCCCTCCATGATGCCCGGGATCTCGCGGAACTGCCTGCGGACCTCGTCGACCATCTTCGAGGCGGCGCGGCCCACGGCTTTCATGCTCAGGGCGCAGAAGAGGAACGCCATCATGGCGCCGATGAAGAGTCCGCCGAGAAGCAGCGGGTTGAAGAGCGAGAGGTCGAAGGCGGAGACGAAGTCCTTCATTGTGGCGTCGGCGAGGGCTATGGCCCCGTCGGGTACCTGCGCGGCCTTGGGCGTGTAGAAAATGGTGTCGCCAACCTGCTTTATTCCGTCGCTCTCGTTGGCTATGCGCACCATCCACATCTTTATCTCCTCGATGTAGGCGGCGAGGAGAGCCATGGCGGTGAGCGCGGCCGAGCCTATGGCGAAGCCTTTGCCCGTGGCGGCCGTCGTGTTGCCAAGGCCGTCGAGGGCGTCGGTGCGCTCACGGACCTCGGCGGGGAGGCCGCTCATCTCGGCATTACCGCCCGCGTTGTCGGCAATGGGGCCGAAGGCGTCGGTGGCCAGCGTCACGCCGAGCGTCGAGAGCATCCCCACGGCGGCGAAGCCGATGCCGTATACGCCCATGGCGTAGTTGCCGAAGCCGCCCGCGAAGCCGAAGGCCGCTATGATGGCGGCGGCGACGATGACCACGGGCAGCCACGTGGACTGCATCCCGACGGCTATGCCCTCGATGATGGTCGTGGCCGCGCCTTGCTGGGTCTGGGCCGCTATGCCGCGCGTGGGCTTGTACTCGTCGGACGTGTAGTACTCAGTGCCTTGGCCTATTATGACGCCCGCTGCCAGCCCTGCTACGACGGACCCGCAGATGCCCCACTCGATGAGGCCGAAGTATGCCATGACGGCCACGGCCGCGAGGATGAGGGCCGAGGCCCCGCCCGTGCCCAGGAGGAGGGCGTGGAGGAGGTTCTTCTGCGATGCGCCCTCGCGTGTGCGGACGGCGAAGACGCCTATGATGGAGAGGATGGTGCCTATGGCGGCCACCACCATGGGGGCGACAATGAGTCCCCACTGGGTCTCGTCGGAGATGGCGGGTATGGCCGCGCCGAGGGCTGCCGTCGAGAGTATCGAGCCGCAGTAGCTCTCGTAGAGGTCGGCTCCCATGCCGGCCACGTCGCCCACGTTGTCGCCCACGTTGTCGGCTATGGTGGCGGGGTTCCTGGGGTCGTCCTCAGGGATCCCGGCCTCGACCTTGCCCACGAGGTCGGCCCCGACATCGGCGGCCTTGGTGTAGATGCCGCCGCCGACGCGGGCGAAGAGGGCCTGCGTGGAGGCTCCCATGCCGAAGGTGAGCATGGTGGCCGTTATCTCCACCATCTTGGTGTGGGCGTCGGTGCCCGGGTGGACGAGCGTGAGGCCACAGAAGTCGAGCCCTCGCTCCATGTTGTCGGGCGTGAAGACGAGGTCGTTGAGAATGTAGAACCACGCCGCGATGTCGAGCAGGCCGAAGCCCACGACCACGAGGCCCATGACGGCTCCCGAGCGGAAGGCTATGCGCAGCCCCTTGTTGAGACCCTCTCGCGCGCCGTTGGCCGTGCGGGCCGAGGCGTTGGTGGCGGTCTTCATGCCCAGGTAGCCGCAGAGGCCGCTGAAGAAGCCGCCCGTGAGGAACGCCACGGGGACGAACGGGTTCTGGACTCCAAGGTAGGCCAGGAGGGCCAGAAGAACGGCCAGGACTATGAAAACTATCAGTACTACGCGGTACTGCCGGCGGAGGTAGGCCATAGCCCCCTCGCGCACGTAGCCCGCTATCTCGGCCATGCGAGGCGTGCCTTCGCTGTTCTTCATCATCCCGCGGTAGAACAGCCATGCGAAGAGCAACGCTATGGCCGAACTGGCGGGGACAAGCCAAAAGATGTCCATCGTGGTTCGTTTTTATGGTTAATAGTCGCGCCCCTCAGGTAGGGTGGGGCTTTGTGAATTTGAGTTAAGGCAGACAAACTAATGCGCGAGGGACGAAGGTCTTCACCCTGTCGCTATACAGTTGTCACACACCTAATTATAGATTGAATGCCCTATGTTGAAAAATGGGTTGTTTGTAAAGATATGCAAATGAAAGTTATTTTACAAATCTTTTCAAGGGCTAAGGCTTAACTTTACCCCGCTTTTGGTGCGGGCGGCCGTCGTCCTCTTGCGGACGGTGGTCGCACGATTAAAAGGGAACCGGGTGAGAATCCCGGACTGTCCCGCAGCTGTGTGCCAATAGCCGCCGCCCGCATAGGGTCCCGCGACTCAGTCTTGTAAGGACGGGTGTCGGGACGAAAAATGGGCGGGGCTGCGCCACGGGCAAGATGCCATTGCCGCGCGGCGGGGGTCGAGTGTCTCGGCCTCCGCGGGCGGGTGAGAAGGCGCCCGGGGTGACGATTGGCGAGCCAGAAGACCTGCCAAGGCGTTTTCTTGTCCCGAGCCTGCCGAGGAGGGTGGGGGAGCGGTGTCCGCTTCCTCGCCCGTGCGGCGCGCCGAGAGTGGGCATGGCTTTCGCCCCGCGGATTGGGCGGCCTTGCCGTGGTTCTTCCTCTCGCCCTCCGTGGCGGGTGGGGGTTGCTCTTTGCGACGCACGTTATTATTCAGCATAACAACCCCTTGAGGCAGGCGCGTTTCGACCAGCGGATCGGCTGGCGGCGCGTCTGCCTCTTTTTTCTGTAATAACCAATTTACCTTATGAAAAAGAGTACGCTCTTTGCCCTCGGCCTCTGCGCCGTGCCGTTTTTCTTCGCATCGTGTAGCGACGACGATGACGACGATCCCGAATACACCGACCTCGTGAACTTTGAGTATGTCGGGCTCGGCCAGTCGCAATACAACGACACGTCGGCCTACGTCTACGCCGACATCCTCGTCTTTGACAACAACCATGCCTCGTGGGGCAGCTACTTCGGCGTCAGCGCCAAGACCGACACCACGACGGCCGGCTACCTTAACGACGCCAGCATCTTCGGCAATGGCGGCAACGCCGGCTCGGCCAACTTCGCCTACTGCTACTACTCCGAGTACTCTGGCGTGGCCCCGACCATCAAGGTCAAGGAGGGCAATGCCGCCGGCGTGGCAACCATAGTGCCAAACCGCGTATATATGGCCCTCACGACCTACACCGCCCTCGCCCTCCGCGACGGTAACGACGGCGGAGCATACGGCGACGCCGTCAAGCTCAAGAAGGACGGCTACTTCTCCGTCACCTTCACGGGCTACAACGGCGATAAGCAGACAGGCACCGTGACAGTTTACCCTGGCGACTACCGCGGCGCAAACCTCTACCTCATGACCTCCTGGACGCCCGTCGACCTCTCCTTCCTTGGCGAGGTGACAAGCATCGGCATGACCATCGGCGGCAGCGAGGACCTCTATGGTCAGTACGGGTTCAACGCCCCCGCCTATATCGCCATCGACGACTTCTCTTTCACCCGCAAGAAGGCTGACAAATAAGCCCCGCCCATAGCAGAAGGCATTGGAAAGCAAGTCATTATCAAGCGCAGGCCTGTCTCTGTCGCCCCTTGTGGCGATGGGCGCGGCCTGCGCTCTTTTTGTCTCTCCAGCCGCCGCGCTGGCTCAGGTGGCGATGGAGGATTCGGTCTTCAGCCTGGCCGAGGTGACGGTGGCCGCTCGCTCGTTCCGCGAGGTCATCCCGAGCCAGAAGCTTCAGGGCGAGGAGCTTAGGCGTCTGGGCAGCCACTCCGTGGCCGACGCCATGCGCCTTTTCGCGGGCGTCCAGGTGAAGGACTATGGCGGCGTTGGCGGAATAAAGACCATCAACATCCGCTCCATGGGCTCCAACCACGTCGGGGTGTTCTACGACGGTGTGGAGCTGAGCAACGCCCAGAACGGGCAGGTCGACCTCGGGATGTTCAGCCTCGACAATATCGAGGCCCTCACGCTCCACAATGGCCAGCGGAGCGAGATTTTCCAGAGCGCGCGCGACTTCAACACCGCCGGCACGGTCTACCTCTGGACGCGCCGCCCACGTTTCGCCGAGGGGCGCGACCTTAACGTCTCCGCCACTCTCAAGACGGGATCATTCGACCTCGTCAACCCGTCCGCCACCGCCGACGTCCGGCTCACACGCCGCACGTCGCTCACCTTCTCGGCCGAGAGGCTCCGCAGCAGCGGCGAATACACCTTCCGCTACCGGAGGCAGAACCCGCTCACTGGCGCCATTGTCTACGACACGACGGCGTGCCGCCACAATGGCGACATAACGGCCACGCGAGTCGAGGCCGCCCTCTTCACCTCCCTGCCCAAGGCCGAGCTCTACTTCAAGGCCTACGCCTACACTTCGGAGCGCGGCGTGCCGGGCGCCATTGTCAACAACGTGTGGAGGCGCGGCGAGCGCATTGGCGACAACAACAGTTTCGCCCAGGGCACGCTCACGCTCACGCCCGGCGGCCCCTACCGCCTCAAGGCCCTCGCCAAGTGGGCCATGTATCGCACCCACTATCAGAACAACGACACGAGCCTCATAAGGATAGACAACCACTATGAGCAGCGCGAGGCCTACGTCAGCACGGCCCATCTCGTCTCTCTCAACAAGATTTGGGACGTGTGCCTCTCGCTCGACGCCTCGTGGAACGACATGACGGCCGACCTCTACAACTTCGCCGAGCCGACGCGCTGGACCCTCATGGCGTCGTTGGCATCGAGCCTCGCGGCGGGCGGATTCAAGGCGCAGGCGAGCGTCGTCGGCACGCTTGTCGACGAGAGGGCCGCCAACATTGCCAACCCGCCCGGCAAGAGGGTCTGGACGCCCGCCCTCTTCCTCTCCTACCGCCCGGCCTCCGCCCCCCTCTCGCTCCGCGCATTCGCCAAGAGGAGCTTCCGGATGCCCACTTTCAACGACCTCTACTACGCCGACATGGGCAACTCGAGGCTCGACCCAGAGAAGACGACCCAGATTAACGTGGGCCTCACGCTCCGCCACTCCGACCCCGCCCACCTCGACCTCTCGCTCCAGGCCGACGCCTACCGCAACAAGGTGACGGACAAGATTGTGGCCTACCCCAAGGGACAGCAGTTCCGCTGGACCATGCTCAACCTCGGCAAGGTCGACATCCGGGGTCTCGATGTCGCGGCCGCGGCCACGCTCTACCCCGGCGACGGTCTCTCTGTCTCCGGCCGCCTGCAATACACTTTTCAGAGGGCCATCGACGTCACCAGCCGCGCCGACTCCTACTACCGCGACCAGATTCCTTACGTCCCGCGGCATAGCGGCACGGCCTCGCTAATCGCCTCGTGGCGAGGGTGGGGGATGGACTACTCGTTCATCTACACGGGCGAGCGGTGGAGCCAGCAGGAGAACACGGTATACAACTACGTCATGCCCTGGTACACCCACGACCTTTCGCTCCTCCGCGACATAACGTTGCCGCGAGGGGCGGGCGCTCTCCGGCTCCAGATTGACATAAACAACATGCTCGACCAGGACTACGACGTCATCATCAACTACCCCATGCCCGGGCGCAACGCCCGCGTGACGGTAAGATACTCATTCTCATGACCTCACGTTTCTTTGACTTGGTCCGCGCCATGCGCCTGCTGCCCTGCCTCGCCCTGCTGATGGCTGTGGCGGGCTGCCGCGACGTGGACTACATCCTGCCCTCGGAGGACGAGGATGCCGGCGACACCACGGGGGTCGTGACTGGCGTTACGGGCCTCTACCTGCTCAACGAGGGCAATATGGGCAGCAACAAATGCTCGCTCGACTTTTTCAACTTCGCCACGGGAGTATATACGCGCAACATATATCCCGAGCGTAACCCCGCGGTGGTCAAGGAGCTGGGCGACGTCGGCAATGATATCCAAATCTACGGGGCGAGGCTCTACATCGTCGTCAACTGCTCCAACAAGGTCGAGGTGCTCAACGCCCAGACGGGCGTGCGGATTGGACAGGTGGACATACCCAACTGCCGCTATGTGCGCTTCGCGGGCGGCAAGGCTTACGTCACGAGCTACGTCGGCCCCGTCTCGCTCAGCAAGGGCGACGCTGTGAGGGGTGCGGTGTATGAGGTGGACACGGCCTCGCTCGCCGTGGAACGGGTGTGCCAAGTGGGCTATCAGCCCGATGAACTTGAGATTATGGACGACGGGATGATATATGTCTGCAATTCGGGCGGTTATATGGCTCCGGACTATGACCGTACGGTGTCGGTGGTCGACAGGGAGTCGATGACCGTGGTCAGGACAATCGACGTGGGCATCAATCTGCATCGGATTCGCAGGGACACGCACGGGCGGCTGTGGGTGTCGAGCCGCGGCGACTATGCCGACGTGCCGTCGAACCTCTACCTGCTCGGCCCGAGCACGTCGGACCCCGAAATCCATGTCATCGACACGCTGGAAGTACCCTGCTCCAACATGGCCATCCGTGGCGACTCGCTCTTCTTCATCGCCTCGGAGTGGAGCAACTACGCTCAGGCCAACACCATAAGCTACGGAATTGTCAACACCCGCACCCGGCGGCTCGTCACCAGCCATTTCATCACCGACGGCACCGAGGTGGACATCACCATGCCCTACGGCATAGCCCTCCATCCCACCTCGGGCGACATCTACGTCACCGACGCCAAGAACTACGTCTCCAGCGGCAACCTCATCTGCTACAGCCGCGAGGGCAAGCGCAAATGGTCGGTCAAGGCGGGCGACATTCCCGCCCACATGGCTTTCCTCGGGTTGCCCGTCGTCTCGTCGGGCGGCTCCAATATAGTGGAGGACGACGACAAGAAGCCGTCAGATTCTGACGACGGGCGCCTGGACGGACTCTACGACCACGTCATCCGCGCCCCGAGGCTCAAGAAGCTCTTCCTTGAGGCTGACCGCCCCGCCTACGCCTACCGCTGGACTCTCCGTTCGCCCGATGGCGGCGAGACGCGCCTAAGCTCGGGCCGCCAGTGCATGCTCATCCCCGAGGCGGCGGGCGACACCCTCTACCTCAACCTCCGCCTCCAGTCGGCCGACGACTCTTTCTCCAACGAGACATACGCCGTGGTGGTGACGGCGGAGCGGACTCCTTACAGCCCCTACACGGCCATCGGCTACGAGTATCGCCCCGCGCCCGGCCAGTTCGTCAACACCACTCCCGAATATGAGGAGGGCGACGACGAGGCCTCCATGGCCCGCAAGGCCGGCCAGTGCCTCGCCAACGACGAGATGGTGACCCTCGGGGCCTACGGCGGCTACGTCACTTTCGGCTTCGACCATACGGTGGTCAACCGCCACGGACGCCGCGACTTCAAGATTTCGGGCAACGCCTTCTACTCCGACCTCGAACCCTATGCCGCAAGGCGGGGCGGCAGTTGCGAGCCGGGCATAGTAATGGTCGCCCTCGACGCCAACGGCAACGGGCTGCCCGACGACACGTGGTACGAGCTGGCCGGCAGCGCATACTACTATAAGGACAGTTGCCGTCACGACTACCAGATAACCTATTTCCGCCCCGAAGAGGATCGTACGCCTGTGCCCGACCCTGCCGACGACTCCGTGACCGATGCCGAGTACATCACGTGGGTGGACATCGACGGCACGATGGGCTACGTCCCGCGCAACGTGTTCCACAAGCAGGACTATTACCCCAAGTGGGTGGCCGACGACGAGATGACTTTCTCCGGCTCGCTGCTGAGCCCCAATGCGGTGGAGACGACGGGCGAGGGCCGCTATTACGTCCTCTACTCCTACTGGTGGGGCTATGTGGACAATCACCCGAACAACTTTGAGGACCTGACGAGCTTCGACATTGACTGGGCTGTCGACTCCGACGGCAAGAGCGTCTCGCTGCCGGGCGTGGACTTCATCAGGGTATACACGGGAGTCAACCAGGCCTGCGGATGGCTTGGCGAGACGAGTACCGAGGTCGGGCGGGCCACCGACCTTGGCCTTAAATAAATGACTTATTACTATCCAAATAACCTATCTATGCTTAAACACCTATTCCTATTTCTTCTCTGTCTGTTGCCGTCGCTCGCCATGTGGGCCGACGACAAGGAGTTCCAGTTCTCCGACGGCTTTTTCATAGTCAATGAGGATTGGTACGGCCACAACAACAGCACCATCAATTGGTTCGGGCACGATGGACAGATTGTCCGCCGGGTGGTGCAGACGGTCAACGGGACCAATGTCCAGCTCGGCTGCACGGCCCCTGTCGGAGTCATTGCCGACGGCAAGATGTACGTCACGAGCAAGCAGGAGCAGGATCCGGGCCAGAGCGTCGTCGGCGCCCGCCTCACGGTCCTCGACGCCATGACAATGAAGGTCATCAAACAGTGGACACAATTCCCCAATGGAGGCGACGGGCGCGACGTCTGCGCCGTGAACGACTCGAAGGTTTATGTCGGCACGACTGGCGGCATCTATGTCCTCGACACCAAGGCTATGGAGTTCACTAACACCGCCGTTGTGGGCGGCACGGAGTGGGATCCTGATGTCCTCTACACGGGGCAGGTCGGCACCATCCTCTCGGTCGGCGGCAAAGTGTACGTATGCAGCCAGAGCCAGGGCCTTCTCGTCATCGACCCTGTGACCGATAAAGTTGTCGAGGCCATCTCCGTCCCTGCCGACGCCTATGCTGATGGCGACAAAGAGGGTTCGCTCTCTTTCGGCTCGGCGGTCTATAAGAGTGGTTATATCTGGCTGAGCGTCGGTGCCGTCAGTGGCAGCGGCGCGGCTAAGGACGTAGTGGTCAAGTTCGACCCCTCAACCAAGACTATGACCACCATTCCCGTGACCAAGGGCTGCTACGGCCCCGCCAACTCGTGGTATGCCTGGACTCCCGACGGCTTCTGCGCCAGCCAGAAGGACGACTACCTCTTCTGGAATGGCGGTCCCAACTCCTGGTTCTCCAAGCAGACCATCTACCGCTTCGACATCAAGACGGGCGAGACGAAGCTCGTTGTCGACCTTCAGGGAACGAATGACAACATATATGGCGCATGCCTGAGGGTCAACCCGATGACGGGCGATATCATAACCGGACTCAGCATGGGCCAGCCTTACGGCAACAATTACGAGATCCGAATCTACACCGCCGACGGCGACCTCCGCTACACCTATCTGCTCAATGACGGCAACTACTGGTTCCCCTCCATCCCCGTCTTTCCACAGGTGCCGCGCAAGCTCGTGGCCGACAGTTTCGACGAGGCCACAGTGCCGCTCAACGGCGATAAGGTCGTCGACGTGACCAATGCCGCCCATGACAATTTCCTGACCCACGCCCTCATGGGCAAGACCATCCTTGAGGTGGCGGACACATCAATTGTCGCCGCAGCGATGGACGACGGCAACACTCTCCGCCTCACGGGCAAGGGCAAAGGCAAGACCACAGTAAGCCTGAGGGTCAAGACCGATGCCGACTCCGTCGTAGCCACTGTGCCCGTAAGCGTGGCTTTCCAGTATCTCATTGGCGCTGAGGCCGTAACCCCCGGCACTGTCAGTTTCTCCGGCACTGGCTATTATTCCCCAGGCGACACGGCTCTCATTGCCGCCACGCCTGAGTACGGCTACGAGTTCTCCCGTTGGGCTGATGGCGTGGATACGCCTGAGCGCAAGGTCATTGCCGATGCCGATAAGACGCTCAAGGCCGAGGTGCGTAAGCGCAAGTTCACGCTCAATGTCGTGGCGGGCAACAATGGAACGGTATCTCCTGTCGGGGAAATGGAAGCCGAGTACCTTGACACCATATCTCTCACGGCTGTGCCGAACGAGCATTACGTCTTCGCTCGTTGGAGCGATGGCGTGAAGTCGGCCGAGCGCGATTACGTGGTGACCAAGGACATTAGGCTCTCCGCCTCCTTCGAGGGCATCCCCGACTCCGTCAAGCTGTCGGTCATGCCAGTGGGGGCGGGTGTCGCCTCGGGTAGCAAGACCGTCAAGTATGGCAGCCAGACCTACGTCACGGCTCGTGCCAATAAGGGCTACAAGTTCGTCCGTTGGTCCGATGGCGTCACGACAACGAGTCGATATGTGCGTGGCGAGGGCAAAACTGTTGAGCTGAGCGCCATTTTCGAGCCGATTCCCTATACTCTCACCGTCACAGCCTCTCCCGCTGAGGGCGGCACAGTGACCGGCGGCGGCACGTACACCTACGGCACAGAGGCCACCATCACGGCCACCGCCGCCGAGGGCTACGTCTTCACGGGCTGGTCCGACGGCGCGGAGGATGCCGAGCGCACTGTCAAGGTGACGGCCGACCAGACGCTCACGGCCAACTTCGCCCTCGCCACCTACGAGCTCACCGTCACCGCCTCGCCCGCCGAAGGCGGCACAGTGACCGGCGGCGGCACGTACGCCTATGGCTCGGAGGCCACCGTAACTGCCACCGCCGCCGAGAACTATGTCTTCACGGGCTGGTCCGACGGCGCGGAGGATGCCGAGCGCACTGTTGTTGTCGAGTCCGACGTGGAGCTTGTCGCCAACTTCAAGAAGGAGCAACGTCCGACAAGTGTCGACCAGATAAAGACCGACGCAAAGGGACAATCCTTCATCTACGACCTCTCCGGTCGTCGTCTGCGAAGCGCGGATGGTTGCCGCGTCTACATCAAGGATGGCCGCTTGCACGTAGGCAAGTAGGCTTATTCTGAGGAAGTTATAATTAAGCCTCGCCCGCCGACTGAATGCCGGCGGGCGAGGCTTTCGCTTTGCCCATCTCACTGAGGGCTTTGGGCTGTCTAATATTTCTTTTTAAAGCTATAACATTATGTTAAGAAGATTTTGTTCATAGCGATAGTCTCGTATGTTATGTTTACCCGCTTGTTACTGCAGCGGCCGTAGAAATTTAAGCAGAAGAGCCTTTATTCCTTCGAAGCCCATTTGCTCCTTAAAGTCCTCTGTTCCTAAGCCTACGTTCAAAACTTTTGTAAAATCGGCTAATGAGTAGTCGTCGTTCCCCTCCTGATAATTGCGTTCGATAGAGTCTAATTTGCTTATCAGGCATACCATTTGGTAGTTGGGGTCTGTTCGCTGAGTATTCCTGTTGGGATGTGCGTAAGAATAGTGTTCTGTCCCCGTAAGGGCTATGATATTCTCTGGCATATCTGCCAACTCCGGGAACTCGCTTTTCATAAAAATGTGGTGAGCGTCTGTTGCGATATATGAGGGATAGTGATGTACCTCACTGTATTGCTCTAACTCCCTAACGAACTTTTTGGCTTGATTGACAGCTCGTTCGTAGTATCCGGAGCAATTGCGCACACTGCCTGCCATTTGTCGGATGTATTCCTGTCTTGAGATGCATTTAGGCTTCTCTGTGTCGCGCCAATTGATACGGTTATAGCGGATTTCATCTATTGTTATCGGAAACTGTGAAAGGCTGCCTCTGACCCTCCCTCTCTTCCTCCGTCGGAAGGCCATTATGTTGATAATTTTGTTGAATATTCTCGACGGTTCGTAGCCGCCAAGTATGGGAGTGTGGTTTTTGTAAAGCGTAGCGAGTTTATCACACAAGGCATCCAGCGAACTTTTATCCTGTTTCTTGAAAAAGTTGTCGAAAAAATTTATGCATCCGCTATCTTTCATCACTTTGGTCAAGTATTCGTCAAGAAACACTAACGCATTCTTCTCCCTTAATGATATGTAAGACAAAATATCGCATTCTATGACCTGATATATGTTTGCGTTTTTCTCTTTCCTTTCGGACAAAATACCTGCTGCCGCCAGCATCTTCATCGGTTGGGCGAAAAACTTGTCGTACTCAGAGCAAGTGGTCTCATTTTCTGTGTCCGGCTTTGAAAAGCAATCCGCTAAAAGGTCTTTTGCGAACTTGGAGTGCCATATGTCGTTTTTTGTGAATTCTGTTGACTTGTCTCGCTTTATATATTCCATTATGCACTCTGCCACAGCACACACAACGTCTGGAATACACTTTTGGTCGGTAAATCTGGCGTTGCGTGATTTTCGAACGTCGTAATCATGCTTCTCTAAAAATTCGCATACTCTTTTCTCTTCTGCTCCCATAATTTGTCTATTTTAATTTTCCGAAAAAGAAAACGGAGTTGTTGTCGATATTCAATGACCGCGTCCCTCTATTTCTGGCAATTGCGTAAAAATCTGAGAAATCAGGAGTGGCGTAGAATGCCAAGTCATCTTTTGTTATGACCTCGTTACAGTCTATTGGTGTAAGAATAGCTACTGATCCGTCCGCAATACAACCCTTGGGCAGAAAGCATGCTCGAGGATGGTATGTCAAATTAGGCAGTAGCACGCATTTGTCCTTGTTTAGGAACTTCGATACGTCTATGTTCTCAACGTTGTCTACATAACAGTCATATCTGGGAATGTCCACAATTTCATTATCTCCAATATTTCGTGACTTTAGGACCCTGATCTTGCCCTCTGGCTTTGTCATCGCCTTTGTGATGAGCCTGTCGCGATAGGCCTTAAACACGTTGAATCGCATCTTCTCTGCCACAGAATCGAAAGTGGAGTCCCGATATATAATCCAATATGGGTATCTGCTATCAGTTATGTAACGCTGGCTTTGAACTCTAATGTCCTCAGTTATGTACGACTCTACAGTTGTGTTGCTTGGCTTCTTGTGTGTGTCTATTATAAAGCTGATTGTCTCTATTTTTACTCCTTTGAAGCCTTTTTCGCCAAAATCGATGATGCGTTGAATTTGGTGCGCCGTCATCAAATCCCTCGTAGTATTAAACTCTGGCGCATTGATGAGGCTTTTGGGGACAACAAATGCGACGACTCTGCCAAGGCTCAGCGCTTTCTCGATAAAAAATGCGAAAATATTGTTGGTTTCCTTGTTCTGCGCTCCTCTTTTGTAAGCCGCTAACAGCTCCTTTTCTTTTGTGATTTTCATGTAAGGTGGATTCCCCACGATAATGTCGTAAGTTTTGCAGAAAGTGTGAAGCAGAAAATCATCAGTTATGTAATTAATATGCACATTCCCCGGTATTTGCAGCTTTTTGACAAGAGCCATTAGCGTGCAGACGCTGTTTTTGTCAATGTCTACGACATCTATGTTAACGCAAGGAACGCAAGAATATTTTTTTATGATTATAGGCAGAAAGTTGCCGACACCGATAGATGGCTCCAAGATGTTAAGCGTCGTGTATTCCTTGGGCTCCGGCAGTTTGCTTACTATCGCGTAGCACAAGTCTTGACGGGTGTAGTATGCCGCATTGCTTTCTCTCTCTCCGTTGGCTAACTCTGAGATTTTCGCAAGGTCAGTAAACTTTCTGTCGCTTTCCCCGATGAAAGAGAGTAGGTTCTGGGGGTCGCTAAGGTGATGTGAGCTTATCAGGGATCTCGCGTCTTGTTCGGATAATTCAGGAGTGCAAAGTAAAGTTCTAACCTTGTGCGCTATTTGCCGAAATATGATAGTAGGTACAGCCTCTCCTAAAGTCTGGCGGATATTCATCTCCTCTTTCTTTAGAAAGTCCTCTTTCTCCTTGTCGGAAAGGGCGTTCAGCTCATCAAGAGATTTGTCTGTCCATTTGAAACTATTGGGTACGGACATCATCAGCATAATCTCGCGGATGCTGAACACCCTGTTGTCAACAGGATGGACTGTGTTCTGGCTGGCCAGAATATCGTTTCTCGTATGTATGCATGGAGCGACTTTATCCCAATATTGGCGAGTATATTTATCACCATTCTTTTGGGCGTTGTATATAATTACACCATTTTTTTCCGTGTGCGGGATGCGGCTTTTGTCTGTGTTGTCAAAGGCGGATTGGCCCTCTTTTATTTCTGAGATCCAAGCCTCCATCTTGGGTGAGTATTTGCGGAAATTGTGGTATATGTCCTCTTTCGATATCTCGCCCATGACATTCAGAGGCGGGAGTTGCCCTATAACCTGTCGTAACGTGACTTCTGGTTTCCTGTCAGGAAATAGGTCATAGGGGGTGAGCTCCTTCAGGTCTTTTCTGACCCCAATGACTAACGTCCTTGTGCGGCTCGACGGATTTCCGTAGTCCTTAAAATTGACAACTTGATATAAAATGTTGTATTTCCCAGACAGGTTAAGGTCTATTGCCTCTTTTATCGTTTTGTCGTGACCGTCAGTGTCTGTGCATATCGATGTAAGGAATGCCCGTACATTCTCAAATACAAAGAATTTTGGCCTTATTTCCTGAACCATTTTTATCGACTCCACGACAAGAGAGTTCCTCGCAAGTTCATCTTTTTTCTTATGGTTTGCGACGGACATTCCCTGACAGGGGGGGGTGGCCACTAATACGTCTAAATCATTGACCCCGTAATAGTTTTTCCACATTTCTATTTCAGCAAAAACCCTATTTTTCGTTTCTTGCTGTGTCATATCACCGCAAATGTAGCCGCTATCATAAGCGCATTTGTTGTTGTACCTCTGTATTTTTATGCGGCGTTCCAGAAGTTCAACCGTTGAAATGCAGAAAAATCCCTCTTGTTTGAATCCATAGCACCCAACACCCGCGCTGCTAAACAGGCTGATGTACGTTTTGATCCCGTAGGGAGAACGGCTTTCTGCCACTATGCTTTCTACCTTTTCTTCAGGTAACTTATATAACTTCGACTTTGTCATCCCTACTTTGTGTTTCGCTATTTAAAAGACCCGAGTTGTTCTATCAGTCTGGGCTGAGACTTCAATATACCCTCTTCTCCAATAACTTAGAGCCGCGGGGGCGTGCGTGAGACTGTCCCGTCCCCCCCCCGCGCCCCCGCGCCTTGCCTGTCTTGCTCCCGCCCTCTATGGCGGGCTTAGTGCTTATTGTTCTTCTGGGTGCCTATGTGCATGCCGAGCGTCACGGTCAGGTTTGTCTGGTTGCCGTGCTGGTTCTGGGCGATGTACTGGATGTCGCCGTTGGGCTGCGACACCTCGATGGTGCCGTCGTCGAGCGTCGGGACGAAGTTGAGGCGGACTTGCAGGCTGAGCAGGGTGCGCTTGCCGGCCTTGAAATAGGCCCCGGACATGACTCCGTACGCCACCGACATGTTGTTAGTCTTGTAGTTAGTGGCGGGGATGCTCTCGTACTGCTTGCTCGGCGTGAAGTCCAC
Source organism: Marinilabiliaceae bacterium (assembly GCA_051875415.1). Classification (GTDB taxonomy): domain Bacteria; phylum Bacteroidota; class Bacteroidia; order Bacteroidales; family Marinilabiliaceae; genus W3P20-009. The sequence goes on from JBJEGU010000047.1 coordinate 122,875, forward strand.
GCTGTTCATTATCAGCTCGCCGCCGACCAGTATGCCTATGAAGGGGCGTATGCTCTGACGGCCTATGAACAGGCGGCCGGTCAGGTTGAAGTCCAGAGCCTGATACTTGGCGTCGAAAGCGCCATAGCGCGTCAGCGAGCCCCACGTCTTCTTGTCGTTATACCCGTATTTGCGGTAGCCCACTTCGCCGCCCAGGCCAATGGCCTGGTTCATCTGCCTCATGATGTCGCCGTAGATGGCGAAGCCCGTCTTGGCCACGTCGTTAAAGGCCAGCTCGTCGCTCCCGCGACCCACGCCCAGAGGGACGGCGAAGCCTATGTCGCCTCCCACGTAGACCTGCCCCACGAGGAACGACGTGTTCTGCCTGCGCGACAGCATGGGCACGGGGGCGGGACTTGATTCCTGCTCGCCCTGTGACGTCGCTCCCGTCTCGGCCATGGAGGCCACCGGCGTGGCCAGAAGCGCGAGGAGCGCAGCCAGAGTGCTCTTTCTCATAATCATATTTCTGTTTGTTGTCAATTTCGTGTTCTCGTCGTCGTGCCGCCATCTTTCAGAAGAAACGGCTTATGTCGGCATGGGCGAAGTTCTCTATCACGTCGTCGGCCATGGGGGCTATGACGTCGCGCGGGAATGTGGTGGCCAGCCCCACGGTGTACATCTTGGCGGCACGTCCGGCCTTTAGCCCGTTTTGCGAGTCCTCGAAGACTACGCACTCCGCCGGGCTTGCGCCAAGCAGCTCCGCGCCCTTCAGGTAGCCGTCGGGCGCGGGTTTCGATCGGGTCGTAAGCTCGGCCGTCACCACGGCGTCGAAGAGGTCGTAGAGGCCGGGCATGGCGCGGCGTACGTTGCGCATCTTGCTCTCGTCGGAGCTCGTCACGATGGCCGTCTTGATGCCCGCCCCGCGCAGGCTCCCGATGAACTCCTTGGCCCCGGGCGTGAACTCATATTTCATCTCGTCGGCCTCGAACTTCCACAGCATCTCGCCCACCTTGGCTTGCAGGGCCTCGTCGGCGGCGAAGTAGGTGTCGAAAATGTGGGTGAGGGTCATGCCCTTAATCCGCTTGTTGAAGTCGGGGATCTCGGGGTGGTATATCTTGCCAATCCGCCCCCAGATGATGTCGTATTGGCTCTCGGTGTCGAGCACCACGCCGTCCAGGTCGAAAAGGGCGGCCCTGCGCTCAGGCTCGAAGGCCTCGATGAACATCTTGTAGGCCGAGAAGGGCAACGCCTCGCCGTCGACGACCATGGCCGCCCTGCGGTAGAACGGCTCGCGCGCCTTGAGCTGAGCGGCGATGAACGCCTCAAGCTCCTCGTCCGTCTTGTCGGCGAGTATGGGCCTCTTCGCCCTGGCCGGCATCAGCCTCTTGGCGAGGTTGGCGGGGCTGACCTCTATGTATATCGTCAGGCCGCCGCGGCGCATGACGTCCATGTTGCCCTCGAAGCACGGCGAGCCGCCGCCCGTGGCTATGACGGCCTTCTCCTCCTTCACCAGACAGCGGACGGCCTCGGCCTCTGCCTTGCGGAATGCCGCCTCGCCGTGGCGGGCGAAGTAGTCGCTTATGGTGCAGCCTATGCGGCTCTCGACGTAGTCGTCCATGTCGATGAATCGCCAGCCAAGATCCTTGGCCACGTAGCGGCCTATGGTCGTCTTGCCCGACCCCATGTAGCCTATGAGGAATACGCGGTCTACCATATTGTCTTTCTGTTCGTTTTCTGGTTATGCTATTTGCCCGCCCGGGCCGTTATCTGGTCCAGTGCCTTGCTTATCTGGTCGGGGCAGCTCGTGGGCTTCATCCCGCACCTTATGCCTCGGAGCGTGGCTGCCACCTCGCTTGCCGGCCGGCCCTCTATGAGCCGGCAGATGCCCTGCAGGTTGCCATGGCAGCCGCCTATCACTTGCGCTTTGCGGACAATGCCCGCCTCGTCGACCTCAATCTGGAAAAGCTTGCTGCACACGCCCTCGGGCCTGTATTCGTAAACCATTGTCGTTCCTTGTTTTGTCTCTGCGCAAATTTAATCCTTTCGGCGCAATTATGGTCAAAAGGCGGAAGGGTGATGCCGGCATATCGCGGCCGGCATCACCCTTGTGTCCCTGATATAATCGTCTCGCCCTAACGGCCCACCATGGAGTCAAGCTCGGCGAGCGACGCCTTGTAGGCCGCCTCGGCCTCTACCGCCTCCACTGCGGCCGAGTAGTAGACATCTTCGGCCACGATGGCCTCGGCGGCCGACATCTCGCCCTGCTCCACGGCCTTGACGAACAGCTCCCTGCTGTCATTCCCCTCCAGGCTCTCGCGCAGCTCGGTGGCCACGTAGCCCAAGGCCAGTGTCTTGTTGAAGAGAGCCTCCGCCTCGGCTCGCGCTTGCGCCACGGTGGCCGCGTGCCTCTGCTCGGCGGCTCGCAGTGTCAGCTCGGTCTGCCTGTTCCGCTTGCGGGCCGACCACAAGGGCACGCTGACGCCCAGCGTCACGCCCTTGTAGCTGTCGGCGGGCGTGAACTCGCCCATTAAGCCCACTGCCACCTGTGGCATCGTCTCCGCGCGGCTCACGCGTGCCGTGGCTTGCGCCTGGCGTGTCGCGGCCAGGCTCTCCTTCTCACCGGCGAGCGTGCCGCCCTTGCTGGCGAGCCACGTCTCGAAGTCGCCGTATATGGCCGGCCCGTTGGCGAACGCCGTGTCGGTCACGTCAATCCTCTCGCCGCCGTTGAGGGCTGTGAGCTCGGCCATGCTCATGTCGAGGTCGGCCTGGGCCTGGGCAAGCTCGCCCAGGGCTTTGGCTCTGGCTGCGGCGGTGCTTGCCACGTCGGCTTGCCTGCCGGCTCCCGCGGCGAGCCTTTTGCGCGCGATGTTGGCCATGTCGAACGCGCGGCTCATCCGTGCGGCGAGCAGGTTCACGAGTGCTTTCCCCCTGACCACGCCTATGTAGGCCAGGCGTGCCTTGAGGGCTATCCCGCGCTCGGCGGCCTCATATGTGGCCTCGGCCAAAGTGTCGGCCGCGTTGGCGGCCGCGCGGCGGCGGCCGGTCAGCGTGGCCCAGTCGAGCGGCTGGCTCACGCTAACGTCTTTCCTGTCATACCACAAGTAGCCGAACGTCACTTCGGGATCCGGCAGCGCGCTCTGAGCCCTCGCCTCGGCCCTGGCCGCATCCGTCTCGTGGCGGATGGCCTTGAGGGTGGCGTTGTTGGCGAGGACTGTCTCCACGGCCGCGTCCATCCCCGTCTGAGCCGTCAGGGCTATGGGGGCGGAGGCCGCGAGGGCGGATATTAAGATGCTGATTGCCTTTCTCATCGTTTGTCGTTATTGGCCTCGCTGCTTGCGCTCTGCGGGGTGTTAATAAGAGTGTACATTATGGGGATTATGAAGCCGTTGAGCAGGGTGGACGTCACGAGGCCGCCCAGGAGGACTTTGGCCATGGGGCTCTGGATTTCGTTGCCCGGCAGGTCGCCACCCACCACGAGCGGGAGCAGGGCCAGGGCCGAAGTCAGTGCCGTCATGAGGATGGGGTTGAGCCTGTCGGCCGAGCCCAGGGCGACGCTCTCGGCCAGGGAGCGCCCCTCGGCCCTGAGGTCGTTGTAGCGCGCTATGAGCAGCATGCCGTTCCTCGTGGCTATGCCGAAGAGCGAGATGAAGCCTATGATGGCCGGGATGCTCACGGCCGAGCCCGTCAGCCAGATGACCATGACTCCGCCTATGAGGGCGAGGGGCAGGTTGAGCAGTATGACCGCGCTCTCCACGGCGTTCTTGAACTGGTTGTAGAGAAGCAGGAAGATGACGAGGATGGAGAGGACTGAGGCCCCGAGCAATGTGCGCGACGCCGTCTGCTCGCTCTCGAACTGCCCGCCATACTCCACGTGGTAGCCCTCGGGCATGCTCACCCTCTTCTCTATGGCCTCGCGCACTTTGCCGACAGTGCCTACGAGGTCGCCGCCCGTGACGCTGGCCGAGACCACAATCTTGCGCGAGGCGTTCTCGCGGTTTATGGTGTTGGGTCCTGCCGATGAGCGTATCTCCGCCAGGCTGCTGAGAGGCACTTTGCCCTGCGCGCCGTCGACCATCAGGTCGGCAATGCGCTCGGCCGTGGCGCGGCAGTCCTGCTCCACCTTCAGCGTCAGGTCGAAGCTCTTGTTGCCCTCGTAGACCGTCGACACCTGTTCGCCCGCCAGAAGAACGTCCACCGCCTCGGCGAACTCGGGCATCGTCACGCCATAGCGGGCCAGCATCTCGCGCTTTGGGATAATCTGAAGCTGAGGCCTCTCCACCTGCTGCTCCACGTTGAGGTCCGCCAGCCCCTCTATGCCGGCTATGGAGGCCTTAATCTCGTTGCCGATGGAGAAGAGGCGGTTGAGGTCGTCGCCGAACACCTTTATGGCCAGGTTGGACTTCGAGCCGCTCAGCATGGCGTCTATGCGGTGCGAGATGGGCGACCCAACCTCTACGGCGATGCCCGGTATCGAGCCAAGCTTGCTGCGCACGTCGGCCATGAGCTCGGCCTTGCTCCTCTCCCGGAGTTCATACGGCGCCTCAATCTCCGACACGTTGACGCCCAGGGCGTGCTCGTCGAGCTCGGCGCGGCCCGTCTTGCGGCCCACGGTCATTATCTCCGGAATCGAGAGCAGCGAGTCCTCCGCCTGCCGCCCTATGGCGTCGCTCTCGTCGAGGGCCACGCCCGGCATCGCGCTCACGTTGATGGTGAACGACCCCTCGTTGAACGGTGGCAGGAAGCTGCTGCCCAACGTGCAGTAGGCCGCCAACGCCGCGGCGAGGACAGCCCCCGTGCCAATCAGCACGGCCCGCCGCCGCCTAAGAGCCCAAGCGAGGGCTTTGCCGTATACGCCTTTCAGCTTGCGCTCCACCACGGGCTCGCCCTGGGCCTTGCCGCCCTTGCCCTCGCCCGAGAGCAGGTAGCTGCTCATGACGGGCGTAAGGGTCAGCGCCACTATGGTCGACGCCACGAGCGACGTGATGAAAGCCACGCCCAGCGGGACCAGCATCCGGCCCTCCATCCCGTCAAGGAAGAAGAGCGGCACGAAGCTCACTATTATTATGATAGTCGAGTTCAGGATCGGTATGCGCACCTCGCGGCTCGCCTCGAACACCACCTCTATGCGGCTCCTGCGCTCCGCGGCGGGCAATGCCGCGTTCTCCCTCAGCCGCTTGAAGACGTTCTCAACGTCCACAATGGCATCGTCCACCAGCGAGCCTATGGCAATGGCCATGCCGCCCAGGCTCATGGTGTTTATCGTAAGGCCCATGGCCCTCAGGCTCAGGATGGACATGACGAGCGACAGCGGTATCGTTATGAGCGATATGACCGTCGTCCGGACGTTCATCAGGAAGACGAAGAGGATTATGACGACGAACAATCCGCCCTCTATCAGGGCCTCCTTCACGTTCTTTATCGAGCTCTCGATGAACCTCTCCTGCCTGTATATGCCCGTGTCGACAGCGACGTCGGGCGGCAGCTCCGTCTTGATTTTTTCGAGCGACTGGTCGATTTTCTCCGTCAGGTCGAGGGTGCTGGCGTTGGGCTGCTTGGTGACGGTCATTATAACCGCCGGGCGGCCGTCGTGCGAGGCGAGGCCCATCCGCGGCTCTTTGCCCCCGCACGCCACCTTGGCCACGTCGCTCAGCGTCACCGTGCGGCCGTCGGCCGTCCTTACGGCAGCCTTGCCAAGCTCGGCCGCGCCGGTCTCGAATATCACTCCGCGGACAATGTACTCGTTGCCGTACTCGTAGATGGTGCCGCCCGTCGTGTTCTGGTTCATCCCGGTCACCGCGGCCCGCACGTCGGCGAGCGACACGCCGAGCCGCGCCATGCTGGCCGGGTTGAGCAGAATCTGGTACTCTTTGACGTCGCCGCCTATGACGGCCACCTGAGCCACGCCGCCCGTCGCCATCAGCCGGGGGCGTATCTCCCAGTCGGCCAAAGTCCTGAGGTCGGAGAGGGGTGTGCTGTCGGCCGTGAGCGAGACGAACATCACCTCGCCCAGAATTGAAGACTGTGGCCCGAGAGTTGGCGACCCCGCCTGGGCCGGCAGCTGGTCGCGGACCATGGCTATCTTCTCCGACACTATCTGCCGCGCCAGGTAGACGTCCATGTCCCAGTCGAACTCAACCCAAACCACCGAGAAGCCGTTGGTCGACGATGAGCGCACGCGCCGCACGCCTGTCGCCCCGTTAACAGACGTCTCGATGGGGAACGTCACGAGACGCTCAACCTCCTCCGAGGCCATGCCCCTCGCCTCGGTCATCACTACCACAGTCGGCGCGTTAAGGTCCGGGAAGACGTCGACGTCCATCCGCGAGGCAGTTATCACTCCCGCCGCAAGCACAATGACCGCAGCGAGCACAATGGCGAGCCTGTTGTTGAGCGAGAAGCGTATTATCTTGTCTAACATCTTGTTGCAGATTGTAATGTCTTAAAAATGACGCTTTCGGCGGACTTAATGGCTGTGCGTGTGCGCCGGTATTGATTTCGACGCTCCCGCCAGGTGGAGCCTCCGCGCCCCCTCCGCCACCACGAGGTCGCCCTCGGCAACGCCCGCCTTAACCTCCGTCCGGATGCCGTCCGTCTGACCCGTGCTGACTTCGCGGCGGTGGTATATGTCGCCGTCCTCTTTGTCGCGGACGTAGACGAACTTGAGGCCTTGGCTCTCGATGAGCGAGCTGTTGCTCACGGTCAGAGCGCCCGCCTTGCCCTCAGGCTTGAGGATAAGATACGCCTTGGCGGCCGCGCCAGCCGGCAGCACTTCGCCCTGGTCCGTGAAGTCGAACGTCACGGGGATGTAGGCCGACCCGCCCTCCACGGCCACGCCGGCCGAGACGAGGCGTCCGTCCATGTCAGCGAGGCGGAAGACGCTGTCCGACGCCGAGGTCGTGAAATTGGCCGACACGACGCGCCTCAGCAGGCCGAAGTGACGCTCCGGCACGTCCACCCGCAGCCTCTTGCTCCCGCACCGCTCCACGGTGGCCAAGGCCTGGCCCGCCGTCACGTATTGGCCGTGCTCGACGACTACGCTCGTCACGTGGCCCGCCACGGGCGACGTCACGGCCACGCCGCCCTCCGTCATCCGCTCCGCCACGGCCTCGTAGGCCGCATGGGCCTTGGCCAGGCGCAGCTTGGCGTCCTCCAGCTCGCGCTGGCTCACAATCTTGTCGGCGGCGAGGCTCGCCTGGCGGTCGTAGTCTTTCTTGGCGGCCATGTACTCATATTTGGCCTTGGCCGCGGCGTCGCCGTCCTGCACCGCCTTGCCCGAGATCGTGGCCACCGCCTTGCCCTTGCCCAGGAATGCGCCCGGGGCGAGGCCCGTGTCGAATATGCTCACAACGCCGCTCACGGGGGCCACTATCGTCGCGCTGCCCGTGGCCGTGGCCTCTATCGCGCCTCCGCAGGAGAGTGTGGGGGCGAAGTCCGCATTGCGCCGCGCAGTGTCTATCGTCAGTCCTGCGGCCTTGGCCTGCGCGTCGGTGAAGTGGATGTCGTCGGGGCCGAGCTTCTCGTGGGTCTCCTCGGCCTCGTGGTGGTGGTCGTGTCCCTCCTCGTGGCGGTCGCCCGTGCATCGGCCGAAGGAAAGGACAGTGAGTGGCAACAGTGCCAATATCGCTATTTTGCTTGTTTTCATTTGTTTACGTGTCGTGTTTTGGGGAGTGTGCGCGCATATTCCTCCCCTTGGTCATAAGGGGGGGCGCTAATGCCGTAGGGTTAAATTCCTACCCTTTCGAAAGCCCTTTGAACGGCTTTCGAAAATCATTTAATAATGTGTGGAATACGGATTTGCGGGGGCTGCTCTCGCCCTCTACGCCGCTGGTGGCGCTCTCATCCCGTGGCCCGCCGTAGGTGGCGGGGTGGGGGTGGGGTCGTCGCTTGCGACCCTCAGGAGTTTCGTGATCGGTTGCTCGGCAGTTGCGTGGCCGGCCTCTGTCGCGGTGGCGAGGCTCGGGCAGATGGTTGACGTCCTGCCGCTTGTGGTTTGCTTCTTGGCGTTGATGAACGCCTCCTTGTCGATGCACGGGGCCCCGCCGCGCGTGTCGGCTCCGTCATGCCCGTGCTGTCCGACGTGGCACTCTGTCGTGGCCACGCATATGCCCGTGCGGTGGTGGTGATGGGGAACGACCAGTGCCGTCAGGAGGGCCATGACGGCAACCGCCATGGCCACAGTGCGCAAAGCGGTTGCCGCTTTAGCCCTGCCTGTCGTCCCTATCCTTTTCATATTCGCGAATATAAGCCCATTTGCCTTACAACCAAGTTGCATTCCATTCGAAAAACAAGGGCGGGAATAGCTATCTTCGCGACCGACACACATATTAATATTACTAAAGACTCTCGACTCTGATGAGGATTGGCTTGATAGTCGCCATGGACAAGGAGTTCGCCCAGCTCAGGGCCCTCCTGTCCGATGAGCGCACTGAGAACCGCGCGGGGCGGCTTTTCGCCATCGGCAACATTGGCTCCAACGAGGTGGTCATGATGCAGTGCGGCATTGGTAAGGTGAACAGCGCCATCGGCGCGGTGGAGATGATTGACGGCTTCAGTCCCGACCTTGTCATCTCGTCGGGCGTGGCGGGCGGCGCGGATGCCGGCCTTGAGGTCACGGAGGTCGTCGTCTCCACCCATTGCGTCTATCACGACGCCTATTGCGGCTCTGAGTGCGAGTTCGGCCAGATTCTCGGGATGCCCGCGCGGTTCGCGTCGCCTGCCGATTACGTGGCCAAAGCCTTGGCCCTGAATGAGATGTCGGGCGTCGACCTGCCCCGTGTCCATTCGGGCCTCATCGTCAGTGGCGAATGGTTCGTCGACTCAAAGGAGAAGATGCGAGAGATTTTAGCCCACTTTCCCGAGGCCACGGCCGTCGATATGGAGAGCTGCTCCATCGCCCAGACGTGCCACGTCTACGGCGTCCCCTTCGTCTCATTCCGCATCATAAGCGACGTCCCCCTCAAAGACGAGAAAGCCCGGCAGTACTACGATTTCTGGGCAACCATGGCCAACGGCTCGTTCAACGTCACCAAGGCCTTCCTCCAGAGCATCTGAACATTTCTCAACAAATAATAAGTCAGCACGATGGATAAGATCCCAAGCTTCACCATCAACCACAACAAGCTCCTCCGCGGCATCTACGTCAGCCGCAAGGACAACGTCGGCGGCGAGGTCGTAACCACTTTCGACATCCGTATGAAAGTCCCCAACCAGGAGCCGTGCCTCCACAATGGCGCCATCCACACCATTGAGCACCTCGCGGCCACCTACCTCCGCAACGACCCCCAGTGGAAGGACCGCATAGTCTACTGGGGGCCCATGGGCTGCCTCACGGGCAACTACCTCCTCATGAGGGGCGACCTCCAGAGCCGCGACATCGTCGACCTTATGCGCAAGACCTTCAGGTTCATCGCCGACTACGAGGGCGAGATCCCCGGCCAGGCCCCTAAGGACTGCGGCAACTACCTCCTCCACGACCTCCCCATGGCCAAATATGAGGCCCGCAAATACCTTACGGAGGTCCTCGACGTCATCACCGACGCCAACCTCGTTTATCCGACTCAGGACTAAAGGCCGGCCGCGGAATGCCTCCCGATGCTCACGTGCGCAACACGGGGCGCATATCTTTCACAGCATCGGGCCGAAATACACATTAATTTCGTAATTTCGCCGTATAGCGTCGCCGCAGGCAGGGCGTATGGCCTTTCGCCCGCGCCGACGCGGCAAATTGTCATACTAAGAGCTTTTTTTGACGATGAAACAGAAATTTGACATTATAGAGAGCACATGCGTGCCCCTGCCCATAGAGAACGTCGACACCGACCAGATTATCCCCGCGCGTTTCCTCAAGGCCACCACCAAGGAGGAGAAGTTCTTCGGCGACAACCTCTTCCGCGACTGGCGTTTCAACCCCGATGGCACTAAGAAGGACTTCGTCCTCAACGACCCGACCTACTCCGGCTGCATCCTCGTGGCCGGCAAGAACTTCGGCTCAGGCTCCAGCCGCGAGCATGCCGCATGGGCCATCGCCGGCTATGGCTTCCGCGTCGTCGTCTCAAGCTTCTTCGCCGACATCCATAAGAACAACGAGCTCAACAACTTCGTCCTCCCCGTCGTGGTGACCGAGGGCTTCCTCGCCGAGCTCTTCGCCTCCATCAAGGCGGATCCCAAGATGAAGGTCAAGGTCGACCTCCCCAACCAGACTATAACCAACGAGGCCACAGGCAAGAGCGAGAAGTTCGAGATCAACGGCTACAAGAAGCACTGCCTCATGAACGGCCTCGACGACATCGACTACCTCCTCACCAACAAGGCCAAGACCGAGGCCTACGAGGCCAAGGCCGCTAAATACTAAGTCTCGTTCTACCCTAAATCCTTAACGGACAGCACGATGCTCGAAATCCTCGATACGACGCTGCGCGACGGCGAGCAGACAGCCGGCGTCTCGTTCAACCACGGCGAGAAACTCTCCATAGCCAAGATGCTCATTGAGGAGGCCCTTGTCGACCGTATCGAGATAGCCTCGGCTCGCGTGTCGGCCGGCGAACTTGAGGCGGCCACTGACATCTGCCAGTGGGCTAAGAAGAACGGCCATCTTGGCAAGGTCGAGGTGCTCGGCTTCGTCGACGGCGGCGTCTCCATCGACTGGATCACCCGCGCCGGCGGCAAGGTCATCAACCTTCTGGCCAAAGGCTCGCTCCACCACGTCACGGAGCAGCTCCGCAAGACGCCCGAGGAGCATGCCGACGACATAATCGCCAACATCGCCATGGCCGCCAAGAAGGGCCTCCGCGTCAATCTCTACCTTGAGGACTGGAGCAACGGCATGCGCGACTCGCGCGACTACGTCTACTATATGGTGGACCGCCTCAAGACCGAGCCCATCGAGCGTTTCATGCTGCCCGATACCCTTGGCGTCCTCACGCCCGACGAGACATTCCAACTCTGCCGCGAGATGACGACGCGCTACCCAGGCGTCCGCTTCGACTTCCACGCGCACAACGACTACGACCTCGCCGTGGCTAACGTCCTCGAGGCCGTGCGCGGCGGCGTGACGGGTCTCCACACCACCGTCAACGGACTCGGCGAGAGGGCCGGCAACGCTCCGCTCGCGAGCGTCGTGGCCGTGCTCAACGACATGCTCCGAGTGCCTAACGCCATCAACGAGAAGAGGCTGACCCACGTCTGCCGACTCGTCGAGAGCCTCTCCGGTGTCCGGATACCCGACAACAAGCCCGTCGTGGGCGACTCCGTCTTCACCCAGACGGCCGGCGTCCACGCCGACGGCGACAACAAGGGCAACCTCTACTGCAACCCGCTCCTGCCCGAGCGTTTCGGCCGCGTCCGCCGCTACGCCCTCGGCAAGCTCTCCGGCAAGGCCAACATAGCCAAGAACCTTCAGGAACTCGGGATGAACCTCTCCTCGGAGCAGATTAAGCTCGTGACGCAGAGGGTCATAGAGCTTGGCGACAAGAAGGAGAGTCTCTCGGCCGAGGACCTGCCCTTCATCGTGGCCGACGTCCTCCGCGGGGCGTTGCCATCGTCGGCGCAGCATAAGCCCGACGCCATCAAGGTGGTCAACTACTGTCTCTCGCTCACGCGCGGCCTCAAGCCCGTGGCCACCGTACGTCTCTCAATCGACGGTCAGGAGTATGAGGACACAAGCCGGGGCGACGGTCAGTACGACGCCTTCATGAAGGCCCTGTGGAAGATATACGACCGCCTCGGCCGCAACCACCCGCGCCTTGTGGACTATAAGGTGTCAATCCCCCCCGGCGGCAAGACCGACGCCCTTGTCGAGACCGTCATCGTGTGGTCCGACGGCGACAGCGAGATTCGCACCCGCGGACTCGATGCCGACCAGACCGAGGCCGCCATCAAGGCCACCGTCAAGATGCTAAACATCATTGAGCAAAGGTAAGATAATTAACTACTTAACCAGATGAAATTCAATATCGCACTCCTCCCCGGCGACGGCATCGGCCCCGAGGTCGTTGAGCAGGCCGTTAAGGCCGTCAACGCTGTTTGCAAAAAGTTCGGACATGAGGCCACCTTCACCAAGGGTCTTGTCGGCGCTTGCGCCATCGACGCCACCGGCGACCCCTTCCCCGAGGACACTTTCCAGATCTGCCTCAATAGCGACGCCGTGCTCTTCGGAGCCGTGGGCGACCCGCGCTACGATAACAACCCCACCGCCAAGGTGCGCCCTGAGAACGGCCTCCTCGCCATGCGCAAGAAGCTCGGCCTCTTCGCCAACCTCAGGCCCATGGAGACCTACAAGAGCCTCATCGACAAGAGCCCGCTGAAGCGCGAGCTCGTCGAGGGTGCCGAGTTCCTCTGCGTCCGCGAGCTCACTGGCGGCATGTATTTCGGCGAGAAGGGCCGCCGCGACAATGGCGACACGGCCTTCGACACCAACCTCTACCATCGTTTCGAGGTTGAGCGGATCCTCAAGCTCGCCTTCGAGTATGCACAGCTCCGCCGCAAGCACCTCACCGTCGTCGACAAGGCCAACGTCCTCGAGTCTTCACGCCTCTGGCGCGAGGTGGCTCAGGAGATGGCACCCAAGTACCCCGACGTCACAACGGACTATATGTTCGTCGACAATGCGGCAATGAAGATTGTCACATGCCCCAAGTTCTTCGACGTCCTCGTCACTGAGAACACCTTCGGCGACATCCTGACCGATGAGGCCAGCGTCATCGCCGGCTCCATGGGCCTCCTCGCCTCCGCCTCCATCGGCGAGCACACCAGCCTCTTCGAGCCTATCCACGGCTCCTACCCGCAGGCTGCAGGCAAGAACATTGCCAACCCCCTGGCCACCATCCTCTCCGCGGCCATGATGTTCGAGTACGCTTTCAAGCTCAAGGCCGAGGGCAAGGCCATCCGCGACGCCGTTACCGCCTCCATCGAGCAGGGCTACGTCACTGAGGATCTGGCTGGCGATGGCGAGAAGCACTCCACGAGCGAGGTCGGCGACTGGGTTGCCGCGCACATCTAATGCGATAAGCTTACGCGCGCCCATTGATTGTCTGACGGGCGGGCAGTGAGACACTGAGAAAGAGATTCCCCGGGACGGCGGTATGCGCGTCCCGGGGAATCTTTCGTTTTGGCCGCTGCTCATCAGCCGCCGCTGCGAGGTCCTGAGATGTAGCGAGGCCCGCTCCCGTTTGCAATGTGGCTATGATATTGCGGCGAACGGATTGTGCAAATGTATGTTGCGCTTCCTGCTGCTCCGGCAGGGCGCAGTGCGGCTGTCGATGTCGCCTTGCCAAACGCGTTGCGAATGGCCTTAGAGGAAATAGGTTTTGATGGGTTAAGGGTCGTTGGGTATGTCAATTTTTGCAAACCACGCAAGGTATAGAAATGTTATGCGGGACTGCACATTTTGCTCACTTTTATGCTGTTATGTGGAGTTGCCATTGGTGGACGCGCGTGTGGCTCTTAGTGGATAAAAAGTGAATAGGACGGGTGCGGCGCGATGGCTGGATTGGCTGCTAATTTATTGAAGAACAATATGATAATGTTAGGCTTCTTTTTGAAGCCCCCCATGTCGGGGTGTACCATCGGGAAGTATGTCTGGCTTTGGCGAGCCATAAATTGAGATGAGGCGTTCGATTGTTTTTTTTTTACAATAGAAAGTTAAGAAAGTACTATGCCAATCGTTAACTACTGTGTAAATTTGTTGCCGTGAAATCGATGATTGCATTCAACTATTTAATTGAACCATGTAGTCACGGCTGAGCAACGTATTGCCATTACGAAGCGAACGGTGCTTTATGCAGTGGCGATGCGCAAACAGAAATTTACTCAAGTATAACTTTTGTCTTATGAAACAAAAAAGAAGAACCCTTCTCACGGCTGCGTGCCTGATGCTGTCCTCTCTGGCGGCTCTGGCGCAGAGCAGGGAGGTTACGGGTGTCGTTACCGACGACTCTAACCAGCCTCTGCCGGGTGTCGCCGTCGTAGTGCCTGGCACGACGATCGGCACGGTGACTGACTTCGACGGTAAGTACAGCATCAATGTCGACGACGCCAAGCAGCTCTCTTTCTCCTTCATCGGCTTTGAGACTCAGACGCTCGACATCGTCGGCAACTCGGTCAACGCCCAGATGGTTAGCGACACCAAGGAGCTTGACGACGTCGTTGTCGTGGGCTACGGCGTCCAGAAGAAGAAGCTCGTCACTGGTGCCACCGTCGAGGTCAAGGGCGACGACATCCAGAAGATGAGCACCACCCAGGTCCTCGGCGCTCTCCAGAGCCAGACCCCTGGAGTCTCCATCCAGGCCAACTCCGGCCAGCCTGGCGACGGCTTCAAGATCTCCATCCGCGGTGCGGGTACCAACGGCAGCACCGACCCTCTCTACGTCATTGACGGTGTCTCGGGCGGCGACATCAACAATATCAACCCCGCCGACATCGAGCGTATCGATGTCCTTAAGGATGCCGCATCATGCGCCATCTACGGCTCAGCAGCCGCCAACGGCGTCATCCTCGTAACCACCAAGCGAGGCAAGGCCGGCGCAATGCAGGTCACCTACGACGGCACCATCGGATGGTCCAACGTATACCGCCTGCCGCAGATGCTGACGGCTAAGCAGTATATGGAGGTCCAGGATCAGATGGCCTTCAACAGCGGCTCCGACGTCTACGACTGGAGCAAGTATGTCGACGCCGACATTCTTGAGGCCTACAAGAACGGCTCCAACTCCGGCACCGACTGGATTGACGAGATTCGCAACAAGAACGCGATGACCACAACCCACGCCATCAACATGTCCGGCGGCTCCGACCGCAGCACCTTCTCGTTCGGCGCTGGCTACCAGTATCAGGACGGCGTATTCGGCAACGTCGTTAAGTCCGACTTCCGCCGCTTCACTCTCCGACTCAACTCGGAACACGTCCTCTGGCGCGGCGACGACAACCGCGACATCATCAAGGTGGGCGAGAACCTCTACTACTCGCACAAGCAGAACCAGGGCATCCAGATCGGAAACCAGTACTCCAACGCCCTCTCTACCATGCTTCGCGCCAACCCGCTTGTCCCCGTTTATAATAAGGACGGCAAGCTCTTCGACAACGAGGATCTCAACAAATTCGGCTCCGAGGGCATCAAGAAGTTCAACAGCTACACCAGCAACCCCATCCTCACCCTTGTCAACCGCCAGAGCGGTAACAACAAGAGTGTGAACTACACGATGAACCTCACTGCGTATATTGATGTTCAGCCCATCAAGGACCTCGTCTACCACGGCCAGGTCAACTATAACCGCAACACCAATACCTACCGCAACTACGAGGGCGTCTTCAATGCCAACGACACCAATGCCGACACCTTCATCACCGAGGGTAGCGACAAGGCTCAGAACCAGATAGGCACAGGCTGGTCGTGGGGCACCACCAACACCCTTACCTACAAGTTCACTGCCGGCGCCGCCAACCACTTCGACATCATGGTCGGTAGCGAGTTCGGCCAGAGCAAGCCCGACTTCGGCTTCACCCTCACGGCTACCGCCACCAACTCCGTCTTCGGCGACTTCAAGCACGCCTACATGAGCTACATGAAGAACCGAACCAACGCTGCAACCGTCAGTGGCGAGCCTTATGCCGACACCCGCACACTCTCGTTCTTCGGTCGTGTCAACTACGACTTCAGCGAGCGTTACATGCTCTCCGCCATCTTCCGTGGCGACGGCAACAGCAAGTTCGCCCCGGGCGAGCGTTGGGGCTTCTTCCCCTCTGTCAGCGCAGGCTGGGTAGTCTCCAATGAGGGCTTCATGGAGAGCGCCTCTTGGCTCGACTTCTTCAAGATTCGCGCCGGCTGGGGCCAGAACGGCAACGCCGGCTCCATGGCCAACTTCCAGTGGGCCTCTACCTACGAGTTCAACTCGAACATCAACTACTCTTTCGGCAATGTGGTCGACTCCCAGACCTCCGGCGCGCGCGTCGCTCGTCCTGAGAACAAGGATCTGACTTGGGAGACCTCGGAGCAGACAAACATCGGTTTCGACGCCCGCTTCCTCGACAGCCGTCTCGGCCTCACATTCGACTGGTATAACAAGAAGACCAAGGACCTCCTCGTGACCGTCCCCGCCGACGCCTCCACAGGCTTCGACAGCAAGTGGGCTAACGCAGGCACCATCGAGAACAAGGGTATCGAGGTCGCGCTCAACTGGCACGACGATATCACTAAGGACCTCAGCTACAACGTCGGCTACAACATAGCCTACAACAAGAACGAGGTCACCAAGATCAACTCAAGCCAGAAGTACATCAACGGCGGCAACGACCTCCTCTCGCAGGGCACGGGCTACATTGCCCGCTTCGAGGAGGGTCACCCCATCGGCTATTTCTGGGGCTACAAGACCGCCGGCGTCATGCAGGATGAGAAGGACGTGCAGGACTACCTCAATAAGAACTGCGGCGGCAGCGCTGCCAACTCGCTCCAGGGCACTGGCATCCAGCCGGGCGACCTCAAGTTCGTCGATGTCAATGGCGATGGCAAGATTGACGCCGACGACAAGACTGAGCTTGGCGACCCGCATCCCGACGTGACCATGGGCATCAACCTCGGCGTCACTTGGAAGTTCCTCGACCTCAATGTCGTAGGCTTCTCGGCTCTCGGCCAGCAGGTGGCTCGCTCCTATCGTAAGTTCGCCGATGGCAACCAGGAGAACTTCACCACCGAGGTCTACAGCTACTGGAACGGTAAGGGCACCAGCGACAAATATCCGCGCTTCGCCCGTATGAACGCCGGTCCTAACTGGCAGCAGATTTCCGACATCTACATCGAGGATGCCGACTACTTCCGCCTCCAGAACCTGACCCTCGGCTGCGACATCACTAAGATTGTCAAGATGCCTATCCAGCAGCTCCGTGTCTACTTCACGGCTCAGAACCTCTTCACCATTACCGACTACAAGGGCATGGATCCTGAGTGCGGCACATCGCTCAACGACGATGAGCCTTGGGTAACCGGTGTCGACGTTGGCAACTATCCTCAGCCTCGCACCTACCTGGTTGGCGTCAATGTCAAATTCTAACTTTTAATAGGAGAATAAGCAATGAAAAAGATATATCTACTGGCGGCTTCCGCTTCCGTTGCTCTCGGCTTGGCGTCGTGCGACATAGACGACGTTGAGAACATCGGCGAGATGTCGGCCGGCAACTTCCCCGCCACGGAGACCGACGCCCTGTCCATGTTGGCCGGTGTCTATCAGGGTCTTAACAGTGTGATGGAGGATCCGCAGTCCAGCTCATTCATCTACACCGCCCTCCTCGCCAGCGACGACATGCTGGGCGGCGGCGGCGAGAACGACAAGCTGATGCAGGCCGTCGACCTGCTCTGCAACTACAACTCCGACATGACGAACAACTGCTTCGTCAAGAAGTACGACGTCATCAACCGCGCCAACGGACTCATCCAGGCCTTCGAGAGCGCAAGCCTCGCCGACACCGTCAAGAACAAGATGATAGGTGAGACCCTCTTCCTCCGCGCGTTCAACTACTACACGCTGGCCTCGATGTACGGCAATGTGCCTGTTCGCACCGTCCCCGGCAGCAATGTCGTGCCGCAGGGAGAGATAACCGACGTCTGGAAGCAGATCCTTCAGGATCTCCGCGACGCCGTCAAGCTTCTCCCCGCTCAGAGGACAGCGGCTACGAATGCCGGCCGAGTCGACAAGTATGCGGCCGAGGCCATGCTCGGCAGGGCTTGGCTCTTCTATGCTGGCATGTTCTGCAACGGCACGTCCATTCAAGATATGGTTAGCACCTCCTACAACGAGGATGCCATCACCTCCGTCGAGCTGCCCGACGGCTCTACGCTGACTAAGCAGAACGTCATCGACGCCATCGACGACTGCGTCGAGAACTCCGGCTACAGCCTCAATACTGACTTCCGTTCCCTCTGGGCCTACAGCAACAAGTACACTAAGGAAGACTATGATGCTTTCTACCCTGGCATCAAGGACGTTACCTGGGCCGAGGACGACGGCGCTGTCAACCCCGAGACTCTCTTCTCCGTCAAGTTCAGCAGGTTCGCTTCGTGGAACACCACAATCGGCTACGCCAACGGCCTCGCCCTTCACCTCGGTGTCCGCGGTGGTCAGGAATACGGCAACACGTTCCCCTTCGGTCAGGGCTGGGGCGCAGGCCCTGTCGCTCCTAACCTTGTCGACGATTGGAAGGCCGCTGAGCCTAACGATATGCGCCTCGATGCCACCATTCAGGACTGGCGTGAGCGCGACACCTATGCCAAGGGCGGCTGGGGCGACTTCATCCAGGAGACTGACTACTACGGCAAGAAGCTTTGCCCTATCTCGGCCAAGAATGCTGACCAGAAGTCAGGCTACTCCTGCACCTTCGAGAACATCATGTACGCAGGCACCTGGGAGAATGGCGCTGAGAATATGCAGACCAACAACATTCATGACCTCGTCCTCATCCGCTTCGCCGACGTCCTGCTCATGCAGAGCGAGCTCAAGAAGGACGCTACGGGCATGAACAGGGTCCGCGAGCGTGCCGGACTCCCCGCAAAGCCCTATACGCTTGAGAACCTTCAGAACGAGCGCCGTTGGGAGCTCGCATGCGAGGGTCTCCGTTGGAACGACATCCGCCGTTGGCACATCGCGGCCGACGCCCTCGAGAGGCAGACCGGCGTGAAGATCTACATCAAGGGCAACGAGAGCACCAACACGGCTCACTCTGGCGGCTACAGGGCGCGCTACAATGCGACCGCAGGCTTCATGAAGATGCCTGACACTCAGATAAGCATGGGAGTCGTGGCTCAGAACCCTGGCTATGACGGTGCCGATTCTGAATATCAACAATGGTAGGGATATCTAATTAGCTCAAGAATCACTTATGAACAAGTTATATATTGCAATGGCGGCTGCGGCGCTGGCGGGCTTGACCGCTTGCGACCCCGACAAGGACGACATCGGCTCGGGCTTCGATGCCAGTGGCGTCACGGCCGACAACATCCAGGCCACGGCAACGCCTATCGTCGTCGACGGCAAGAACACCAACAAGATTGTGGTCGAGTGCACCTCGCCCATAACCGTGCAGTGGACAGTCGATCAGCTCATCGAGGCCTCCACCCTCTCGTCGAAGTCATACGACACGCTCCTCGTGACTAAGACCGGCGACGTCGACATCACCCTCAAGGCCCACAACCGCGTCACCGACTTCACTAAGGTGCTCACTGTCAAGGTCGATGTCCTCTCTACGCTCACGTCGGCCATAACCGACAGGCTCGGCGAGGATGTCAAGGCCTTCGACGACTCATGGTCCGACGACAAGGTGACCATAGAGCAGGAGACTGACGGCGACATCAAGGGCAACGTCTGGACTGTCTCCAACAAGAACGGCGTCCTCACCGAATGGTTCCTCATCGACAAGGACACCAAGGAGGTGAAGACTTCGAGCACCCTCAATAGCGACAAGCTGCTCGTAATCTCTGACAAGGGCAACTACGAGATCACCATGAAGAAGTACTACACGACTGGCGCATCCGACTCCATCTCGCTCGGCTCTTATGAGGTGACGGGCTGGACGACAAAGCCCGAGGTCGTCGAATTCCTCAGCGGTGATAATAACAAGACCACTTGGAAGTGGTACACTGGCAACGCCGCAGTATGGGGCAACGGTCCTTGGGCTTCGGGCAACGGCCCCGCCTGGTGGACTGTCAACCTCGCCGACATCGACGGGCAGGCTGCTGAGAAGGTGAATGGCGTCGGCCGTAACGGTAAGGACGCGACCTTCACCCTCGACTTCACGACTGGCGTCGCAACTTCGGCCGATGGCGCACAGTGCAAATTCGCAGTACTCCCCCTCAAGCATCAGGACGAGAAGTGGGACAAGGGCGTCCTCCACTTCGACTGCAACGATGCTGACAAGAACTTCGTTGTGCCCCTCGGCATCAATGTCAACGACGCAGAGAAGGTCTTCAACGACTTCTACATTCTCGTCACTGAGAAGGAGGACCGCGACGGAAACGAAGTCAAGTGCCTGACTATCACGGCTCCGGAGCATGCTATGAACAGCTGCGCATGGTTCTACCTCTTTGAGGAGGTGACAGAGTAGCACTCTCACTCTAATTCATCCGAATTAGTTTACTTGGGTCTCTCCCCCGTCGTCTGCTAACGCATGGCGTCGGGGGAGGTCCTTTTATTGTGATGGCCGCGACGTATAACGGTGATTTTCTTCTACTTTTGCCATGTCGGGGTGACGAAAATGCGTCGCTCCCGCGTAATCAAGACTCCTGATGCTCTCCTTCAAACATTCTCACACACTCCTGACGCTCGTCTTTGCGGTCGCCATGCTTTGCTTCTGGGTCTTTCCGCATGTCAGCCTGCTCCTGTGGCATGAGCAGTACCAGCTCTTCCTCTGGTCGGCGGACTATCTGGCGGAGCGGCTCGCCCTGCCTGGCGGCTTTGCGGCCTGGGTGGCTGAGTTCTGCGTCCAGTTCAACTATGTCTACGTCGTCGGGGCGTTGCTCCTCACGGCGTGGTTTGTCGCCATTCAGTGGCTCGTCTGGTTTCATTGCCGCGCTTTCGGTGCCGCAGAGGCGGGCTTCACGCTCAGTTTCCTGCCTCCGCTCGCCCTTTGGGCGTTGATGAGCGATGTCAGTGTGCTGCCTTGTCTCCCAGTCTCGCTCGTCGTGTCGCTTGCCTTTTCGGCGGTGTGGCTCCGCCTTGGCGTGCGTCTCGCTGGCGTCGTGCGTCTCGTGGCGTTGCTCGTGATGACATTGGTCGTCTATTGGCTTGCCGGGCCGGCTGTCTTCGCCTTCGCCGTGCTTGTCGCCGCCCGTGAGTGGCGTGGTGGCCGCCTGCGCGCGGTGGTCGTCCTGCTCCTCGTACCTCTTGCGGTCGGCGGCTCCTGTTTTTTGTCTGGCTATCCTGTCTGGCGGCTCTTTGCGGGGCTTTTCTACTACCGCTATCCCGAGTATGACCCCACCCTCCAATCCCTCGTCATCGCCCTGACGGCTCTTCTGCCCTTGGCGTTCAAGCTCCGGGCTGTGAGGGCTGTGCCGCGGGCGGCATGGCTTGTAGTGGCTGTCGCCCTCGCTGTCGGCTCGTTTGTCGGGCTTCGGAACCTCTATGGCGGCATCGGCCACGACCTTGTCGAGTATGACTATCTCGTGCGGACTCGCCAGTGGGATTCCGTATTGGAGAAAGGGCGGACGCAGGTGTCGCCAACGCCTCTCACCGTGGCTTGCGTCAACTTGGCGTTGAGCCGCAAGGGCGAGTTGGCCGACAATATTTTCCACTATTATCAGAATGGGCCTGAGGGGCTGATCCCCTCCTTCTCGCGCGACATGCTTGCGCCCGTCATCACAGCCGAGGTCTTCTACCGCCTCGGGATGGTGAACGACTGCGAGCGCTTCATGTTCGAGGCCCAGCAGGCCATCCCCGATTTCCGCCGCAGCGGACGCCTGACGCGGCGCATTGTCGATTGCGAGATTGTCAACGGCAACTACGCCATAGCCCGCAAGCACCTGCTTCAGCTCCGATTGTCGCTCTTTTACAAGTCATACGCCGAGTCGCGCCTCGCCATGCTTGGCAATGAGGCGGCCATCGATGCCGACCCAGAGTATGGCCCGCTTCGCCGGATGAGGCACAAGGGCGACGATTTCCTCTTCTCCGACAGCGAGATGGATCAGATGCTCGGCCTCCTCTTCTCCGGCTGCCGCGAGAACCGTATGGCATACGAGTACCTTGTCTGCCATGCGCTGCTCAGCCGCGACCTTGCCAAGTTCAAACTTTACTACCCGCTCGGCAAGCTTGCCGGCTATCGTGCCATCCCCCACGCCTTCCAGGAGATCCTCGTCGGTCTCTATCTGCAAGAGCATCACGACCTTAAGGGAATGCCCTACAGCGTCGACGCTGCCGCCGTCCGGGGCACGGCCGCATTCTTCCGTGCCTACCTCGCCAACCCTGTGAGCCCCGAACTATCGCAGCCCCCGCTCTCCGGCAATGCCTGGCACTATATCCTCTCCGCCCAACATCAATAGCCATTCCCCCAAAATGAACAGACATGTCTTATTACTCCTCTCCACCCTTTTCGCCATGCTCCTCTGCGGATGTGGCGGAAGGCCCGAGAACGCCCGCAAAGCCGGTCCTGCGCCCGCAATCTACCCCGACTACGTCGGCGTGACGATACCCGCCGGCATCGCCCCTCTCTGCTTCGACCTTGCTGACGACGATTTCGACCGCCTCTACGTCGAGGTCACAGGTTCGCGCGGAGGCAAGTTGACCGCTTCGGGACGGACTGCCGACTTCGACATTGACGGCTGGCACGACCTTACGCTGCTCAACGTCGGTGGCAGCCTGAGCTTCCGGCTCTTTGTCAAAAAGAATGGCGAGTGGGCTGAGTATGATCCGTTCACCGTAAGCGTCAGCCGCAACCCGTTGGACGATTGGGGGCTCACTTACAGGCGCATAGCCCCGGGCTATGAGGTCTATGGCCATATGGGCATCTATCAGCGTTGCCTGGCCGATTTCGACGAGTCGGCCATCTTTGACAATACGAACGTGCCGGGGGCGTGCGTCAATTGCCATACGGCGCGCCACACTGTCCCCGACCGTTTCACTTTCCATGTCCGCGGGGCGCATGGCGCCACTTTTGTCCGCTCCGCCGCCTCCGACGACTGGCTTGCCGCCCGCAACGACAGCCTCGGCGGCTCAATGGTCTACCCCTCGTGGCATCCGTCGGGCGACTGGTGCGCCTACTCCACAAACACAACCAGCCAGAGCTTCCACGCCGTGCGCAATGAGCGTATCGAGGTCTTCGACACCTCCTCCGACCTCTTTGTATACCATCCGGCCACGAGGCGCATCGTCTCCGACTCGCTTATTATGACGCCCGATCATCTTGAGACCTATCCCGCCTTCTCGGCCGACGGCAAGTCGCTCTACTTCTGCTCCGCCCTCGCTCAGCCCATCCCCGAGGGGTATAAGGACATCAAGTACAATATCTGCCGGATTGATTTCGACCCTGCGTCGGGTGCTTTTGGCGACAGGGGCGACACTGTCTATAACGCGCGGGCGGCAGGGTGCAGTGCGGCGCATCCGCGGCCGTCGTACGATGGTCGTTTCCTCTTGTTCACAGTCAGCGACTACGGCTGTTTCCCCATTTGGCATCGTGAGTCAGACAATCGTCTGCTCGATTTGCGCACGGGCGAGGTCCATGCTCTGGCCGAGGCTAATAGTGATGATGCCGACAGCTGGCACAACTGGAGCATCGGCTCGCATTGGTTCGTCTTCACATCGCGGCGTGACGACGGCCTTTACACTCGCCTCTATCTGGCCGAGGTCGACACCGACGGAAATTGCTCCAAGCCATTCATGCTGCCACAGCGAAGCCCTAAAAAGTTCTATTCCGAGCTCCTGGACTCGTATAACACTCCCGATTTCACGTCTTGCCCTGTCGATTTCGACGCACGCTCCGCAGCCCGCGCCATCTCGTCCGATGTCCGGTCGAAGACCGAGTTCGTCTCCTATTGACAATGAACACCGTTGAGTGTCAGTAAGGTAGGGCCTTGCCATATGCGAATTGTGGCAAAGCCCCTTTTTGCTTATATTTGTCCATAACCAACGACCAAAAGCAAAGGAGGACCGCCTTATGGGCATCTATCTCAACCCCTCGGC